>NZ_CP034346.1:2167187-2773750 GCF_003991425.1 Paenibacillus lutimineralis
AAGCCCGGTATCACGGCAGCCGGTTGAATGATTTGCTCGGCGTTGCTTTTGCCGACACGGATACGGTCAAAAAGATCAAGTATGTTCTCTTCAACCCATGGGCTGTACAGACCACGGGTATGTTGGAAACGATTGAAAACCCAATGAAAAAGCTGTTCACGAAGCTCATTTTCAAAATAATAGGTAAACCGGTCGATCAAGCCATCATTCCAATTATTGAGTAGTTGGACAAGCCGCCAAAGCCTAATTTAATGGCTTATATCCAACGAAAAGAAGTAAGTCTGACAAAGAAAACTTTCGACAGAGAAAATGCTCAGCGACTTTACAAAAATACTGTTCAATTATTGGAAGGGGTTATGGAGAAATGAAAACAATTGCAATTATTGGTGCGGGACCTGGGTTGGGATTGTCACTTGCAAAAAAGTTCGGTGAGAAAGGCTTTAAGGTAGCTGCCATTGCACGTAACCCTGAGAAATTGGGGATGATCATAAGTGAACTGAACAAGCTAAATATTGAAGCGAAGTCTTATGTCGCAGATGTTACGGATTTGCCAGCTCTTAAGCAAGCTTTACAAGCTGCTAAACAAGATTTTGGCCATATTGATGTGCTCGAATATAGCCCTTATTCAGGACCGGGTATTTTTAGACATGTGTTGGAAACAACACCTGAAAACGTCTTAGAACAAGTAAATGGCCATATACTGCCTGCCATTCTTGCTGTCAACGAAGTATTACCCGACATGATAAAGAATCGTTCGGGAGCAATTCTTTTTACAACAGGCTTATCTGCAATGTTTCCATTGCCGTCTATAGGAAATGTCGGAATCGTCATGTCCGGTCTTCGTAATTATGCAACGAACCTTTACAATGAATTAAAAGAAAAAGGAATTTATGTCGGACATCTATCAATCGGAACATTCATACAGGCAGGGACTGCTGGAGATCCAGATCATATTGCAGAAGCTTGGTACGACTTATACGAAAAGAAGAATTGCTTTGAAGAAACATTCCCGCAAGGAATTGATCCAACTAGACTGTCAGATTAAGTAGGGACTTAGCCCCCATTCAGACCCCAATACCTATAAATAGATAAAATCCGAAAGAAAACAAAAAACCCCTGAAGCTATATGCTTCAAGGGTTTTTATCAGATGATCTGTAGTGGGCTCGAACCACTGACCCCTACCCTGTCAAAGTAACAAGGTACTTATTAAGAATTATCAACGTTTGCTGTATACCGCAGTATATCAAGGTTTTTTAAAATATCGTTATTATGGTTTACCATGTTTTTATATGATTTTGCGGCATTTTTTGCGTCAATTTTGCGTCAATAATTATTCTGTAGTATCGGGAGATGGTTCAGGAGAAACAATGTTTTTACGTGAAAATTTCTCGAATTTCGCTGTAGTCTTTTTTCTTACTTTCTTTGTGACATGGACATAAATATCTGAAGTGGTTGATAACCTAGAATGCCCAAGTCTTTTTTGTATGGCAATTAAAAGGGGATCTATCATTGATTCGTCTTCATCTTCAATAAGAAGAGTCCCCATACTGTGCCTAAGTCCATGGAACTTTATGTATCGTAAATTGTGACGTTTACAAAAACGCTCCCACCAACGGGAAGGATGCTTATAATAATAGGCTTCTCCCTTTCCATTGTGGAAGACAAATCTTCGGTCTTCTCCGGCCCATTTATCCCCTAGTAACTCCTTTTCTTCTTCCCATTCTTGAAGGTAGAGCTGCATTTCCTCCATATACCATTCTGGCATGTCTACAGATCGAATAGAGCTTAATGATTTAGGGTCTTTTTCAATAGCCTTCCCTTTTTTAGTTAAAGGGATATTATTTTCAATCGAAAAGCTATTTTCTTCAAAAGATACTTGTGGCCATTCTAATGCAACAAGTTCACCCCTTCGAAAACCTCCAAGCATAGATCCAAGAATAAACAAGCGCCACTTAAGTGACTCACTATAGAGAGCTTCTACAACGTCTTGCGCTTCCTTTTCATTATAGTACTGCGGATTGTTCTTCTGCTCAAGTTGTTTTTGTTTTCTAATCTCAATAGGAGCTGTAGGTTTTTTTATCCCCTCCATAGGATTGGAAAGGATCATTTTCCAGTCTGTAGCTCTTGAGAATATATTTTTAAGAACGCGATAGATGTATCCAATAGTTTCAAAGTCTAAAGCAGATACTTCAACCGGTGACTCTTCATTTTCATTATTATGTTTAGGCTTGTTTAGTCGTGCTTCAGGACTTTCTAATTGTTTTAGAAAATCTAGGATATGTCCAGGCTTTATTTGATCGAGTTGCATATAACCGAAGGCTGGAATTAATCTGGAATTTATATGAGCTTCATATGTCTCTAAAGTTGTCGGAGAAAGTTTGGAAATAGCATAATGTGTTTTCCACATTGGAATAAACTCTTCAAATGTCTTTTTGCTCGGCTTAATATAATTACCGCTTTTCACTTCTTCTTTAAACTTTGCGTATTCATATTCAAGATACTCTTGTAACTTTTTTGGACTCATTTTCTCGGTAACTTCTATAGTTGTAGTCTCTCGTCCATACTTATTATTCGGCCCTTTTCCAGTACTTACAGTAAATTCATACGAGTTTTTTCCACGCTGTCTTATATTAGCCATTTCATTCACTCCTTTACTTTGTACTATGTATACGCAACAAACGAATTTACGAAATTATTTTGTAATACCCTCTTTTATTTTCCCCTCAATGTAACGGTCAAGATCGCATTTTTTTATGAATCTACGTTGACCCATTTTATAACTAGGAATTTCTTTGGATTTAGTCATTCTGAAAACTGTTGATTTAGATGTCTTTAGATACAAGACTGCTTGATCCACATTCATGATTTCATCGTATTGTTGATCTAATTCCATTGAATCAGCCTTTAAATCCCTAATAATTTCATTCTTAATAGATGCTCTTAACTCAGCCCTCAGTTCCCTTTTTACTTCCTCTTTTATGTTCTTTTTAATTTCTTCAATTAGTACATAAATCAAGTCGATTGAACTCATATCAAATCCATTCTCCTTAGATAGCGGTTATTTATATACCTCTGAAAAAGGGGATAAAGGGGAATTATCAAGTAATCCCTTGATACATAAGGCTTCTTAGGCGTTTCTTTTTCCTAAACTTAATCTGATTAAGTAGGGGATTAAACACTAAGATTGTTCTAAAAATTCGTCTATTTCTCCATCCTGAGAAATAATAAAATCCCTTATTTCTTTTTTTATAAAATCATCATCTAAAAATTTAATTCCAACAGAGTTTTTTTCTATCTTAATCGGAAGATCGTATGAAACATTTATTTCGTTGAATGCGATGTCAATTATATCGTTGAATATTTCTTGTCTGAAAATTAAGGGGATCTTCTCGAGACGGGCTTTATCTTTAACTGAGAAAACAACATGTGTGAATCTGGGATAAGTGTCTGTATTTAATAGTCCTTGCATTTTAATTACTGTTTCGTTATAGAAAATTTCTACTTCGTAAAACCCTGAATATTTAACGATATTTAATAATCCATGAGAATCATAATGGATCTGTTTTTTATTAGGGTGTGTAAAAATACCATTAAACCCTACATCGGCATATGTAAATAATTCGCAATGGGTGATATCTAAAAATTTGCAAATCGAATCCATTGTGTCGAATTGAATTCCTTTCCCTGTATTGTTTTGGAGAGCACTTAGCGTATTTCTAGAAAGCCCGGTTCTTTCAGACAATTCGGAAATGTTCATTCCTCTTTCAGCTAACAAAACTGCCAGGTTACACTTTATCATATTTTATCACCCATTCACTCTATTTTGCTTTAAAGTATATACAATTTGCTCAATATATACAACATATTATCTTGACACATTATTTTCCTTCTGGTATCTTATAGATATCAAAATGATCAGATGTCTGAGCAAATTGATAAGAGTATTTATCTTATTTGGAAGGGCGGTTAATCAATGGGAATCGAAAAAATGACTTATGCGGAGTACCTACAGGAGAATTTGGGTGTATTACCAATTCGCGAATGCCTGGATGTACTGGACAAGGCCGAACAAGGGAAATTGACAGACTTTGATGTAGAACAGGAGCTTACACCAGTTGTGGGAACAATTCTTTCAAACCTATTCAATCATGACATGGAAACGTTTGATAATGTTCTTGGAAAAATAAAAAACGCAGCCAAGGCGATCCGGGAACGGGAAGAAGACATTAAGTTCAGATTAGATCCGTGCAATGACAGTGTGGAGTTAGTTCTTGAATTTGATACGATCTTAAATCATATCAGAGACGGATATGGTCTAAAGGATCATTGGTTAGATGAAGACGGCGAATGGATCGTTATATTAGGCAAGTCGGAATAACGAATAACGGGGGCGATTCACATGTATCAAATCACATTGAAAATGGCTCGTTTAAATCGCGGATTATCTTTGAAGGAAGCTGCTGAACTTGGTGGCATTACTCCGAAGACTTTGAAAAAGTACGAGAAGGACAGCGGAAAGGCAAAATTTGATCCATTCATTAGACTCTTAAAAGCTTATGGCGTGTCCATGGATCATATCGCTATCGGTAAAGAGGACGAAATCATTGGGAATCTATTAAAAACCATTAACAAGGTGGTGGCGTAAATGCAACGTATCACATTAACAGTAAGTGAAGCTGCTCAACTAATCGGCGTATCGCAAACTACGGTTTATGCAATGGCTAGGGAGGGACAGATTCCACATGCTCGAGTACGGAACCGGATCTTGTTTCACCGAGATGTTATTGAAGCTTGGCTACGTGGTGAACATTTACAAGCGAAACAGGCATAGGTGGTGGTTAAGTGCTAGTAAATAACATACCAGTTGAGCTCAAGCAACGTAAACAATGGGTATTGTGGAAACTTGAACAGCGCAGAGAAGGTGATAAAGCGACTAAAGTTCCATACAACTTAGATGGTGAACGAGCTTCTACCACTAATCCAGAACATTGGTCAACATTTGAAGAAGCCATGGAAGCCTATAAGCAAAAGTCGGAGGTTATGTCTGGAATCGGCTACGTATTCGCAGCTAACGATCCATTCACTGGCATTGATATTGACCATTGTGTTGTTAAGGGAAAAATAAAAGAAGATGTAAAGGAAATCATTCTTAATTTTAATAGCTATACTGAACGGAGCCAGAGCAAGAATGGTATTCACGTAATTATCAAAGGAAGAGTACCAGGGGAAAGAAATCGAACGGGGATATTTGAAATGTACGATCAGGAGCGTTTCTTTGTTGTTACTGGTGATCATGTGAAAGGTTCACCGTTAACAATAGAAGAACGTCAACAGGAATTAAACATGTTGTATGATCGTTTATTCCCTAAACAAAATGACCTAATTAAGAATAATTCAGAATTACCAGTTCAAGATGATGAAGTCATTATAGAGCTTGCTAGGAAGGCAAAAAACGGTGATAGATTTGAAAGGTTATATTCTGGCAAGTGGAGTTCTTACAACAGTCAGAGCGAAGCAGAACAAGCCTTATGTAACATGCTTGCCTTCTACACAAAAAATCCTGAACAAATTGACCGTTTGTTCAGGAACAGCGGTTTGATGCGTGACAAATGGGAACGCGAAGACTACTGTCAACGAACGATAAGTAAAGCGTTAGAGGGTGTTGTAGTGGCTTACAAACAACCCATTAATAAAACTCAATTTAATAACAATATATCACAGCGAAATGAGTTTGACGAGTCCGATTTTGATTTTATTTTTGATCCTAAACCGGAATTTGATGGAAAGTTAGGTGAACCAGCTTTACATGGATTAGCTGGCGATATTGTAAGGTTCATTGATCCGCATACTGAAGCTGATCCGGCTGCAGTACTTATCAATTTCATAACAATGTTCGGAAACATGGTTGGTGATGGGCCACACTTTGTTGTATCAGGCGGTAAACATCGTATGAGACTGTTTGCTGTGCTGGTTGGAGCAACCTTTCGAGGGAAGAAGGGAACGTCACTTGATCCAGTTCTAAAGCTCATGAATGCCGCTGATGTAGAGTTCAATACCCGTAAGAAGTCAGGATTATCAAGCGGAGAAGGACTTATATATTCTGTTAGGGATCAAGTAATTGAATCAAGGCCAGTTGTAGAGGGCAAAGGCAAGGATAAAAAGTCAACAGGTGAATATGAGGAAGTTATCACAGATTCAGGTGTTGAGGACAAGCGTTTGCTAGTCGTTGAAAGTGAGTTCGGTTCAGTCCTTAACGTATTGCGCAGGGATGGTAATACATTGTCAGCAATAATCCGTAACGCTTGGGATGGCAACGGTGAGATAAGGACATTAACCAAGAACCCAATGCAAGCTTCAAACTCTCATATATCCATTCTAGGGCATATCACACCTGAGGAGCTTAGGAAGCTATTGACTGGGAATGAGATTCATAACGGGTTTGTGAACCGTTTCCTGTGGCTGTATGTTCAGCAATCAAAATCATTACCAAGCGGTGGCGAGTTCCACAAGTTAGACGTTGGGCCGATCGTTGACAGAATAAAGGAAGCTTGTGATTATGCCATGAATGAAATGCCGGTTGATAATAATGGCGATCCACTGCCCATGGAACGTAATGAAGCAGCAAATAAGCTATGGGAACGTATCTATGAGCCTCTACAACGTGATGCATCTGGTATTATTGGAGCTTCAACAAGTCGGGTTATTCCTTACGTAATGCGCTTGGCTTGCATATACGCCTTGCTGGACATGTCAAACGTTGTCCGAGTGGAGCATCTAAAGGCTGCATTAGCTGTATGGGATTACTGTTATAAATCGGTGGCGTTCATCTTTGGAGAACAGGAACTTACTAATGATCCTATCATCAGCAAGATATTGAGTAGGCTTAAGGAGAAGTCAGAAGGGCTTACTTTGACTGATATTAACGATCTATTCAAAGGGACTGTTAAAAGTGACGAGCTTCAAGGGGCTATAAAGAAGATGCAAGATAACGGCCTTATTACTGTGAAGACCATACCAGGCAGAGGAAGACCTAAGAGATTGATCGAGCTTAGTCAATCTAGTGAAATAGCGTGATCTCAATTAATCCCCTACTTAATCAGATTAAGTTTAGGAAAAAGAAACGCCTAAGAAGCCTTATGTATCAAGGGATTACTTGATAATTCCCCTTTATCCCCTTTTTCAGAGGTATATAAATAAAAGTTTCAGAGAGGAAGGTAATCATGCCAACAGCAAATGAAATAATTCGTTTAAACGAGATAGAGCAAATGGATAAAAGGGCTAAGAAGGCAGGATTCCTCCCTCTTATCTCCGGTGAAGCATATGAAGCACAGTACAACAGTAACAGCCATGTCTTCATCATGATGAATGGTAGTAAGTGGAGCGCATGGCGCGAAACTTGGCAACCAGGTAAGGAACGATCTATTTCACTTAAATCAATTGTGGACAATGTTCCCTTTGATATTGCAGTTCAGCAAGCAAATAAGTACATGGCATTCATCATAAAGAAAAGAGGTTAGTGAAAACGGACCATTGTAAACTCCTAACTTTGATTATGGTTATTTCGCTGAAGAAGGAACTATTAGACCTAGTTCTAACGATCAAGGGTGAGAATGAAAGTACTTTTTCAAGAGAAGAGATTATTAAAGACTTAATGGAGAAGGTGAAATGTTGCTCAGAGATTGAAGAGCTGTTCTTATAAATAACATGGTAAAGACGGTGAATACGATTGAAAAAGAAAGTAAAGCGCTTTGAGATCCGTTATGAAGGTAATGTTCTTTATCTGTCAACAGATGGAACAAAGTTCGGAACACTTGAAACGTTGCTTAGGCTCATATTTAACGAGTATAGCAAGAAGAAACCTGAGCAGTTGGATATGTTTATGTCAAGATTAAATTTGCGATATGACATTATCAGGAACAGGGTGCAGCCTCAGGAGGAAATTGAACCGCTAAATGATTTTGATTTTTGGAAAGAGCTAATGGAAAGAAATCCACATGATAGAGGGTGAAAAAAATTCAAAAAGCGATATATGGAATGGCTATGCCGTTCAATGACTGCTATATCGATGTCAATTCGGACGACTCGTTTACTGCTCAAAAAACAAATCGGGAGTCGGTACGCTTTGATAAATTGGTTGGCATGACTCTATTTCATGACTTCACCAAGACATTCGGATCAACAAACGACAATCTCTTTATTCAGGTGACCGACACAGGAATATATTTCAAACTCATTCCAAACACTCCGTTTGGTTGGAGCGTGTACAAAAAGGTAAAGCGTGCGGCGTTACGACATTGTTCCCTTTCTTTCACCAATATAAAGAAAGAGCGAAACGTAGTACAAGAGAAGAATTTGACTGAGTCGTTCCGATCCCTGGGACTTAGTGACTCTATCGTTATCGAGGATTACAGGAAAATCAGGGTTTATGAAATCTGCCTGACAAACGGTCCTGCTAACAAGCTGACGTTCTGTACAACGGACGCAAAGGATCCGCGATTGGCGGACTTAAATTGGGATAACATCGAGCCCCTTCCACCGTTATTGATTCAATGCGGTGATAAGCATGAGGTCAGGATTGCCGATGAGATAGAAATATTGGCAAAGGATGTAGAGGAATATAGAAAACAATTTCAGGAGGTTTATGGAAAATGAAAACTATGAACTTGAGCGAGAAAATTAATATAGAACAACAGGCGGTAGCTAAAAGGTTATCTGAATTAAGAGAACAACAAAAGCAGGACAACAAGATCATGGATACACTGAAGCAACAGTATATTGAAGCGATAACCAGTACAACTGGTAATGAGATCGATAGCATTAATGATCAGATTAAGGAAGTAGCTGAAAGAATACAGAGACGCAAAGACATAATCGAAGCTTTATCAGACCATAACAATCCTGTCATTCAATCAATGATTACAGAAGAGATCGAGGGGCAATTAGAACGGCTTAATGATATTGAGTCGAAAACAAAGTCGTTGTATAAGGCGCTAGAAAGACAGAGAACGGAAATGATGAAAGGCTTGGCTGCTCTAGAAGAACTGAACAAGAAAAATAAAAGTATCCAGTCATATGTTAGTACATGGTCAAATCGCCTCAATGATACGAATAAAGAAAAACTAGGATTAAAGGGAATCACTAGAGCAGGAATTGATGTTTTTGACTTTATTAATAAACTGCTTATTGAACGTGTTCATGTATACAAGTAAGGGAGGTTCCCAAAATGTTAAATTGTAAATTGGTGTACGCAGGTGGCGATTTCAGTTTTGTGACACCGACAAGTTCGAACCATAAGGGAGCTTTAAAGATAGCTAAGGATCATATGATCGAAGAGTTTGTATTGAATGCTAAATTACTGATTAATGGCAAAGAACACTACGCTATTAATCATGAGTTTAAGAATAATGAAACTAAAGCAACAGGCATTTTAGAAGATTGTATCTCTCTCACTGTGAAGTTAGATGAAAATTTCTTTGCAAGTGGCTAGGGGGGAGCCCCCCCTCCCTTCGAGATCAGATTTTTTTCGGCCAGGGACCGGCGTGGGTCCATCGTTCACACCGCGGATAAAATTTTCATGAAAGGGGGGTAACCCGAAAATGGCCGCTTTTGCAGTGATTGCTTATAGATAATCCTAGTCGTCGGCAAATGCCAGCAAACAATAAGAAATAAGTAGAGATTATTAGGCTGTTAATTTAACTAAAAAAGATAAATTATTTAAATGGAAAGGAAGATTAAATCATATGAATAAGTGGTTGTGTTATACCAGATCTATTGAATATGGTGGATCAATAATTAAAGCTACAGAAGATGGCGGGGCTTCTGTTCCTACTACGCTAAACGGAAATGGTTATAGTATTGATGGGAATGGTGCCATTGTGCAAAATGGTCATCTTGTTGCTGGTGGAATGATTTTGAGCGGTAATGTGGTTCGGGGCATGGCTACATCTGGTGGGGGAGGAACATACCCAACTTCTGAAGGGGGAAGCCATGATCACGGTGGAACCGCAGGAAGTCACAATCACGGAAATGAAGCCAACAAAAACTACGCTCCACCAATTACCCGGGATGGTCAGCATTTGCATTCAGTAACAATTCCACCACATGAACATGATGTTTTATCACATTCTCATTTCATTGATCATACTCATGAAGTTGTAATTCCTAAACATTCACACCTAGTAAATATTCCTCCCCATACACACGATATGGTGTTTGGTATTTTCAAAGGACCAACGCCTTCTAAAGTTGAGGTTAGAGTAGATGGAAATCTCATTCCTGGCCTCACTACGAGCGTAGATGGATTTGATATTATTCCGTATTTGTCTAAGGATGATAGCGGGAAAGTGCAGCGCGGGTGGCATGAAATAGAGATAACACCAGTTAATTCACTGGGGCGCATTGTTGCATCTGTTTTTAGTCAAGTTTTTGCTACTAGCCGTGGAGGAGGTAACTATTAATGACATTGGTAGCGGCATTTGCCTCCCCTAATTTTGCTGTAATGGTGGCTGATCGACGGAGGTCACAGTTAGAAACTGGAGTACAGATTGATGATGTAAAAAAAATATACCAGGTAAACAACAATGTAATGGTGGGGTTCTCTGGAGTTTACTTACCAGACGGATTAGGTAATTTCCGAGGAATGGCGGAAAAGATTATTAACGATTGCAGCTTTTTGATTCATGATGACATGTCTGTAGAGAGTATCATAAATGTTTTCAGAAGACATATTATAACTCTCCTTGATGATGGCATATCTAAGGATCAATTAGAAGTTACCTACCATATTGCCGGTCTTTTACAAGATGGACATTTTGGATTAGGTCGAATAAGCTGTTTTGAAGATTTTGAACCGGTTATCACAAAACCGCCTGAAGCAGGAATAACTTGGGGGTTAAGTAGGGCTGTTTATGCCCCTAGCATGTGGCTAGAATCCCGTATAGCATCTTTAGGAGAAATGACACTGGGGAACGTTCAGAAATTGGCTGTAGAGCTTGTAGAACACACAGCACAGCGTGATAGTTATATAAGTGATACTTACGATATGTTGACTCTTTCTTTTTAGTAAATATAGCATGTGGAGATGATATTATGAGTCTTTGTGTTTGTTTTCAAAATAACGATTGCTTAATGATTGCTGCTGATACAGCGGTTGTAAAACAAATTAACGGACGGATGTATAGATTGATAGAGCCATTTAGAAAATTGGTTAGAATTGGAGATCTCTTAGTGTTTATGAGTGGTAGCCTTGGTGTGGCCAATATCACTATGGAAAGATTCCGAACAGCTAAAAATAAGACAATACAAGAGCTTCAAAAGGTGGTTATTGAAAGCTGCAATTATTTTTCGAAAATGCATCCTGATATAGTAAACGGTTTAGATCCAAAAACTAGAGATGTAGCGGTTCTAGCTGCTGAATACAAGGACGGAGCTGTTCAAGTTCATATCGTTCAACCGAGCGATAATTTTCAAATTCACACATACAAGGCATCGCCTACCGAAACAATACCTCATACTGGAGGAGTTTATGCAGACGAAGCACAAGACTTAATAAGACCTATGTTGGATGCTGGAAATAAAACCGCAGGAGAAATGATAAGACATGTGTTTGATAATCTATCTGGAGTAGAGATTGGTGGAAACTTGATTGTTGCGAAAATAGATCAAAACGGCATCTCCTTCGGCCCGGATCAACCGATACCGGAACATGTCCGTATCCCTTATTATGAAGATTTGCTGAGTTCTGCCTTCCTAACTGGTTCGCTCATTCAGACATCAGCATCTGGGAATTATCCCCGTGCGGAAATGAGCAGTTCGGACAGAATGTTTAAGGTTGGTTCATCTTCCTCTAATTCAATCGAAATGAGGTCGCTAGGATATCCAAATTCAATTCCGGACTTATATTTCAAAACAGGATCGTCCACGGCTTCTATAAGCCTTCCAAGTTCTTCATCCGGCTTGTATATGAGTGGCGACAGATTAACCGCTGAATTTTCAGAAATTAGACTAAGAGGATACGGCAGCGTTTCTGTCTTAAGTTGGGATCAGCTAAAATCAGAAGGATCTGGAAGATCCCTACAGGGTGAATTGGATTATACGGCATATAACATGACATTCGATCCTGGAACAAGGAACTTGAAACTGTGGAGTAGATCAGGACAGTTATTAGCACAAGTGAATATTCCGTAGAATTATTTAAATTTTGTCGATAGTGGACGATAATAGGAAGTAGAAATTATTTCCTAAGGAGTGTTCACTTTGAAAAAATTCGTTGTTGGTTTTATAGCAGGTGCTCTTATATTTTCCACTATGCCAGCGTTTGCAGATTCAATTCAAAGTATTTTTGGGGCGAAGGTTACAGGAGTTTATACTATTCAAAATCAGGATGGGAAAAAGATCGCTGAAGGTGCGATTTTAAACGGATCAACTTATGTACCTGTCCGGGCAATGTCTAAAGCTACGGGAACGCCCCTAACTGTTGACACTAAAAAGAAGGTGATTACATTGGGTACAGAAACAACAACGTCAAGCAATATAGCTATTGACGAACTTAATATCAAGAAGGAAGCCGCTGAAAGAAAAATCACTTCACTACAAGGATCTATAAAGTTGTATGAATCTGATATCATTCCTAACGCCCAAAAAGACGCCGACAATACAAAAGGCACGGAATCAGAAGCGACTTACAAGAGTCGACTTGATAGCAGAAACGAAGAGCTAGCCAAATACAAGGCTGATCTAGCAGAAGCCCAACGGCAGCTTGCTGAGATCGAATTACAAATTACAGAAGCAACTAATATGAAATAAACTGAATGAATGAAGAGTCTCACCAAGAGGTGGGACTTTTTTTTTGTTAGAATCAATGTCTCTGTAGGAGGTAGGGCCTGTGTTTCGTATAATATAAAGTTGAATTGCCAATAAAAATGAGTAAAACTTGTAAAATGGAGTGAGTGGAATGGAAAGTATTCCGCATATCATGAGTCTAAAACAAACAGCTAAATTCTTGGGCATAAGTGAACCTACCTTAAAACGCCGAATAAATGCCAAGCAAATAAGAGCATATAAAGACGGAGGTTACTGGAAGATAAAAAGAGAATGGGTTGAGGAATATCAGAACAATTTAATTAAAGAACAAGAGCCAATCCCCAAAATACATATCAACCAGTTCTCACAAGAAACACAGGTCTTCATACATCAACTTATTGCAAATGCGATTAAAAGGGCCATAAAAAACGGGACTTATAAGGGGGATCAAACGGAAGGTGAAGATGGTGAGGAAATACCGGAAACAATTAAGAGTGGTTGCACATTACATGAAGGACGGTGACAAGAGGGTGTTGATTGACCCATATAAAACCGATTTGCCCGATCGATGTAAACTAGCCATCACTGAAATAATAACCGGAAAGAAGTATGAATTGATGTGAGTTGTATTTGACATTTAAAGTCGGCACTTATGAATATTTATCATAAGCTATCGGCTTTTTTTGCGTCAATTTTGCGTCAACTCATTTGTTTTGTGATTAAATCACAATGGATAAAAATAAAAGAAGCCTTATGTATCAAGGCTTCTCAGCAATGATCTGTAGTGGGCTCGAACCACTGACCCCTACCCTGTCAAGATAGTGCTCTCCCAGCTGAGCTAACAGATCAGAATATAAGTGAAGACAAAATTCATCATATCAGGGAGAGCCAATTATGTCAAACTTTTTTTATACAAATCATGAAGAAAAGCTCTACATTTTCCAACTAGAATTAGTTAATCATTATACAATCTCCATTTATTGGAGATTATGAGGATATGACTATAATCCGAACGGGGGTAGACACAAAATGAAATTCGATCAAACGCGGTTTAAGTTTCGTTGGAGTAAAGTACTTATGATGGTCATGTTGACCGTAACTATGCTGTTTACTATAACGGGCTGCAGCCTGTCGACTAGCCAGAAGACGATGGATAGACAAGCCAAGGTTCCATGGTGGTCTAGCCCCTCTATATCTAACGGTGTCTACGCTCCAGCTGTCCAGAAAAAGGTATACTCCACGGAATCCTGACTTGGAACTGCTTACTCATCTTCCCATTTACGGGAATACCCTTTCTTAGTGACATAGAACATCGGGACAATCAGAAGAACGGAAATGATAATTGCCGCACCAATCGTTAGTCCGTACACCGGTTTAACAGCTCCTTCTCTCCAAGTATTACCCCAACTATACATTAAAATAAAATTTTTGTATAATGATGCAAGTTTTTATTTTTAATGCGCAGTATATAGATTTATGAATATGGGAGGGATAGGAATGGCTGCTGTAATTGTACCTGTAAAGACAGAGGAACAGTTGGAAGAAGCGTGCAACATTCGAAAAGAGGTATTTGTGCAGGAGCAAAAGGTTCCGGAGGAACTCGAAATCGATGAATATGATGTGATTGGACCGGACGCCCATCACATTCTTATCGAGGTTGATGGAAGGTATGCTGCCACAGGTCGTCTAATATACTACAAGGATAATGCGGCGAAAATGCAGCGGATCGCTGTCCGCAAAGACTTCCGTTCACAAGGCATTGGCAAGGTACTGCTGCTTGCTATGGAGGAGCTGGCTCGTGAGCTGGGATTGACGAAATCTGTGCTGGATGCACAGTGTCAGGCAGAGGCCTTCTACCAGAAGCTAGGCTATGTAACGACCTCCACGGAGACGTTCCTCGATGCTAATATACCTCATGTCAGAATGGAGAAATCGCTGGAGCTCTAATTCTCATACATTCCGCAATTTGGGACAAACTATACACATCCCTCTCACGGGAGCCCTGTGAAGGGAAACAATGAAGAGGAGATGTGATAGTCAGATGGAAATGAATACACGTGAGACCTTTATCGCAGTCCAGAAAAATGGAGACGGTGATCTTACCGCGTTCAAAACCTCCAGCGGCCGGGTTCTTGATTATGAGCAGGCTTTGCAGGAAGTGAAAGCCGGAGCTATTGCAGGGGTCAATGTATTCAAGGGAAGGGACGGAGAAATGTACATCCGTGGAGACGCGGATGGCGACCCGACCAACAATTTGGACGCATTGCCAAGGTTCGAATAAATCAATTTCCACGATGTAACGTTGACAGCCGCAGGCACCTTGCCTGCGGCTGCTTATATTTATAATGAATAGATCTCATGTTGACGTAAGAATTGCATTGGACCTGTTTTGCCAATGTAGTTCTCCATATCATCCGCATAATGCATCAGATACATCATTTGCTGAATGTCCTCAGGCAGGCTGCGCAGTTCATCCAGTGTCGTATGCACCGCCCCAGGCGAGATAAACTGTACTTCATGCAGAATGGTACGGCAGCCCCGCTCGCGAACAAGCTTCATTAATAACTCAGGTTGGAAGGTCATATCCGCACTATAGAAAACCTCTTGATTGATGTATAGCGAATAACTATCTTTTCCGGGGATGTGTGGAGTTTGAATTAATTCAACAGTGAGATTTGGTGACAGAGAATACGGAATTCCTTCTTTCAACGTATGAACCTCAAAGGCATCCTCCAGCGAAGAGATTCCTTCCTGAGTTAATCCACCTTTGAGTGTATTTTCCCATAGTGGTTGGACTAGCTTCTCACTAATATATAGGACCGGCTTACGCCCGTATTGAAATTTCATCCGGAAGGCGAATTCCTCCAGGCCACCGACATGATCTCCATGGATATGGGTGATTAGAATCGCATCGATCTCATCTGGTGTCCTACCTATTTGATGCGAAGAGATGGGAGCGGTAATTCCGCAATCGATCAGCAGTGTGAAATTTTCAACACTGAGAAGCGCATTATTGTTGAAATATTGCTTGGCAAAGGCACCGCCTGTTCCTAGCATTTGCAAGCTTAATGACATATTTATTCACCTCTTCTTTTTGATGCTGCACTACGTATTAATATATCATTTTCCAATGCTGGCCCGAAATTATTTCAAAAAAATAATAACCTTTCATGAAAACAGCGCAACTTGGTTCAATATTTGGAGTATAAATTTACATCAACATGAATCTTATGGAGGGGTATCATTTATGAAATGGAGAAGAGTTGCAATACTCGTTACTATATTCTCCCTGATGGGAGGTTCACTGCTATTCGCTGACTCGGCTTCCCAGAAAGTCCGTCTGCTGATGAATGGCCGAGAGCTTGATGATGGCAGTTATATCATTGATGGGAAGACGTATATTCCTGTTCGTGAACTTGAAGGGTTGATTTATTATGATGACTCTACGAAGACGGTATATTATTATAAACCGAATGTACATATCTCTCTGATCCAATCGTCCGATGGCAAAGTCTTCGGCGATATCAACAAGAGCGGGAAGCTGAAGTTCAATGTATTCACGCAGGTCGACAATTTAAAGACCGATATATCCGCAGTTAGGGTATCTATCACTTCTCCAGACGGCAACACAACTGTAATTCAGACGAGTGATATTCCTAATAATAAGGATAATTTCTGGTTCCGGACTGAGGATTTCAACTATGATTTCAAGAATGCTGGGAAATATAAAATCGGCTTCTACATGAAACCAGCAGGTGGAGGGGATTTCACCTTAGTCTCAGAGAAGAACGTTAATGTGCTCAAATAACTAGCCCTAGTAATCTAAATTGACCTGTCCGTTGTAAAGTGTTACGATACCACAAGGTTGATAACTTTAAACTAAAAGCGAGGTATTTTGAATGAGCGAGCATAATCACGAGCACGGCGAAGCATGCGGTTGCGGACATGATCATGATCATGACCACGAGCATGAAGAGTTCGTGTTGACTCTAACGGATGAGAATGGAAATGACGTGGACATGGTTCTCGTTGAGACATTTGACGTAGGCGAGAAGCTGTATGCATTGCTGCTTGAACGCAACAATCCGGGAGCCGACGGCATCATTCTACGCATGGAAGAAGAGAATGAAGAAATGGTGCTGTACAATATCGAGGACGAAGATGAGTGGAGTCAAGTAGAAGAAGCTTACAATCAGCTCGTATCCGAATTGGACGAAGCATAAATTTTTCGATAAATAAGAGTTGTCTTTGGCATTTATGTTGCCTGGGGCAGCTCTTTTTTTGAATAAAAAAAGGACCTTGAAGACTGTATATACAGCCTTCAAGTCCTGTCTCAAGTTTTTATTAGAAGATCGGATCAGCTTCGACAATAACTTTAACGTTCTTGATGTAACGGTCTTCAGGTCCTTTTACAGGTAATCCGACCGAGACATGATCCTGAATATAATCGATATTGTCCTGGGAGATAACCTCACCAGGCAAGAGGATCGGAATTCCAGGAGGATAGACATATATGAATTCGGCAATAATTCGGCCAGCTGAATCCGCGAACGGAACCACCTCGGTATCAGCATAGAAGGCGTCACGAGGAATAAGCGATAATTGCGGAATTTCCGGTATTTTAACGATCAGTTCGTTGGCGTTGCCTTCTTTATAATACAAACTGGACAGCTCTCGTAGAGCGGTTAGTAACGTATCCACTGTCTCCTGATTATCTCCAGGCGTGATCAGACACAGAATATTGTACATATCGCTGAGCTCGACTTCGATCTTGTAATGTTCTCTGAGCCAGTTCTCCGTCTCGTAGCCGGTGATGCCCAAATGGCGGACATGAATCGTCACCTTGGTAGGATCGAGATCGTAGGTGGCTTCGCTGCCGAGGATTTCACGACCGAAGCTGTACAAGCCTTCAATGTCGTTCACGCTGCGGCGAACATAATCAGCTAATCGAATCGATTCCTCGGCCAATTCATGGCCATGAAGAGCCAGAGTTCTTCGCGCAGTGTCCAGTGAGGCCAGCAGCACGTAAGAAGTGGAGGTCGTCGTCAGCATACTCATAATCGTCTGGACACGCTGAGGATTCACATAGCCATTCTTCGTATTCAGATTGAGCACAGAGCTCTGCGTCATTGAACCGCCCAGCTTGTGAACGCTGGTTGCCGCCATATCCGCTCCAGCTTGCATCGCAGACATAGGCAGATTTTCATGGAAATGAATATGAACGCCATGCGCTTCATCCACAAGTACAGGAACATGATAGCTATGAGCCAGGTCAACAATTTCCTTCAGATGAGCGCAGACCCCATAGTAGGTCGGATTGATAACCAATACCGCCTTGGCGTCAGGGTGCTTCTGCAGCGCTCTGCGTACCGAAGAGGTCGTAATTCCGTGATCGATTCCGAGATTGGCATCCTGAGCCGGGGATACGAAGACAGGCTTCGCTCCGGAGAAAATAATCGCCGACATGATCGATTTATGGATGTTCCTTGGTACGATAATCTTATCCCCAGGAGAGCAAACAGACAAAATCATGGTCATGATAGCTCCACTGGTACCTTGCACCGAGAAAAAGGTATAATCCGCCCCAAAGGCATCGGCTGCAAGGTTTTGGGCTTCTTCAATTACGCCCGACGGCTGATGGAGGTCATCAAGCGGGGCGATATTGATCAAGTCAATAGACAGAGCATTATCGCCAATAAAATCATGAAACTCTTTATCCATACCCTGGCCTTTCTTATGTCCGGGAATATGGAATTGTACAGGGTTAGTGGCCGCGTGCTGCTTAAGTGCAGTAAATAACGGCGTACGTTGATGATCCATTTAGTCGTCTTCCGCCTTTCTTAAAAAATTAACAAGCTTGAGTATAGCAAAAAGCGACCGGAATGCAAGAAAAGATTCAGTCGTATGATGAATTCTGTTGTTCTGCAGGTAAAAGGGAGCCAAAAAATGGGCAAACTGATATCAATGAAGAAGGGGAGATCATCTTCCCGGGGAGGGGTGAGCAGATGAAAATGACATCAAAGCTTGTTAACAAATCGTTGTTAACTCCGACCTTTGTGTGTCTGTGGATCATTATGTTTCTGGTCGAGTTCGTCAAAGGTTCTTTGCTGGTATCGGTGCTGCCGGTCTATATGGGAGATGTGCTGAAGCTTAGCGCTTTCCTGATCGGACTTTCCTTCTCGCTCCAGTATATCGGGGACAACCTGTTTCGAAGCCCGGCGGGCTGGCTTGTAGAACGGCTCGGGTTCCGTATGACGATGGCGGTTGGACTATTGATCACACTAGGAGCGGTGCTGATCCTCAGCTTCATTAAGACCGTAGGATTTATTGTGCTTGGCTGCGCACTGCTTGGCATTGGAACGGCGCCTTTATGGCCCTGTGTAATGATGGGGATCTCCGCAGTGACGAAGGAGAAGAAAAACTTCGGCACAGCGATGGGAGTCATCCAGATTTCCAGTCTTGGTGGAACAGGGCTTGGGCCGATTATTATTAACTTTCTCGTCAGTAAGTCTTATACGCTGGTATTCTGGTTCTTACTTGCCTGCATGGTCGTTGTTGTGATCATCTCACTATTCTTGCCCGGTAAAGGAAATAAGCAGGTGTACGCCGCATCTAGAAGTGAGGGGCAGAAGGGCAGATTGCGCGCACTGCTGCAGAACATCCGTCATACGTTGCACCATATTCGGCATAATTTGAAGGTAAGTCCTTTTCTATACCCGGCGCTCTTCCTTCAGACATTTGCGATCGGGTTATTGACACCGGTTATAACTCTATATGTTAGAACAGAACTAGGGCTGTCACCTGAAGCCTACAGCGCCATGTTAATAGCTGGTGGGGGGATTGCTGTCGCTGGATTAATTCCGGTCGGTAAATTAGTAGATCGTTACGGGACAAGATTGTTTCTAAACGTCGGCTTTGCCTCGGCCGCTATCTCGGTCTGCCTATTTGCGCTTACCCGCTCAATTCCAATCGTGTGGATTCTAGTTATCCTGATCGGGCTTAGCTATTCCTGCATTCTGCCAACCTGGGATACGATGCTGTCGCATTTGATTCCGGAGAGGGAGAAGGGGACGGTCTGGGGATTCTTCTTGACGATCCAGGGCTTCGGTATGATTATCGGACCAATCGTCTCCGGGAAATTATGGGATTGGCTTGGTCCATCGGCCCCATTTCTGGCCAGTGGCTGTTCTATGGGCTTGCTGTTCTTCGTGCATCTCATCCTCTCCCGGCCAAGCTATCGTCTGAGTACCGAATAAGTACGGAGGTGATAGGCGGATACCACCGATGGGTAGTCCGGGAGAAGGAGGACAGGCACAATGATATCTTTTTAAAAAGAGGCTTTGTACAGAGGCTGCAGGGTTGCAAAAGTCTCTTCGATCTTAGCAAGCAGCTTTTCGCCATCGAGCAGAATGGGGTCATCGCGCTCAATTCGCAAACCGCACATCATTTCCGCCTTCTTGACGTTTTTGAGCCGCTCAGCCATCACCTTTAATTCAGTGGAATTGACTTCTGCATGTGGGGTTCCAACCGGATTGAAGTGATCCATGGACCAAAAGAAATGCTCAGGTACCATCTTCTTCACTTTGGCCGCATGCTTGTCCAGGAAATCGGCGAATACAAGCTTGTTTGGGCTCTCATAAATAACCGCAAAAATAATGAACAGATGCGTAGAGAACAGTCCTACTTCGAAATGCGGCAAAGCCTTATAACCGCGTTTGGCGCTTGCCAGGGCCACCCAGGTATCAATTGGCGGATTGACAGTCCGTCTAGCATGCTTGGCGACATGGGGGTACATCTCCTCTCCGCAAAGTGCGGACAGATAGGTGGACAGTGTCTGGCCCAGATCCTCCAGCTTCGGTCTGACCTGAGCGATAATCGCTTCCATTCTGCCCTCTAGGCCAGGTACTGTGAATACATCGAAATCCTGCGCGGTGAAACCGTTGAAATTCGTCATCATGATTAACCTCCATATTCAGTGCTTCAATCAAGCACATCATGTCACAATTTAACTATTCTAGAAGTAGTTCAAAAAGTCCGCTTTTGATCACGAAGTGAATCAAGGAGTAACTCGGCATCGAATCTTGAATTCAGCCCGGGTCTTCCGGTGCTCACGTACCCCAAATGTACGCTCCGCTCCTCAGACCCTAGCTTCATCCAACCTTCTCGGTGCTGAAAACCGTACTTTTTGAACACATATTTTTTAGTATAGCATAAACATTGTTATAGTTAGGTTGTACAGCTAATAGCGAAAATAGGCGTGATCTTGCCTGCCGGGCCTTTCCTGCCCTTTTGTCGCAGATCGGGCTTAGAGATGGGGAAAATTAATCAATAATCCAAGTTCCGTTACATAATATGAAGTATAAGATAGGGTAAGCCGCAATCGGGAGATGAAGGTGAGAGCTAAATCCAGACAGCATCGGCTTTTTAGCACTCACAAATGATGAGGAGGGAGTGCCGTGAATAAAAGTTATGAAGTGGAATACTGCAACCTGGAACTCCGATTCGACCGTCGGCACATTCAGCAATTGATCCGTGATTTGATCCAAGACGGGTATTCTCTATACTGGAGCGAGAATGAGACGACTTTCATTATCTCAGTCCGTACAGGCCGCAAGCTGACGAAGCTGCGTTTTCAGCGTATAGCGAATGGATACAAGCTGGTTGGCGATTATGTTATCAAGGATGCCAAACTGGCCGAGTGGCTGGAGAAATTAATCGGTGATCTACGCGGGCATGCTGTCGTAAAACGGTTCAAAGATCGGCAGATCGTGGTCGAGAACATTCTGTTCGGAGAACTAATCCGACAGGTAGAAATCAACGGAGTAGAACATAAGGTTATTTATCAAAAAGGGCCAGTGGTTGATGTGAAGAAAATGGCTGAATTATATATGGCTCAACTCGCGGAGAAGCAGCTTGAGCAGCTGCGGAAGGAGCTTGATGCAGAACTTGAGAAACTGTATGACGCTCTGCAAGAGGGAGATCAAGAGAGCGCCGAGGCTTGCAAGGAGAAACTTCGTAAGATCAGGCTCGAATTAATCCGCCTGGAGTGGTAAATTAATAGCCTTTAGCAAGGATAAATGATCGCCTTTTTGAAAATGAACTAAATACGAACAATATAATTTTTGCAATCTGTGCAAAATATTATTGCAGGCCCCCTGAGAACCTGGGGCTTGTTTTATGAGGATATGATGAAGGTATTCACTTCTATTCACAAAAGAGTTAAAATGATAGTATTGAAAAAAATAAACAGTGAGTAAAGGATGGAGACCATGTCAAAACAACAAATTGGCGTTATTGGCCTTGCCGTTATGGGCAAGAATTTAGCCCTGAATATTGAAAGCAGAGGTTTTACCGTATCGGTGTTTAACCGTTCTCCGCAAAAAACTCATGATTTGCTCGAAAATGAAGGCAAAGGCAAAAACCTTGTCGGCACCTTCTCCATTGAAGAGTTCGTTCAATCTCTTGAAACTCCACGTAAAATTTTAATTATGGTACAAGCCGGTGCAGCTACTGACGCAACGATTGAGAGCTTGCTTCCTCATCTGGATCAAGGTGATATTATTATCGATGGCGGCAATGCTTACTTCCCGGATACTCAGCGTCGCAGCAAAGACCTCGAAGCCAAAGGATTCCGCTTCATCGGTACTGGCGTATCCGGCGGGGAAGAGGGCGCGCTTAAGGGGCCTTCCATTATGCCAGGCGGACCGGAAAGTGCTTATAAACTTGTAGAACCTATTCTGACTGCAATTTCTGCAAAAGTAAACGGTGACCCATGCTGTACATATATTGGACCGGACGGCGCCGGGCACTATGTGAAGATGGTGCACAACGGTATCGAATACGGAGATATGCAGCTTATTGGCGAAGCTTATCATTTGCTGAAGGATGTCCTCGGCACGGATGCCAAGGAATTGCATGAAATTTTTAGCGAGTGGAACAAAGGTGAGCTCGACAGCTACCTGATCGAAATTACAGCTGACATCTTCTCACAATACGATGAAGAAACCGGAAAACCTATGGTTGACGTCATTCTTGACGCAGCTGGCCAGAAGGGTACTGGTAAATGGACAAGCCAAAGCGCACTCGATCTTGGAGTTCCATTGTCTATGATCACTGAATCCGTGTTCTCCCGCTTCTTGTCTGCGATGAAGGAAGAGCGCGTGGCTGCAAGCAAGATTCTGAACGGCCCGGCTAAGAAGGAATTCAAAGGCGACAAGCAAGAATTCATTGAAAATGTACGTAAAGCTCTGTTCGCCAGCAAAATCGTATCCTATGCTCAAGGATTTGCACAAATGCGTTCGGCTTCCGATGAGTATGGTTGGGATTTGAAATATGGCAATATCGCTATGATCTTCCGCGGTGGCTGCATCATCCGTTCGCAGTTCCTGCAAAATATCAAGGATGCTTATGATCGCGATGCTGCGCTTAAGAACTTACTGCTCGATCCTTACTTCAAGAACATCGTTGAGAGCTATCAAGATGCTTGGCGTAAAGTGATTGCCGCAGCAGTAGAGAACGGTATTCCAGTACCAGGCTTCTCTAGTGCCTTGGCTTACTACGACAGCTACCGTACAGATCGCTTGCCAGCGAACCTGCTTCAAGCGCAACGTGATTACTTCGGCGCTCACACCTTCAAGCGTGTAGACAAAGAAGGCGTATTCCATCATCAATGGTTCTAAGCCTGAGTAACTGGGCAGAGAAGCCCGTATCTCAGCAGAGCTCTATTATATAGAGCAAGAATAAGACGTCGCACCCAGCGGATTTCCGCTTGCTGCGGCGTCTTTTTGGAATCATTAGTGTATTTCCTGAGGGACTGAAGGATAGGCAGTGCCACATCAGCGTGCTCTTGTGTTATGATATGAAAAAAGTTTGCTGTCAAGCTGGAATTAAAGTAGGTGAGATGTTGAGTAGTCATAAGGATAATATTATACTTGTCGGCATGATGGGGACTGGTAAATCAACAGTAGGGGCGCATTTGGCTGATAAGCTTGGCTACCGTCTGATTGATCTTGACCAGCAGATCGTGCAGCAGGCCGGCTGCTCTATTCCGGAGATCTTCGCTGAGAAGGGTGAAGCTTATTTCCGCGATCTAGAGTCGGATGTGCTTGATCGGGTCCTGCAAGAGGGTGGTATCGTTCTGGCCACCGGTGGAGGGGCTGTGCTGCGGGAGAGCAATTGCAAGTGCATGCTCGGGCATGGACAAGTTGTGGCCCTTGCTGCGACAGTAGAGGAGATTCTAAGCCGTGTTGGCGAAGATAAGAATCGACCCTTACTGGCCGGGGGCGCGAAGCAGCGGATAGAGACCTTGCTGGATGAACGAAAGCACGCTTATTTGTTCGCACATCATCATGTGAATACGACAGGTAAGAGTGTTGAACAAGTGTCAGATGAAATTTTAATGCTTTGCCGCGGTTAATCATCAATTCATAAAGGAGAACTTATAGTATGGATGTTATCGTTAGACCAACGCCTGAGTTAAGGGGAGAGATCGGAGCGTTATCGTCAAAGAATTATACAACACGTTATTTGTTGGTTGCCGCGCTGGCTGAGGGTACAAGCACGATTTATTATCCAGCCCACAGCGAGGACAGCGATGCGATGCGTCGTTGTATTGCTGATCTTGGCGCTGTATTGGAAGAGGATGAAGAGAAAATCGTCATCACAGGCTTCGGGCGGCATCCGAAGGATATCAAGGAATTGAACGTAGGCAATGCAGGCGCTGTGCTGCGCTTTCTATTAGCGATTGCGGCCCTGTCCCCGGATATTACCTTTGTGAATACGTATCCTGATTCATTGGGCAAGCGTCCGCATGATGACTTGATCGAATCATTGCAGAGCATGGGTGTTGAAATCGAGCATCGGGATGGCAAGCTCCCAATTACTGTTCGTGGCGGTGCACCGAAGGGCGGCAAGATAAGAGTATCCGGTGCGGTCAGTTCGCAGTTCCTTAGCGCTCTACTGTTCCTCACACCATTGCTTGAAGAGGACAGTGAGATTGAGGTTGTCAATGATCTGAAATCGAAGGTCGTTATCGGACAAACGCTAGAGGTGCTGGAACAGGCGGAAATTGTCATCCATGCCAGCGAGGATTTGATGAATTATAAAGTGCCTGGTCGTCAATCCTACCAAGCGAGGGATTATACGGTGCAGGGAGACTATCCAGGCTCAGCAGCAATTCTGGCTGCTGCGGCTGTGACGAATTCAGATGTGAAGGTGCATCGTCTGATGGAACAGAGCAAGCAAGGCGAGCGGGCAATCGTTGACGTACTGCGCATGATGGAAGTTCCACTAACCCATGAGAACGGAGTCGTTCACGTCCTCGGCAATGGTCACTTGAAGCCAATTGAGTTCGATGGCGATGCAGCGACAGATGCCGTACTCGCTATGGTAGCTGCTGCGGTCTTCGCCGATGGCACATCCCGTTTTTATAATGTAGAGAATTTGCGGTACAAGGAGTGCGACCGCATTACTGATTACTTGAACGAGCTCCGCAAAGCCGGTGCCGATGTCGAAGAGCGCCAGGCGGAGATCATCGTGCACGGTCGTCCAGGTGAGTTGCCAGGCGGCGTCACAATCAATGCGCATTACGATCATCGGGTTATCATGGCTCTAACTGTTGTAGGTCTTCGTTGCCAGCAGCCGCTAGTCATCAAGGATGCGCATCATGTCGCCAAATCGTATCCAGGATTCTTCGACCATATTACTGCACTTGGGGGTAATGTGGAGTGGGTTGAAAACGGGACTTTGTGAACATACATTTAGAGAGGAGTAAGCAAAATGGCATTTGAAAATCCAAGCAGAGAGAAAATCAAAGAAATTCTAGAGAAGGCCGGAAATATTGCGATTGTCGGTTTGTCTGATAAGCCGGATCGTACTTCTCATATGATTGCTGAGGCATTGCAGAGCAATGGATACCGGATTATCCCGGTCAACCCTGTCGTCTCGGGTGAAATTCTCGGCGAGAAGGTCTATCCATCGCTTAAGGATATTCCTGAGCCTATAGACATTGTTGATGTCTTCCGCCGCAGCGAATATACACCTGAGATCGCCAAGGAGGCGGTTGAGATCGGCGCTAACGTATTGTGGCTGCAGCAGGGCATCATTAACGAGGAAGCGGCTGACACCGCCGTTAAAGGCGGGCTCACCGTCATTATGGACCGCTGTATTAAGGTGGAGGACAGCCTCCTGATCGGCAAACGCCACGGTTAAGAGAATCAATCCAGAGCTAATAGGACCTTGAATATCGTCCGGTATAATCTATGCCGGGCGATTTTCACTTGTCTGCACTATTTCCTTTGACAAAAGAATGAGGCTGGGCTTACCATTAAGAAATAGAGAGAGACTATCCTATAAATGCGTGTTCAATAGTCAGAGTTCAGTACTGGCTTGTTGAACAACCTCTATAAGGGTTTAAATAGGTTTAGGGGGTCGAAACATGATACAAGGTATTGGTGCAGCGGCTGGTGTTGCTATCGGCAAGGCATTTGTGCTGCCCACCTGGGAATGGGATGTTCCGGATCGGCGAATGGAAAGTGTGGATTTGGCCAAGGAGTTCGAAAGGCTGTATGAAGGCATTAGAACGTCCAAGACTGAAATCGAGTTCATGAAGAACGAGATTAAAGAGACGGTTGGAGTAGCAGAATCTAACATTTTTGATGCACATATCGCCATACTGGAAGATCCTGTTTTTATGAGTGAAATTCGCGGGATTATAGAGCGTCAATACAAAGCGGCCGAAGTGGCTGTTAAAGAGGCGATTGATCATTTTGTAACGATGTTTGATCTGTTGGATGATGAGTATATGAAGGAGCGGGCGCTTGATATTAAGGATGTTGGTAACCGATTGCTTAAGCATTTGCTCGGAACCCCAGATATTACACTGCCTTCCGATACACAGCCCTATATCCTGGTAGCCCGGGAATTGTCCCCCTCACAGCTTGTCCATTTGAATCCACAGCGTGTGCTGGGGATGGTAACGATAGCTGGGGGCAAGACTTCGCATTCGGCAATTATGGCACGAGCGCTTGGAATTCCACTCGTCTCAGGCCTGGAGGATTCCTTGACAGAGATATTTAAGACAGGCGATCTTCTGGTGATTGACGGGGATGAAGGAGCTATTTTCCTGAACCCGGATCATGTCATTATCGATCAATATACAGCGATTGCCGAGAGACAGCGGCGGAGGAAGGAACAACTGCAGCTACTCGCTACGGTGGACCCTGTAACGAAGGATAATGTGCGGATGAAGCTGGCTGGCAATATTAGCTCGGTGAAGGATCTGGAGCTGACCTTCAAATATGGAGCGGAGGGAGTTGGGCTGTTCCGGACAGAATTTCTGTATATGGATCGGCTGGGCTTCCCAAGCGAAGAGGAGCAGTTTGAGGTCTACCGTCAGATCGCCGAGAGAATGGGAGAGCATTCGGTCGTGATCCGAACATTGGATATCGGCGGTGATAAGCAGCTGGAATACTTTACGATCCCTGAAGAAGAGAACCCAGTGCTGGGATTCCGGGCCATTCGTATAAGCCTTGATAATAAAGAAATTTTCAAAACGCAGTTAATGGCTATTCTGCGGGCAAGTGCTTACGGTAATGTTAAAATTCTCTATCCGATGATCTCCTCGCTGGAGGAGGTTCGCAAAGCGAAAGAAATTTTGCAGGAAGCCAAGCAAGAACTTACCGCTAGAGGAATTGCCTATGACGACAATGTACCGATCGGGGCGATGATTGAGGTCCCAGCAGCCGTAGCGATTGCAGATCTTCTGGCTCAGGAAGTAGATTTCTTCAGCATAGGCACGAATGATCTGGTCCAGTACGTGCTTGCTGTAGACCGGATGAATGAGAAGATTGCCCATATGTATCACCCTTTTCATCCGGCGGTACTACGTATGCTTCGACAGACCGTTATAGCGGCGAAGGAAGCGGGAATTCCGATCAGTGTATGCGGCGAGCTGGCCAGCGATGAGAGGGCACTTCCGATTTGGCTCTATCTCGGGGTAAGCAACCTGAGCATGTCGTCGCAATCCCTTCTTCGCGTCAAGCACCGGATACTGAATATTTACGCTAGTGAGAGTCGTGAATTAGGCGCCCATTGCTACCGTCTATCGACGAGCACTGAGGTGGAAGCGGAACTGGTTCGTTACTTAGGAACCGAAGTACGTTAAATCTTATTGATATAGAACGGACTATGAAAAGCAACGGGGCTGTCCAATAAGTCCCTAAAATGAAAGCAGAACGGAAAAATGAGTTGTTTTTCCGTCCTGCTTTTCTTGTGCGTCTTTTTCTACTTAGCAGTTTAACCAATAGTGAAAGAGCAGTGTTTACGAATAAAGCGATTTATCTGTTACAGAAAAAAATGTTCAGGAAGCTTAAGATCGACCGACTGAGTTGGACGGACCCGCTTTAATTTGAAGCTGCACAGAGTTATTCAAATGAATTAAGTATAAGATTAAATGGACACCCAGTAAGCCAGTGTTTCCCTGATTTTGAGAAGACAAAGTACAGTAAGGCGATTTTAAAAACAAACTATGAGATGATTCAGGCAGCGCAATTCATTATGAACAGGCCAGCCTATCACAAGGAGGAAAAAAGATGACACAACAGCGAGAAGAGTTAGCGATGGAGTGGCGGCAGGAGGGTAAACGGTATGCTGTGGATGTGAATGAGTTTGTAAGGATTGGAATGGAGAGCAACTGGCAGCAGAAACAGGCGGATCCGGAAGAAGACAAGCGCCATCGACTGGTCGGCAAAGTACTGAAAGAAATCAAGGCAGCCAACGAGACTGGAAACATCGCGGAGCTGCGCTCCCAATTTCCACCTGCCACCTGGCCTTTTTCCGATATATATCAGGACAAAATGCAAGGCGTAGAGCCTATCACAATCATGCTTAATGGAGGCATCCTCTTCCAAACCAGCGATTCCGCGCAGCCGCAAATCTATGTAGCGGATGCGACTAGCATAGAGGCCTTTGCTAATATATACAGTGCAGGCGTCTCTCCTGATCGAAAATATGTAGCGCTGGCAGACGACAAAGAAATTCGTGTTCTAGCCGAGCCGGATTGTAAGCTCCAAGGTACTGTAGCCGCTCGTTATAAGTGGGCTGCGCTGCAGCGGCAAATAAAAGATATTTTACCTCAATACGAGTCACTCGCCGATGATGAAATACCTGCAAGAAGCCTTATAAAAATGGTTCCTTTCGAAAACGGACAGTCTCTCTTGCTCGTATCGAGCGGGGGAACCTTTCTTGTGGAGCAGGAGCATGTGACTCTACTCCACCCCGATCCGGCTACATATGGAGATGACGAGGACGAGGAAGACCGCTATATCGGTGATGCCATGATGCATGGGGCGGTATCGCCGGACAATCGCTGGATCGCCTTCGGCGGCCAGTGCAGTGAGCATTTGCTGCTCGATACCAAGGAACGGGTCATTCATGAGATCGCACCTGTATCCAGTTACCCGCATTATTGCACCTTCTCTCTGGATAGCCGGGAGGTCTGGTTCAATGCCTGCCATTTCTATAACGGGGAGACAATTAAAGTTCCAATCGCCGAGTTGACAGACAATGCAGCTACTGTTGACAAGGAATGGCCCAGCATGGATGGAGACATGCGAGTATACGCCGCGGCTACAGTATCGAATGGCCAAATTCTCGGCGATGCTTACGGTTACCTGCGCCTTATTAACAGCGAAGGTGAGGAGATTTGGCGCTATTTTGTCGGCAGTACGATTAGCGGTCTTGCCGTGTCGGCTGATGAAGCGCTGCTTGCCGTGGGAACGTACGGCGGTATGCTGCATTTTATTGATTTACAGAGCGGAGAAAGAGATATGTATACGATCGGCAATGCACCGATCCAGGAGATGGCCAGATGGATCATCTGGAAGGACGAGGCGCCGCTGCGCTGGTAGCTGGAAATGTTGTATCATGCTGCGGAAAAACACCGCTGCAGGATACAGAAGTCCTGCCATATGCACCCCTGCTCAGCTAAGCATGGCATGCCATTGCTATCGGGTTTGTAAGATCTTATGATGAATAAGGGCTTCCCTCTAGGTTTAAAAACCAAGGGATGGCCCTTTCTTTATTCTATAAATTAAGATTATTACTTTAGTAGTACTTCACACGCCCCTTTTGCGTTTGACCTGATCACTCGGACGGACATAATTGACCGTTAGCGTTGTTCCTTTGGTACTCTGCTCTTTTAACGGACAATTATGTCCATTAAAAAGGGGAAATGTCGCGTAAAACCGCATTTTTGTTTCTAATGGTCGAAAGTGTCCGTTAGAAGAGCTTAGTTGTTTTTTTCTTGCTCTAACGGACATTTTTGACCGCTTGATAAGTCCTATCACACTGTTTTTTAGGATTCCTATGCCTCATATCAGGGGAGAATACTGACCATTTTGTCTATTGCGCTTTGCGAGCTCCAATGGTTTTAGTGGTACAAAAATGTGGATATTTCCATATTTTTAGTTCCGTATTCCCGCTGTTTTGTCCTTTCTGAACAACCCCGTTGCTTTCTCTCAAGTTATTTAGCTGCAAGTGCGTCGACATAAGCTTTGCCGTAAGGCGGCAAATCCGGTGGACGGCGTGCAGAGATGATATGTCCATCGACAACGACGGGCTCATCCTTCCAAATCGCCCCGGCATTCTCCATGTCGTCGCGAATGCCTGGCGTTGAGGTGACCGTGACGCCTTTCAGAATTCCGGCTGAGATCAGTACCCAACCGGCGTGGCAGATCTGTCCGATCGGTTTCTGGGCCGCATGCAGCTGGCGGATCATCTCCAGTACCTTGGGATAGCGGCGGAGCTTGTCAGGAGCCCAGCCTCCGGGTACAAGAATGCCATCATATTGATTTGCAGAGATTTCCTCAAAGGAGAATTCAGCTTCTGCAGGAACCCCATATTTGCCGATGTATATTTTGCCTTTCTCCGGGCCGACGAGATGAACTTCGGCCCCCTCTTCGCGGACGCGGTAAATCGGATACCATAGCTCCAAATCCTCGAACTCCTCATCTACCAACGCGATCACTTTTTTTCCAGTTAGTCTCAATATAGTCTCCCCCTGTCTGAAATGAGTCTTGACGAAAATCGATTTCAATATTTTAATTGTATCAAATGTGAATCAAAGATTACATACAGCACAGATGTGATTATGAGGTGATACCGTGCTTTTATTCTGCCGTTGCGGCCAGGCAATGACTCTTAGCTTTCGGATGCTAGTTTTCGAAAATATGTATCAAATCGACTTAGTTCCTATTCTGGAATGCGAGGATTGCTCTTCTTATGAATTAATTCCGTCATTTAAGCAGGATGTAACAAAGCTGTTAGCTGAGCTAAAGGAACAGCGCCAGGAAGGAAGAGTTGTTTTTACGAGTGTGAATGAGCTTGCTTCGGTATTGTATGACATTTATAAGTCCGGGCAGGAACTATTGGAGGTGTCCTCATTTGATGCATTCTTGGTAGAAAAATGCGAGGAACGCATTAATCTACTACTGGATTTGTACGGGTATGCGAGTAAAGCTGGGGACGCTGACTGGATGGAGACAATATCATTTCGCTTATCCAGCTTATCTTCATTTGTGAAAAAACGCCAATTTCTAGAAACGAAGTAAATCAATTTAAAAGAAATGACGAATAAAGTTGTTTTTAAGGGGCGCATTTTGTTAATATAACATATGGCAAGGTACAGATCCTTAAAGTGCGTGTTCAAAAAGACCGGTTTTCAGACCCAAGATTGGACGAAGCTAGGGAGTGGACTTTTTGAATTACCTCTAAATGAAGAAGGGATGGATATGTCATGTATAATTTGCTAAGAATAACATCCATAGAAGACCTTCATAGCGCTTTGCAGCAATCCACTAGTCAACCGCTTTTGTTGTTCAAACACAGTACTCGTTGCCCAATCAGTTCCGGGGCGCATCGAGAGTTTACAGCATATTTGAATGCGGCTCCCAATGAGGGAGTTATATATGGTTTGATTTATGTGATTGAAGATCGAGAGGTATCTAATGCTGCTGCCGAGTTGCTTGGCGTGAAGCATGAATCCCCTCAGGCAATACTCGTCAAGAATGGGCAAGCAGTATGGAATACTTCCCATTCACAGATTACTTCCGGAGCTCTACAAGGAATTCTGGGATAAGTGAAGCGTTATCATTGCACAAAGTAATATTTTGTCGTATCATTAAACTAATTGGGGTACTGGACCTTACCGGATGAACGAGTGAAAATCTATTGGCAATGGAGAGAAGAATGTGACGGTTACCATTTACGATGTGGCACGTGAAGCGGGCGTTTCGATGGCGACGGTTTCTCGGGTTGTAAACAACAATCCGAATGTCAAGCCGCAGACCAGGAAGAAAGTATACGAAGCGATTGAACGTTTGGGATATCGTCCAAATGCGGTGGCAAGAGGTCTTGCCAGCAAGAAGACGACCACGGTCGGAGTGGTCATCCCAGACATCTCGAATTCAATTTTTGCAGAGATTGCGCGAGGTATCGAAGACATCGCCAACATGTACCACTATAACATTATCCTATGTAACGCAGACAAGAAGAAGGAGAAGGAGATTCGTGTCGTAAATACCTTGCTTGAGAAGCAGGTTGACGGACTTCTTTTCATGGGCGGAGTAGTAACAGAAGAGCATGTTCAAGCATTCCAGACTTCGTCTGTTCCAATCGTACTCTGTGCGACGAGCGACGAGAAGGGTATGTTCCCATCCGTGGATATTGACCACGAAGCTGCTGCATTCGATGCAGTGAGTACGCTGATTCGTCACGGTCATCGCAATATTGCTATGATCAGCGGCACTTTGCAGGACCCGGCGAACGGTTATGCACGTTTTCAGGGCTATAAACGCGCTCTCGAGACGGCTGGAATCGAGTATCAAGAGGATTTGGTGCGGATTGGCAACTACCGCTACGAATCCGGTGTCGAGGCTATGAAGTATTTCCTCGGTCTCAAGAAACGGCCGACAGCGATATTCTCAGCTACCGACGAAATGGCCATTGGAGCTATTCACAGTATTCAGGATGAAGGTCTTAAAGTGCCTGACGACTTCTCCATTATCAGCGTAGACAATATTCGCATGGCATCGATGGTACGTCCGCAATTGACGACGGTTGCCCAGCCGATGTACGACCTTGGTGCGGTCGCTATGCGCTTGTTGACGAAGCTGATGAAGAAGGAAGCGGTGGACAACCCGCATGTGATTTTGCCTCATGAGACGATTCTGCGACTCTCTGTCAGTCATGTGTAATGCTTAACGGGGCCTTAGCTTTGCTGGTGGCCATCAGATAGAAGATAGACACAGAACAAATATATGAAAAAGGTTATCGGGAAAAAAGCTCCTTCTCTTGAAGGGGCTTTTTTAGGGTTTAATTTTAAGCTGTATACAATATGAAGTGAAGGAGTCGCGGAACTATGAGTAGAATTGGTCTTATCGGAGCGATGGATGAAGAAATCGCCCTACTCCTGCAAGGGATGGATGACAAGGAGGAAGTGAAGCGGGCTGGTATTTCTTTCGTTCAAGGTCTGCTCCATGGCAAGAACGTTGTCGTGTGCAAATCGGGAGTTGGTAAAGTGAATGCGGCGATGACAACGCAGGTGCTAATCGATTATTTTCGAGTGGAAATGATCTGGTTCACCGGAGTGGCCGGAGCTGTTAATCCAACGCTTGATATTGGCGATATCGTCATTTCTTCGTCCTGCCAGCAGCATGATATGGATGTAACGCCGCTCGGATATGAGCGCGGGATCATACCTTATCAAGAGATTTCCGATTTTCCTGCGAATGAAGATCTGATCCAACTGGCTGAGGAAGCATGTGACAAGCTGTGTACAGACCACAATTTTATCGTAGGCAAAGTGCTCTCAGGGGATCAATTCGTCGCCGATCGTGTTCTCGTCAGTGAGTTATATGAGACCATGGCCGGGGCCTGCGTAGAAATGGAGGGCTCCGCTGTCGCCCAGGTTTGTTATATGAATGAGATTCCATATGTGGTACTTCGTTCAATGTCTGATAAGGCAGATGGAACAGCGGATGTGAATTTTGCCGAGTTCACAGAGAAGGCTGCTAGCCGCTCATTTGAGATTGTGAATGATATGCTGCAGAGAATCGTCTGAACTCAAACTTCAGGATAGTCCTGTAAGGCGACCGCGAGAATATCGCGGTTTTTTGCTGTGATCTCTTCCCGGCGCGGAATTCCTTCCCAATGTGACATATCATCCAGCCAGGTCGTAGGCAGACGAACTTCAGCCTGATCCTGCCAGCGATCGATCCAGTCTTGCGGGAGGTGAAGGGAGGGATCTGCATCAAGCTCCCGCTTCAGCGGGTGATCGCTCATCTCCAACCAGAGCAGGCTCCATGCCCGGGGAACGACACGCCATAGATCATACCCGCCGCCTCCAACAGCAACCCAGCGTCCTTCGCAATACATATGGGCCAACTCGTGCAGAATTGCAGGCATTTCGTGATAGATTCTCATGCTGCATTGCATGTGGGATAAAGGATCGAGGGCGTGGGCATCGCAGCCGTGGAGACTAAAGATCATATCTGGCTTGTAATAAGCAATCAGTCTACGAACCGATGCTTCGAAGCATTCCATCCAGGAATCGTCCTCCGTATAAGGCTGCAGCGGGATATTCATACTTGCTCCATATCCGTGATGCTCTCCACGTTCGTGGACGAAGCCTGTACCAGGGAACAAATATTTACCTGTCTCATGGATGGAATAGGTGCATACTTCTGGTTCTGAATAGAAGCTCCATTGTACTCCATCTCCGTGATGGACGTCTGTATCAATATAGAGCACACGGGCACCATACTGGCGCCTGGCATATTCAATAGCGACCGCAGCATCATTATATACGCAGAATCCGGCAGCTCTGCCTGAGAGTGCATGGTGCAATCCGCCGCCTAAGTGCAGGGCATGTGTTGTCTGCCCGGACAAGACGGCTTCAACCGCTGTAATAGAACCGCCGACAACATAGGTTGCCGCATCATGCATTCCGCTAAAAAAAGGTGTATCCTCATCCATCAATCCATACTGTTCTGCGCGCTTCGTCCAAGCGGGATCAGGTGGGTTCTTGCTTAATTGTTGAACAGCCTCTACATACGCGGGCTGGTGGACCCATTCCAGTTCGCCGGGGACGGCAGGACGTGATTGCAGCATATGCTCGGGCGTAAGAGCGTGAATCTCTTTCAATAGATCGAGTGTCGATTGCAGACGAATCGGATGAAAGGGATGATTGTTATGAAAACAATAATTGGACAGCTCGTCATGATGAACAAATAAAGCGTTTCCAGACATAGCCTCACTTTCCCTCCTTATGGCCCTTAGTTGCAGCTAGCAGTCCATATTAATAATGTGTGTTCAAAAGGCCGGTTTTCAGCACCGAGGCTTATGCTTCCGTTGTGCGTTTTTTCGAAACGCTTCAGTTGGATGAAGCTAGGGACGTAAGGAGCGTAGCGTACGTGGTTTGTACGTGAGCACCTGAGATGTTTCCGAAGGAAACATGACTTCGTAAGCATTCTCTTAGCCCCGGCTGAATTCAAGATTTGAAGTCGAATATGCTCCCTTGGTTTGCGTCGTGTTAGATATAGAATTTATTAGTTATCAGCTATGCTGATGAAATTCTATATCGCAAGAAAACCTACCTTTGAACCGCGGTCGCTCATCCATGAATTGGCCTCGATTGGTTTTCTTATCAAAAGCGGACTTTTTGAACTTCCTCTAATACATGAAGCGCTGCTGGAAACGGATCCGATCAAACTGCTCTTCCGATTCAATAGGCACCTCTTTGCCGATACGTACCATCAAGCAGTTGGCCGGATGAGAGCAAATCTCCGGATCATCGGTCGCATACCAGACCATATCCACGGTTTGCATCAGCCGCTCCATCATTTTGCGGTAGTCCCAGACGCTGAGTCCACTGCTCTTTAAATCCCAGTGCCAATAATATTCGGTCGTGAACACAATGTATTTCTCCATCTGACTGTCTTCAAATGCGGTATTGATCATTCTTGATCCTAGCTTCATCGAACGATAGGCATTGGCAACTTCAATTGCGCCAAGCTCGATCAAATCGGGCATTCGCCCTTGTGACCAGCGCTCCATTTCATCCGGATAGTGGAAGGTCACATAACCGACAATCACTTCGTTCTCTCTAGCCAGAATAATTCGCCCTTCCGGCAAGCCGGCAATTTCAATCAGAGCCTCATGCTGATCCTTCGGCCTGCGGAAGGCATCTAGCTCGGGATGCATCTGCAAGGTCTGTAGGTGGGAAGGCGAGACAGGACCTTCGATGACGATCTCATTATCCTGATAGGGTATCGTATGGCGGATATACGTTTTACGGTGTTCCATGGGACCGCCTCCTTAACTCGTTCCTCTCACTTATAACAGAAAAATGAAAATTTGAAAAGTATAGCCGTGTCGTAATAACGTGTGCTATAATGATATCCGACACAAAAAGATCACAATTATACATTGACAATGTGATATTATTTACAAACTTCTCTCCCCTTTTTGCTTCTTCATAGAACGGATACCATCCTACTCGTTGTCGAACCAATTTAGCCTTTCTATTCATCCCATTTTTGTATCCGTTTTCATATCTTCATCTTTTATTTTCATTATTTTCAATCTTACAGATTCAAGGAGGATGGAACAATGAGTCAACTGCAAGGAGAAATTATTTGGGCGGAGGCCGCCTCATCCCATCTGGGCAGCTATGAAGAAGCGTATGCGAATTTTAATTGGGAGGAAGTAGAGAAGCAATTTTCCTGGTATGAAACAGGCAAGGTGAATATGGCCTATGAGGCGATAGATCGCCATGTCGATGCCGGCAAAGGGGATCGTGTTGCGCTACGCTTCAGTGATGCAAGCCGTAATGAATCGTACACCTTCCAAGATCTGAAGGACCTGACCAACCGCTTCGCCAATGTGCTGCGCAGCCGTGGAATAGCTAAAGGGGACCGTGTATTCATTTTCATGCCACGCAGTCCTGAGCTATATATTACACTTCTCGGTACACTTAAGGTTGGTGCGGTCGTCGGACCGCTGTTCGAAGCATTCATGGAGACGGCAGTCAAAGATAGACTTGAGGATAGCGGAGCAACCGCGATTATTACGACTCCGGCGCTGCTACCGCGAGTGAAGCGAGATGAGCTACCGCTGCTGAAGACGGTATTCGTCGTTGGCGAGAATGTTGATACGGATGAGAATACGCTTGACTACCATGCGGAGATGAAGCAGGCATCCTCTGAAGCGGAAATGGAGTGGCTTAACCGTGAGGATGGAATGATCCTTCATTATACTTCCGGTTCAACGGGGAGACCGAAGGGAGTGTACCATGTCCACAATGCAATGATTCAGCATTATCATACGGGCAGAGTCGTCCTTGATTTACGCGAAGGGGATGTGTACTGGTGCACGGCTGACCCTGGCTGGGTAACGGGAACCTCATACGGGATATTCGCGCCTTGGCTGCATGGGGTTACCAACGTAGTCCGTGGGGGCAGATTCGGCCCTGGCGACTGGTATGAGACGATAGCTAACAACCAGGTGACAATATGGTACAGTGCACCAACGGCATTCCGTATGCTCATGGGAGCCGGTGAAGATATCGTGAAGCAGTATGATCTCTCCTCGTTAAGGCATGTCCTATCCGTTGGCGAGCCGCTTAACCCGGAGGTTGTACGCTGGGGACATAGAGTCTATGGCCATAGAATTCATGATACATGGTGGATGACGGAGACAGGCGGGCAATTGATCTGCAACTATCCGTCGATGCCGATCAAGCCGGGCTCTATGGGCAAGCCGGTGCCAGGCATAGAAGCGGCGATTATCGATGATAATGGGAAAGAGCTCCCACCCAACCGGATGGGTAATCTGGCGATTCGTACGCCATGGCCGTCAATGATGCGCCTAATCTGGAACAATGCGCCGAAGTATGAGGAGTACTTCCGTATCCCAGGCTGGTATATTTCTGGTGATACGGCTTATATGGATGAGGACGGCTACTTCTGGTTCCAAGGCCGGATCGATGACGTGATCAACTCTTCAGGCGAGCGCATAGGGCCGTTCGAAGTCGAGAGCAAGCTGGTTGAGCACCCAGCTGTAGCCGAGGCGGGAGTTATCGGCAAGCCTGATCCGGTTCGCGGTGAGATTATCAAGGCCTTTATCTCTCTGCGGGAAGGGTATGTAGCTACAGATGAGCTTAAGGCGGAGATTTCACGTTTCGTCAAAGAAGGCTTGTCTGCGCACGCTGCTCCACGCGAGATCGAATTCAAGGATAAGCTGCCCAAGACCCGTTCCGGCAAAATCATGCGCCGGGTACTGAAAGCTTGGGAGTTGAATCTTCCAACCGGTGATCTATCCACAATCGAAGACTAGAGGAAGTTCAAAAAGTCCGCTTTTGATCACGAAGTTAATCAGGAAGCGGATCCGGCATCGAATCTTGAATTCACCCGGGTCTTCCGGTGCTCACGTACCCACTACGTACGCTGCGCTCCTCAGACCCTAGCTTCATCCAACCTTCTCGGTGCTGAAAACCAAACTTTTTGAACAAATATCTAAATGTTTATAAATAAAGAGGGTTCCAGGAAGATCTTCCTGGAACCCTCTGTTTGTGTTATATCAGCTTCAGCCGCCGAACTTTACTGGTGATGATGGGATCGATTCCCCTTTGCTGTTAAAGGCGGTAACCTTGATCCAGCCACTTGAGGCATCGCTCTGGAAGCTGAACTGCGTTCCTTGCGTAGAGCCTATATTGGAGTAGGAACCGTCCGAGTGATCAGAGAAGTAAATGCTGTAGCTTGTTACATAGTCATCGTGTGCATTGGCAGCCCAACTAACCGTGTACTGTCCATTATCCCCTTGAATATTCACTTGAACGGGAGCCGCTGGCAGTACCTGACCATTGGACGGGTCGTCCGGATCGCTTGGCCATGGAAGTTCCTCTCCGGGTAGAGGCTGTTCGGGAGCCCAGGCGCTGCTGACGATGGCACTTGGCTCGGATTCCTTGCCAGCAACATCGACCGCCGTCACATAATAACTGAACGCTGATCCGCCTGAGTCAGTGAACTGCGTTGCCTCGCCGGCGAGTGCAGCCTTTCCAGTATTCTGATAATTTATGCCGTCCGTAGAACGATACAAGCGATAGCCTACAACATCGCTTTCACTATTTTTATTGAAGGTAATGCTGCCTTCGCCAGTCAGTCTGACATTAGTTGGCGCCGCTGGAGCTGCCCCGTCATCAACCCGCGGGTCGATCTTGTTCGGAGCGTCTTCACCCGCATCTTTCGGCATATAGTAATCGAGAGAGCGATGGCTGCCCTTCATAACCGAGAAGGCATGCTGCAATTCTTCAACCAACTCTTTGATCGGCTTGGCCCGCTTTACGACGACCTTCTCCCGAACCATATCGGAAGGAGTCGCTTCCTGCGGAATGTAGTTGACGCCGTTATAAGTGATATATTTCATTCTTACCAATACGTCATCAGGTCCGGTAGGGACATATTTAGCATTGAAAATATCGGTAACCAGCTTACCAGCCTCTCTCGTCAAGTCTGTCGGTAGCTTGCCGCTATAACCGGAGACGGTCTTGGAGACGATACCGTCAGGCTTCGTAAACTTCGGTGTGACGAACAGCTCTTTCTCGTTCTCGCTTACCTCGTTCATGACAGAGGCCCAGATTGAGCGAGCCCGGGATTTACCGGCATCGGATAGCGTATTGGCGGGTTCCTTGTACCCGATCCATATTCCTAGTGTTACATCTGGGGTATATCCCATAAACCACACGTCGGCATAATTTTGCGTTGTACCGGTCTTGCCGACAATTGGAATCTTGCCATAATTCTTGAATGAAGACTTGAGCGATTTACCGGTACCGTCTGTAATAACGGTGCGCAGCATATCGGTCATCAGATAAGCGGTTTGCTCTGAGAATACTCGCTCCGGCTTAACCTCATGCTTATAGACGATCTTGCCTTTGGAATCGGTGATCTTCTCAATCATGTAGGCGTCCGTAAAATTGCCGCCGTTAGCGATGGAACTATAAGCATTCGTTAGTTCTTCAACGGTCACCCCGCGTGTAAGTCCACCCAGTACACCTGTTGTTGCTCCGTTATCTTTTTCATCCAGGGTAGTGATTCCAAGCTTTCGGGAGAAGTCCCAGGCCTTCTCGATGCCAACCACATCGTTAAACACTCTTAGCGCCGGAATATTGCGAGACTCATTCAAGGCGGTACGAGCTGTAACCAGACCTTTATAGCCGCCACTGGAGTTGACCGGAATATGGTAGCCCTTCTGATAGTCACGCAGGATGATCGGCGAATCATCAATAATGCTGGCTGGCTGGATTAACCCAGCTTCCATGGCTGGCAAATAGGCGGCGATCGGTTTCATGGTTGAACCTGGCTGCCGAACCATTTGCGTTGCATAGTTCATTTGCTCGGTGTAGAAATCGCGACCTTCGATCATGCCGAGAATAGCGCCTGTACGATTATCAAGCATCATTCCGGCAACTTGCTCAAGCCCTTTGGTCTTGCTGAGAGGCGAGAAATTATCGGCATTTTCGGATACCTTATGCATCGAGTTGTATACTTTCTTGTCAATCGTCGTATAGACCCGATAACCTCCGGTTAACAATTCCTGACGAGCTTCCTCAATCATTTGCGGATTTTTGGAAACTTCCTCTTTGGTCATGTTCGGGTTATTCAACATCGCAATAACGATGGCTGCTTGCCGCTCGGTTTCCAGCATAAGATAAGGGAAAGTCTCATAGGCTTTCTTCGTCTGCGGAGCGAGCGCGCCCTTGATATCGAACGCCAGTGCCTCCTGATATTGCTCATTCGTGATTTTGCTCTCTTCAAGCATTCTCTGCAGCACGAGACGCTGTCTCTTCAGTGCTCGTTCGAATGCATCTGCGTTAAACTCCCCTTTGCCGTTGTATGCAGAGTAAGAGGAAGGGAGCTGCGGCAATCCTGCCAGATAGGCCGATTCAGCGATATTCAGATCACTCAGATTAGAAATATTGAAAATGCCCTTTGCTGCAGCCTTAATTCCATACACTTGATAGCCGTTGGAACCATTGCCGAACGGAACCTTATTAAGATAAGCGGTTAAAATTTCCGGCTTGGACAGAAAGCGTTCCAGCCGCAAAGCGAGCAGCATTTCCTTGATTTTGCGGTCGCTTGTACGATCCAGATTCAAGAAGACGCGGCGTGCCAACTGCTGGGTCAGCGTACTGCCGCCAGTCTGCACGTCTTCATTTAGCAATTTCTGTTTGACGGCGCGAAGCGTACCTTTGAAATCGATCCCTTTATGATCGTAGAAATGGTTGTCCTCGATTGCGAGTAACGCATCGACTACGGAATCGGGGACCTCCTCGGTACTGATTGGCCGTCGATCTTCTTCAGTCCGAAGCTGACCGATAGGATCACCGTTGCGGAAATATGCAAATCCGGTAATTTCGTTATATGCGATTTTCTGCTCAATATCTTCCCGTGAACGTACAGGGTCATCTTTAACGATAGAGGTTACATAGCCGAAGACGGCCCCTCCTGCAAAGAGAACTCCGGCAATAATAAGCATTATGAGGACGCTGAAGGACGTCCAGACCCAACGCCACTTGCTGCGTTTACGGGGAGGTTTCTTGCTTTTCTCGCTCTTCTCGCTTTTCTCGCTTTTATTGCTCCGGGAGATTCCTTGACCTGACGGCCGTCCGGAGCTTTTATCGTTCTCATGAACCATGCAGTATCCTCCTTTATAACAAGCAACATTATAGCATAAAAATGAGGAAAATGACCGTTTTTTCGCCTTTATTGCCGATTTTGGATCATAGGATTTAATCAGCTTGGAGATTTATGTTAATCAGAAGAGAAATCTTTGAATAATCCCTATTATATACAAAATGAAATGGGGGGATGAGTTACCGGAAGGGAGGAAATAAAGGGCAGGATCTGAACAAGGGCTATCCCATCATGAAAAAAGCTGCCCCAAGGCCCTAAAGGCCTTGGAAGCAGCTCGATCAGCGAACAGATATTAACGGTTGTAGAACTCGACGATTTGCTTCTCGTCGATATCTTGGGACAACTCAGCGCGTTCTGGCAAACGAATGAATTTGCCTTCCATAGCGTTGTCGTTGTATTCAAGATATGCCGGAAGATGCGAGCGGTTTTCCAAAGCTTCTTTAACAGAAGACTGGCCGCGGCTTCTTTCGCGAAGGCTGATAACATCACCCAAGCTCACGCGGAAGGATGGAATGTTTACCTTCTTGCCGTTAACAGTGATATGTCCATGAGATACCAATTGACGTGCGCCTGCACGGGAATTAGCAAAACCAAGACGATATACGAGGTTGTCCAAACGGCTTTCCAGCAAGATCATGAAGTTTTCACCAGCAATACCTTGCATTTTTTGTGCTTTTTCAAACAATGTACGGAATTGTTTTTCGCCCAAGCCGTACATATGACGCAGTTTTTGCTTCTCCATCAACTGCATACCGTAGTTGCTAATTTTTCTCCGTTGGTTAGGACCATGTTGTCCTGGAGGGAAAGGGCGTTTCAAATCTTTTCCAGTACCGCTCAAAGAGATGCCAAGGCGGCGGCTGAGTTTAAATTTAGGACCAGTGTAACGTGCCATTGTATAATAGACTCCTTTTTTTCTACGTTTATTATTGTAGGGTTCTATTTTGCGCGGATTTTGTTTGGTTGTGCGGTGGATAGAATAGTACCGCTCTCTGACAAGAAAGTTCAGCCGCTGTCTTGTCAGCAACAAAATCCGAGAGGGTGCTCGCAATGGTTATGCCCTAAGTAAGACTCTATCCAGTCTTAATCAACAATAAATATTATATGAAATAGTTGTGTATTGTCAAGTATGAGTTTTTGTTTGAAAAGCGTGAAAATTGTCGATAGGGCATTGGTCCTAAAAATATGGGACAAAATGAAGGATTTTTAATGCAAAATAGTAAAATTGATAGTAAAATGATCATTGATAGCAAACTTCGGTAAATTAATTTTTTTGAAACAACTATTATAATTAAGCAAATATGTGATATTTTTTATACTCCGGGCAGAGTCATTATAGCTTCGCTGTATATTAAGTCGCTGCTGAATTGGCAGTGAAAAGGAGCTTTTATTATGGCAGAACAATCACGATCAGACGTGACGATGACGTTCAGAGCAAATTTAGGTTTGCCTTTGCCGCTGAGAATAGAAGAGGAAGATCAAGCAGAACAGAAGAACTGGCTGGAACGACTCGATATCAATGATTTCGATTTTCCGTATCTAGACTCGCTTTTGCTTGCGTCTTACTCGGACTGGCTGCCGCAGCAACCCTCTTTTCCCGACTCGCATCAAGCCGGGTGGTTTCTCGCCAATTACCTCGGAGAAATTCTCATCTCTCAGCCGCTAATACAGATTGATATCTCAGATCAAGATATGATTCGCAACAACTTAAAAGAGATCCTTGAACAAAAAGGCACTCTGTCCGTCAAAGATCAGATGGGCGCCTATGTTCTGTCACCGGTCAAGACACGTCATAACCATGAGGTTTTTGCCGTGCTAGGCTGCCATATTAATGATGTGAATGAGAGTCAATTCCCATTTGCAGAAATGATCGTGAATACGGCTGCTCAGCATTTGTCGGCTTGCTTCTATAAACGGTTCGAGGCTTTATTCGTGGAAGACTTGCTGAATGCCCAGAATCAGGCGAAGCGGGAAGAGCAGCGCCGTGCCATGCTGTTCCAAGTCATCCAGCGTCTCTCTGACAAGATTGATGTGGACTCTGTGCTGAAGGAAGTGTTCGAACGGATCGCGGGTATGTATCCTGACGCAAAAGTAGAGCTGTTAATGTCACAAGACCATCCAAGCCGTGATCCTCGGATTAGGACGCTGCAGCTTCAGGGAGAACAGGACAGCATGTGTGTGCGGGCGTTTATGGACGGGGTTATGCTGTGGGAGGACAAGCAGAAGGATGATGGAAGCAGCTACGTTGAGATTGCCGTTCCGTTAATTGGCAAGCAGGGCGCCTATGGGGTACTGCACTTATTCCTCTCTGACGAGATCGAAGAGGCGGATCTGCAGTTAATCGGTATTCTGGGTGATACGGCAGGTACTGCTTTCGAGAATGCCAAGCTGTATGAGCAGTCAAATCTGCTGATCAGCGAGCTTCGTCTGATTAACGAGTTGGTCAAACGGCTGAATCAGAGCTTGCGTCTGAAGGAAGTATTCAAATTTGCGACAGAAGAGCTGCTGTCGATCTTCAAGGCGGAATATTGCTGTATCTCACAATTAGATAAAGAGAGCGACTGCTTCGAGATTATGTCCTCCAACTTCCCAAGAATATTCAAAGAGTTCTTCCCTAAAGATTATGGATTCAATGGACTTGTCTACTCCACGCGAGAACCAATTATTTTGTCTGATTACCAGGCTTATGGGAAAATCTCTTCTAAATTCATGGAGGAGACCAAGTCGCGTTCGCTGATTGCAGCGCCGATCATTGTGCGCGGTGAGGTGAATGGGGCGATCATGCTTGCTCACCGCGAGGAGCGCTTCTTCTCCTACGACAATTACAAGTTGCTGCAGATCTTATCACAGCATATCGGACTTGCAATTGCTAACGCCTCGCTGCATGCCGAAGTGCGCAGAATGGCGAATCGTGATATGCTGACCGAGTTGTACGCGCGCCATTATCTGGACGAGTCAGTGCAGAAGCACCAGCGCAAAGATGAGGGTGGGTCACTGATTATCGTAGATATCGATCAGTTCAAAGGGGTCAATGATACTTACGGCCATCAGATCGGGGATAAAATATTACGTCAGGTTAGCTCTATCGTCAGAAGCACGATCCGTAAGACGGATATCGCAGCCCGTTGGGGCGGCGAGGAACTGGCCATTTACTTACCGGGAGCCGATGTCGAGAGCGGTTATCAGATCGCTGAGACGATCCGTTTGCGGGTAGCAAGTGAGACCGACCCGAAGGTAACCGTCTCCTGCGGCATAGCCGAATGGACGCGGGACAGCGAGAAGATCAGTGTAGAATCATTGTTCTATTATGCTGATATGGCTTTATACAAGGCGAAGAACAATGGCAGGAATCAGACACATATCGGCCTGAATCCGGAGCTATAGTATTCATGGGGACATCCAATAAGGATGTCCCTTTCTTGTTAGGTTATGATGAATAGTTTCTATACAGGGGGACAGCCTACTATTGCATGAACAATATGTTCTATAAAGCTGTGAGGAGCTTGTAGTAGAGGAGTCTGATCGTTATATGAGAATACGGTTATCCGTGATGAAACTAACGGTTGTATTTAGCCTCGTTCTACCTGTGGCGGCTTGCCAGATCGGGGAGACGAAGACGGCAGGGGATTGGTTCGATCTCACTTATGCTGGCCTTGCAGGTCATGAGCAACTGACATTCCAAGGTAATGCAGTTCTTGCTCGCGGGAAGCAGGAGAAAATCGAAGATTCATTCGCTTATGTCGGTGAACTGAATGATCATCATGAATTAAATATGCGTACGGTTCTCCCCGGCGGACAGGGGCAAAAGCTGCAGACCACAGAAGTCCAGACAGGCCAAGGTCTTGAGGCAAAGCTACGCTGGCAGGGAGGGGCCTGGATGATCGCATCCTCCAATGCCAACGCTTTCACCCGTGGGATAGCCCGGTTGAACCCACTGGATCAGTTAGAAGATATCCGCAGAGCGAATAAGAAGAACCTGTCGCTAGAGAAGGGTGCTGCGAGGGGGACAAAGGTATTGCGAATTGAACTTGACCCTCAGGAGGCCAAGCAGCAACTGAAGGCCAAGCTGGACGGTGAGATGGAAGGGATACGGACAGACTGGAGCAGTAAGAAGAAGCAGGTTAGCTCGAAGTATTCATCTGAGGTCGAGACAGAGATGAACAATCTATGGGTGAATGGGAACAAGCAGTTGGAGCAAATGATCGAGCAAGCAGATGCTAAGGTAGTGTACTATTTGACCGTGAATCGCAAGACAGGACTTCCAGCTAGACTTGTGTCCGAGACGAGATTATCCTACCCAAATCCGCTCGGAATTACCGAACATGAAGTGCTCTATACGGACAATCAGTTCTCAAAGATCAAATAAGGGTTCAAGTAACGTAGTAGTAGGCTGACTTAAAGGGGTTGTAGTGGTACAATAATGAAGAATTAACCATTGTTCAATAGAGACTTGTATGGTTAGGGGCAGCGGTATGTTACTGCCCGTTATGTGATGAGGAGGCAAGTATTATGAGAGACCCTAGAATTCAAAAGTTAGCAGAAAATCTCGTGGGCTATTCCGTCAATGTTCAGCCTGGCGAGAATGTACTTATTGAGATGATCGGTGATGAACGCGATCTAATTAAAGCGATTGTTGAAGAAGTGGGGAAGAAGGGCGGTCATGCCTTCGTTGAATTAACGGACAAGGCGCTGCAAAGCGCACAGTTGAAGTATGCGACCGAGGAAGGCATTAAAGCCTGGGCCGAGTATGACCTACACAGAATGCAAATGATGGATTGCTACATCGGGATTCGTGCCGGATCAAATGTGAATGATACCTCTGATGTTCCGGAAGATAAGATGAAATTGTACAATGCTCATTATCAGCACCCGGTTCATAGCGAGCAGCGTGTGAAGCATACGAAATGGGTTGTACTCCGCTATCCGAACGCTAGCATGGCCCAACTGGCAAATGTAAGCACGGAAGCCTTCGAGAATTTCTATTTTGATGTATGTAATCTTGATTATGCCAAGATGGACCGTGCCCAGGATGCACTTGCCGATCTGATGAAGCGTACTGACAGGGTACGCATTGTTAGCCCAGGCACCGATCTGAGCTTCTCAATTAAAGACATCGGCGCAGAGAAATGCTCTGGTCAGAAGAATATTCCAGATGGGGAGGTTTACAGCGCTCCCGTACGTGATTCCGTTAACGGTACGATCAGCTATAATGCGGCTACTCTTTACAATGGCATCACCTTTGAGAATATTAAATTCCGCTTCGAAAACGGCAAAATTGTTGAGGCGACCAGCAACGATACAACTCGTCTGAATGAAATTCTGAATTCAGATGAGGGAGCTAGATATATCGGTGAATTTGCGATTGGCTTTAACCCGTACATTCTTCATCCGATGAAGGATATCCTCTTCGACGAGAAGATTGCAGGCAGCCTGCACTTTACACCAGGTCAAGCGTATGATGAGACAGACAACGGTAACCGTTCCTCGATCCATTGGGATCTGGTACTTATTCAGCGTCCTGAATACGGCGGCGGGGAAATTTACTTCGACGATGTATTAATTCGTAAGGATGGTATTTTCGTAATTCCAGAACTGGAAGGTTTGAATCCGGAGAATCTCAAATAAAGTGCTTGATCAAGCGCCTGTTTGAACCACCTCTAAGAGAAAATCCCTTGCCTGGAAAGCGGATTCAAGGTATCATTATATTGTATAAATTCTACAGTATCGACGCGGAGGGATTCCAATGGCAAATAATAATCAAGCGATTGTTGAAATTGCTCAGACAGCAGGCAAATTTACTTCTTCCATCGTGTTGCAAGCTGACAGCAAGTATATCGATGTTAAGAGTATTCTCGGCCTTTTTACTACACTCGTTAATACACAGGACTATCAATTGCATGTCCATGGACCGGATGCGGACGAAGCGAAGAAAGCCGTATCGGAAGTGTTCGCTAAACACGACTTGAAGGTTCAAGTTGTGGCCGAATAAGTCAAGTAACAGGGAAACATTTCCGTCCTATGGGCGGAAGTGTTTTTTTGTATACATATAATATTTTGACATATAATTTTTAAGAGAGTGATTATTTGGAGAGGTTCTTGTATTGGCTCTGAATTTCGTCTAATATTAAGAATAGAGTTGATGAGTGATAAGGACATAGGGGGGAAGAAACATGACTTCATCTGATATACAGGAGCAAATTAATCTCAAAGCGCTTAATCTTCTGAAGGAAGATGCAGATAAAATAGAGAAACTGATCGAAGTACAGATGGAGAATCTCGCTACTCGTTATTGCCCTCTCTATGAGGAAGTTCTGGATACCCAGATGTACGGTTTTTCAAGACAGGTTGATTATGCGGTACGCGCTGGCCTTGTACAGGAGCAGGAGGGCAAGCTAATCATAAGCAGACTTGAACGGAATCTGGCATCCCTGTATGAAGCAATGAATAGCCGAGAAGCTTAAAGTCTTTGCGTCAATTGAGCGATATAATTTATAAAGCGCAGAATTCGGGGTCCCGAATCTGCGCTTTATTTTATATATAGTGTGTGTTTATAAAGTCAGACTTACAGCACCGAAGCATATGCTTGTAGTTTGTACATTAACATCTATACCAGGTAGAACGAGACACCGAGGATGGCATATACGGAGAGCAGCAGCAATCCTTCATACCAGTTCGTCTGACCATCTTGAATAATTGATTTGGCGATAAATACGGATACGCCGATGGCGGCAAGCTCGATGATCGTGAAGACGATGTCCATCGGTTTTCCGAACAGATGGCTGATGAAGATTAGGACAGGGGCGACGAACAGGGAGATCTGCAGACTGCTTCCGACGGCAATCTCCACGGCAGCACCAATTTTATTCTTCATGGCGAGCAGTACGGCAGCGCTATGCTCTGCAGCATTTCCGATAATTGCCACGACGAACGCACCTACAAATATCTCGCTTAGGCCAAATTTTTGTGTAAATGTATCCAACGTATGTACAAGCCATTCACTAACGAAAGCGACCATGACTGTAGCAAGAATAAGATAGAGAATAGATCTTTTTTTCGACCAGGCAGGGCCATGTTCTTCTGCTGCTCCGTCTTCCGGCTTGTGCTCCTCAACAACATCGCTCAAATATTTCTTATGTGTGATCATCGAGAAGACGAGCCAGAGAATATAGGCAACAATAAGAATTCCGCCTACGACAAGACTCAGAGTGGTGCGGTCTTCTTCATGGAGCACATGGGTCTGCAGGAAGATAGCAGGTATGAATAGAGCGATAACCGCAACAATCATAAGAGATCCGTTCATATTGGCGAGTGGAACATTGAAGCGCTGTACCTTGTATTTCAACCCGCCAGCGAACAGGCTAAGGCCGAGTACAAGCAACAGATTACCGATGATCGATCCGGTGATGCTCGCCTTGACGGTCTCGAACATTCCTTCACGAACGAGCAGAATACCGATGATAAGTTCTGCGGCGTTGCCAAAGGTTGCGTTAAGGAATCCGCCCAGCCTTTGTCCGGCATAATGGGCTACGCTCTCGGTTGCTTTACCGAGAAATCCGGCTACGAAGATGACGGCTATAGCCGAAATGATGAACTGAAGCGTGTCCGGCCAATGAGCATAATGCCCTATAGCGCTAAGCAAGAAGGTTAGGACTAGCAATCCAGGCGAAATAAATTTTTTCATGTAATGCACCTCGGTATACAGAATTTAATGATGGCAGACTCAATTTGTTTTTCAATTTAATATACCAACAATTGAAGATTATAATTCAAACAAATGATGCGGTCTATATTTGCTTTACTTGGTCTTACCATATAAAATATAAGTAGTAGGTTGAAGGAGGGATAACCATGACCGAGCAACTGCAATTGGATATGGGTATGATTAAAATTTCAGATGATGTTGTATCCAAAGTCGCGGGTATGGCCGCCTTGGAAACACCGGGTATTGCTGCAATGTCCGGAGGATTGTCCGAAGGCTGGGCAAAACGGTTGAGTGGTAAGAACGTGCAAAAAGGCGTTACCGTAGAGGTCGGTCAATTGGAAGCGGCGATCGATTTGCGGATTATCGTTCTCTATGAGACTCCAATCCATGAGGTATGCCGTATGTTGCAACAGAATGTGCGGGAAGCCGTTGAGAGTATGACCGGGCTTAAAGTTGTTGAAGTAAATGTGAAGGTTGAAGGTGTAGCTTTTAAAGACGATGAGGCATAACTGACAGATGATCAGAGTTATGGATTACATAGTTTTTGACGCTACCCGAGCGTTCAGAATTGAATTAGAAAAAGACTGCGGATTTCGATCCAGCAGTCTTTTTTTGAATGAAATTACATATTACGATTTCTGCGTTGATTCCGTTCGAATACACTCTCTTCCTTGACGACAACCGATTTGGTTCTCTCTTGCTTCGACGGAAGCGACGATTCTCTTGAAATGCTAAGTACGATCCCCATTGCTAGCATCATGACAACCAGCGAAGAGCCGCCATAGCTAATAAACGGCAAGGTTACGCCGGTAATCGGGATTGTACGGGTTACCCCGCCGATGTTAATGAAGGATTGAATGGCGATAAGTCCCATAATGCCAACGCCCAGTAATGTGCCAAAGGCGCTGGAGCATCTCAAGGAGACGAGCAGGCCCCTCCAAATGAAGTATAGATAGAAGAGCAGGAATAAAAACGTACCGATAAATCCGAATTCTTCACCAATGACGGAGAAAATGAAGTCATTGTAGGCATTCGGCAAATAATGCAGCTTCTGAATACCTTGTCCGAATCCGGTACCTGTCACTCCCCCGTGACCCATTGCAGTCAGGGATTGAATGAGGTTGTAACTCGTATGCTGAGGATCTGCCCATGGATCAATATACGCTTTGATTCGGTCCAGCTGATATTGGTTACCAGATTGAGCGGATTCGCTAGGGGGATTAATTTTGTTCCATAGCGATCCGATTCCTAGGACGATGCTGGCACCGAGAATCAAGAGTCCGATCGAACCGAGGATATGCTTCATGTTGGCACCGCCGGCGAGAATAATCAATCCGGCTGTAGCTACAAGGATCATACAGGAGCCCAAGTCCGGCTGCAGCATAATCAGTCCAGCGACGAAGCCGACAATGACCATGACGGGAATGTAGCCGGTCCTCAAATCTCGGAATCGTTCTCCCTTCTTGGATATTAGAGCTGCCAGATACATAATCGTCGTGATCTTGGCCAGCTCAGTCGGCTGGATGCCGAGTGAACCGATCTGGAGCCAGGAGCTGGCCCCATTAATCTTGTTCATGAAGGGAACGATCATCAACAGAATAATAGCTAGTATGAATATCGGTGCGAAGAGCTTGCGGAACTTCTCATAAGGAATATTCATCGTAATGAACATTCCGAAGATGCCAACCCCCGCAAAAATGATTTGCTTCTTCGTAAAATATAAGGGATTATAATTAAATTTCTCACTAAATTGAGTCACGCTGGAGCTGGAGCTAAACACCATGACAATCCCGAAACCAACGAGCAATAAAGTCAAAATAAGCAGCTGGAAATCGGGTGTTCCGCGTCTAGGCCTTTCTTGGCTGTCTTTCATCTATAGTTCGCTCAAGCCTCGAGCAGTTCCTTTAGCTCGGTTAGTTTGCTATTGGCTGTCTTAATCACTTGTGCCGGAATTTCCGATTCATACTCGAGACCGTGCGGGAAGGTAGCCCGCCCCATATATACGGCTTCGATAGCCAGAACCGCGTCAGGTCGCTCCAGTTTGCCTTCAACGGCACGTGTATTAATTCGGAGGTAGTAGTCATCATTGTTGAATTCAATTTTGTAATCGTATGTAGCACGGTAATATTCCCATTGCCAGCGGATGAAGCCGACTTTCTCAGCGGATTCGTCCAAGTAAGCTAAATCGCTTTTTAATCCGTCTAAACCCGTATTTTCAACAATCATCGTCCAATATGCCCCCTTAAAAGTTCTCCTCTCATGATATTATGTTTCTACTACTTACGCAAGGTTTGATCAACACTGCTCATAGGGGCTGCTGCAGCTTTCTTGCCCAGCCTAGTATCCGAATAAACGGATCTTCTGCTACAATATAACTTAAATATTTTGCAATGTTTAAACGGATAACTTTTTGATATCTTACAATAAGGAAGTGATTCGGTGGAGCTGGGAGATTTGGAGAAGCTGTTTGGAGCGATGGTAGAGCGAAGAAGACATCTGCACCGCCATCCGGAGTTGTCGTTCAAAGAGAAGGAGACATCTACATATGTGGCAGGTATTTTGAAGGAACTTGGGATAGAGGTCACGGAAATAGGCGGGGGTTACGGGCTTGTTGGCCGACTGCGCGGCGCTTTACCAGGTATGACGATCGCACTTCGTGCCGATATGGACGCTCTGCCTATCCAGGACGAGAAGGAGTGCGAGTATGCCTCCCAGGTCCCAGGAGTGATGCATGCCTGCGGTCATGATGGGCATACCTCAGTGCTGCTGGCGGTTGCTGAATATTATAGTGAGCGTCTGCAGGAGCTTCGCGGGGAGATCCGCCTCCTGTTCCAGCCTGCTGAGGAGACCTGTCCCGGCGGAGCGGTAGATATGATTGAAGCCGGGGCACTGGAAGGCGTTGATGTGATCTATGGCGTGCATCTCTGGACACCGCTGCCGCTCGGTACGGCAGCAAGCGTTGCCGGGCCAATGATGGCTTCGGTGGATGACTTCATCATCGATATCCAAGGGCGCGGAGGTCATGGGGGGATGCCACATAAGGCGGTGGACAGTGTTGTCGCTGGATCGTCGCTTGTGATGCAGTTACAGAGCGTGGTTAGCCGCTCAGTAGATCCGCTACAACCGGCTGTGGTAACCATCGGATCGATTCAAGGCGGAACGGCACAGAACGTTATTGCCGATCGCTGCCGTCTATCCGGGACAGCCAGATGCTTCGATGAGTCTACAAGACAGGTGATCCGTGCACGAATCTATGCTCTGGTAGAGGGGATTACCCATTCCTATGGTACTGAGGCTCACATCCACTATATAACTGGCTATCCTAGCTTGGTCAATGATGAAGCGGAATTTGGCCGCTTCAATCGGTCAGTCGGCAAGGTGACTGGATTAAAAGGAGAGACCGCAGTGCGAATCATGCCGGCAGAGGATTTCGCCTATTATTTACAGCTTGTCCCGGGCTGCTTCGTGCTCGTTGGTGCCGGCAATGAAGAGAAAGGAATTATATACCCGCATCATCATCCAAGGTTTGATATTGACGAAGGAGCTATGCTGCATGCCGCAGCCCTAATGGTCTCCATGGCGGAGACTTATCAGGATGAACATTAATCTAGTTCAACACAATGTGTTGCTATTACAGCCTCGCCCTTAACGGGCGAGGCTGTTCGTATTAGAAGCATCGGTTCGCTGACCCCTCTGGCCAACACTGTTTGCTATTAAGAATTGAGCCGTGTAGTACGTCAACATAATCAACACACCGGAGTAGGTAACATCAGAGACGAATTTGTTCCAGGCTAGGATAGAATCCGAAATAATAAATAGCGTACTGCCAATCATAGACCATATATTTCCGCTCATGATGGAGAACCACCCCATCGACAGGATGATGAGCAAGTAGATCATGACGGGAATAATTAGCCCCTCGTTGTCGGTGTTCTGCATGGCTCGGACCAGCTGGTTCGCCATAATTCCCGCATAGATCAGAAACGGAATAATCGTACATAATCGGATCCAGGAGAATTTCCACTTCGTGATGAAAGCGGCGGTGTAGAACAGATGCCCAATCAGGAAGGCCGATAGTCCGATGACAAAATGGCTAAGCAGACCATCTCCTAGCATGCAGAAGAAAAGCCCAGTAATCACAAGCAGGACATAACGCTTGTCGAGCCGAGATCTGTGCAAATAAGCGTACAGCAGAATCAGCCACATCGGAGTCAGCTTGAAAATAAGAGCAGAGCTCACGAAGATGTAGATCAGCCCCATGATGAGAATGAGTGCGGCCAGCGTTCTTTTGAACATATGGAGACCTCCGGATCATTAATGATCATAAATCCTCTATTAGATATATATTTAAGCGAGGGCGTGAACAGTATAACAATTCAGATAGACAATCGCCAAATGAAAAATGTCGTCCCATTCAAGCTCCTGTGATGTGATATTCTTCTGAGATTCAGCGGTTTACATATGAAAAAGCGTCCGATATCCTCTGATGGAGGATATCGGACGCTTTAAGGAGTACCAAGAGATTATGATTGCTTAACTGATCGCGCACTCAGGAAAGGCGCAGGGATTGTAAATTATCAAATTTGTCTTGCTTCAATCTCTCTAGTGAGAAGGTAATTGCTTCGTTCACATGCTCAAAGAAATGTTCTCCGCCGATCGTATAATACAGCCCGTTATGGATCAAAGTCTCTTTTACATGAGGCGGCAGTCCGGCGATCAGCAGCTTGCCCCCTTGAGCTCTGAATTGATGGATGATACTGCGGAAATAAGCCTCGCCCGTCGTATCGATGAAGGGGACATTGCCCATTCGCAAAATGAGAAATTTCGGCTGTTGCTTAATATAGCTGGCGACCGTCTCGTGGAAATCCTGAGCTGCCCCAAAAAATAAAGGACCTTCCACAGTATATATACTAATGGTTGAACTGCTGCTGGATTCATTCCATAGCTGGGTGATCTTCTCGCGCTTCTCGCGGAGATGATTCGGCAGCGATTTTTTGACCGTCACGCTTTCACTCATTTTCTTGGTGAATAGAAGCAGGGCAAGGCCAAGACCGACTTCGACGGCGATGGTCAGGCTTGTAAGAACGGTAAGCAGGAAGGTGACGACAAGAATCAGCGAGTCCCCGGATTTCATCTTGAGAATATGCTTGAAGTGAGCCCGCTCACTCATATTCCAAGCAACGATCATAAGGATTGGCGCCATACTTGCTAATGGAATTCGCGAAGCAAGCGGGGCCAGGAGCAGGAGGGTCAGAAGAACAAAAATTCCATGAATCACACCGGACACCTTGGAGGTTGCTCCACTCTTCACATTTGCTGCCGTACGGGCAATTGCGCCAGTAGCAGGAATCCCACCGAATAGTGGGGTAATGATGTTGGCGATCCCTTGGCCGATCAGCTCACGGTTGCTATTGTGCTTCGTATTGGTCATACCATCAGCGACTACCGCAGATAATAGCGATTCAATAGCACCCAGCATGGCAATCGCAAAGGCTGGACCGATCAAGAGCTGAAGGGTATCCCAACTAAAGGACGGTATTTGGAATTTAGGCAATGTACTTGGTATGACTCCGAATGTCGACCCAATGGTCGGTATACGGCCAGAGAATAGCCACCCGGCAATTAGACTGGATACGATGATTCCGACGAGAGGTGCCGGTATTCTGGGCATCACACGCGGCATAATGATCAGAATCGCCAGGCAGATCACCGCCGTAATCACGCTGTACATATTTATCGTATCAATATGGATAGTAATTTCCTTCATATTCGCGATGAAGGTCTCATGTTTCTCGATATCGGTAAGCCCCAGAAAGTTGGCGATCTGGCCTGTGAAGATAATAACGGCGATTCCGGAGGTGAAGCCGACCGTTACAGGCCTCGGGATGAATTTGATTAACGACCCTAATTTGAATATACCCATAAGACATAAAATGATTCCAGCCAGTATGCCGGCGATCAGCAAATTCTGATAACCGTAGGTAAGGACGATCCCGAGCAGGATCGGCACGAAGGCACCTGTTGGCCCTCCGATCTGGAACTTGGAGCCGCCGAATATAGAGATCAGTATGCCGGCGATGCAAGCTGTGTAAATCCCGTACTCCGGTTTCACGCCAGATGCGATCGCGAAGGACATAGCAAGTGGAATCGCAATAACGCCGACAACAATGCCGGCGATTAAGTCTTTTTGTAATTGCTTGAGTGAGTATTTCTTGAAAATACCCGTAAACAGAGTATTCACAACTGAGCCTTCTTTCTTATAGATCGTGTTCAAAAAGGCCGGTTTTCAGCACCGAGAAGGTTGGATGAAGCTCGGGATTGAGGAGCGTAGCGTAGGCAAAACCTACGTGAGCACCGGAAGGCCCGGCTGAATTCAAGATTCGATGTCGATATACCTCTTGATTCACTTCGTGATCAAAAGCGGACTTTTTGAACTACCTCTTAAATTGTTCAATCCTGGTCTTCGTAAATGGAAATAATGTGGATCAGATGATTGTTGAAAATATCTTTGGTAATCGCTAATAAATCGGCGACCATAGGGTCGACTAGAGAATACATGACTTGCTTGCCTTGCTTGACTCCGACCACGATATTTTTGGCCCGCAAAATACTAAGCTGCTGGGATACGGCCGAGCCTTCGCTTTCTAGCAAGGTCTGTATTTCGGTAACGCTTCTTTCTCCTTCACATAGCAGCTCCAGAATACGAATGCGAAGCGGATGGGCCAACGCTTTGAAGAATTCAGCCTTGAACGCTTGCAATTGGGTATTCATAGAATTCCCCCCACCTTCCAAATCTTTTTGAACAACCTCTTTAATAATTCATATATTCAAATATCTTGATATATTATACTATCATGAAGTGTGAAAGTATGCCATGGGTGATTTCACAAAGAATAAATAAAAGGGCTCGAAAATCAATTTTGATTTTCGAACCCTATGCTATATTGTTAATTTCTTATTGTGCTTGAACGTATTCTGCCGATTTGACACCTGCTTGACGGCCGAAAATAATGATTTCGGCAACGGAGTTACCACCGATCCGGTTCTCGCCATGCAATCCGCCGACAACTTCCCCAGCTGCGAATAAGCCTGGGATTGGTTCCCCGTCTTTATTAACAACTTCGGTGTTGGTATTGATCTTTACACCACCCATGGTGTAGTGAATTCCAGGGCCGATTTTGATCGCGTAGAACGGTCCCTTGGACAAGTCATTATCCATACCGGTTGTTCTGCCGAATTCAGCGTCATTCTTGTCCTTCACGGCATTGTTCCATGTATCGAGTGTCGTCTTCAATTGATCCGCTGGTACTCCCATTTCTTGAGCTAGAGCTTCGATCGAATCGCCAGCAATGACAAAGCCCATCTTTTCATATTGATCAATCGCTTTCGCACGGGATTTCACGCCGGAATCGAATACAAGGTAAGCCGATTTATCGGCCAATTCGTTAATGGCTGCTGTTACTTTATCACGTGTATCCAGTTCATTGACAAAGCGTTTGCCTTCGTTCGAGACGAGGATCGAGCCCTCACCGCGTACCACTTCCCCGATCAGATACGATTTATCTTGCTGTACTGTCGGGTGAACCTGGATTTGATCCATATCCACGGTAGTACCGCCGAGCTCTTCAATCATTTGAATGCCATCGCCAGTGCTGCCTTCTTGGTTCGTAGTAACGAGGCCTTCCAAGTCTGGGCGAACCTTTGAGATCATATCCATATTGGAGCCATAGCCACCGGTCGTTACAACGACAGCGTCCGCAGTAATGGTCTTCTCATCTTTTTCGTCAAAGAGAACTTTAACGCCGTTTACTTTGCCGTCTTTTTCAGTAATTTCCTTCACATTTGCATTAACGAACAGCGGAATTTCCTGTTCTTGGACATTCTTCAGCAGTCCGTTGGCAACGTATTGTCCAACCGCTGATCCATCTTCAGGACGGTGTGTGCGTTTCTCACCCATGCCGCCGGTAATCGTAATATTATTCAATCGAATTCCGATGGAATCCAACCAATCGATTGCGCTGGCTGAATTGTCCACGAAGAAACGAAGCAATTCTTTGTTGTTGGTGCCATGACCACCTTTTAAAGTTTCCTCATAAAATAAATCATTGCTGTCTTCAATCCCTTGTTCCTTCTGGAACTTCGTCTCAGACGCGTTCATACCCGAAGAAGCCTTAAGCGTATTCCCGCCGGCAACCGGCATTTTCTCAAAAATAACAGGGTTCAAGCCTTTGCTCTTGGCTTCAAGTGCGGCAGACATGCCCGCGCCGCCCGCACCGACAATGATGATATCGTATTTGTCCTGGAGCTGATCCAGTGGTGTGTAAGTCGTTTTCGATGCGCCTGAGACAGCTTCATTGCCTGCGGCCTCTTCTTTTTTGGTGTCGTTCTGTCCTTGATTGTCTTTCTTGTTCTGGTTCCCGCTTCCGCAGCCCGCGATGACGAGTACGAAAGATAGCATGAGAATCAGGATTGTTGCAGCTTTCTTCTGCATGATTTTAACCCCTCCATTTTCTATTTCTAGTAGAACTTAAAGATGCGCATAAAAAAGGAGAGTGTAACTTGAAATGAGAAGTGGAAGATCAGTTCTTCACGGCCTCATTTCATTTCGGTTATCCCCTCCTTCGTTTGCATTTGGCTCTTTAAGATCCCCTTTATTGTAATATAGGATAAGGATAGAGATAGTGATTTTATTCACAAACTTTGACATACAATATATGACAAACCGTTTGGAGGTTAGTTCATCTCTTGTTATGATAATAGTTGTTGTTATGAACAGTTTCGTCTTTTTTCAGAGGGATTGGAGATGCTATTACTTAGGAGATTGTCACTGGGAGTGAGAAAAGTTTCTGGTGGGTGAGAATAAATAATGAAGGAAGGTGCAGCGCTTGAATACAGCTGGAGCATGTATTGTACAGAGGGACGGTACGGTATTGCTGGAGAAGAATCATCCCGGCTTTGAAGAAGCGCGGGCACAACTAATTCTGATTGCTGAGCTGGTGAAGAGTCCGGCTAATTATCATACATACCGTATTACTCCTCTATCGCTATGGAATGCGGCTGCCGGGGGGAAGACTGCGGCAGAGATAGTGAATACTCTGGAGTCGATATCTCGGTGGGCGCTTCCTCCAGCCGTGATCTCAGATATTCAGGTGACGGTGTCGAGGTATGGAAAATTGAAGCTACTCCCTGCCGAAGGCGAAAAGGGGATGCTACGGCTGGAGGGTGAGGAGGAAGAGATCCTTCGCCAGTTGGAGCTGGAACCCAGCTTGTCGTTCTTTGGACTGGCTCGCATCGATGATCTGCGAATGAAGCTCCCGGCCGCCTATCGCGGCAGCGTAAAACAAGAATTGGCTCGTTTGGGATATCCAGTGCTCGATCAGGTTGGGTATCATGATGGTCAATCGCTCTCTTTTGCCTTGAGAAATGTTGCTTCGAATGGGGCTGAGTTCAAGCTAAGGCCGTATCAGGAGCAAAGCGTCGCCGCATTTGCACGGGATCAAGAGCAAGGCTCAGGGGGCAATGGCGTGCTTGTGCTGCCCTGTGGGGCGGGTAAGACGGTGATTGGTCTTGCTTCTATGGAACGGTTCCAATGCGAGACTTTGATTCTAACCTCAAGCGTAACCTCGGTACGGCAATGGATCGCTGAACTGCTGGGCAAGACGACGCTCACGCCGGACATGATCGGTGAATATTCAGGGGAGAAGAAGCAGGTTAGAGCAGTTACTGTGTCTACCTATCAAATATTAACGCATCGCAGTAAGAAGGAAGACGGCTTCAAGCATATGGGGCTGTTCAATGAACGGGATTGGGGCCTGATCATTTATGATGAGGTACATCTGCTGCCAGCGCCAGTATTCCGCGCTACAGCGGATATTCAGGCTACCCGGCGTCTGGGGTTGACTGCCACCTTAGTGCGTGAGGACGGTCAAGAGCGTGATGTCTTCTCCTTGATCGGACCCAAACGCTACGAAGTACCGTGGAAAGAGATGGAGGAGCGCGGGTACATCGCTACGGTGCTATGTCGGGAGATCAGGGCCGCGATGCCGCCCGCTCTTCAGGAACGCTATCATCTTGCCGGAGCACGGGACAAGTTCAGGATTGCAGCGGAGAATCCACATAAAATTGCTGTGTTAAAGGAGCTGTTAAAGCGTCATGCTGGACGGCAAATTTTGATCATCGGCCAGTATTTGCAGCAACTGCGCCAGGTTGCAGATGAACTGGATATCCCATTGATCACCGGAAGGATGCCGCAAGATGAACGAGAGAAATGCTTCCAAGCTTTTCGCAATAAACAAATCTCGGTACTGGCTGTTTCGAAGGTAGCCAATTTTGCTATCGACCTGCCGGACGCTGCAGTAGCCATTCAAATCTCGGGTAGCTTCGGCTCCAGACAGGAGGAAGCGCAGCGGCTTGGCAGAATTTTGCGTCCGAAGGAGGACGGGGAGACCGCGTATTTCTACACACTCGTCTCGGATGGAACTCGTGAACAGGAATTTGCCGCGCGCAGACAGTTGTTCCTCATCGAACAAGGATATGAATATGCGATCATGATGGAACGAGGGGACAATCATATCGAGTCCGTTGGCTCCGGAAGCATCGAGGGGGTATCGGAAGCATGATCGAAGCAATAATTCGGAAATTTGCCGGTTCTCCGTTCACATTGAGCAAATTGAACACAGCGGCTGTGGATAGAATAAGCGGGGCTGAGCTGCGGGCAGCTTTGCCAGATATGCTTCTTAAGGGGCAGGTTGCCGCCGTCAAAAAGTCCTGGGGAGACAGGCTTTACTATATTCCAGGGGATGTATTATTTAACTACTGGAGCCATTGGAGTAGCCTTGATTCTGCTCGGATGGTACCTGGTAATATCACTTTGGTGCAGGCTGCCAAGCGTGGTCTTGTGTCAGATTTGTTCCGCAGCCTGAGTTGGATCGCTCATCATGGGCTGCCGCTTACGGCAAAAGGAACAATTCACCAGAAATCGCTGAATAAATGGTTGGAGCAAATCGAGCTCGCGGAGAAGGATCTCGTAGGGCTTGATTTACGCTACCCCCATCAGGAAGCATATCCGGCTCGTGCCGCCGTTCTGCTCGATATGCTGCTAGTGCTGGGGGTGATCCGCAAGGAGCGGGGTTCCTGGAGCCTGAATGCTCATGAGTTGTCCGTCTGGTTAAGCCGTTCTGCACAGCAGATGAATGATATGCTGCTTCATGAGGTATTGCTTCGCTATGTGCCTGATGATGTTACTCTGTCGCATTTCGCCTTCCGGCTGATCGCAGCTGATCTGGTAGAGGGACAATGGTATTCTTTACAGGAAGTTTGCGTATCACTAACAGAGCAGAGAATGCTCCCCGGTGAGTTGCCGGAGGATAAGCAGCTATGGATGAGAAGCTGGCTGGAGGCACTCAGCGGATTGGGCTGGCTGGATCTTGGCGAGAACAGGGAAGGAGAGCTTGTATTTCGCTGGAGTGTGAAGCCATTTTCCCACCAGAATAGCGAGTCCCAACTTGGCGCCGAGGAACTTTTCTATATTCAGCCGGATTTTGAGATTATCGTACCGCCGGAGGTTTCCTTCCGGGTACGTTGGGAGCTTGAGCTGTACTGCGAGAACGTAACGATGGATGTCATGTCTATTTATCGGCTTAGCCGGACCAGCATAGCTGCCGCCACGCAGCAAGGAAGAACGGTCGAGGAAGCAATTGATTTCCTGCACAATGGCTCGGCTGGCATTCCTGATAATGTCCTTCTGTCGTTGAAGCAATGGGCCAAAGAGATGGGCCGGACTTCTCTTGCCGAGGTTCAGCTGCTTCGCTGCAAGGACGAGGAGGCGGCTGGCAGGATCGCAGCTCATCTGGAGCTGATGGGGGTGTTGGAACCAATCGGTCCGCTCGCCTTCATCGTAGATCCGAATCAACGGAATAAGGTGGAGAAAGTGCTAGAGGAACTAAGTCTAGCACCGCCTAGACCGGGCCTTGGCCAATCACCGCAGCTGCAATATATACGGCTGGAGACCGCTGCGGAGATAGCGAAGCAAGAAGCTGCTCCTAATCGAGATTTAGCCGACCAACCAGCCTGGATATACAATGGCCGCGATTACCAATTCTATGAACGGGACATATCAATACCAAAGCGTGATCAATTGTTCCCGGGAATGCAGGATATTCCCGGAGTGTGGTTGAAGGAATTAAGGAAATACCATCCTTCTACTGCGCGGAAGATCGCCCAGCAGGCTCTAGAATGGGATACGAAGATCATACTGCGAATGGACGAGCAGCTGGTGGAATTGATTCCCGAGCGGCTGGAGGGAGATGAGAATTGGCATATTCATGGTCTTCTCATGAATCCAGATATGAATGGGAAGGACTTGAAAACGGCACTGCGCCAAGTTTCTCTTGGGCCGGAGCAATGGGAAGAGATGCGAATTCTTCTACCGAAAATATAAGACCCTTTTCGCTCAGGTAGAGAGTATGATATGATTATTTCGTCGACTATAGTCAATGAAGGAAATCGCAGTAGTGCGGATGAAATGACTTGGCGGCACATAATTGCATAGAATCGAGTTGATCATTCATGAGCGTAACAGAGCGAGTTACGGTTGATATGGCCGAAGTGCTAACATACGCCTATGAATTGGGCGATATGATAAATAACTCTACCGCCGTCTCCGATTATTTATATTGGAAGCAACGTGTAGAGGAAAGTGCGGAGATTCAGGCTCTTGTCCGGAAGCTGAACGCACAAAAAGAACTGTTCGAGGAGACTCAGCGGTTCGGACATTTCCACCCCAACTATCATGAAGCAAAGGATCGGGTTAAGGCGGTGGAGCTTGAACTGGAACAGTGGGAAGCAGTAAGTAAGTTCAAGGTGGCCGAAGCTGAGCTGGATGGTATTCTGTATCAAATGTCTGAGATCATTGCCTATTCGGTCTCTGATACGATTAAGGTGCCAAGCAATGATCCGAATCCTTCATCCGGATGCGGTTGCGGGAGCGGCGGGAAATGCAGCTGCGGATAACGGCTGTAATAAGCAACGATTGAAGGTTGCCATGCTTGAAGCGGTGTGGCAGGCTGCATAGAATCAATCGAAAGGAGAGGAAGCATGTTTCCGGAGCGTACAGGCTACATTATTTGGGTAAACGATTTGAAGGCGGCTAGAAATTTAGAGAAATACGGGAGCGTGCACTACTTATCCCGGCGGATGCATTATGTTGTTATGTATGTTAACGCGGAGCGTGCCGAGGATACAATCAAGAATATTCGCCGTCTTCCTTATGTGCGCAAAATCGAGCGCTCGTATCGTAACGAGATTAAAACGGAATACAGTAAAGATGTTCCGGATAAGACACAATTCTACGGCTTGTAGGATTGGAATGTGATCTGAAATGTGGTTCTAAATAGAAGATTTATAGAAGCAGCGGCAGGTTCATGCCGCTGTTTTTTATTTTGTCAATAATTCAGAAAAACCAATAATAGTATGAAAGATCTACACCCTTTTACCTTATTCTCTTATTTCATCCAGTTACCTGCCTTGTAGAATTATAGGTTATAATGTAATATAATAGGCAAATATACATAGTTATAAAGTCCTATCAATGCGAGGTGCGGCATGAGAGACAAGGCTACAGAACGGTGGGGAACCTATGAAGCTTTCCATGTTCCTCTGGGCGATAAAAGAATCGCTGATATCGTGATAACCAATCATGCCAAGGTCAGGTACGAGGATCGTATTAAGGATACCAAGGCCCGGTATGAAGATATTGCTCTTTGGCTGTGGGAACGCCTAAAGCAAGGGCGGGTAACCCCTTATTATAGAAAAGAAGAAGACGTGTATCTTGTGGATGATGACATCGTCATGGTCGCTGAATTCAGTGAGTTAACCGGAGAATTCGATCTAGCGGGTCGACCGCTGCATCGTATGATCATCGTGACCTTTCTTGGCTTGATGTCGGAGACGATTGAACTTCGTGATTTGAAATCGTATTATTCCTGGCTTCGCCATTCGCGGCGTATGACCTTGATGAAGAATAGCCGTAAGCGGAAATAAAGTTTTATGTCGCAGGAGACGGTCAACTGTATACGCTTACGGAACAGATTTAGTGGGAGCCATCCTATTGGTAGTAATACTACCCAGGGACGGCCCTTTTTTTGTTATGTGCTCCATGCTATTGTAGGAAAGGGGGGGATCAGCGGTGGCTTTAAATTTTCATCAACTACATATTTTTTATACCGTCGCCGAACGGGGGAGCTTCTCGGCGGCAGCCCAGGCGCTGCATATGACACAGCCCGCGGTAACGATGCAGATTCAATCGCTGGAAGATTACTTCGGCAGTAAGCTGCTGGTGCGCTCCACGAAGAGAGTTGAACTTACAGAGGCAGGCCAGACACTGTATCCTTATGCGAAGCGAAGTATCGAACTGATGCGGGATGCCGAGAAGGCGATGTCCCGGCTTAACTTTATGTTGGAGGGCAGGCTGCAGCTGGGAGCCAGTCTCACGATCGGGGAATATGTACTTCCGAGGCTGCTAGGTCCTTTTGCCAGCCAGTATCCTCATATTTCGATTGCACTCAAAGTAATGAATACGACACAAATCATCGATGAGATCGTCGGTCATCAATTGAATTTTGGATTAGTAGAAGCACCGATTCATCATCCGGATCTTAGCTTTGACCCTGTGATGGAGGATGAGCTGAAGCTGATCGTGCCAGCAGAGCACCCATTGGCAGGACGGGAGCGGGTGACACTCCACGAAGTAGTCAGTTATCCATTCGTATTAAGGGAGAAGGGCTCGGGAACACGTCAGGTGATGGAATCGGAGCTAATGCATAGAGGTTTTGAGCCGGATCGGATCGAGTCCGTGATGGAACTGGGAAGTACAGGGGCGGTAAAGTCTGCCGTGGAGGCAGGGATTGGCATTACGATTATCTCCCCTTCCTCGGTGAAGCATGAACAAGCGCTCGGGTTACTGAAAGTGGTCAATATTGAAGATGCAGAGTTTAAGCGGCAATTTTACTCGGTGCATTTGAAGTCGGCTTTGCTGCCAGTTCCGGCGGTTACTTTTCTCACTTTTTTGAGAGAATATGGACAGCGGCTGTAGAGGCTAGTTTCTAAAACTGCTGTTTTCCGTTTATTTAGCCGCCCTCTATTTCCTTTAGAACTTAGGTGAAGGAGGAAATGCGGGCCGAAATGGATATAGATTATATTTGCGAGGATGTGCTTCCTTAATGAAGGAGACCAATGAATCTAGATATGATTTACATACTCATAGCCGTGCATCGGACGGGATGAACACGCCGGAAGAGAATGTGAAGTTAGCAAAGGAGAAAGGACTGGCTGGTCTAGCGGTTACTGACCATGATACCGTGGCCGGAATCGCTGCGGCTCAGATAGAAGGAGAACGGATAGGGGTTCATATCATTCCGGGTGTGGAGATCAGCACCCAGGCAGCAGGCAAAGATATTCATGTGCTCGGTTACTATCTAAATGTTGAGGACTCCGTTCTGCTGGAGAGGTTGGCTGGACTGCGTGCAACACGTGATGCCCGCAATGAGCAGATTATCCGTAATCTTCAAGGCTTGGGCCTGTCGATCACGCTGCAAGAGGTTATCGATGGTCTAGGTCGCAGCCTGCGCCCGGATGAGAGCTTGGGACGCCCACATATTGCAGATGCGTTGGTGCACAAAGGTTATGTCCGTGATATGCGCGAGGCCTTTGATCGGTATTTGGCTGAAGGGAAACCCGGCTATGCAGCTCAGCCAAGAATATCACCGCAGCAGGCGATGGAATGGATTCGCGAAGCTGGCGGCGCTCCGGTGATCGCCCATCCTGGCTTGTACGGGGATGACGAGCTAGTCCGTACAATTATTGAGGCTGGAAGGCCTGCCGGAATCGAGGTATATCACTCGGACCATGGGCACGCGGAGGAACAACGATATTTAGCGATCGCTAATGAATATCATCTGATTTCCACTGGGGGCTCGGACTATCATGGCGTCAGGCAGGGTGTTGTGTTCCATGGCGATCTTGGCAGCCGTTTCGTTACAGAGGAGACGGTGGAACGACTAAGGCAAGCTGTCCAACAATTGAGAGGGTAAATGCCAGTGATATCTGATATAGTAGAGATTATTACTCTATCAGAACCATATGCCGTGACTTCACGTGATTAGCTACATGTTTTGCTTCTAACGGAACTATAGATCGTTATTACCTCAAAAATAGCGGCAAATGAAATCTAACGAAACACCATATCGTTATTTGGGAGAAAACCAGCCTGTGAATCTTTAATTGGCTTCAATAACGATACCCCGTTTCGTTAAAAATTTTGGTCGCCCATTTTGGTCCAAATAACGATACCAAGTTTCGTTATGGGCACAAGTTTATTTGAACTACCTCTATAAAAGGATGGCTGTATGATGACATATAAAATGATAGTACTAGATTTAGATGATACTCTGCTTCGCGATGATGGGACGATCTCGCCCCGCAACAAGCAAGCGCTAATGGCTGCGCAGGAGGCAGGCGTAAAGGTTGTACTGGCATCGGGGAGACCTACTTATGCAATGAAGGCACTGGCCGATGAATTGGAGCTGGAGCGGTTCGGGAGCTATATTCTATCGTTCAACGGAGCGAAGATTATTAATTGGAAGACGCGAGAGGAGCCATTCAGCAGCACGCTGGCCCCAGAGACAGCTCACGCTCTTTATGAGATGAGTATTCAAGAGGGCGTATCAGCGCTAACGTATGTCGGCGATGATATTGTGACGGAGCAGGTGAATGAGTATACCCATATTGAAGCGCAAATTACTGGAATGAAGATTGCTGAGGTGCCAAGCTTCATCGAGGCCGTTCAAGTCCCGGTTGTGAAGGTGCTAATGGTTGAAGATCCGGACAAGCTTGTACGGGTTGAAGAGAAGCTGAAAGCCAAGCTGACAGGAAAATTGAACGTGATGCGTTCGAAGCCATTTTTTCTCGAGTTCACGGAGAATGGTGTCAATAAAGGAACCAGCCTGAATCATTTGATCAAACAGCTGGGAATTGAGCGCTCAGAAGTGATCGCGATGGGCGATGGATATAACGATGTAGCGATGCTTGAATTTGCCGGTCTAGGCGTTGCTATGGGCAATGCGCCTAAGGAAATTAAGCAGTTGGCCGATTATGTCACAGATACGAATATGAATGATGGCGTGGCTCAGGTTGTGGAATCATTTATTCTGAATGACCTGATACCAACGACATAACGCATACCAACATATGCAAATGCTCCCCGGTTTATGGGGAGCATTCATTTTAGGGTAATATAGAATGTACACTGTACAAGTAGGAGAAAGTGAGGAAGTAGAATGTCGAAATCCATTGTAGAAAAGCTGAATCTGCATAAGTACGATCGGGTTGCGGTGTTGAATAAACCGGAAGACACGGAGTATTTGGAGGAGTTAAGCGGTTATGATACAGTGCTTGAGGATCAATCATATGATCTTATATTCGCATTTGTATTAGAAATGAAGTCGCTGCAGGAACTAGTTACCCACGTGATTGAACATCAGAATCTCCGTAGCGGAGGTTATCTCTTTGTTGCTTATCCCAAGAAAGGCAATAAGGTCTATCCGACATACATTCATCGGGATGATCTGTTCCCAAGCCTTGGCAGTGATGAGGAGGGGTATATCGGGACAAGCACGATAAAATTCGCCCGGATGGTGGGGCTGGATGACGTCTTTACCGTCGTTGGATTTAAAGAGGATGCTAAAGGAAAATACAAGAGCAAGAGCAAGGGCAGCCCATCCGCAAAATCAAGTCAGCGAGTGGACGACTACATCGCATTCATCCCTAACGTGGAAAAGGACCTGAAGGATACCCCGGAGCTGCTAAGCTTCTATCGTTCGCTAACTCCGGGATACCGTAAAGATTGGGCACGTTATGTCTACAGTGCGAAACAGGAAGAGACGGTGGCGAAGCGCCGCGTGGAGATGAAGATGATCCTTCAGGCTGGTTACAAGACCCGCGAGCTATACCGCCAATCCCAAGCCCAATCTTGATTCTGTTATGAACCTGCTGCCTAGGCTGTATAGATTAACGAGACAAATTGCCCCATTTGCTCTATATGCTTTAAACGAAGAGTGCTTGGGACCGTTCCCTGGGGAAACAGCGGGATGCCTTCTCCGAGGATCTTTGGGGTAACGGTAATATAGAGTTCATCCAGTAAACCAGCTTCCAAGAAGGCCGCAACAAGCTGTCCGCCGCCGACAAGCCAGACATCGCCTTCCGAATCGGCTTTTAAGCGTGGGATCAGAGTGTCTAAGGCCTCATTCGTAAATGTTACGTGTGGGGCCGGAGGTTGCTCCGTCCTGGACAGGACATAACATGGTTTATCTGCATATGGGAACTCATCGGACAGCTTGAGTACTTCGTCATACGTAAGCCGCCCCATTACCACCGTACCTACTGTACTGTAAAATTCGTTATACCCATTATCACCTCCGTCTCCTTCCACATCAAACAGCCAATCGACGGCACCGTCATTTCTGGCAATATAACCATCCAAGCTCACCGCGATGTATAACACGACTTTATTGTTTTTCATTTGCTATCGCTCCTTTCTATGGACTATGTTACATTATAATTATGACAAAACTTGACGTAATTAGGTGAGGCGAATGAATCAACGCAGACTAATGATTATGCGTCTATTGGACGCCAGAAAGAAATTTACAGCTCGTGAACTGGCTGAACGATTTGACGTATCAGTCCGAACCATTCAGCGGGATCTCGATTATTTACAGCAACTGGGCTTTCCCTTATACACCGAGGTGGGTGCCAACGGCGGCTATCGGGTTCTGCCGAACCGGATTTTGCCACCTTTGCAGCTTACCGAGCATGAAGCGTTCGGCCTGTTCATGATGATGGAATATTTGCAGCAGGTTCCTGACTTTCCTTACGGTTCCATTCGCGAACAGCTGTCTGATCACTATTTCTCCAGCTTGCCAAGTGATGTCCAGGATCGGATTACCAGAATGAGTCAGCATATTGCTTTTTTACAAAATCACTCCAAGCAACCGGAAGCCCTGACAACACAGATCATCCATGCGGCTATGGAGAAAAAACAGATTAAATTCACTTACGCATCACGCAGCGGGCTGAAGGAAATAGAGGTTTACCCAATTGGCATTTATTACGAGCATGGCTACTGGTATATGCCGGCTCAGAAGCGTGAGCGGGTGCTGTTATACCGGCTTGACCGAATGCAGAGCTTGGCAATCCTCCACCAAACGGATACTTCTGTCCCAACACTGAAGGAATGGCTAATCTCAACCGATGATAGGGAGAAGATAGAAGTGACGGTGCGGTTTACCGATTTCGGGGCAAGGCTGGCCCAATCAGATATTCTTTTCAAGTTGATGAAGGATTATGAGTGGAGGGGATCGGTTCCACCGGAGGAATTCCCGTTCATGGCTCGTAGGCTGCTCGCTTACGGTCCCGAAGCGGAGGTTGTCCAGCCAAAAGAATTACGGGAGCTTGTGGGGGAATTACTGGAGAGTAGCTTAGCCCCATATCGGCAGGATTTCTGAAGCTCTGAATGGTCTATTGCACAAAAGAACCGTCCGGCGTATAAACACCGGACGGTTCCGTTTATTATTTCGTGTAATTGTCGAAATAGCCTTGAATATAGATGACAGGCGTACCTTTGTCGCCGCTGCCTGAGGTCAGGTCGGACAGGGAACCGATCAGGTCGGTAAGCTTTCTTGGCGTGGTGCCTTGCGATTCCATGGCTCCAACAAGATCGGATTCTTTATTGTTAATGTACTCGGCGATCGCTTGCTGCAGTTCTTCCCCTCTCAGATGAGAGAAGTTATTATCGGCCAAGTACTTCAATTTAACTTCGTTCGGCGTTCCGTCCAGACCCGCAGTGTAAGCTGGGGATACAACCGGATCGGCAAGCTCCCAGATCTTGCCTACAGGATCTTTAAAGGCACCGTCTCCATAGACCATAACCTCTACCTGTTTCCCGGTCTTGTCTTTGAGTACGGATTGAATCTTATCTACAATGGGCTGACAGTTACGCGGGAAAAGCTTCACGCTGCTCTCGGTGGATTTATTGGAGCCAAGCAAGCCGTAAGACTCATTAAACCCGCTGCCGTCCACAGATTCTGCTAGGATATTGTCCAGGCTGAAGACTTTCTCAGCACCATTTGCTTTTAGGATCCGCTTCGTTCTAAATCTTGTGTGAATATCGCAAGTCAAGACGCTCTTCGTGTAATTCAGAATCGTCTTCGGATTATTCGAGAAGACAACTTCACATTCAATGCCGTATTCTTCAATCAGCGATTTATAATAGTCGATGTAATCCACACCGGTAAATGTATGCTTGTTATATCCGAAATGTTCGCGGAATTGCTGTTCGGTTAGAACATCCGTCCATGGATTGACTCCTTTTTCATCGAGCAGGTCCAGATCGACCAGGTGATTGCCCACTTCGTCAGAAGGGTAGCTAAGCATCAATACGACTTTCTTGGCGCCTTTGGCAATGCCCCGTAGACAGATGGCAAAGCGATTACGGCTTAGAATGGGGAAGATAACTCCGATCGTATCATCTCCAAATTTAGCGTTAACGTCCTTCGCGATATGATCGATTGTCGCATAATTGCCTTGGGCACGCGCTACAATCGATTCAGTGATCGTCACGATATCTTTATCGCTAATGTCAAAGCCTTCGATTTCGGAAGCCTTCAGTACGCTGTCCACGACGATATCTTCAATGCTGTCTCCCTGATTGATGATCGGGCAGCGCAGTCCTCTAACCACAGTTCCTACTACTCTTTCCAATAGTATCGCTCCTTGTAAGCTATATTAGAAGTAGTTCAAAAAGTCCTCTTTTGATCACGAAATAAATCAGGAAGCTTACCCGGCATCGAATCTTGAATTCACCCGGGCCTTCCGGTGCTCACGTACCCACTACGTACGCTCCGCTCCTCAGACCCTAGCTTCATCCAACCTTCTCGGTGCTGAAAACCGGACTTTTTGAACTTGCACTATAAGTTGAATCCCATATTCAGCTCATATAGTGATGTCCTCTATATGTAGAGGTTGTTCAAAAATTCGCAATCTTTTTGAACCTACACTTGTAATATACAATGTAATAGTGATATAAGTAAAATTAATATATCGAATGTCGGGTATAAGGGATGGTTATATGTCGAGCAAGCTGGATTTATATAAAATATTTTGCAAAGTCGGAAAAAGCGAGAGTTTCTCAAAAGCAGCCAGAGATTTGTACATGACACAGCCGGCGGTTAGCCAGGCGATTATGCAATTAGAGAGCGAGTTAGACATTCGCTTGTTCAATAGAACGCCCAAAGGGGTGTCTTTAACTAATGAGGGCAGTCTGCTGTTTGAATATGTGAACTCGGCGATCAATTTGATTCAGGCCGGGGAAGAGAAAATCCAGGATTTCAAGAATTTGACGATAGGCGAATTGAAGGTTGGTGTCGGGGACACGATCTCCCGTTATTTTCTGCTTCCGAAGCTGGAGACTTTTCATAGTCAATATCCCAATATTAAATTTAAAATTGTGAACGGGACAACTCAGGAGCTATGCTCGATCTTAAAATCTGGCGAGGTTGATATCGCGGTCTGCAACTTTCCGCTTGCGGATTCAACGCTGGAGCTCCGGCCTTGCTTCAACATCCATGATATATTTGTGTGTGGGGAGAAGTATCGGCAGCTTCTGTCCGGTCCGGTGAGCCTGGAGGAAGTTGTAAAGCAGCCGTTGATATTGCTTGAGAAAAATTCCAATTCCAGACGATATGTGGAGGAGTACATTCGGTCTAAGGGGATTCAGATTGCCCCGGAGTTTGAACTTGGTTCCCATGACCTTCTGCTTGAATTCGCCAGGATCAATCTAGGAATCGCCTGTGTGACGAAGGAATTCTCCCAAGAGTACTTGAAGAAGGGGATCCTGTATGAGGTGCCGTTAAGCGAAGTGATTCCTCGCAGAAGTATCGGGGTATGTTCATTAAAAGGTGTGCCTTTATCGATTGCTGCCAAGAAATTCGTAGAAATTATCGAGGATCAACAGTTCTGATCGAAGCAGACCGATCCGGTCGGCTTCGAGAAGGAGATCGTCTTAAAGGCGATGGATGAATTCATTAAATATCGTCAGGATAATGGCTATGATAAATTGGTGGAAGAGAGAAACAAACAAATCGAGGCTAACGAGAAGAAGCTGGACTAATCTGGATTAAATAATATAAGAAGAGGACTCTCTATTGAGGGTCCTCTTCTTGTGTACGCCTCAGTGTAGTTTAATTGCAGAAAGTACAGTTAAATGATTGGCAGTCTCTGTCAGTGGCGATGTAGTTGTAAATATATGATCTGCTTTTTTACGTTTTTAAGTGTGTTTTATGCACTTATTTTACTTGGGCTCGCTGGGCTAATTGTAAATTCGAAAGGAAACTAGCAGGTTAATTTCTCACCACATTAGGCATCTTCTTGATCATGTGCTCATCCGGAGTAACGAACAGAGTCTTCTGATGATCATAGATCACAAATCCTGGCTTAGCCCCGCTTGGCTTGCGAACATGGCGGATCAGCGTGTAGTCGACCGGTACACTGCTGGATTGCTTAGCCTGGCTGTAGTATGCAGATAATTGCGCCGCTTCGTTAAGCGTCGCTTCACCGTAGGAGTTACTGCGGATCAGCACGTGCGAGCCGGGGATATCCTTCGTATGCAGCCATGTATCGTTCGCATTGCCGACCCGGTTCGTTACGTAGTCATTCTGCAGATTGTTCTTGCCTACGTAGATTTCAATTCCTTCGGAAGAAGTATAGACATGCAGTGTCGGCTTGTCGTTTTTCTTCTTCTTTTTCATCTTCTTGCTCCGATCGCGCAGATATCCTTGCTGTACCAGCTCTTCGCGAATTTCGTCAATATCGTCGAGTGTCGCGTGGGAGAGCTGCTGTAGCAGCTGCTCCATATAGCTGATCTCCTCGCGGGTAATCTTCATTTGTTCATCGATGACCGTCAGACTGTTCTTGTATTTATTATATTTCTTAAAATAACGCTGGGCATTCTCCGATGGCGTCAGCAGTGGATCGAGATCAATCGTCACGGTTGCCTGGTTCTCATCGTAGTAGTTGATCAATTCTACGGCTTTGTCTCCCTTATGCATCAGGTGCAGGGAGGAGAACAGCAACTCGCCCCTAACGCGGTATTGTTCGGCATCTCCGGCTTCGGCCAAGTCCTCTTCCAGCTTGGACATTTTCTTAATATTTTTGCTTAGTTCATTGTGCAGGAAGCGCAGCAGATCGCTGGTCTTCTGCTTCACCGTATCTCTTAACGCCTTGTCGCCGTAGTATTCTTCCATGCAGTCGCTAATGGAATCATAGGTGCGCAGATTACTCTGGATCAGCGTGAGCTTCACGGCAGAGAATACACTCTTCCCTTTGGCATTCTCGCCGGTAACCGGTTCATAGTGATGCTCGCGAATTTGCGCCATCAGGTCGGCGAAAGAGCTCCAGAGTGCAGTCGCTTTACCCATTGTCATCTCGTGAGAAGCATTGTTATCTGCGGCTACTCCTGCAGAGTCTTCCTCTGCCTTGCTTGCCCTCAGACATATCTCCTCAGCGATAAGTGGGCTAAGTCCACTAAAGGTGGATACAAGCCAGCTCTTATCCGAGGTCCCGATCTCAGCCTGCTGATAGGCATCCATGAATTGCTCCTTCACAATCTCAAGCGGATGCAGCTTATTCTGCTGCGGAGGCTCTGTATAAGCGAATCCGGGCATGACGATCCGGTAGCTGCTGATTGCCGGGGTTACATGGTGAATTCCGTCCAGCTGTGTTCCCGATGCGGGATCGAGCAGAATAATGTTGCTGTGCCGTCCCATTAATTCAATGATGATGCGCTTCAAGGATTCATCCCCAAGCTCATCGCGTTGCCGAATGTCGATATGGATTATCCGTTCCATTTCTTGCTGGGTAACGGCTTCGATGACGCCGCTCTCACAATGCTTGCGTAGTAGCATGCAGAACATCGGAGCTTCCAGCGGATTGGGGAAGGATTGCTCGGTCATTTGCACCCGGGGATATGTCGGGTTGGCCGAGAGCAGCAGGCGCCGGTTGCCTCCTCTTGAGCGCAATTGAATAATAATGTCGTTATCCGTAGGCTGATGTATTTTATTGATGCGTCCACCTACACAAATCTGTAGTTCGTGAACGATGGAGTGCGTTACGATTCCGTCAAGTGCCATACCATGTAATCTCCTGTCTAATAAGGTAGTTCAAAAAGTCACTTTTGATCCCGAGGTAACTCAGGGAAGAGTACTCGCCATCGAATCTTGAATTCAGCCGGGCCTTCCGGTGCTCACGTACAAACTACGTACGCTCCGCTCCTCATGCCCTAGCTTCATCCAACCTTCTTGGTGCTGAAAACTGACTTTTTGAACATTCATCTAAATAGGTAGTTCAAAAAGTCACTTTTGATCCCGAGGTAACTCTAAGGAGTATATTCGACATCGAATCTTGAATTCAGCCGGGACTAAGTAGATGCTTACGAAGTCATGTTTCCTCCAGAAACATCTCAGGTGCGCACGTACAAACTACGTATGCTCCGCTCCTCATGCCCTAGCTTCATCCAACCTTCTTGGTGCTGAAAACTGACTTTTTGAACATTCATCTAAATAGGTAGTTCAAAAAGTCACTTTTGATCCCCGGTGTAACTCTAAGAAGTATATTCGACATCGAATCTTGAATCCAGCCGGGCCTTCCTCTAACGAAACAGGGTATCGCTATTTGAGCCCAAAAGGGCTGTCAAAAATTTTAACGAAACAGGGTATCGTTATTGAAGCAAATTAAGGGCTTAACGTCTGAATTTTCCCAGAATAACGATATGGTGTTTCGTTAGATTTTATTTGCCGCTGTTTTTGCGGAAATAGCGATCCGTAGTTTCGTTAGACGGATACGTTCAACGCTGAAAAATCGACTTTTCTGAACATATCCTTATTTCTTCAATTTCTTGCTCCTCTCTATGATGCCATAACTGCAGCAAAAACTTAAGAGCTTCTTCTGTGATAATTTGGGACTGGCCGGAATACATTTACCCTAGGTGGAAAAGCCTCACGCTGTTATCGCACTAAATACGGGAGGGGAAAAAAGGAGAATGGAACAAAAAAACTGGCACCAGTGGAATGGGGAAGAGCTTCTGGAGCTGTTGAACGTGAAGCGCGAACAGGGCCTGACCCGGGATGAGGCGCAGAGGAGACGGGAAGAGAACGGCTGGAACGAATTGTCGGAGGGCAAGCGGGTATCTCCGCTGCTGCTGTTCCTGAACCAGTTTAAAGATTTCATGATGCTCGTATTAATGGGAGCTACGCTCATATCGGGAATTCTAGGCGAATATTTGGACGCCATTACGATTATTGCCATTGTAATCCTGAACGGTGTGCTCGGGTTCATTCAGGAATTCCGAGCTGAGCGTTCACTGCGAGCCTTGAAGCAGTTGTCTGCTCCCCACGCGAAGGTTCTTCGTGACGGGACCATCGAGCATATTCCGGCCAAGGAGCTTGTTCCCGGCGATATCGTAATCGTTGAGAGTGGAGATCGGATTCCGGCAGACGTTCGCTGGCTGTCTGTAAGCAGTATGGATGTCGAGGAGTCCGCATTGACTGGGGAATCCCATCCCGTTGGCAAGCATGCCGGGGTGCTCCGCGAGGCGGAGGTGCCGCTGGGCGACCAGAAGAACCTGGGCTTTATGGGTACGATGGTGACCCGTGGCAGTGGCAGAGGAATCGTCGTTCGTACAGGCATGGATACAGAGATGGGTAAAATAGCAGATCTAATCCAAAATACCGATTCCCAGGAGACTCCGCTGCAGCGCCGTCTTGAGCAGCTGGGCAAAATATTGATATATCTCTCGCTGGGGCTCACGGTACTGGTCGTCCTCGTCGGTATTCTACATGGACAACCGCCCGGGGCCATGTTCTTAGCTGGGGTGAGCTTGGCTGTAGCGGCGATACCCGAGGGTCTGCCGGCGATCGTCACAATTGCGCTAGCACTTGGCGTACAGCGTATGATCAAGCGCAAGGCGATTGTCCGCAAGCTTCCTTCCGTTGAGACATTGGGCTGTGCTTCGGTCATATGCTCGGATAAGACAGGAACGTTAACACAGAACAAAATGACAGTAACCCATGTGTGGCTTGAAGGGCGAGCCCTGGAAGTAACAGGCGACGGCTATGAGCCAGTCGGTCAGATATTGGAGCATGGACGATCGGTTGATCTTAAGAAAGATCAGAGCTTGCGCCGGCTGCTGCAGGTCAGCTCGCTGTGTGGAAATGCCGTGATCCATGAGGAAGACGGCGACCAGCAAGCGAAGCGCAAGGGGAAGGAACGGGAGGAGACCGCTGCTTCACGGTGGAAGCTGAAGGGGGATCCGACCGAAGGAGCGCTCGTTACGCTGGCAGCGAAGATGGGCTTATCTCCAAGCGCGCTCGGCAGCATATATACACGCGAGAAGGAATTGCCATTTGATTCTGACCGCAAGCGAATGTCTGTTATCGTATCCCACCAGGGCGGAAAAATGGCGCTCGTCAAGGGAGCGCCGGATATGCTGCTGGAGAAATGCTCCTATATATTGTGGGACGGCAAGGTGGTTCCCTTCACCGGGACCTTCCGTCAGAAGGTCCAGGCTGCTAACGAGGGAATGGCGCGGAACGCGTTGCGTGTACTCGGACTGGCATACCGCGACTTGAGACATGATGATGCGGTCGAGTCAGAAGCGGATGTCGAGTCTCAATTAATATTCATCGGACTGGCCGGGATGATCGATCCGCCGCGCCGTGAGGCACGGGAGGCGATATCTGTCTGCCGCCGTGCTGGTATCAAGACAGTGATGATTACAGGCGACCACGGTCTGACAGCTGAAGCGATTGCCGCCGAACTCGGCATTATTCCGAGGGGTGGACGCACCATGTCCGGCAATCAGTTGGCTGCCATCAGTGATGAGGAGCTGGATCTTCAAATTGATCAGATCTATGTCTACTCCCGTGTTGCACCGGAACACAAGCTGCGGATTGTCAAGTCGCTGCAGCGTAAAGGCCATGTCGTAGCCATGACTGGCGATGGCGTCAACGATGCCCCGGCGATTAAGGCGGCGGATATTGGAATCGCAATGGGTATTACCGGCACTGATGTATCTAAGGAGGCCTCTTCCCTAATACTCAGTGATGACAACTTCTCCTCCATCGTGGCGGCGATTGAGGAAGGACGGAATATTTACGAGAACATCCGCAAGTTCATCCGCTACTTACTCGCTTCCAATGTCGGTGAGATATTAACGATGTTCTTCGCCATGTTGGCCGGGCTGCCGCTACCGCTACTGCCGATTCAGATCTTGTGGGTTAATCTCGTTACAGACGGTTTGCCAGCGATGGCGCTTGGTGTAGACCAACCGGAGAAAGATTTAATGGAACACAAGCCGCGCGGAGCGAAAGAGAATATTTTTGCACGTAGACTAGGCTGGAAAATTATTAGCCGCGGATTGTTGATCGGCTTCTGTACGCTCGGGGCCTTCTGGATCACGTTGCATAGCGCACCGGATGACCCAGCTCAGCTAGCCAAGGCGCAGTCAGTTGCTTTCGCAACATTGGTCATGGCCCAGCTGATTCATGTGTTCGACTGCCGGAGTTCACGTTCGATTTTCCATCGCAACATCCTACAGAACCGTTATCTTGTCGTAGCTGTACTATCATCCGTACTCCTGCTGCTCGGGGTCATGTATATCGAGAGTCTGCAGCCGATCTTCAAGACGGTTCCGCTCGGTTTCCGTGAATGGGCGCTCAGCTTCGTTGCTGCAGGCATACCGACGTTCCTGCTTGGGGCAGGCAGTGTCTGGTCGGGACGCCGTCGCAAGTATAACGGTCCAAGACAGATGATCTCGGCGAAAAGTACAAATATTCGTGCATAAAATCAATACCTTTTACAGCGCGCAAAATATAGACTAACCCCATAAAGTATTGCTCTGACAACTCAAGACAGGGCTCTAGGGAGTGGGGTTAGAATGGAATTTACGAAAATGCATGGTCTGGGTAATGATTTTCTGGTGTTCTACAGAGAGCAGGAATTGCCGCAGAATGTCTCGGATTTGGCTATAAAATGGTGCAACCGATATTTCGGTGTGGGAGCGGACGGTCTGGTGTTTATTTTGCCGTCTGATCAAGCCGACTTTAAGATGAGAATTATTAATTCTGACGGTACAGAGGCTGAACAATGCGGAAATGCAATCCGCTGTGTCTCCAAATACGTCTACGAGGCAGGTCATACAGAGAAGCTGCGGATGACGTTCGAGACGCTTGGCGCCGGCGTCCAGGAGGTTCTTCTCAAGGTAGTAGATGGAGACGTTAAGAACGTTCGGGTTGATATGGGCGAGCCGATTCTGGAAGGAACTAAGATTCCGACGACGCTGGAAGGTGAGACTGTTATGGGACAGCCGATTGAAAGTAATGGGCAGTGGTTCAACTTTACAGCCGTATCGATGGGCAATCCTCATTGCGTCATTTATGTGGACGATGCGCCGCATTTTGAATTGGAGACATGGGGGCCACAGCTGGAGACACATCCGTACTTCCCAAGGAAGACGAATGTAGAATTTGCCACCGTGACCTCGCCTGAGCGGATCGAGATGAGGGTATGGGAACGCGGCGCGGGTCCAACCCTGGCCTGCGGCAGCGGCGCATGTGCGACTTTGGTATCCTCCGTACTCAATGGGTACACGCAACGCAAAGCCTGGGTTGGTTTGAAGGGCGGCGATCTCTATATTGAATGGAACCCTAGCGATAACCATGTGTATATGACTGGACCTGCAGAGATCGTATATCAAGGTGAAATTGAATAATATTTTGTTAAAAAAGGCCTGCAGGCCTTTTTTTGTGTGAAGTTCTATCATTTCCTTATCAATTGACGGAAATTATGATAAATTAATATGAAACTAAAGCGAAGTCAAGCTACCATTACTTATATCAAGGAGGGGCTCATATGAGGCCAGATCTGCGTCAAACGTGGAAAAATGAAGTTTTAATCGGCGATGGAGCTATGGGTACCTACCTGCACCAGTTGGGCTTTTCCGTCGGCATTTCCTATGAGGAGATGAATTTGACTCGCCCGGACGTGATTCAAGATGTGCACCGCCGCTATATTGATGCAGGTGCTAGATTAATAGAGACGAATACGTTCTCCGCGAATTTCTATAAATTATCCAAGTTTGGTCTGGAGGACCAGGTAGCGGATATTAACCGCGCTGCAGCACGCATTGCTAGACAGGCGGCCGGTCCTGACATATTTGTCGCTGGCGCTGTGGGGACGATTCGTGGTGGCAAGCGCGTCAATGTGACCGACCAGGAATTGGTCAAATACTTCGACGAGCAGATGACTGCCTTACTGACGGAGGATGTAGATGCGCTCATTCTGGAGACCTTCTACGATCTGAGAGAGATGCGACTTGCACTTGGACGCGCTCGCCATCTGACCCCATTGCCGATCATTTGTCAGTTTGCCGTTGATCAATTGGGAAGAACGTTAGATGGCTACTCTATTGAGGAAGCTTTCGGAATTCTCCAGGCGGAGGGGGCCGATGTACTTGGCTTCAACTGTCATTCCGGACCAAAGGGCATTATGAGCGTTATGGAGAGATTGAATGGTCCGCTGAATATGCCGTTGTCCGTATTTCCGAACGCAGGTTTGGCGGATTACGTAGATGGAGAATATGTATATGGGGCTACTCCTGCATATTTTGGTGAATGTGCAGTGTCGTTTTCCGATTTGGGATCACGCTTGATCGGGGGATGCTGCGGCACTACTCCGGAACATATCGCAGCTACGGCTAGAGCGCTGGCCGACTATAATCCAGCTTCATTAACAGAAGGTCGCTCGCTTCCAACAGTCCTTGAATCGATTCAGGTACTTGAACGTGAACTGGATAATGGAGACAATAACCGGGCGGACAATACTCCGAATATCGTAGATCTGGTAGAAGAACGACATACGGTTATCGTGGAGCTGGATCCTCCACGGGATCTGGATACAAGCAAGTTCATGGCCGGGGCAAAAGCTCTAAAAGAAGCGGGAGTCGATGCCTTGACACTGGCTGATAATTCTCTGGCTGTCACAAGGATGAGCAATATGGCGCTTGGCTCACGCGTACAATCTGAGATTGGACTACGGCCGCTTATTCATATCGCCTGCCGTGATCGCAATCTGATCGGTACACAGTCACATTTGATGGGATTCGATGCCCTCGGCATTGATCATGTTCTGGCCGTGACGGGTGATCCAGCTCGCTTTGGGGATTTGCCAGGAGCCAGCTCGGTTTACGACCTCACCTCCTTTGAGATTATCCGCATGATCAAGCAGTTAAATGAAGGTACTGCGTTCTCGGGCAAGCCGCTTAAGCATCGCGCCAACTTTGTGATCGGCGCTGCTTTTAACCCGAATGTGAAGTATCTGAACAAAGCTGTAGAGCGGCTTGAGAAGAAAATCGCTTCAGGTGCGGATTACATTATGACCCAACCGGTCTATGATCCTGAACTGATCGTAGCGATCCGTGAGGCGACCGCTCATCTCGACATTCCGATCTTCCTTGGTATTATGCCGCTGGCAAGCGGTAAGAACGCTGAGTACCTGCATAACGAGGTTCCAGGCATTACGCTGCCTGAGTCCGTACGCAAGCGGATGGAGGGGCTTCAGGGGGCAGAGGGTCGTGCTATAGGCGTAGAGATTGCCAAGGAACTGCTTGATACAGCAATGCAGCATTTTAACGGCATTTATTTGATGACTCCTTTCATGTTCTATGAAATGACTGTAGCTTTGACAAATTATGTTCATGAGAAGTCGATGCACCGGGCTTCCCACTTGTCTCGTTCATAATTATCAATTACAATAGGGTAACGGATGTGATGTTCATGTCTCACAGTATGACTGGGTACGGTGGTTCCGCCAGATATTATGGCGGTTATAACATTCAATTTGAGATTAAGTCTGTCAATCATCGGTATTCCGAGGTTGTACTTCGGATGCCCCGAGAGTGGACTTGCTACGAGGATAAGCTGCGGCGGTTAGTTCAGGAGCATGTGAAGCGTGGCAGGATTGACGTATTCATAAGCAAGGAACGGGATGATGACAGTTCCTTGCCTTTTGTACTGAACCGTCCGGTTATTGAGGCTTATATACAGGCGAATGAAGAGCTGAAGCTGCATTACGGCATTGACTCTTCACTCACCGCTAAGGATTTGCTCACGCTGCCTGATGCTGTGATCGCTCCGGATCCATTGCTGGACGGAACTGTCACGGACGATCAGTGGGAGTCGGTTCTTATTGAAGGCCTTGAAGAAGCGCTGGATGGGCTTATCGCTATGCGAGAGCAAGAAGGGCTTCATCTGGTCTCTGACTTAGAGCAGCGTGTATCCAGGTTGCAGGAGATCCACGCCGACATCGTCAGATTGGCGCCAGAAGTAGTAGTGGACTACCGTAATCGGCTCAAAGGGCGACTCGCCGAACTGTTGGAGGGGGCTTTTGATGAACAGAGATTCGCGATGGAGGTCGCCGTGTTTGCGGATCGTTCCAATATCGACGAAGAGCTAATTAGATTGAAGAGTCACTTCGAGCAGTGCCGCGGATTATTGCAATCGGAAGGGCCGGTTGGACGGAAGCTGGATTTTTTGATACAGGAAATGAACCGGGAGACGAATACGATTGGTTCCAAGGCCAATCACCTGGCTCTGGTCAACCGTGTAGTCGAGATGAAAGCAGAACTGGAGAAAATTCGTGAACAAGCGGCCAATCTCGAATAGCGTAACTAAGAGTAAGTGTTCAAAAGTGGATTTTTGAACTACCTCTCAGAGTCAAGTAAATTAGGGGGAAAAACCTGGATATGGCAGCAATTAAACTTATTAACATTGGCTTTGGTAATATCGTATCAGCGAACCGAATCATTTCAATCGTGAGTCCTGAGTCTGCCCCAATCAAGCGGATTATTCAGGAGGCAAGAGACCGCCATATGCTGATCGATGCGACCTATGGACGTCGTACGCGTGCGGTAATTATTACCGACAGTGATCATGTCATATTGTCGGCGGTGCAGCCGGAGACGGTTGCTCATCGCTTATCCACCAAAGATGATGACAACGACGAGTAAAATGGAGAGAACTATGGCTAAAGGTTTATTAATCGTATTATCAGGGCCGTCCGGTGTAGGTAAAGGGACGGTCTGCAATGAGTTGCGGGCTAGAATGCCTAAGCTCGTATATTCCGTGTCTGCCACGACGCGCCATCCGCGCCTCGGGGAAGAGAACGGGGTTAATTATTTCTTCAAGTCCCGCGAGCAATTTATGGAGATGATCGAGAAGGATCAATTGCTCGAATATGCGGAATATGTAGGGAATTATTATGGTACTCCACGTGATTTCGTTGAGGAGACGCTTGAGAGCGGCCGCGATATTATTCTTGAAATCGAGGTACAGGGCGCGCTCAAGGTGAAGGAGAAATTTCCGGAGGGTGTGTTTGTATTTCTACTTCCTCCTTCCTTGGATGAATTGAAGGATCGCATTCAAGGGCGGGGAACAGAGAATCAGGCGACGATCGACCATCGGATGTCGGTTGCGGCTGATGAGATGAGATTGCTGGAACAATATGACTACGCCGTAGTTAATGATGAGATTGATCATGCCTGCAGAAGGATTGAGGCCATCATTACGGCAGAGCATTGCAAAGTAAGAAAACCTGCCGATATCTAATATTCGGTAAACGAGTCTAATAGAAGAGGTGTGTTGCTTCATGCTATATCCATCCATTGACAAGATGCTAGGCATCGTTGGTAGCAAGTATTCCCTAGTCGTAGCTGCTTCCCGTAGAGCTAGACAACTTAGAGAGGGCTCCAAGAGCGATCTTGAGCAGCCAAGATCCCATAAGCAAGTCGGTATCGCCTTAGAGGAAATTTACGGCGGTGTCGTCAAGCTTAAACCGGAAGTTGAAGAACCTGCAACAATCGAGAAATAAAATAGATCGACCTCGTGGTCATATGTTGATTTTGAACAACCTCTTTAGTTACAACCGCGAGGTTGTTATTTTTTTCTGCTCATATTGGCTGGGACTGATTACTGCATCCCTTGTAAAGCAAGGGGAATTTGACTTCGTGATAACTTGAAAGCGGGGGATAGGACGATGTTAAACGGCAAAAAAATATTGCTTGGCGTTACAGGGGGAATCGCTGCATTCAAGGCGGCTTCGCTCTGTAGTATGCTTGTGAAGCAAGGGGCGGAAGTTCGCGTCATTATGACCGAATCGGCTACGAAATTCATTAGCGAGCTGACCTTACAGGCCTTATCCAAAAATGCTGTATACACGGATACCTTTGATGAGAAGAAGCCGGAGGCAATCGCCCATATTGAACTGGCAGACTGGGCTGATCTGGTGCTTGTTGCCCCGATTACGGCGAATATGATCGGCAAAATGGCTGTGGGCATCGGAGACGATATGTTGTCGACAACTCTACTGGCTGTCACCGCACCGATTATGCTTGCTCCAGCGATGAATGTTCATATGTATACTCATCCGGCCGTATCAAGGAATATGGCAGAGCTTAGATCGCGAGGCGTTCATATGATTGAGCCGGGCGTTGGACTACTGGCCTGCGGATATACGGGTAAGGGGAGAATGGAAGAGCCCGAAGCGATTGTAGAAGAAGTGAATCAATTCTTTAAGCGTCAGTCTAAGCGGGCTGATCTTCCACTTGCCGGTAAGAAAGTTGTCGTAACCGCAGGAGGAACCATCGAACGTATTGACCCAGTCCGGTATATTACGAATGATTCTTCAGGTAAGATGGGATTTGCTGTCGCCAAGGCTGCACAAGAGCTAGGCGCTGACGTTACCCTTGTCGTCGCCCGTACGCAGGTGGCCCCTCCACTTAACATCAATACGGTATATGTAGAATCGGCTATGGAGATGTATGAGGCCGTTGCTAACGTATGGCAAGACACGGATATTTTAGTGAAGGCAGCTGCCGTAGCGGATTATCGACCGAAGAGTCCGGCTCAGCACAAAATTAAGAAATCGGGGGATGCTCTACAGCTGGAACTCGTTAAAAATATTGATATTCTGCAGACGCTAGGTCAACAGAAGACATCGCAGTTCCTGATTGGATTTGCAGCTGAGACGGAGAATCTGGAGCAGTATGCCATGGATAAGCTACAGCGTAAGAACTGTGATCTATTGATTGCCAATGATGTAACCCAGGCAGGAGCGGGCTTTGGCATCGATACGAATATTGTGAACATCTATGATGCACAGGGTCTTGTGAAGTCGCTGCCTATGATGACTAAGGAGGAGATGGGTCTCCATATTATGGAGCTCGCTGCGGAACGACTGGCGGGAGTTGGAAAATGAACTGCAAAATTGCTAGAGTAATCGTCGATGTTCCGAGTCGCGATACGGATCGTCCCTTCGATTATATTATTCCGGATACGATGAAAGACTGGATCGAGATCGGGAGCAGGGTCGGTGTCCCATTTGGACATCGAACAGTCCAGGGCTTCGTTATTGATCTCCGGCCCGACTCCGAGCTGAATTTTGCACGTATGAAGCCGATTCAGGAGCTATTGGACCTGATGCCTCCGCTCCCGCTTGATCTCGTCAAGCTGGCTGAGTGGATGAGCCATAGGTATGCTTGCAGTATGATCTTCGCGCTTCAGGCGATGATTCCTACAGCTCTTAAAGGTAAAGCGGAGAGATATATTCAGCTCCAGGAAGATATAGATCCTACGGATGAAGACCAAACGGACGAAGCTTTATATGCGGTTCCTCCGCTGTTAACCGGTGAGGAAGAGCAAATCGTCGCTTACATCAAAGCGAATGGCTCCGTTCCGATGACGATGGCTCATCTGAGTGCCCAATTTCCCGGTCAAGGGGAGACAATCAAGGGCCTGCTGCGGGCTGGTGTACTAACAGAGACACAGATGATTAAGGATAAGGTCCGGAAGAAGACCGTCAAGACGGTAACAGCAACGGTCAGCGGGGAGGCGGCGGAAGCTGCGCTCGCTTCCTTCAGCGCGCAGGCGCGTAGGCAGAAAGAGGTTCTTGAGTTCTTGCTTGAGGTCGGGGTGACGATATCCCTACAGGAATTGCTGACCACGCTGGGCGTTACGGCTGGAACGGTCAAGAAGCTTGCTGAGAAAGGCTTTGCGCTTATTGAGGACGCTGAAGTGTTTCGTGATCCTTATCAGGATCGTCGCTTCAAACGGACCGAGCCGCTACCGCGAACGCTGGAGCAAGAGCTTGTCTATAATAAAATTAGTGAAGTGCTGGATAGTAGATCATATGGCGCTTTTTTATTGCATGGAATTACTGGAAGTGGGAAGACAGAAGTTTATATGCAGACGATCGAACGTTGCATTTCGCTTGGCCGCCAGGCGATTGTACTGGTGCCGGAAATCTCGCTGACTCCGCAAATGGTAGAACGCTTCAAGGGGCGGTTCGGCAATAAGGTTGCCGTGATGCACAGCCGTCTATCAACTGGAGAACGCTATGATGAGTGGCGGAAGATCAGAGAGGGACGCGTGCAGGTGGCGATCGGTGCCCGTTCCGCTATTTTTGCCCCCTTCTCTGATCTTGGATTGATTGTTATGGACGAGGAACATGAGACGTCGTATAAGCAGGAAGAGACGCCTAAATATCATGCGCGAGATGTGGCGATTCGCCGAGCCAAGCAGCACCATGCTGCTGTTATTCTCGGCTCGGCTACACCGTCACTGGAGAGTTACCACGCGGCCAGATCGCTCGATAATGATCAGTATGCGCCGATACTGCTGGAGATGAATGCACGCGCTTCGGGTAGCAGGTTGCCAAGTATACAGATTGTGGATATGCGGGAAGAATTGCGAGAAGGGAACCGCTCGATGTTCAGCAGACAGCTCCATGCCGGAATAGAGGCTAGACTTGAACGCGGTGAGCAGAGTGTCTTATTCCTGAACCGTCGTGGCTTCTCAACATTTGTGATGTGCCGTACCTGCGGATATGTAGCCGGCTGTCCGGATTGCGATATCTCACTCACCTATCATCAGAAGTCGAACAATTTGCGTTGTCATTATTGCGGCTATGCCGTGCCTGCGCCTTCAGTATGTCCAGAGTGCGGGAGTGAACATATCCGCTATTTTGGAACCGGTACCCAACGGGTTGAGACCGAGCTGTCCAAGCTGTTTCCAGGGATTCGGGTTATCCGTATGGACGTAGATACGACAACGGAGAAGGGCTCGCATGAGAAGCTTCTCCAGGCTTTTCGCGAGAAGAAGGGCGATGTGCTGTTGGGGACGCAAATGGTCGCCAAAGGGCTGGATTTTCCGGATGTTACGTTGGTAGGTGTTATTGCTGCAGATACATCGCTTAATTTTCCGGACTTCCGGTCCGCAGAGAAGACTTTTCAATTGTTGACGCAGGTGGCCGGTCGGGCTGGTCGTCACCAGCTTCCGGGCGAGGTTGTGATCCAGACCTATATACCTGATCACTATTCGATTGTACATGCCAGTTCGCATGATTATAACTCATTTGTACGCGAGGAGTTGCTACACCGCAAGGCACTGCATTATCCACCGTATAGCCGCTTGATTCTTGTAACGCTGTCCCATGAGAAGCTACCGTTATTGCTGCGGATGGCCGAGAATTTCACGGCGAATTTGCGTGGTAAGGCCCAGCAGTTGGGATGGTTCGGCAATATGGACCGCTTTACGAGAGATGTTCTGGACATTCTTGGTCCGGTCGCCTCGCCGATCCCGCGGATCAAGAACCGCTACAGATTTCAATGCATGGTGAAGTATCGCGGTTCGCTGGACGCGGCAGAACTGGTGCGCAGTGTGGCTGAGACCATGCTGAACGATATGCGTGACTCATCGTTTCAGATCAGTATTGATGTGGACCCGCAGATGCTGATGTAAATAATGGGAGTATTGTGACAACCAAGAATTAGAAGCCGCCGGACGTATTTGCTTCTTAGTATCAGAAATAGTTGCAGAAATGCACTTATTAACAGGAGGGTCTCTGTAAACTCACGAAATAAATGCAGGTATACAACTATTTTGAAATTTATGCTTGTTATGAACAAGATTCAGCCTAAATAAGTGTATAGCCGCAGTTATTTGCTGTATGAAGCCCGTAAAAGACCGGAATAGTTGCAAATAAACACTTATTTCCGATTTTACTATTCTGTATTAGAGAATATAGTATACAGCTATAAGAATAAGTGCATAACACTACACTTAAATTAACAATCAAAAGGGCTATGGTTGTAGTAAGTGTAATTTGTACACTTAAAATAGCGAGAGCTCACAGATTTCGTGTAAACGGCCATTTTAAGTGTACGTTATACAATTAAAACTTGAGTTAACGCCTATAGCCATCCATTTCGTTGTATTTTTTGCAATTAAGTATTCGGTTAATGGATGAACTAGGGATTGAGGAGCGGAGCTACACGTTTTCGGAGAAAACGACCTCGGAAGCTTATGCTTGTAGTTTGTACGTGATCACCTGAGATGTTTCTGGAGGAAACATGTCTTCGTAAGCATCTGCTTAGTCCCGGTGAATTCATGATTCGATGCTGAGATGCTTCCTTGATATACTACGTGATCAAAAGTTGAATTTTTGAACTACATATAAAAGGATGGTGTTTTGATATGGCATTGCGGATTATTGTCCAAGAACCGGATGAAGTGTTGCATCAGGTCGCTAAAGAGGTTAAGAAGATTACTCCAAACGTACAGAAATTGCTGACCGATATGGCGGAGACGATGTATGATGCCGAGGGTGTCGGGCTTGCGGCACCGCAGGTTGGTATTCTGAAGCGGGCCATTGTCGTAGATGTTGGCGATGAGCATGGACTAATTGAACTGATTAACCCTGAGATCGTCAGCAAAGAGGGAGAACAATTCGGTCCCGAGGGCTGCTTGAGCATCCAGGGATTGCGTGGTGATGTACGCCGGGCACAGACAGTCACGGTTAAAGGCCTCGACCGTAACGGCAAAGAGGTTACATATACAGGGTCGGATTTGCTCGCGAGAGCTTTTCAGCATGAAATTGACCATCTGAACGGTGTTCTCTATACAGATGTGGCGGAAAGAGTATATGAAATTACCCCTGAGGGTGAAGAAAAGGTGTGAGGAATAACGATGAATATCGTATTTATGGGGACGCCTGCTTTTGCAGTTCCGTCTCTGGAGGCTCTGATTGCAGAAGGCTATAACGTTGTTGGTGTCGTGACTCAGCCGGATCGTCCGCAAGGTAGGAAGAAGGTCCTGACTCCGACTCCGGTAAAAGAAGCAGCATTGCGGCATGGTCTTCCAGTGCTTCAGCCACATAGAATGCGCGCGCCGGAAGCCGTGGAAGAACTGGCTGCGCTACGTCCTGATCTAATTGTTACGGCTGCTTACGGACAGATTCTGCCTAAGGCCGTGTTGGACTTGCCTAAGTATGGTTGCTTGAATGTACATGGGTCACTCTTGCCCGCTTACCGCGGGGGTGCGCCGATCCAACGCTCGATCATCAACGGTGAGAAGGAGACCGGCGTTACGCTGATGTATATGGCAGAGGGCTTGGATACAGGGGATATGATCGAGAAGGTTGTTGTTCCGATCGAGGATGAAGATAATTCGGGCACGATGTTTGAAAAATTAAGCCTTGCTGGGGCGAAGCTACTGATGGAGCAGCTGCCGCTTATCTTGAACGGTACTGCCAAGCGGGTTCCGCAGAACGATGAGGAAGCTTCGTATGCTTCTAACTTGTCGCGTGAGGATGAGCGGATCGATTGGACGGCTTCATCCCTTGATATTTTCAATCGGGTTAGAGGCTTAGTGCCATTCTCGGGCGCATTTACGCTGTGGAACGACGAAGTTTTCAAGATATGGTCGGTAGCTAAGCCGACCATGGCAGGATCCGCATCGGCTACCGGGGTAGTTCCCGGGACGATACTCGAGCTGTCCGAGCAAGGGATCGAAGTGAAGACCGGCGATGGATCGGTTTGGCTAACCCGTGTCCAGCCCGCTGGGAAGAAAGCAATGGAGGCCGCTGAATTTATTCGCGGCGGTGTCATGAAGAAAGGCACGGTATTGTCATGAGCGATATGAAAGGCCATTCCGGCCAGGCTGACAGCAACAAGAGAAGACAGGGGAATCAATCTGGAGCTGGCATGGGTTCCAATGCTGGCAAAAGAAGCAAAAAGGCGCAGCCTACAGCGCGGGATACTGCTCTGGATGTGTTGACCGCTGTAGAGCAAGAAGGGGCCTACAGCAACTTGCTCCTGAATGGAGCGCTGCAGAAATCCGGGCTTACTGGTCCAGATGCGGGTCTTGCTACAGAGCTTGTATATGGCACCATATCACACCTCAATACGATTGATTACTTTCTGGAGTCCTTTGTTAGCAAAGGGATGGCCAAGCTTCAGCCTTGGGTCAGAAATTTATTGCGGCTAAGCTTCTATCAATTGTATTATCTGGATCGTATTCCACCCCATGCGGCGGTGAACGAAGCAGTAAATATCGCAAAACGGCGTGGTCATCAAGGGATTTCCGGAATGGTGAACGGGGTGCTGCGAAATGTGCTTCGTCGCAAGGCGGAGTTGTCCTTGCCTAGTGATCTCTCTCCGGAGGCACGGATCTCACTTGCTTATTCCCATCCGGAATGGCTCGTCTCGCGTTGGATTGAGCAATACGGAGAAGCTATCGCGGAAGCGATCTGCATCGCGAATAATGAACCTCCTTCCGTCAGCATTCGTGTGAATCGTTCTCGGACGAGTCGGGAAGAGATGTTAGCAGTTATGAAAAAACAGGGGCTGGAAGTCGTTCCGTCACCTATATCACCGGATGGTATTTTGGTATTAAGCGGCGGCAACATGGCACTTACAGAATGGTATAAAGGTGGACTTATCTCGATCCAGGACGAGAGCTCAATGCTCGTTGGCGCGGCTGTTCAGGCGATGCCGGGTATGAAGGTGCTTGATTGCTGCGCCGCTCCCGGCGGCAAGACATGCCATATCGCTGAACGGATGGAAGGGCGCGGTCAAGTGATCGCGAACGACATCCATACGCATAAGGCGCAACTGATCGCCGATCAGGCAAAGCGGCTTGGCCTTGACCATGTTGAGACGATGACCAACGATGCGGCCAATTTATCCGAGCGATTCACGGTCGAGTCATTTGACCGTATTTTGCTGGATGCTCCATGTTCAGGCTTGGGCGTAATTCGCCGGAAGCCAGATTTGAAATGGACGAAGACACCAGGCGATATTACGGAGATTAACGCGATTCAACGTACCCTATTAGATGCGGTGTGTGGGCTGCTGAAGCCGGGTGGAATTCTGGTCTACAGCACCTGTACGATTGAACGAAGCGAAAATGCGGGCATGGTAGAAGCTTTTTTGCAGCGTCATCCGGAATTTTCACTTGCCGAGGATATGCCGGAGGACTGGCAAGCTTTGCAGGAAGCAAGTGCCAGAGAGAAGAACGGATTGCAGATCCTACCTCAGGACTATCATTCTGACGGATTTTATATCGCTCGTCTTGTGAGAACCTCGATTTAAGTTGTGGTCTATACTTAATCTTTGCGAAATACCTAGAATTACTATATACTGGAATCGGTGAAGCACACTTCTAGTTATTGCTTTAAGCGATAATAGGGGTGTGCTTTTTGCTGCGCAAGCCCCTGTTAAGTGCTTCCACTTTAGTGTTATTATATTTTATGCTAAAATAGGTGGAATGAGTATGGTCATATACTTGATACTATAGAATAGGTGTGTGAAGATGAAACCTTTTATATACGATATGAGTTTGGAAGAGCTTCAGGAATGGGCAGTACAGCAAGGGGAGTCGGCTTTCCGCGGTGCGCAGATATTTGACTGGCTTTATGTAAAGCGCGTAAACTCTTTTGATGAGATGACGAATTTATCCAAGACGCTTCGGCAAAAATTGGACGAACAGTTCTCGTTCGTAACTTTGAATGAAATTACGAAGTTTGAATCCAAGGACGGCACGGTCAAGTTCCTGTTCGGGCTGCATGATGATCATGCGATCGAGACGGTTATCATGAAGCATAACTACGGGAATAGCGTCTGCGTTACCACACAAGTCGGCTGCAAGGTTGGTTGTACATTCTGTGCGTCTACCTTGGGTGGACTGAAGCGGAATCTCAATCCGGGGGAAATAGTAGCCCAAGTTGTGCAGGCTCAGAAGATTCTTGACACACGCGGCGAACGTGTTAGCAGCATTGTGATCATGGGAACAGGTGAACCGTTCGAAAATTATGATGCCACGATGAAATTTTTACGAATTATGATTCATGAGAAGGGCTTGAACATTGGACAACGGCATATTACTGTATCAACGAGCGGTATCGTTCCCAATATATATAAATTTGCTGATGAAGATACCCAGATTAATCTGGCGATTTCGATTCATGCACCGAACGATGCGCTACGCTCCAAGCTGATGCCTGTCAACCGCCGCTTCCCGTTCGATGATGTTATCGAGGCACTGCGTTATTACATCGCCAAGACCGGACGCCGCGTAAGCTTCGAATATGCGCTGATTGGCGGAGTAAATGATCAGGTGGAGCATGCAGAGGAACTGGCAGAGGTTCTCAAGGATATGCTCTGTCACGTGAATCTGATCCCAGTCAACCATGTTCCAGAGCGGAAATATGTCAGAACCTCAAGAAACGATATTTTTCAGTTCCAACGTACATTGGCGGACAAGGGCATTAACGTAACGATTCGCCGGGAGCAAGGACATGATATTGCAGCGGCTTGCGGACAACTGCGGGCCAAACATATGCAGTCTGGTACGAGGTGATTAAGATTGATAAAAACGGCTTATGTAAGTGATGTAGGAAGGGTTCGCTCTGTGAACGAAGACAGCACCTGGGTTGCTGGCTTGGAACAAGGGTATACGCTGGCGATCGTGGCTGATGGTATGGGTGGACATCAGGCTGGGGATACAGCCAGCCGTCTGACCGTCGAGACGATTGTGCAAGATTTGCAGTCTTTGCCTGCAAACTTGTCATCGCAAGAGTTCGGAAATGAACTGCAACGAGCGATTCTGCATGCTAATGATATCGTGTATCGTGAAGCGAAGGAGCATGTAGAGTACTACAATATGGGGACCACGGTGGTTGCCGTCCTCCTTAAGGAACGCGAGGGAATCATCGGCCATATTGGAGACAGCAGAGTCTATCAATTCCAAAATAACGTGCTGACTCAAATCACTGAAGATCATTCTCTCGTTAATGAATTGCTTAAGAATAATCAGATTAGCGAGCAGGAAGCAAACGTGCATCCACATCGAAATATCGTGACCCGGGCACTCGGAACCGATGAAGAGGTGGTTGCCGACATGTATTCGGTGATGTTAGATGAGGGAGATATACTGCTGCTCTGTAGTGACGGTCTCAGCAATCATGTAACCCCGGAACAAATGATTCATACGCTTGGAGCCGGCGAGCTCCCTCTGGATCATCGTGCTAATCAATTGCTTCAATTCGCCCTGGATGCAGGGGGCGACGATAATATTACCGTCGCTTTGTTGGAGTATCATGATGAGTCCGTGTCAAGCGCAAAGGGGTGGGATTTATGATCGGTCACGAGTTAGGTGGTCGTTACCAAATTATTGAACGAATTGGCGGGGGAGGCATGGCCCTCGTCTATCGGGCTCAGGATATTCTATTAAATCGTAATGTAGCTATTAAGGTTTTGCGTCAGCAATTTGTGAACGATGAGGAATTTATCCGCCGCTTCCGACGTGAGGCACAATCAGCGGCATCCTTGTCACATCCGAATATCGTTAGCGTCTATGATGTCGGACAAGAGGGCGATGTCCATTACATTGTTATGGAATATATTGAAGGCCGCAACTTGAATGAGATTATCAAAGAGCGTGCTCCATTGCAGGTAGATGAGGCAGTTCGTATCGCATCGCAAATCGCCGACGCCTTGGATCATGCCCATATGAATCATATTATTCATCGTGATATTAAACCTCATAACATATTAATCGGCCGTAATGGCTGGGTGAAAGTGACTGACTTCGGAATCGCACGTGCCGTAACTTCAACGACGATTACGCAGACGGGCTCGGTCATTGGGTCTGTGCATTACTTCTCACCTGAACATGCCAAAGGGGTAACAACGGGCGAGAAATCAGACCTTTACTCCCTTGGAATTGTACTCTATCAGATGCTGACTGGCCGTCTTCCATTCCTTGGGGAGAGCCCAATCAGTGTGGCGCTGAAGCATCTACAGGAGCATTTTGACGAGCCGCGTTCGGTGAATCCAATGATCCCGCAGAGTGTGGAGAATATAATATTGAAATCGATGCGCAAAAATCCAGGCGAGAGATATGAATCTGCCAAGGAAATGCTGCGCGATCTGGAGACCTGTCTGCTGCCGGAGCGCAGGACGGAGAATAAGCTGACTTTTGCCGATAACGAGGATGAGGACAGCACTCGTGTTGTCCCGGCTATTAAGCCTCAAAATAGGCAGTCTGGTGGAGGCTCGAAGTTGTCCCGTGATGACCAGGGGTCCGATGAGCGGCAGAAGCAGAAATCAGGGAAGAAGCCGATAAGCAGTAAGACTAAATTATGGGTCAGCATTACGCTGATTGTGATCGTTGCGATGCTTGGTACTGCTTGGTATGTGAATAAGCTCGTCACCGTAGAAGAAGTAAAGGTACCGAATGTGCTTAATATGTCAATTGAACAAGCTACTGAGGAGTTCTCCAAGGTAGGTATTGTGGTTGGGGATATTGCTCAGCTATATAAAGAGGGCGTAGATGAAGGAATTGTCTATGAACAGAGCAAGCCAGAGGGAACCGCGGTGAAGGAAGGCTCGTCGATTGATTTGACAGTAAGCACAACGAAGGAGCTTCCAAAAATGCCGATGCTGGATAATGCGGCCTATACCTATGAAGAGGCTGTTGCACAGCTGGTAGAGCTCGGAGCTTCGACAGAAAGGATCAGAAAGGATGAGGAGAATTCCGATGTAAAAGCGGGGCAGGTCATTGGGCAAACTCCTGCTGCCAATTCTTTGTTTGATCCGGAGAAAGATCAGATTGTCTTGAAAGTGAGCAAGGGGCCGGAAAAAATCAAGATGCCTAAGCTGGTCGGGAAGACCCAGGATGAAGCGCTGAAGGCGATTGAGGATGCGGGGCTGAAGCTGGCAAAGGACGGAATTAAGCAAAAATCGAGCTATGAGGTACCGTCAGGTCAGGTCATGGAGCAGTGGCCATATGCTGAAGGCGCTGACGCGGCACCGGGCTCCGAAGTAACCATATTCGTCAGCTCCGGCTATCCGTCCGATGCGATCGAGTATACCTTCGTGGTTCCTGTTGTTCCGGCTACAGACGGACAAAAGAGCAAAATCCATATTATATACGGGGATGCTCGCGGTGAGAATCAAGACTGGGGTACGAAGACGATCGGCAAACCGCAATATATGTCGGTAGATCTCGTTCTGGCACCTAATAAGGACGGATATGTCTATGTGAACCGCGATGGGGCATTAACGGATACCTACAAGATCTCGTATATTGATGCCAAGCAGGGGACTGTGCCGCAGCCATCATTGCCTGTAACGAATACGCCGGATGAATCAAATAATGAGTCTACTGGCAATAATGGTGACGATGATAACGGGAGTTCTGATCAGAATCCTCCAGATACAGGCATGGCCAACAATTCCAAGTTAACTGGAAGGTTAACGAATGGGAAGATGAAGGGGTTTGGACATCATTGAAGTTGAGCTTGAATAAGCTTCAATCGTTATATCGTTATACAGACAGATATGAAAGCGAGGCCTGCAAGAATGCCTGAAGGCTTAATCGTTAAGGCACTAAGCGGATATTACTATGTGAAGCCTGCAGACCCGGCGTTGGATGAGATTATCCAGTGCCGGGGCCGCGGCATTTTTAAGAAAAAAGGCATATCACCTCTCGTTGGAGATCGGGTCATGTATAGTCCGACGGAGAACGGCGAAGGGATGGTAGATGAAATTCTACCGCGCATCACGGAGTTGATTCGTCCGCCGATAGCTAACGCCAGGCTTGCGGTACTGTTATTCTCACTGAAAGAGCCTGATCTGAATTTGCAGCTTCTGGACAAGTTCCTGGTACATATCGAACATGAGGGGCTGGAAGCCTTGATTTGCTTGACCAAAGAGGACTTGCTCGATGCGGAAAAAGAGGATACAGCCAGCATTACGGAGCAGGCAGCTCGCCTCTATGAGCAGATCGGATATGAAGTGTTCATTACCAGTTCTCTGACTGGCAAAGGAACGGAAGCTGTGAAGTCGCGTCTGGCCGGGGAGATTAGCGTACTTTCCGGTCAGTCCGGGGTAGGCAAATCGACGCTGCTGAATGCGATGTTCCCCGGATTGTCGCTGGAGACGAGTGAGATTAGCATGAAGCTTGGCCGGGGTAGACATACGACCCGACATGTAGAGCTGATCGAGCTTGAGAATGGCGGATATGTGGCGGACACTCCAGGCTTTAGCCAGCTGGATTTCCTTGAGCTTGGCGTCGAGGAGCTGTCTACCTGCTTCCGTGAGTTCCGCGAGCCTTCAGAGGGTTGCAAATTCCGCGGCTGTACGCATCTGCATGAGCCAGGCTGTAAGGTGAGAGAGGCTGTGGATGATGGGGCTATTGCAGCGGGACGGTATGAGCATTATGTGCAATTTTATGAGGAAATGAAAGACAAAAAACGGAGGTATTGACTTCATGAATGACATCTATATTGCACCGTCTATATTGTCGGCTGATTTTGCTAAGCTGGGTCAAGAAGTAGTCGAGGTAGAACGCAGCGGAGCCGATTGGCTTCACGTCGATGTCATGGACGGCCATTTCGTGCCTAACATTACATTCGGAGCGCTGGTGATGGGAGCGATTGCTCCGCTGACCAAGCTGCCGCTCGATGTCCATCTGATGATCGAGAATCCCGAGCGATATATTCCGGATTTTGCAAAGGCAGGAGCTCATCTTATTACAGTTCACCAGGAAGCTTGCGTACATTTGCACCGCGTCCTGCATATGATTAAGGAGCATGGCGTCAAGGCGGGGGTCGCGATCAATCCGGCAACCCCTGTGTCTTCGATTCGCGAAGTATTGGAGGATGTGGATCTGGTGCTCGTCATGACGGTAAATCCAGGTTTTGGCGGTCAGGCCTTCATTCCGTCTACTCTTCGCAAGATCAAGGAATTGAAAGAGCTGCGAGAGGAACTGGGATTGAAGAACCTCCGAATTGAGGTTGATGGCGGAATCTCAGCGGCTACAGCACCGCTGGTCGCCCAGGCTGGTGCAGATGTGTTGGTCGCAGGGAATGCGGTGTTTGGCCGTAGCGACCGCAGCGCTGCTATTCAGGAGATTCGCAGCAGTTTGCAAGATTAGTCGTAGCTATATTCTCTTCATATTTGCCTCGTTTCACCTTGTCTGATTGGCATAGTGATTCGATCTGGTGCATACAATGGGTTACATGAGCGGGTTCTCATGCAGCCCTTTTTTTGTCGGCGGAAATACACAGGGAGAGGGCGCGTAACATACACTATGAATGAGTGCATGAGAATGATGGGGAGGGTGAACGATGAAATTTTACACATTCAAGCTGCCTAAGTTTTTGGGAGGTTTCGTCAAAGCGGTGTTGAATACATTTCACAAAAACTAGGCAGCAACAACTGCCGCTATCATGGAATTCGGCGCGGCGCAAATCCCGCCTTCCATCACGCGGTTTGTGGCGATACTGTTTTCCGTTTGCTGAAGTGGCAGGAGAATACGAAAAAAGCACCTCTATTAAGAAAAGGTGCTTTTTGTCTATATTCTTATTCTCACCATTATACGCGAGTCAGTTTACCGGATTTCAAAGCCCGAGTGCTGACGTATACGCGTTTTGGCTTACCGTCTACCAAGATCCGGACTTTCTGTACGTTAACGCCCCAAGAACGACGATTACGGTTGTTAGCGTGGGATACGTGGTTACCGCTGCTTGGTTTCTTGCCTGTTACATAGCATTTGCGAGACATTCATTACACCTCCTGTTCCGATACACCTGTCTTGAAAATAACAGTTTATTATTGAAGTTAACAGTTATTGTTCAAGCCGGCTTAAGCCGGTCGATTTCCTTCTTTTAACCTATAAATGTATAGGAAACCGCATAAAACAATACTTACATATAATATCACAGTAAAAAAACGTCCGTCAACCGATCGACAAACTTTATTTCTATAGTGCGCTTGTCGCGCTTTGTTTATTTATTTATCTTTGTTCTTATAGTACAATATGGTTTAGCCCATAATAATTTCTAGGGAGGAGTGAGCAAGGCGTGGCTATACAACTGGATACCGAATATGGACGTGTCGATATTTCGGAGGAAGCGGTAGCTGTGATCGCCGGGTCGGCCGCCATGGAATGTTATGGACTCGTAGGGATGGCAAGCCGGAAACAATTCAAGGACGGCATTGCTGAATTGCTGGGGCGTGGGAATTTAGCCCGGGGTGTGGAAGTAAAGCTCGATAATAAGCGATTGGCAATTCATCTTTATATCATAGTTAGTTATGGTACGAAAATTTCCGAGGTTGCCTACAACATACAGCGAAAAGTAAAATACGTGTTAAATGAAGTCGTTGGACTCGAAGTGGCTCAAGTCAACGTTGCAGTCCAAGGCGTTCGTGTATCAAGCTAGGAAGGGGAATTCTCATTGAGTAAGCGTTCTATTAACGGAACAGATTTTACCGCCATGGTGCTAGCCGGGGCGAAACGATTGGGAGATCATGCCGAGCATGTCAACTCTCTAAATGTCTTTCCGGTTCCTGATGGAGACACCGGGACGAATATGAATCTAACGATGACGGCTGGAGTGGCCGAGTTGAATAATAACGGATCGGGCGGACTTGGGAGTCGGGCAAATACTTTGTCCAAGGGTTTGCTGATGGGGGCCAGAGGGAACTCCGGCGTTATTTTATCCCAGTTATTCCGCGGATTTGCCCGCTATTCATCCTCTTATGAAGAGCTGAATGCGATTCAGTTTGCCGCTGCTTTGCAGAGCGGGGTTGATACAGCCTATAAGGCCGTAGTGAAACCGGTAGAAGGCACGATTCTTACAGTAGCGAAGGAAGCGGCTAAGCACGCCGTTCACCAGGCTAGACGCACGACCGATATCGTAGATTTGATGGCTGACGTGCTGGCGAAGGCTAAGGAAGCTCTTGCGAATACGCCTGAGCAATTGCCTGTACTGAAGCAGGTCGGAGTTGTTGATTCCGGCGGACAGGGTCTTGTATATATTTACGAAGGCTTTATGGAGCAACTAACGGGCACAGCGAAGCCTATCGATTCGATGCCTGTACAACCTAAGGCAGGATCCGTCTCTGCAATTACAGCCGTTCATCCGGCCGAGCATCATGATGCTACTGCCCAAGCGAAGCTTGATACAGAGGATATTGAATTTCTCTATGATATGGAATTTTTCATAAATCGTACCCTGGGCGGCGTACCGCATGCGAATTTTGATGAGGATCAATTCCGGAAAGCGCTGTCATTAAATGGTGACTCTATTATCGTCATTGCCGATGATGAAGTTATTAAAGTTCATGTGCACTCTAAAGCACCTGGCGAGGTTCTGAATCTCGCTTTGCAATATGGAGAAATTACTCAGATTCATATTCTGAATATGCGTGAACAGCATCGCGAACTACTATCAACCGGACTTGATGCTACTCCGATGCCAGAGCTGTTCGCGGATATTCCTGCTGAACCTGCTCGTTCTGTGGATCCTGCTGAGGTTCCGGCGGACGAATTGGCTCCTTATGGATTTATTGCTGTAGCGTCTGGGCAAGGCATCTCCGATATTTTCAAGAGCCTTGGTGTTGACGTGGTTCTATCTGGTGGACAGACGATGAATCCAAGCACAGAGGATTTCGTTAAGGCAATTCATTCGATTTCTGCACAGCATGTATTCGTGCTGCCGAACAATTCGAATATCGTTCTTGCTGCTCAGCAGGCTCGCGATTTGCTGGAAGATGAGCGTAGCGTAACAGTCATTCCAAGCAAGAGCATTCCGCAAGGAATCGCTGCTGCATTTGCCTTCCAGGAAGAGGAGAGCGCTGAGGTGAATACGGATTCTATGTTGAATGCCGTATCTCATGTCAAGACAGGACAAGTTACTTATGCAATCCGTGATACGATGTTTGATGATCTGGAGATCAAGGCTGGACACTTTATCGGTATAGAGAACTCCAAGATCGTTGCGACAGAAGAACAACTGCTAGAGACAAGCCAAGCTTTACTTGCCAAAATGCTGGTTGGCGGAGATGAGATCGTTACGATCCTGATTGGAGAAGAAGCGACAGAGGAAATTACAGAGTCGTTGGTGGGCTGGCTGAATGAAACTTATCCTGATGTTGAAGTAGAGACTCATGATGGCGGGCAACCGATCTATTATTACTTGTTCTCGGTTGAATCCTGATCTGCCCTTGAGATAAGGGCGAATTGTGAAAGGGTGAAAATACCTATGAGTCAGATCGTCATTGTAGCAGACAGTACGGGTGATGTTCCTGCAGCGTTGGTTGCGGAATACGGTATTCATATTGTACCGATGCGGCTTGCCTTCGGGGATGAGTCTTACTTGGAAGGAATCGACATCACGGTAGAAGAGTTCTATGACAGGCTGGCGAAGTCTAAGGATTTGCCGACGACTTCGCAGACCTCGCCGGCTCAGTATGTCGAGGTTTATCAGAATCTAATGAAGCAGTACCCTGGTTCTCCTATTGTCTCGATACATCTTTCTTCGGGCATGAGCGGCACGTATCAATCCGCTCAGCTGGCCAAGTCGATGATCGAGGAAGATTCGACGGAGCCGGTAAATATTACCGCGATTGACTCGCTCAGCGCTAGCTATGGCTTTGGCATGATGGTCGTTCATGCGGCAAGATTGGCGAAGCAAGGAGCTTCCGTTGAGCAGATTTGCACGGAGTTAGGGCGTCTCGGACAAGAGCGCAGGCTTTATTTTCTGGTTGATACACTGGAATACTTGCAGAAGGGTGGTCGTATCGGCAAAGCGGCAGCCATTCTTGGCACATTGTTGAATATCAAGCCGATTCTTTCTGTAGACCATGAAGGCATTATCTATTCGGTAGATAAGGTTAGAGGCCGCAAGAAGGCGGTATCCCGTGTTATTGAGCTATTCAAGAATGATTTTCCGAATCACAAGGATTTGAACGTCGCTGTGTGTGATTGTGTGAATCCTGAAGGAGCGGAAGAGATTATTCAATTGTTATCAGAGCATTTTACCCTGCATGAGATCGTCCGTAACAGCATCGGTTCTGTCGTAGGCACTCATGTGGGTCCTGGTACGATAGCCATCTTCGTGTGGCCGGCCTAAAGAGGTTGTTCCAAAAGTCCGACTTTTGGGGCGTGTATTAAAGCGAGGGATTTGTACAATGAATTTGCATGAAATCCCCGTAAGGCAAGTCAGCGGCGTGAGTGCTCTCAAAGCAGGAGAGCTTCACGCCTTTGGCATCTTTACGGTAAATGATCTAATTGAATATTATCCGTTTCGTTACGAAGATTATCGGCTTAAATCCTTGACAGAGGTTAAGGATGGCGACAAAATTACAGTTCAGGCGAAAATTATGGGAGTTCCGGTTCTGCAGCGTTATGGGCGTAAATCAAGAATGACCTGTAAAATGGTGGCCGAGGATTGGATGTTCACTTCGACATGGTTCAACCGCCACTTCCTTCGTGATCAATTGGTTGCGGGAAGAGAGATCATATTAACCGGGAAATGGGATCTGAAGCGTAATCAGCTTACAGTATCGGATTCGGAGTTCCCGGATAAAGGCGTGCAGCGGAGCGGCACCGTCCAGCCGGTGTATTCGATTGGCGGGAAAATTACACAGAGCTGGATACGCAAGACGATTCAACAGGCGATGCAGCAGTATGGGGAGCTGATTCCTGAAATTCTGCCTGAGGGGCTGCTGAAGCAATATGATCTCATGTCGAGAAAACGGGCGATTCAGCGGATCCATCTGCCGCAGGATCAGGCCGAAGGACAGCTGGCTCGCCGCCGTATGGTCTATGAGGAGTTGTTCTTATTCCAGCTTAAGCTGCAGGCTTATCGTGCGATTAACCATGAGCGGATGGACGGCGTTGCTCATATCGTCGAGAACTCGATAATTCGGGAATTCGTGCGTAGCCTTCCGTTCGAGCTGACGGATGCACAGAAGCAAGTGGAGCTGGAGATCCTGCGGGATATGCGCTCTCCTTATTGTATGAACCGCTTGTTGCAAGGCGATGTTGGTTCCGGGAAGACGGTCATTGCTGCGATTGCGCTGTTTGCCGCGGTGAAGTCGGGACATCAGGGAGCTTTTATGGTGCCTACGGAAATTTTGGCGGAGCAGCATGCCCGTTCGCTTGCGAAGATGTTCGAGCCCTTTGGTATCTCTGTAGGACTGCTTACGGGGAGTGTAACGGGCCGCAAGCGCAAAGATTTGCTCGCTTCCTTGCAGATGGGGCTGACGGATGTCATTATCGGTACTCATGCTTTGATTCAGGAGGATGTATTCTTCCGTTCGCTGAGCTTGGTCGTTACGGATGAGCAACACCGCTTCGGGGTGAATCAGCGCAGTGTTTTACGGCGGAAGGGATTCAACCCCGATGTACTGACGATGACCGCTACTCCGATACCGCGGACGCTGGCGATTACCGCTTTCGGAGATATGGATGTCTCTACGCTGTCAGAGCGGCCGAAGGGCCGGAAGCCGATTTCAACCTATTGGGTGAAGCATGACATGATGGATCGCGTGCTCGGATTTATTTCCCGTGAAATATCGCAGGGTAGACAAGCTTACTTAATAACTCCGCTGATTGAGGAATCGGAGAAGCTGGACGTTCAGAATGCGATTGATCTGTATGTGTCGATGCAGCAGGCGTTCCCGGATTTCCGGGTCGGACTGCTGCATGGGAGAATGACCCCAGGCGAGAAGGACGAGGTCATGCGGGCCTTCTATGCGAACGAGGTGCAACTACTCGTGTCGACCACGGTTGTAGAGGTCGGCGTAGATGTGCCTAATGCTACGCTGATGATCATCATGGACGCCGACCGCTTCGGCTTGTCGCAGCTGCATCAGCTGCGCGGCCGTGTAGGGCGGGGGGAGCACGCGTCTTACTGCGTGCTCATCGCCGATCCGAAGACGGAGGTAGGTCAGGAACGAATGAAGGTCCTGACCGATACGGACGACGGCTTCGAAGTGGCGCGCCGGGACCTGGAGCTACGCGGTCCCGGGGATTTCTTCGGCACGAAGCAGAGCGGCGTGCCGGAATTCCGAATCGCGGACATGGTCAGCGATTTCGCGGTGCTCGAGGCGGCGCGCGATGACGCCGCCCGGCTGGTGGCGGACGCGTCCTTCTGGACGTCGCCCGAGTTCGAGCCGCTGCGCGGCTATCTGCAGCGGGAACAGGTTCTGCAGGGTGAAGTGATCGATTAATGGGCTACGCCAAGGGGGCGCCGACTCCTTTTCATTGGGTATCGGAGTCTTTTCAAGGTGCATTGGTTTACCTCCATCATTAAAAACCCGATCGTATGAGATCGGGTTTTTAAGTTCCTTTAATCAAAATATAATTAGGAGTTCACTTTATTATTGGATGGATTGTAAAGGCAAGTGCGAGATACCGGCTTGCAACTACACCAAAGGTCCATCGAATAGGCGGTACGATCGGGCATTCTGGTACTGGGCATAAATATCTTCTCTAAAAACATGTAAATGACACAATGCTTCTTAGATCGACCCCAGTAAACACCCATCTTTGACCGGTCCATCTAAAACCTGCAACAGATGTACGTCCTACAAAGGTTGGGAAGAACCAGAACGAGTTGCCATTTCTCAACCACACAAATGTGTTGCGGAATAAACAACCAGAAATAGCTCCGGGGTCGATGGCGAACGCTGTAGCAGCGGGTTGCGGTGGTGTGAATTGTGGAGGAGGGGAGGATGGTGGCTGCTGTGTTCCTTGTGGTCCTTGAGGCGGTATAAATGCCATAAGACTTCACTCCTTAATTAGAGGATTAGGCTTGATCAGGCCTATATTAATGAAATGGCGAGTAAATTGAACAGCACTAGGGGTAAAACGAAATCGTTGTGGAAACCAGGAACAAAGCCGCGACAAGTCCCATGGCTTGGAAGTCTTAAGTATAAAATTCCCCTTTCGCAGTGGATAAGTAACCCTTCAAAAACATCGCCATCCACTGTTTTCACTAGAACAAGTTTGTCAATATGGTTTTTACATATATTTTCTATGTGATCTTGAATGGATCTTAAGTTATGCATAGTAGTTGGATCCATTCGATACAGTGTTTGTTCTTGTTGCCCCTGTTGTTGCAAGCTCATGGTCATGACCTCCATTTTAGACTCATTCATTTTCTCCATCGTATGCAGAAGCCTATAGGCGAGTGACGATTTGTGCATGCGATTGATAACATTGGCCTCCATTCTTTTAAACAGATCCGAAAGAGATCCGGTGAAAGGGGGGGCGCATGTGTTTATGGTGACATTATAACTGTGACTACACCCGTGAAAGCCTTGGTCCCATACTTGCTTTTATGTTTTACAAAACCTGTCTCTTGCTCAAGCTGTTGAAGTATATGTGGAGATAGATATCGCTGTAGTTCTTCAGCGAACAAATGAAACTTATCTTGAATTGATAGATTCATACAAAAACGCCATCCTTTCCTATGATTCTACGGAAAGAATAGCGTTTTTTCCTTATATAGAGGTAAACTTATATGATTAAATCCATTCAACAATCGTATCCATAGTTTGTCTTGTTTTTTTAAACTGTGGTTCTCCTTTACGATATCCAAATGCAACCATAACGGATACTTCAAGATGATCATCTTTTACAATTCCTTCTTCACGAAGCAGTGAGTCTACTTTTTCTTTATCGAATCCTTCCATCGGACAAGAATCAATCCCAATTTGAGCAGCACTCGTCATCATATTACCTAAAGCAATATAAGATTGCTTTGATGCCCAATCAAATACGGCCCGTTCGGAGTCTAACAAGTTAAAATCCGATTTTTGAAATGTTTTGAAGAATTCATATCTGATCTGTTGAGCTTCTTCAGGTAATCCAATAATATCTTTCATCATGTGTTGAATATACGCTGTATCATAGTGCATATCTTTGATATTTCTTGAAAGAATAATGACAAAATGACTTGCTGTTGAAAGCTGTCCTTGTGCTCCCCATGAATAGGGTAATAGTTTTTCTCTTAACTCTTTATTTTGTACCACAATAAATTTCCAAGGCTCATATCCAAAGGAAGAAGGAGATAATCTCCCTGTTTCTAAAATAAAATTGAAATCATCTTCAGAAATTTTCTTCATTGGATCAAACTCTTTACACGCGTGTCTAAAGTTAAAAGCCTCCATAATATTTTGTTTTGTATTTTGTATTGTATTAGTCATAAAAGCTCCTCTATTCTTTTTATTAAATGATGATGTACCCAAATTATATTTTTTAAATAACATCAGAACAAGTACGCACATTTTTGTGATATAGTATCAAAAAGTATACTATTGTTAAGGGAGAGTCTTTTTATGAGCAGTTCAAATGGAAATAATACAAATTATTCATTTTTAAATAAATATTCTTGCTCATTAGAAGCTACCGTCGAGGTAATCGGTGGAAAATGGAAGGGCGTTATTCTTTATCATTTATTAGATGGTAAGAAACGATTTAATGAATTAAAAAGATTAAAACCCAATATCACCCAAAGAATGTTAACACTTCAACTTAGAGAACTTGAAGCAGATGGTCTCATAAATCGGAAGGTTTATCGTGAGGTACCCCCTAAAGTAGAATATTCGTTAACAGAACTTGGCGAGTCACTACGTCCGATTATCCTTTTAATGATGGAATGGGCGACTAATAATATGGAGAAGGTTTTGGAAAACAGAGATAACGATGCGTAAGGCACCCAACAGTGGCCATCTTTGCGTATCGCAATATCAATTATAAAGACATCAATATCCTCAGACGAATGCTCGCGCCTCTAATTTCATTTTTAAGACACTATGTACAGGCCTCTTGTCATATATCTAGAAGGTAGGTGTAATGAGGGAGGTGCAATGAGCGTTTGAGTTACCAACAGTTTGGCATTAGTCCGCAGTTAGTAGAGCGGATAAAGCTTAAAATGAAGAATCCGGCCACGAAGGATCGAATCAAGAATTTGGTGGACGGTTTAACAAAATCCGATTTGCAGGATCGTGTGAAGGTACGCCGGCTTGTCAAGTCAGCAGCAGGGATTCTGAATGAGCGATTGACGAGCGTACAGGAAGAGCAGATTGTCTCATTTGTAGTTGCCCAGAAAATCGATCCACGTAATACATTTCACCTGATTAAGCTGTGGGGAATGTTTCGATAGCGGTAAAACCAAGAAGTGAGGGTTCTTGTATTAAGGGCCTTCACTTTTTTTGTTATGAGGTACGTAGGTTCCTTCTTTACTTCATAGATGCCGATCGGTATAATTCGAACCAATGAATGTTTACATATTACTCTACCGTAATGGACGGGAAGGAGAAGCTGGAATTGCATGTGTTTGGTTTCCCCTACGAGCTCATATTATATTTTAGTCGGGATCATATCTCTTTTCTCACGAACAAGGTAGATGCCGACGATCACAGCCATCATTACATACAGTTCACAGTAGGACTTGAACAGCCAGTGTCTATTACGGTGGAAGGACAGCCGATACAAGCTTCGGGACTCTTTCTTCAATCCAGTGTGATTCATCAATTGCAGGGGCATCAGCAATGGCAATGGTACATGCTGATCAATCCTGAATCAACCTTGGGAGAGTTAGTGAAACGGGCATATTTGCAGGATTCAAATGTCTGTGTATTAGGACAAGATCAGGTTGACCAACTGCGGCAGCTTGCTACTAAGCAATTGTATTCGATAACTAGCCAGGATGATTACAACCAGAGCGTAAGAAGGTTTATGCAAATTTTACGGCTGCAGGAACAGGATCATGAATTTGAGTCAGACCCGGATGACCGCATTGGTGACGTATTGCTCGCCATCGAGATGTTTCCGTCCCATGATCTGACGGTTAGAGCGCTCAGCCAGCATATGTATATTTCCGAGAGCCGATTATCTCATATTTTCAAACAAAAGGTAGGTATATCACTGGCAAGCTACATTGTACATCATAAATTAAGAACGGCATTCCAGGCGATTTTCAGTGGGGTATCGATGACAGAGGCTGCGGTTGAGGCTGGCTTCAGCAGTTCCTCCCATTTCTCCAAGACGGTTAGGGATAAGCTGGGTATGACTGCTCGCTCCATCGTGCAGAATAGCAGATTTTTGAAAGTGTAATGATCTTCACTCCCTTATACTAATAGTGCGTGTTCAAAAAGTCAGACTTTCAACACCGAGAAGGTGGGATGAAGCTAGGGCCTGAGGAGCGGAGCGTACGTTTTGGGTACGAGAGCACCGGAAGGCCCGGGTGAATTCAAGATTCGATGCCCGGTTACTTCTTGATTCACTTCGTGATCAGAGGGGGACTTTTTGAACAACCTCTAATAAGCAAAAAGGGGGGATGACCATGGAAGCATTCTTGCAAGCTACAGCTTTAGTAGACTATACCCATCCATCGATTAGGCAACTCATAACGGAGAAGGGATGGAACGAGCTTACCGAATACGAAAAAATTCGTCAAATCTACGATTATGTAAGAAATCAGATCAAATTCGGCTACAACCGCGGCGATGACATTCCCGCTTCGGAGGTGCTTGCTGACGGATATGGGCAATGCAATACCAAAAGCATTCTATTGATGGCGCTGCTGCGGGGCGCCAGAATTCCGTGCCGGATTCATGGCTTTTATATCGATAAAAAAATGCAAAAGGGCGCGCTTACCGGCATCATCTATACCTTTGCACCTGCAAATATCGTTCATGCGTGGACCGAAGTATGGTTTGAAGGGAAATGGGTAGCTTTGGAGGGTGTCATTATCGATGATCCTTATCTCAAGCAGGTGCAGGATAGACTCTGCAGCTATAACGGAGGGTATATCGGCTACGGAATTGCCATTAAAGATAAAGCGGGCATCAATCTATGCTGGCGCGGTGAGAGCACCTATATTCAGAGCTTCTCGATTACCGAAGATTTAGGGTATTTCGACCATCCTGATGAATTTTTCGCCAAGTATAACAATGTCAAAGCCCCTGTGAAAAAGTGGTTATTAAATCTGCTGCGCAAACGGATTAACCGGCAGACGGATGCGATTCGTAAGGGCAGCATGAAATAAAAGATGAGGTTAGCCTGGTGTGACAGGCTGGCCTTTTTATTAGCGATATAGGGCTCCATAATATTACACCTGCACCTTGCCTTTTTACAGAAATTGCTGTATTTTTATATTGACATGATAGTAGGTCAAAAAAAGGAGGCCGACATGACTCCCCGTACAAAAGCGCAAAATGAAGAAATTCGAAATCGGCGAGTTGCCGAAATCATTCATGCGGCGGCTGATGTTTATTTGGATAAGGGCATGCTGTTGGAAATTCGTGATGTTGCCCGCTTGGCTGGCTTAGGTTATGGAACGGTATATCATTACTATAAGAATAAAATAGACTTAATGCATGATTTGTTGTGGCAAGCTTTGGAGCGGAGTGCGGTGACTGTCGATCGATTAATTAATGAATCGCGGACGGCTTCCGGTGGGAGACTTCCATATACCGTGGAAATATCGGGAGTCATGACCGTGGCGAGGACCAAAGAAATAGAACATAAGCTCTGGCATGCTCTTGTTACAGATCTCTTGAAGTCGTGGGCGGAGGATCATGCCGCGTATTTGGTGTTCCAGCTTGGTAATGAGGATTACCGTCAGCTTCCCGAGGAACAGGCTTTGCCTCTAATTAAGGCATACCAGGAACATATTGTGATTCCTCTATCACATCTAATTGAACAGGGGGAATCAAGGGCTGCCCTAGGCATGTTTGACCTGGATGCAGAGAACAAGACGCGGATGCTGTTATCGGCGATGACCGGCTGCACTATGCTGCCTCTTCGGCGAGGGATGCTGTCCACCGAAGCGGAGGGAATTTCTAGCTTTCTATGTGCCGGACTGGCCTGATGGTCGCCGGTTTGGGCCAGTAAGTAGGCTCTCGATTTCCGTCTATCCATGGATGGAACCATCCGCCGTATGAAGGCCAAAGGGCATACAGATGTCCGAAAATGAAGGAGTGGAAGAGAAAGATGATTATTTTAAAGTCAGCAAGAGAGATTGAAGAAATGAAATCGGCGGGCCAAATTGTGGCTGATTGCCATCGCGAGGTTGCGAAGCTGATTAAGCCAGGGATTACGACTCAGGAGATCAATGATTTCGTGGCTAGACATATTATTAAGCTTGGCGCCAAGCAGTTCACAAAAGGATATAACGGCTTCCCCGCAGAAACCTGTGCATCAGTAAATGATGTCGTAGCTCATGGCTTCCCTGGCAAAAAGCCACTACAGGAAGGGGATCTGCTCAAGCTTGATATCGTTGCTGAATACGACGGCTGGTTTGGCGATTCTTGCTGGACTTATGCTATCGGTCAGATTAGCCCTGAGGTGGAGCGGTTGATGAAGGTGACGAAGGAATGCCTCGATATCGGGATAAGCAAGGCCCTGCCTGGAAACCGTCTCGGCGACGTAACATCGGCGATTCAACAGCATGCCGAATCGAACGGCTTCTCGGTTGTACGCGATTTGTTGGCGCACGGGGTTGGGCGCAGCCTGCATGAGGATCCGAACTTTGAGCATATCGGTGTGGCCGGGAAAGGTGTGCGTCTAAGAGAGGGCATGGTATTTACGATCGAGCCGATGATTAATCAAGGTACGTTTCGGATTACGATCGACGAAGATGGATGGACAGCCAGAACGGCTGACGGCAAGCTCTCTGCCCAATACGAGCATACTCTGGCACTGACTCAGGACGGTCCGCTCGTATTGACCGCCCATTAATAAATAGGATTGCCATTCTAAGTAATTAATTCATGCAGAACCGGTCAAGCTTAAGGGCTTGAACGGTTTTTTTCATTTGCCCGAATAACCAGTAATAACCTGTTGTCAGGGGGAATATTTGTTCGTATTATGAATATAATAGGAACAAACGTTCTTGTAGAAGGTGAGCTTATGATTTACAGTGTGCGAAGTGGGCTGCGATGAGTCCAATTCCTTGGCAGACGCCGGAAGAGGCGGGGTTCGTGAAAGCATCGGTTCTGCTGCCGATGGTTCTAGATGTACTGGAACGGGATCGCGCAGCGGTAGTCCGGGCAGAGTTGAAGCTGCCGGAGATATATGGCGAATTAATTGATTCGCTGCAAAAGGCAGTTATGGAGGAGTTATCCCAGGCTAGGCAGGGGCTACGGCAGCATGGAATGAAGATCTATAAGGAGCGCCGGACGGTGCTTGGCATCGAGGCAAGCTATTTATGCCGAGGGTACCATTATGAATTTTCTATGCTATGGGGGCTCGTCAAAGCGGAGATCCTGCAGAGGATTCGCGGTTATCTGAGCGTCTCTTCGGGCGGCTTCTCAGAAGTCAATGATGCAAAAGAAGGGGATGGCTCATGAAGCAGAAGGAGCGCGTCATTATGATGGGGGACATATATGTACTATTATAATAAGGAGTCTTTAACGTATATAATGTTAGAGAACTTCTTATTTTTTATCTATATAGATTAATTAAACAACCCTATATTCTATAGTTAACAACGTTTATAATGATAAGAATAAGTATATGGCTTTGGGGATGATACGGCTCATGCGTGTTCAAGAAGTATACATTAACGATACACCCGACAATACAAAAGTTAGATATATTCTGCTTAACTCTATCAATGAAACGGTTCTACCTGTTATTCGTTATTTGAAATACTTAGATGCAACCGGTAAAAGTCAAAACACTTTAAAATCATACTGTTATCATTTAAAGCTATATTTCGAATTCTTAGAAATACAAGAAGTAGACTATCAGGCAGCAGATCTTCAATTACTAATTAAGTTTATAAGTTGGCTTAGATCCCCATATCAATCTATTGATATTAAGTCTATAAAGCCTGTTAACGCTAAGCGAAAAGAATCCACAATAAACATAATTGTATCTTGCGTAGTAGGATTCTATGAATATTTATCAAGGATTGATGCAGGTAATCCCAATATCCCTGATGCTAGTAAAAAAGCATCCTCTCCATTGGGAATATCCTACAAACCATTCCTCTACCATATTACCAAGGGCAAGAACATTGATAAGAACGTTCTGAAGATAAAAGAACCGACTAGAGCAATTAAAACGTTGAGTAATGGACAAATTTCAGCGCTTAATGAGGCATGTAACAATCTCAGAGATAAGCTATTAATACATGTACTTTATGAGGGAGGACTACGTATATCGGAGGCTCTTTCATTGTGGATTGAAGATTTTAATATCAGTCAAAATACAATAACAATTAGGAATTCAAAAACCCCATCTGGTGTTCGAACTGTTTATGTAACGGAGAACACTATGAATTTATTTCAGGATTACATATATACGTTTCATTCTGATGAGGTAGATTCAAATTTCGTATTTATTAACCTTCGTGGAAAATATAAGGGTGACCCCCTAAAATACTCAGCGGTATATTCACTAGTTAAACGATTAAGAAAGAAAGTCAATTTAGACTTTACCCCACACATGCTTCGACATACTTATGCAACCGAACTTCATAATCAGGGGATTGACGCTGCAATTCTTCAAAAACTATTGGGACATTCACAAGTCCAAACTACCATACAGCTTTATGTTCACCCTTCTGATGAACTCATTCGTGGTGAATGGCTAAGGGCACAACAAAAAAATAAATCCAAGGAATGATGATCTTATGGTCTCGATTGCTATTAATAATTCAAACTCTACAACCTTCGATGCTTCAATAATTAACGAGGCTATTACTGGATATTTCGCAGAAGACCGTTGGAGTGCACTCAACTGCCCTCTACTAAAGGACAAATGGATGGGTTCCAAAGATAAGTGGTTAGTATTCGAAACATTTCGAAGCGAAAGTTTAAAGAGTGAGGTCAAATATTATTTCTACTCTAACCTTGTACATAATTCTCTCTCACCAAAGACTCTTTGGCGTTCCTACTCGACTATTCTAATTACCTTAGGAAAGTTTCTCAATATTTACTATCCAAATTTAAAATCATTAATTGAACTGCCACTTGAGGAATTCATTGGGCAACTCCGTGTTTATATGATCTCTATTGGAAAACCCGTGGAAAAAAAACGTTATCTTACAGAATCCAATTCACGATGGCAAAGTAGTGGAACCTCTGAAAGTATGGGATTAACTGCTGCAAGAAGTATTTACAATTATTTATATAGTGTGTTCAATGTAAAACCTGAGACTGAATTAGATCGCTGGGATGTTAGAAAACTTGGCCTCGATTTTAATATAACTAGCGGCACCCACCACATTAACTTCAATTTAATTCCAAGCAACTTTAAGGAATTCACGAAATCCTACTTTAAGTTGCGTTTAATTGACCACGGCGATCTATCTTGGGCTTCAGCGGTTTATCACATGATCATACTAAGAACCTTTCTTGCTTTCATCAATACCAACTATCCACATTGGTGTGACCTAAAAAACCTTTCTAGAGCAGATATTCTTCGATATATAGAATATCTTCGCATTCAACCAATGGGAGGTAACAGTGCAAAAGCTGGTCAGAAACCAACCGAAAAGTATATATATCGAACTCTAAGTGCAACACACTCTTTTCTTCAATACATTCAGACTATAGGGTTTGATGAAGCGCCTGATAAACTTGTAAACACTCTTATTTTGTTATCTGAAGATGTGCCTAGGCAAAAGAGACGGAATGAAGAAGCTATTCAATATATCCCCGATTATGTATGGGAACAAGTCGTTGAAAACATTTCTTCCATGGCATCAGATACCATACCGATAATTTTAGTTCTTGAAGCTACAGGATTCAGAATTTGCGATGTTCTTCAACTTAGACAGAATTGTCTTTTGGAACAAGAAGATGGTTTTTGGATAGAAGGTCGTCAACGCAAAACAAAACACATAAATCATAAAGTCCCTGTCTCAAAGGAAATTGCTGATATTATAAAATCACAAATAACCTTCACAAATGAGGCATTGCCTTTTGAACAGAATAAACAGAATTATTTATTTCCTGTACTAACAGGTAGGCGAAGAGGTATTCCCCCTCTAAACTCGACAATAACAAGACGATTAAATGATATGGCATTTAAGTGCGGTATAACTGATATTAACGGGAATATTTATTGGTTCAAGAGCCATAGCTTTCGTCATCGATATGGCGTTAACCTTGTCAATAATGGAATGAATATATATCACATTCAAAAATTAATGGCACATGCTTGTCCTGAAATTACACTCCACTATGCTAAACTACATGATAAATCCTTGCGCGATGCTTGGGAAAATGCAAGAAACTCTACCGCCATAAAACTAGATGACAACGGATTTATTGTTTCTTCAAATATTGAGTCAGCAGCTAGTGAGAATGGACTAGAACTAGAGTGGATTCGCCACAATTTAGATTCCGTTCGCTTAGATCATGGTTATTGTATTAAAGTCCCGAGCCAGCAATGTGATTACTTGGAAACTACCCTAGACCCACCTTGCATTAAAAATAAATGTAGAAGTTTTCATGTAGACCAAACTTTTATTGACTACTATCAGAAACAGATTTCCATTATGCAAACAGACATCAATACTTACAATAATACGGGTAGGTATAGATCCATAGAAATTATTAAGCCTAGACTAGAAAAATTTCAAAAAATCTTAGAGAGACTTCTTAATAATCAACCGCTTCTTGGAATGAACAAATCCTCAAGAGAATATGTCGCAAACGAACGGAGCAGTGGTAAATGAGTACAGTTGAGCAATATCCAATTGCTGCTTTACCTTTCTCAAGTGAAGAGCAAATAAAGTTATATAACCAAACAGTTCTGCAGGAACTTATCGGTATTTATGACTCACATAATTGGAATATTAGCGATTTAATTGATGTTCAGTATGAACAAGCCATGTATTTTGACTTTACTTTATTTCAGAATCCATACATCCGTAATGAAATAAAATTTTACATAAAGAATCTACTCTCACTACTGTCCTTCGATGACGTAAAAACTATTCTTAACTACAGGAAATCTTTCAATTTAATATCAAGATTTATCAAACAGTTCTATCCGACGATAACTTCCATTACCGAGATTCCTAGAGACGTATTTGTAAGATATTGTAGGTCCATATACCCGACAATCCGAAGTAGTTCGGCTAGTAACCATATAGGATTCTTTTCTCGAGTAAACTCCTTTTATTTGGATTTTTATGATCAGCGTTTAGAAGTAGATAAAGATCGATGGAGTGCTAAAAAGCTTGGTTTGGATTATAACAAAACCCAAGGTGTTCCTATTTTTGATTTTTCATTTTTCCCAAAACCTTATAAAGGGCTTATAAAAAAATATATCTATACACGTTTAGTTATCCAAAAATCGGTATCATGCGGTACGGCATTAGGCTATGTATCTAAGTTGCATTTGTTTTTTACTTTTATTTCGTTAAGCCATCCTGATTGGACTAATTTAAATTTACTGAGTCGCTCAGATATAATTGGGTTTTTAGAGTATATTAAAAAAACACCTATGGGAGGTAAAAACCTATATTGGAATACACAAAAAATATCAGATGGCCATATTATACGCTGTATTAGCCATCTGGAAGTGTTTATTGATTACATTCAACGAAACGAATTTATTGAGGCACCTTTTACGAACTTGAAAAACCTAATTTATCCAGGAGATAAACCAAAGCAACAAAGGCCGAAAGTAGATAAAACAAAATATATCCCTGACTTTATATGGAACCAAATCACATCAAAAATACACCTTCTACCTAAAGACATAGTAATAATAATTTTATTACTGGAATGTACCGGATTCAGAATTTCTGATGTACTGACGCTAAAAATCGATTGTTTACTACATAAAGAAGATGGCTATTGGATTACTGGTAATCAACGCAAGGTAGATGATCCCTTTCATAAAGTTCCGATCACACTAGAAATTGCTCAAATCATTGAAACGCAAAAGCAATACGTAGAAAAAAATTATCTTTCAATGAAAATCCATCTTCCTTACTTATTCCTATCGTTTCCGGACCAAAGAAAGGCGAACCTTATCTTGGTAGTACAATTAGGCATCACTTAAATAAAATAGCAAAAATGTTTGAAATCAAAGATGAATCTGGAGAAATATACAAATTTACTAATCATGCATTTCGACATAGATACGGGGTTACTCTTGTTAATAACGGTATGAGCTTGCTTCACGTTCAAAAACTTATGGCCCATACAAGCCCAGAAATGACCATTATATATGCTCAAATTCTTGATAAGACCAAAAGACTAGAGTGGGAACGTGCTAATCAAAAAGGCGCTGTAAGACTTCAAGCATCGGGTATTATTGTTGACGCTGATTTTGAAGAACAAGCTATTGAACAAGGCTTGGAACTTGAATGGATACGACATAACTTAGATTCAGTTCGCTTAGACCATGGTTTTTGCATTAAGAGCCCTAAGGTAAACTGTTCGTTTCTAGAGCAAACAATGGAACCTCCATGTATTAAAAATAATTGTTCAAGTTTTCATGTTGACATGTCCTTCGTGTCTTATTATGCGGAACAAATTATTAAAATGGAGTCTGATTTACTAATCTACAAAGAGAAATCACGTCAGCGCTCAATCGAGATTCTTCTACCCAAATTACAGAGATATAAGGAGTTAGTTCAAAGTCTTCTGAAAAGTGGTAGTATGATGGGAATGTCTAAAAGCTCACGTGAATATACAGAATCTGAGAGAAACTGAGGTGTTCTTCAAAATGGCAAATCATAACCCTAATTATTCTGGTTTACTAATGCATGCAAAAAACAAGTCTGAAGAAGTAGAAAAGAGAGTGGACGATGCTCTAAAAAAAATGATAAAGAACCAATTGAAAATTAACTTTAACTCTGTTTCAGAACAATGCGGGGTCTCAAAGGCGTTTCTTTACAAAAATGAGAAACTTCGTAATAGAATTGAAGTGCTACGCCAACAACAAGTCGGCCTTTCCTCACCTAAGCAAGTAAAGAGACATATGAGCGATGCTTCTAAAGACGTTATTATCGTGTCACTTAGAAATAGAATTACCAAGCTTGAAACAGAGAATAAAGAACTTAAAGAACAATTAAAAATCAACTTTGGAAAAGTATACGAGTCAATTTAGCTGTTTGATGAAAATAAAGTAATTGACTGGATGTGCTTATCCACACCGTTTTTAAATAAATTCATATAGAATAATGACGTGTCAAATTAGTTGCCAATTTGCACGTCATTGTCATATCATTTGATACTTCTCTCCGCAAATCAAACCCCATTAAGTACAGTTTCTAAGCTTTATAAATTAGCCTATCATCTGCTCTACTAATTCAGATGCAAGTGTTCTAGACCCACTCATTCCCTTTACATACTTCAATTGCCCATCACTAGACCATTCAATTCCTTTTAACCGCTTAATAAGTCGACCAGCAGCAGCGAGTTCAACTTGCTTGCGGGACTCTTGTACGCAGCTCGCAAGCATCTGAGAACCGGCAATGGATAGTGCATCGAGACAAACAATATGCGTTAATCGTTGTCCTTTATAATCCATCCATTCAGAAGGAAATAGTTCTTTAACTTGTGAGAAATAAAATATGGCAAGGGAAAGTTTCTCTTCTTTAGAGAATACACTCAACTTTCGATCCCTAAACAGTAAGCCTAACGTACGATACAAATTTTGCAGAGTGATATGCCTTCCTTTGTTACGCTTACCAGTAATGCTTCCGTTGTTATGAAATGGACTATCCTTTTGAATTAACAATTGTGTAGCCACCCAACTCAACTCATCAGAATCTCTTCTGAGATATTTACTTAAAGAGGGGCCAATCCCCTTGGCCTTTGTATTTATCGTGTCAAAAAGCTTTATTTCCTCATCTTCATCGAGACAATGAAATGAAAGAAAAGGAACATTCAAATCAGAGTTAGTTTCTTGAATATAACGTTGAATGCCACCTAAACGATGCTGGCCATCCATCAAAGAAGCCTTCCCTTTACATATTAGGCGCCCAAAAGATGGACGCTCACGATTATAACAAGCAAACTCCCAATGGGAAGCTGCATTGAGTAGAATTGGTGTGAAAAGTGCATCTTCACCCTTAGAAAGGTAAATAGCGAAATCATGGCTTCTTTTCGGATCTACCGGTCTCTGATAACCCTTTCCAGAAGGATCATTGTACGGCTTTACATAAAATAAATTCAGTATGGTTGACGCTGATATATTCCCCTGGTAAGCAATTTTGCCTCTAATTTTGCTCAAAAGAACATTCTCAATTACCACTTGATTTGGAAGAGTATTATTCATGATGTTTTTCTCACCCTTATAATGTTATTTCACAACCATAATAGTTCTTATAACATCTAAAATCAAATGGTTTTATATGTTATGAGTGTATTTAATAATTCGTGTGACTTGCCTACTCTTTAGGAGAGGTGGTCTTTATGGCAGAATTAATCAAACAAATTGGGCAGCAAATCCGTATTCTTCGGAAGAATCGCGGACTTACACAAGAACAATTAGGAGAAATGACGCAACTGCCCCAGTCATATGTTGGAAGTGTGGAGCGTGGAGAAAAGAATATTTCACTGGAGACCCTCGAGAGGTTAATTAATGCTTTAAGAATCAGCCCCGCTGAGGTATTAGGAACAGTGCAACTCTCTGAAAAAGAAAAGATGCTAGACTCGTTGAAAGTGTTGCTTCACAATCGAAGCATAAAGGAAATCGAAATTATCTATAGGCTGTCTAAAGATGTATTAGCTGCATTTGATGCAAAGAAATACTAAAATGACTCTTTAATGAAGTGGTCTATTATAGACCACTTTTAGAACTACAGACCCTTTGTTTAAGGTTTAAACATCTCTGACACATACCTAGAGATTCTTACACTTATTTCAGCTCTTGCAACATCACGCATCATAGCAAACGTATCCTCATACCCTCGGCAGACAAACCTATAATGGACAGCACTGTCCACGCGCTCTTCTTGAAACACTTTTATGTTCCTTACCTTCATTTTCTTTCTTACCACGCTTAAATCTGCATGAATTCGTGCCATTAAGACTTGAGAAGCCTTTATATACAGGCTTTTTAACGAATAAGAAGTAAACCCAATCTCAGTATTGTTTTTATCTACAATCGTAAGTATCATGGGCAGCAGCACATAGTCTCGAACTAATTCAAGATCCTCCTTGGTCGGCAGTTCTGTCTTCACTTTCTCTTGCTGTCCATACCTACGACTCAGGTATTGTTCCCTATGTTCAGGGAGCATCATTCGGCTGGATTCCCAGCGACCGTTGCCTTCTAGCTTCTTACTCATTTGTAGTGTCCTCCTATTTTGACGCTTCGGTCACGTGCCTGGGCTGCCTTAAGTAACGAGGATGCCCGCAGAATCGAGGTCGTTCCAAACTTATGGCGGATCGCATCCGTGACGCGTTCCAGCTTTCTTTCCTTTTCCCTATTGCCGAACAGGGTAAGCTGATATTGGTCATCGGGCACCAGCTTAGATAATGTCACGCCGAGTCTGCGAACAGGGAGCCGGTCCCAATGGGTATAAAATAACGTCTTGGCCGCAGTGAATACTTCCATCGTAATATTCGTCGGATCTGGTACCGCCATCTGGTGAAAAAAGCCTGTCGGCCGATCGAAATCAGTACCTTGTGCCCCTGCTGCGACGACGCTGCCCATATAACCCTTGGCGCGGCTACGTCGGCAAACTTCCTCGCTTAATTCCAGTAGAATGACATCAATTTCCTGAGGCTTGCTGTAATCACGGGGTAGCGTCATTTGATGGCCGATGGCCTTCTGTACGTCATGCGAGCTTGGCTTGACTGGGCTCTGATCAATACCGTTCGCTGTCTGCCAGAATAACTCCGCCTGAATATCGCTGTTGCGACCCATCCGCGCCCGCAGCTTGCGCTTGAATTCTGGCAAGGGGAGACTACCAAGGTCGCCGATCGTCGCGAGTCCCATCCGTTGGAAATGTGCGGTCATCCGTGAGCCAACACCGAACATTTTATTTATTGGCTGCGGCCACAACAGGGTTTCTACATCACTTTTGGGTAACGTGAAAATTCCTGTTTCGTTTTTCTTTGCCCATATATCTGTTGCCATTTTAGCAAGGATCTTTGTTGAGCTTATACCTACTCTAATCCAGACACCTGTATACATCATTACCTTTACTTGGATTCTGCGCGCAATCTCCTCTGGAGAACCAAAGTAAGAGAGGGAACCAGTCACGTCTAAAAACTGTTCATCAATTGAAAAAGGCTCCACCAAATCTGTAAAGGATTCAAATATTTCCGTTATCATGAGTGACACATCAATATAAGTTTGCATATGTGGGCGAATAACTACTACATCAGGACATTTCCCAAGAGCCTCTCCTAATGTCTCAGCAGTTGTTATACCGTATTGCTTAGCAATTGGACATGCTGCAAGGACGATTCCAGATCTCCGTGTCGGGTCACCAGCTACAATGAGTGGCTTATCGCGATATTCTGGGTGCGCTGCTTTTTCGACTGACGCATAAAAAGATTGACAATCTGCTAACATAATAACGGGCTCCACAATGACACCCTCCTCCGGAATGCGAAAGTATGTTCCTGTATTTATTATATACCGAATATATGTTCGTGATTCAAAGGTTAAATTACCCAGTTAAAGTTTATTTTTCGAGTTCTCCTTTTACGTGATTAATGATAAAGGTAATGTTTCATGATTTTGCTCGAGACAAGAACTTAATCTCATTGCCGATTTGTTAAAATAGAGTTAACAAAGCTCAATAGTTACGACATGAATGAATACCTAAAAGTTTTAACAATACACCGACAATACTAACTTCTTCAACCCAAGTGATATTTCAATAACAGTTTTTTTCTAAAAGGGAAGTTTTTTTGTTTATAAATCCCCTTAATAAAAGTATTTTGTCGATCTTGGCTTAAAGAAGTCGCAAAATCGCGGCATTTTTTTAAACGATAAAAGCTCTTGTCTCGAGCTGAGGACAAAAACTTATATCGTTAGCCGAAATGAACAAAGAACCTATATCCTAAGACAATTTAAAGCTCTGAATAATTGATATTGAGTAAGCAATGGCGTTAAGCTAACGGGCAGGATAGCGCAAAAGTTTCGCGAATATCCTACATATGGAATTATTTGAGAAGTTCATGAAAAAGACGTTATCCGAAATACCTGAGAAATCTAAAAAACAAGATAGAGCATAGATTTAATAGGAGGTTAAACGATGAAAGAAGTAATTATAAGGCATGGTGGAGATTATTTGCCAATTGAAGATATTGATTTTTCAATAATAGCTAATGATCTTAGGTCTCTCCTGTTTTATAGAGATGATATATTTCTTGGAATGCAAGCAATGAATATTGGTATTATCGATCCTAATATTACTCAATTTGAGTATAACCTATTAGAAACGTATATTGAGAAAGAGAGAACTCCATCTTTTGAAGCGATGACTGTAGGGGCATTCTCTCAAATGTGGATTTTTGCATTATATGAAGTTCTACGTTTGTGGCGAGACAGAAAGTATGATTTTTCTAAACTGTTCAAAAACGGTGGAATTGAATTAAAACTAAAATCACTTGCTGATAATGAAGATCATATGAATTTAACTTTACATGCTAGAAGGAGACAATTGGAGAAATTTCGAGATGATCAGTTTTTTAGAGATGAAGTTGAATATTGTTGGGTTCAATTAGAACCTGTTTACAAGTTGGTTGAATTATATAGAATGAATATGGCCAAACATGCGGCACCGGGCAAGAGTAATGCTATTCCAATCGCGCCTGGTTACGGGCGAATTAACAGTCTATGTGGCGCATTAGATTATGAGTTGCTTTTAGATAGAGATAGTTATGAATTGCTTAATAGAAGAAATGTTGCAGATAATTTGAGGGAAGCTCTGTTAGTTATTAGAGCTAATAAAAAATAAAATTCAATAGACTAATCGAGAAGTCGAGTACTTCGGATAACACCATATTCACGCATCGGGTCGACGTTGTCGCCCCTCGTTCCGACAAGAAGTTAGAAGTGTATTGAATCCATTGACAGCCTTTGATTGCATTTACAACCCCTGCACTGGAGCCAGCGTTTTTGACATATTTGGTGTAGAATTAGGAAAAGAATTATCTAGGTAATGGTTCTTAACACAGACTCAAAAGCAGCTTAATTATAGACTGGAAAAAGGGGAATAAAGGTATGTACATAAATCTTAATTGCAACACATGCTTTAGGGGAGATCAAAAAAATAGATTACTAAAAGAAGCAGTAATGGAAACTGAATCACATTTTTTAGATTCTTATTTCGATCAAGCTAGTGAGGATGATGAATTAAAGTGTAAGTGTCAAAAAGATATTGCTCAAAATGCATATTACATATCTGATGATAATTTTTCCGATATTTGTATAAGAATTTTGTCTGAAAGTATTTCGAATAAGATTCACTATTGTTTTAATTGTGAAGGAGCTTTTATTGATCAAGTAATTAAAGATGATTCTGAATATAAAGGAATGTATGAGCTAAGCGATAACGATATACAAAATCTCACCTCATTAGGTCAACCAGTGGATAATTTAATATATTATCAACTTGAAACTAAAACGAAAGAAAGCTTATTGTTAATGTTAAAATGTCAGAATTGTGGATTTGGTTATAATAGATATGACCCGTCAACAGATAGAACCAGATCCGAATATAAGTTTTTTAGAGAAGACGTTGTCTATTCTGAAACAGACATTCAGCAATTTTATGAAATTATTAAATATTTAAAAATTCGAGACTTCGCATCCGATTATGGTGTGAAAATTAACATAGAAGATTTAACAGAGTTTGGAAGTTATTTAAGGGCTAATCATATGCTTGGTTATTTTCATAACGTAGGCCAAACAATCTTTAAATTACTAAAAACACATTACGATAAAGAACATTATGAAGTATTAAAACCCGGCACCATTGTTCTCAGAGGTAGAACTGTCCCAAAAAACAGTACAGATTATGGAATAGAGCAGATGTGGAACCCCCCTCAATCATGGGCGAGTCACGGGCGTTTTAATCCTGTTGGAAGCTCAGTATTGTATTGTTGTGATAATATCGACTCAATACCTTATGAAATTAATCCTACTGCAAAACAAGATATCTGTATTGCTCACGTTTATATCCGAAGACCATTGATAATGCTCAATATTGATAGGTTATTTTACAAATTTAATGATTTGGTTCGAGAAAGTTCAAATACTGATGGGATTTACAATTCCGATTATGCTTTAACCAATTATATTTCTGAATGTTGCAAGGAAATAGGATATCACGGTATTTCTTATAAAGGGGTAAGAGGTGAAGATTATACCAACTACGCTATTCTAAATTTCACAAGCACCGAGGATATGAGTATTACTCACGTTAAAAGAATGAAAATAAACATTAAATATGAAGTTGAAATTTAGAATATTATTAAGAATTTTCTTCAGACTGCTGTCAGGGGGACGAAAACTTGGTACCATTGAAAGTCGCTATTTTAGCGGCTTTTTTGCTTTATCGGTGCAAGTTCTGGTTGTCAAAAGAAAATAAAGTACTAGACTGAAAAAGAAAGTGTTAGACTGGAAAAATAAAGTTGTAGACTAGATTGCTTCTTAAGACCTTAAGCGCTACGCAGCCCATACAAAAGGTAAAGATGATAGAGAATATGGGATTTTAAAAATATTTATATAGTACTATAGGGCTTATTACAAGAAATAGGGTGAAAAAATGGCTTTGTTTGAGAATATGGGCGGTTTGGAGTTTGAAAAGTTAATCTATAACCTATTTGTTAAACTTGGATTTAGAGCACAAATCACTAAAGCAAGTGGCGATGGCGGGATCGACATTATAGCGAACTATGAAGGTTTATTGTTTAAGGGTAAATATTTGATTCAATGTAAGAGGTGGAAAGGGAAAGTAGGCGAACCTGAATTAAGGGATTTATACGGTACTGTTATATCGGAAAATGCATTAAAGGGCATCCTGGTTACTACAAGTTCTTTTACGAGGCAAGCAGAAGAATTTAGTAGAGGTAAAAATCTTGAGTTAATCGATGAGGTTAAATTAAAGGAACTGCTTTATGCTTCTGAAATGAGCAGTTCAATTGACAATAATATAATAATTAGTGCTGAGACAAACGGATTCTTACAATCCCCCTTATTTGATTCGGAAAAGTATGTTCTCTTAACGGATCGAATAAACGATGACCCATCAATGGAGATGCCACATACTGCCTTAATCAATCTGCTTCTGGCCAGTGTACTAGCTTTCGGCGCAGATGCCCGTACTAATGGAATAATCAATGAAGCAATTTCTAGGATAAACGCACATCGTGAAATATTCGCTACAGGAAAAACAAGGATAATGAAGGAAAAGCGTGTTGAGTCATATTTTAACTTAGCATTAATGGAACTAGCTAACGGGAACTATGGGAAATCATACGAATATCTGTTAAAAAGCGAGGGACAATTGTTTAAAATTTTACGCTGTCATATTGCAATAGCGTATATTCTAGGTTTTCACAATGAATTTGAAATTTTGATGAAACAAGCTATAAGAGGGATTATATTAAAAAACGGAAGTAGGTTATCTAGTCCTCCTCTTACAGACGTTTGCACTAAGATAATTAATGATGAAATGAAAATGTATGATTTTGAGATAGAATATCCAGGTTCGAATTTAATTAGTATTAGAGACTTTCTTAATATGTTTAAAATTCCAACTGAAACAAAGGAAAAACACAGAGCTTATGTGAAGAGTTTCGGGAAAATTAATGAATAGAAAAAAGCGAATGTCTTATGAAGGCAGTCGCTTTTTGTTCCAAATACAGGTTATACTACATCTAATTTGAAAAGTACTATACTTGGCATTTAATTATTTAACCGTTCGCAGCACGTTACCAAGAAAGGTAAGTATGCTGGCTCCACGATAGACACTCGGCGACGGGCACCAGCTACACGACGAAGCTAAGCTCAGTCTAACACTTTATTTTCTGTCTCAAGTCTCAAGGACGTCTCTTTAGGTGAGTTAGTCTAAAACATATTATTCAAAAGCTGACGATATTCCAAGTCGAAAATCGTGTCAAATCAAACTATGCCAGTCTAATGTAGTGTAGTGCTTATAAAAATTTAATTAGCCCATCACCGTAATTTGGAAGCTCCTTAATTTCCAATTTGCAGGGTAATGGGCTATTTATGTTCTATTTAAGGCAGTGTAAGACACTGTCGTTTATAAGACATCATCGTCAGCTAACTCATCTGCCTGACGTTCGTAATCTTCTAAATTAGATGGGATCTTTAATTTCACTTTATCGCCATCAAGGATTACTCCCATTTTTCTCGCGTGTTTGAACGGATCATACGGTTCCTTGTTTTTAAGGCAGGAGTATAAAACTTGAGCTATCTTACCGCATACATGACCAATTGCTTTTCTCTTCGCCATTCCTCGATCAACTAACCGTTTATAGTAAACACGAAAACTATTTTCACTTATTTTTGGAGATATTAACAGCAAAGTCATTAAGAATAGAACTCTGCGAGTATCTCTAACACCCTCGTATGTCTGCCTACTCTTAAAAACAGATGTGCCCGAGATTTTATTCTCAGCGGCTACACCAAGGTACTTTTTAAGCTCTAAATATGTTGAGAAACGTTCAATATCACCAATAGCGCCAATAAATGTACAGGCCATAGACTCACTCATAATAGGGAAGGACATAAGTATCTTTGTATAAGGATGCGGATTGTATCCTTTTTCTTTATCACCATAAAGCAGGGAGGAAATCTGTTTATCCATGCTTTTTATCGCTTCATCTATACGCAGAGCTTCTTCAATTAGCCACGTTTGCCGTTCAGCAAGGTGTGGAATGTTCAAGGCTAATGTGTTGGGTAACAATTCTGCCAAGGTCTTAGAGGCTTTCGTAGCTATAGTTTTTGCACCAATATTTATTAGAGTTTGTCTAAGTTCATCCTGAGTTACCTTGGCCATTTCTTGCGCTGTAGGATACTTCAGAGCCAATTTGAGGACACTTAACGCACCTGTTTTTTTAAAAGCCCGTTTTAGTTCAGGATTAGTTACAGAAAATAATTGCTGAACTTGATTCTTACGTCTCGTTAATTGAGTAGTAAGTAACCAACGATCCCTAGTTAATGTGCGGTATAAAACCTGCTCTGCACTTGCAGGACGAACTATTCGCACCGAACGCATATCAGGATGAAGGGTTTTGTGCCATCCCATATATGCCATAATTCTAGCATCAATTTCATCGGATTTTTCATTAAGTCCTAGCTGGCGTTCACGAAAATCCTTTACAGCTTTATTTTCAACCTGGTATATAGAATAGCCTCGATCTAATAGAACTCTAACAACTAAATATGAATAATGCCCACCGGTTGGTTCCAGTAATATAAAGAAATCCTGTAGTTTATACCCGAATTGTGCTTGAATATCTTCTAAAGCATGGATAAACTTTGTAATCCCTTGGCTATCCGAGTTAAACTTCATTGTTTTACTGCGTTTCCATTCCTTCTCACTACGGAACTTTTCAAATGGAATGCAAGCAGCAACGTGGAAATCTGAACCAATATCTATTCCAACATAGAAGGGATAAAAAGCTCTTGAGTTGTCTCGGTCTTCATTAATGCTCGTTTCCGTAAGCATAAAATTATTCAACTTATGATCACCTATTCGAATCATTTGCACCAGATTAACCAAGTTTTCTTAAGAGCTCCGCAATGGGCCCAATGTAGCATGTCAGGTTTTAGATTCGGTGCATTACCCATAATAAACTGAGAGGTCAAGAATACGCCTCAATAACTTTAAAGGGCTTCTGTTAAGTTCTTTCGACAGAAGGAATCAATTTCCTGCTTTTTCTATTAAGTCTTTATTTTTCTACGCAAAAAAAAACTGTCATTTCGACAGGTTGAATAATCAACAAATGTGCAGCGCCAAAAACATGGAGCGCCTCATTTCTGTTAAAGAAGTCCAGGAGGATGTCCTGCTGGCTCCAAACCTATTCTGGGCGATTGTTCCCTAAGAGGTCACTGCACACTTATATATACGCCTATTAGGAGGCTAATTCCTGCTAAATCCGTACCAGTTACCACAAATACTTTATAGAAGTCTTCCCAAGCTCCACATTAGACTCAGAGGTTAACTGGTACATACGTATTTTAGCATGTGCTCATAAATGGTAAAAGTGAAATAATTGAGCTATCGCTTTCCTTTAAAATTCACTCAGTTTAGCTTTCTAATTTGATCCATAATATCTTGTACAATTGCAGCGTCATTCAAGTTGGGCAAATTTCCTTTTACCTGGCCGTATAGAGTTGCAGATAAATCGTTGTATAGCATCCATTGGGAGTGGACGTAACCTCTTATATTTGATGGAAAAGATGATGAATCAATTGACTCTTCTAAGTCAACTAATGAGTAATCCTTGTTTTTGTGAGTTGCTATCCTTAATTCCCTACCTTCTAAAATAAGAGTTCCCTTTGAACCGAAGATCTCAATTCTAGGCTTTCTAGCTATCGATGCCGCAATAAACTGCAAATTAAAAGTCCCTCCATGCTTAAACTCCCCACTTATAAAAAATGAATCATCCCCATCCGTGGGTTTAAACCCTAATTCGTGTTTCCTCATATTTACATGATTTTTAGTGAATCCTTGGATATTTTCAGAAAAAGGACCGAACCAATGATATAAAGCATCAATCATATGCGAACCTACTGCTCCAAGCATGCCACCGCCCTTATCCAGCTCCCATTGCCAGCTAAACGGTTCATCCTTTATATTGGGCCATAGTGGCCATGCTTCTGACCAATCTACATGAAATAGTTCTCCAATTTCATTGTTATCAAGTAATTTTTTGATCGCTTGACGCTCTGGTAAGTAGCGCCACTCAAAATTCATTGCTACAATTCTGTTTTGTTTCGACGCCACGTTTTGCATTTCAGATACTTGGTAGTAGTTCAACGCAGGAGGTTTCTCACACAATACGTTCACTCCGGAATTTATTGCGTACAATGTAATTTCCATATGAAGAGTCGGATTGGCAGCGATTACTACTAAATCTAAGTTTGCTTCATTTATCATTCGTTTCCAATCATCAAAAGCATACAAAATATTTAACTTATCTGAAATTATTTGTGCTCTATCTGTACGAATACTACTTAAGGCAACTAATTCATAACAAGGATGTGCCAAAAGTATTGGTGCATGAACATCTGCTCCAAAGCCTGTCCCTACAATCCCTGCACGGTGTACCATTGAATCTCCCCTTAATGAGTTTTTTAAACACATCTATATTTTTCAACTATATACTGGATTTGTCCTGCCAGTAAATTCAATAATAAGGACGCGTTTACTCAACGGCTACGTCCTCACAAAGGTTCCATTCAATATATAAAGAACGTACGCGAGTAGCATGTAATGCTTAAAAAGGACTCCAATTTAAACCTAAGCACTAAGAAAATACTTTAGTTGTCGAGGGAAGTTTTTTTGTGTTCAAGGTTAAAAATTATAAGATAAAGTAGACGAATGGGTGCAGCTGGCCATATCCACGTGTGCGAAACGGTGTCTGCTTGATGCCTCATACATAGGCATTCTCATTCTGTGAACCAAAAACTACCCTGGTTGCTTCTATTATTCCAATCGCGCCTGGTTACGGGCGAATTAACAGTCTATGTGGCGCATTAGATTATGAGTTGCTTTTAGATAGAGATAGTTATGAATTGCTTAATAGAAGAAATGTTGCAGATAATTTGAGGGAAGCTCTGTTAGTTATTAGAGCTAATAAAAAATAAAATTCAATAGACTAATCGAGAAGTCGAGTACTTCGGATAACACCATATTCACGCATCGGGTCGACGTTGTCGCCCCTCGTTCCGGCAAGAAGTTAGAAGTGTATTGAATCCATTGACAGCCTTTGATTGCATTTACAACCCCTGCACTGGAGTCAGCGTTTGTGACATTCTAAAGACAAAGATCCTGTTGGATGGGCACTCTGGTGTCTAAGAGCTTGGTGTTAGAGATGGAGAATGAACGGCAACCCGGGAGATCCAATCTCTTCCTCAGTGCTTGCCATGGTTGCTTCCCAGCAGCCTGCGGTTAAGGTCGATAATCAATGAGATGAATTAGAATTCATATGTACTACAAGCAAGTTATTAACGACTTAGAAACCGATTGTGGAGCATTTTTCCCATTTACGTTTAGGAGGCATATTTGATTATGAAAGGTAATCTATGAAGCAAGTGGAACCGCATGAGACGGCAGCAGTTTTTTTAATTATTTGAGTACGGGAACAACATTACACATGGACTAAACTATTTTCTATGAGGTATGAGTGACTCCTTTGCGTGATGCAAATTTGAATAGCTCTAATACACTTATCATTTCACTTTGTCATGATAGTTTTTTTCTTTTTGCACCGGTTCGAGAAACAAGCCGTAAGTGCACCACCAATACGAGATTTTGGTATCATAAATAACAGGTATTTGGACATTCTTGTCGAATATAGATTTATGAATTTTAGAAAGCGCAAGGATTAGGTGGTGATAGAAATGGAATATACAGAGCTAGAACTGGGTCTACTGGAGAAAGTAAATAAATATCGCCGTAAATATATTGAAGAAACGATATCTGATGATGAGGCGCGAAGCGTTGTTAGGTATTTACTTCAGGATGAGCCAGATGATCTGGGTGGACTTACTGCACTTCGGGGGTTTATATACCAGTATTATGTTGCTGTTCATTATATGGTAGAGATGTTGCACGCGGAGCATGCATGGTGGAATGAGGTGATTTTCGAATTTTTGGACGATATCGCCTTATTAGGTAATGAGAAAATTCGATTTGTTCAGGTAAAAACGGTTCGTGAAGATGGACAAGACAGACACTTGATACCGAGTACATTGTTAAAAAGGGAAAGTGGGTTGGATAGTTGGCTCGATACACTTTTTTCGAATCTGCCTGAATTCGAACGCCGACAAAAATACATAAACATGCAAGGTTTTATTTCTAAAGAATATAGCGTCCAGTTTGAGATTGCTACCAATGCGCCTTATGATAACAAAAGTTTGAAGCTCTACGCGCAAAATGATTCTTATCAGTTACCTATGGGAAGTATCCCTAAGAATGATAGCCTGGAAAAAGGCTTGAGCAAAGTGTTCCAAAAAAAGATCACGGAAAAGGGTAAAGTTATTTCTACACAAGAGCTTTACTTCGCTGACTCGGTAGGTCAAGAGCCGGACTGGTGTTTAGAACGTTTTTATTTAAACCATCTCGGCTGTATGGAAAACCTGAAGGAAAAAATTGTTGGGAAGATAGCGGATTATTGCAAAATGCGCTTGACGACTCTCAATAATTTTGCTGAATCGAACACAAATCAAAAAAAACGTTTATCTGGTGATGGGCTACTTTACGACTATGTGGCAAGAAAAGTATTCAAACAATTATTACTTCGTGTCATTGAACGAACCCATCGGGACGACCTGCCCGATAAGCTCCTTCTAGTATTTAACAAAACCGAGATAGCTGACTGGATTGAGGATTGGCAACAAAAAGCGCTGAACGAAATTCAAAGAGATGTTGAACAAACCTTACAACGGAAAAAATTCGTGAAATGTTTTGAAGAACTGAAGGAGGAGATCGACTCGACCTGGAATGCGGTACTAAGAGCTGATCTTCTGAATACATTAGGTTGGATGTATGATGCTTTAGAGGACGAGGTTTTGAATGGAAATCCATATGTCTATGAGCAATTCTTAAATAGATTATTTTATTTGAATAATTCACACCTTCCTTCTGCTCAAAGAATGAAGGATGAAATATATTTAAAAGAATCACTAAAATACATGATGATCTGTTTGGCATTTTACCCAGACCGCGATTTTCTCTTCAGTAATGCTCAATTCTTATTTAAGCAGGGGAAGCAAGGGGAAGAGGCTTGGAATGTCTTTACTATATACAATGCAAGAGAAAAGGAAACATATGCTCAGGCACTTAGAAGAATCGTTGCTCGTTCGAGAGATTGTTTGTTTACACAAAGCTTGCAGCACGCATACTACTGTTTCGTCACCCACGATGATAAGACACAGTCACTTACGTTGGGGAATGATCCCTTTGCAACATTGATTCCCATAACCCATAACCATGAAAGCAGTGAGAGTGAAATAGTGGATCAACCCGAGCACATCAAGTTTCAAAAACAAGATAAGCTTAACCTGATCATCAATAGATTTAATGACCCTGTCAATACTCGTTCATTTCAGGATCATCAGATGAGGGCAGGATGGCATATATTACTTAATAACTATGATGAGTTATAGGAGCTGGAGAGCATGAATCCGATTCAAATATGGAAACGGCTTGAATTGGCAACATTTCAAAACAGCCCTTCGGATTTCCCTGTACAAGATGAATCCGTACTGGCTATGCATCTAGATGCTGATTTGGAGTTATGGTTTACCATGGAACGTATCTGTGTGCTAAAAACATATACAAGTAATCATCATTTCATTTTAAATTGGCGTGAGGATCAATTCGTGATTTCTCACCTTTTGGAACTTTTGCCAACAAAGTATAAAAATAATTTGTATTTTCTACTTGTTCTGGATTGGGGATCGGAACTCTTGCCTGAGATGCCGATGGAAATGAACAGAGTGGAAAAAAATGCGAAGGTTTGCCGAAAGTATGTACTACACAACGAAGAAGATTTGGAACGCGTGCCATTTTTACAACAGAAGCTAATCAATTCAAAGAAAGGATTTGATTACGAGGCAAAATTTAAATCCGAACTATTGGCTGAACGACAGTTAGACCCTAAGATACGTCGTATAGTAGAAGGATATTTTGAATTGGATCAAACCCACAAGAAACATAATACGAAAGACTATATCCTCCAATTATTGAAAGGGGATGGAATAGCTTGAAAGTTTCTCGTCTTATAATCAATAATTTTAGAGTGTTTCATGGTCACTATGTGTTCGACTTTTCAAATAAACAATTAATTTTGGTAGGTGGTCACAACGGACATGGTAAAAGTTCACTGTTTGATGCCATACAATGGTGTTTAACAGGTGAAATTAGAAGATACCGTGGGTCAAGTGAATACCAAAACTTTAACTATCTTATCAATGAAACTACGCTTGTTGAGGGAGGAGCAAAAGTTGAAGCATCGGTCGAAGTTTGGTTAGAATCCGATGCAATGGTCCATAAAATTCGACGGACTTTACAAAAGGGTCCCTCAAAGCAAACCGTAGAATTAACGATAGACGATGAAAGTTGTGGGGTAAAAAAGGGGGCAGCTCGAATATGTGAAATTTTGTTCCTTAGTAATGATGAGGATACAGGTATACAACAGGATATGACCCAAAATTTACCAAGTTATTTTTCTGCTACGCAGCTTTTGTCTCAAGATCAGTTGCATGAATTTATTCTTGCCAGCAATCCGAAAGACCGGTTCGTTTTAATGGAGAAGGTGCTGGGTCTCGATAAATATGGAGGCGAGTTTGGAAAGTATTTGTTAGGGTCGCTGCAATTAATTAAAGAGGAGAGATCAAAAGCAAGTACAGATAGGCAAGAGATAAAGGAATCTTGGGTTGAAGTATCAACTAAACTCAAAGAGAAGGAAGCTTTGTTGTTGAAATTAGGGGGAATTACTGAAGAAGATCTACTAAAACAATTGACTGGTCTGGCTGTACAAGTGAAAAAATCTGGTGCAGACATCCCTGAAATATTACTAAGCTCAGTTAAAATAGATAATGAATTGTTATCCAGGTATCGTGATGTAAGGCAGAGCATAAATAAACATGAAGATCTCTGCGAACGTATTCTGTTGTTGTTACAGGAGTCAAGATCACATTTGGATTTCACAGAAGATGGATACCTTACAGAACAGCAAAAGCTAAAAGCTACACTCCAAAGAATTTACTCGAGAACCAGCCGTAGGGAGAACGGCATAGTTAGAGCAGAGCGTAATAGATCCGAGTTTGATTCTCTCATTCAAAAACGCATAGCTTATCTAGAAAAGCAAAGGGAAGCCGACGAAGTAAGCAGGAAAGCCATAGAGGTGGAACAACAAATTTCGGCTATAGTAAACAATCCACAGGTTTTAATGGCAATAGAACAGTATGATAGCATAGATGATTTCTTGGCAGTTTATAATAAAACGAACAAGGACCTTTCTGAAATTGTAACTAAGATTGACATAGATAAACTTAGTAACATTTCACATCAACTTCAAGCAAAATTGAATGAATTAACAGAAACCTTTAGGCAATTGGAAACGGTTAAAGAAACAACAATAAAAGATCGAGAGTACGTGAAGGGTAAGCTTGGAGTTCTTACGGGAGAAATAACATCAAATAAAAACAACACAATCGATCAAATGATTCATGACATTCAGCATTTTTTATTAGAGAATACCAGAGACTCATGCCCCGTATGTGGTACAGATTTTCAAAGTTCCGATAAACTCCGTAATGCCGTTCGTCTAACTTGGGAAGAAGCAAGCCGGCAGCGTTCAGCTCTAGAACAAGAAGTAGTAAAACTGACAGGCAAGAAAAATGAACTAGATAGAGAAATTGTCCAAACAGATGCAGAGTTAGCAAGAATAAATACTCAGACGGTAGAACTCAAAAATTTATATGATGAGAATCAATTACAAATCGAAAAACTAAGATTATCACTGAAACTATGGATACATGATCTACCGCTTGAGCAACTAAGTGAATTAAAACACACGAAGGATAAGGTCATCCAAGAACATTCAATTGCATATAACTTGCTATTGTCCCTCGAAGATTTGCAATCTGAGTTGAAAAGATTGAGTAGTGAAAGAGGCGTCGTTATAAATTGGATGGAAGAGCAAAAAAAACTTGTTGGAAAGCGAGCTCATTATCTTCTTGGCCCTGAGGAAAGGCTCATAATAAAAATCCAGACATATGATCAATACCTCCTTCAAGCTAGAACTCAAGTAGAGCAAATCGCACAAGAAGGTAAAGAAACCGAAGGAAAATTAGCAATATCGGATCATAAATGGAAAGAACGGGAATTAAAAGCAAGTGAGATCAAGAGTCTTATTCCGGAATTTGACATATTAGATCCCAATATTGAGAGTTGGGTTAGATCTTTTTATCAACAAAAGGCTGAATGGGGCCGTCTCAATGCGACTGCAGAGCAACTTCTTGAAAAGGTGGAGGCATTTCTGAATAAAGGAGAGATAGCTGACGCCAAGATCGAGGAAAAAATATTGAGCGACCTTGTTAATGCGAAGGAAATAGAGATCAAACATTACGAAAAACTCGAAGCGGAAATAGAATTGCTGAGAGAGCGTCATAACGAGATACGTAGTGCACTAATGACTGACTATTTAATTGATTACAGCCAATCTATTGATCAACTATTTATGCAAATTAGTCCTCATGCCATTTTCAAACACGTCCATTTGGTACCAAGGGAAGGAAAACTTTTCGTTTTAATGAGCGAACAAAGTGGAGACGCTGCAAAATGGGCTAAATTACCGGAAGACCAATTGGCGAACAAATTTAATGCGAGTTTAACATTTAGCTCCGCACAGGCAAATGTATTAGCTGTTTGTATTTTCTTGTCGCTTGCTTTATCGCAGCGCTGGACTGCTCTTGAAATGATTGGAATTGATGACCCTTTTCAAAACATGGACGATATAAATGTTTTCTCTTTTATCGATGTGATTAGTCAAATTATTTCTCACAAGCAGGTGATAATAAGTAGTCACAATGAAGACTTTGTTAATCTTATAAGAAATAAATCTGGATTAGAAGCAGAAAGAATTGGCTATATCCATTTTAAGTCCTATGGTAGAGATCGAATTGATTTGGAGACTAACTGTAGCACCGTCTCGTGACTGTGAGTGAGTCTATAGGTAGGGATGATGCTTCATAAACGATGACAATAAGGAGCGGTTTGCCTAAGGAAACTGTTCCTTATTTTTATTGAATTGCTGGATCAAGAGAATGCTACAAACATACCATAGGCGTACTTTAAGGCCTATTCAATAACGAGCAGTTCTGACAAGTATTTAGAGCGAATAGCTCAATCATGAAATAAAGACATATCCTCATTACTGAAGCTGTTACGTCCTTACGAAGCGAATAAGACACGGGCCTACCCAGTCTCTCAACGTTAAAAATAACTTTCCTGAGTTACTTAAAGAAATATAGATGAGTCTAAGAGGGTAATTGGTGAACTCTGGGACTAAACCACCGCAGTGATCGGATAGAGTACTTATCAAAATGGAGTGAGAGAAGATTGGACAGTGAGATTGTTAGGTTAGGAAATAGTGATATTGTTTTAGTTTTAGAAATGCTTAATTCATGTAATTCCTTTAAATACGCAGACACGGATACCCTGGAGTCTCTACAGTCATATTTGACTCAACAAAGTTTAATTATTGGCATTTTCGTGGAAGAAGAATTAGCTGGGTATGCGATTCTATCACTTCGCTCTGAAGATAGTCTGGATGAATTATTCGAAAAATACAATGTAATAACTGATAGAGCTTGGGGACATGTAGGGATACTGCAAAATTGCGTAATAAGAGATATATACAGAGGACAGGGTTTCCAGCTGGAATTATTAAAGAAAAGAGAACAAGTTATTAGGAATTTTGGTTATAAAGCAATTTTCACATCAGTCCACATGGAAAATAAGTATAGCATAAACAATCTGATAAAATCAGGGTACAGACAAATTGGACGGCATATATCTCAAAACGAATGGATAATGTTTGGCAAGGTACTATCGGGGGAAGATGACTTTCGCACAAAATATTGAATATCTTCAGTTGAAGGCCCATACTTGACCAGAGAGAAACCGTCGTAAGGAGTAGTAGCTGGTCCCTCCGAGATGAGAGCCGTTAACGACCGCATGATCCAGGTGGTACCATATTTGCTACTCTTTATTGTAGCCGGTTACTACTACGGGGTTAAGTAAAGGCAGGCAGAAGTGTTTCAGGCAGGTCCAAAGAATCCCGTTTTCATCACATTATTCTTATACATATCTTAAAATTGCACTTAAGAGCCATCACAATGAAGAGAATTTGACTGATCATTATTATTGATATGAACAGACCACTTTGAGATACTGACTAAGTGTTTGGCGCTATTAAATTTTCTATCCATCGAATCGCTGATGATGTAAAGTCTTTCTTATTATCCGCTACTAACCCATACTTAAACTCCTGGAAGACCGCTATGTATCAAGACTTGTTGCGGATTAATGGTTTTGCACAGGAGGAGCTGCACAATAATTGAGTTTAGAAACATTAAAGTTATGAAGTAATTAGGCGTTCACTCAACCGAGTGATGAAGTAACAGGCCTTTAGGAGGGAAAAATGAACAGATTATGAGAGAACTCAGCCCATTTCTTACGCAGTCCGCGAAGTCGTATGTGAGGAGTCGAATACTTGGGCCGGAATACGAAATTAAAGAGGAGACGATGAATACGCTTGTATGCGTTTCTCTCAATATGCCTAGTACAGGTGTTTACTTCATCCCACGGGATTACGATAAACCTAAGCAGAATGCAATGATTCATAAGAAAGACTATGTGGCAATAAGTGAATTTTTCAGTAGAAGCAGGACATCTCGTAACATTGTTATTATTACACATGCCGAACGTTAAGGACTACGATATTTGAAAGGTGTAAGATACTTTATAATTATCCCTGTTGATGTATTGAAGACCATATTGTCTATGAAAGATACACTTAATATTGGTGTTACAGATGCTCAAAGAGAAAAATGGTCTGCGTTGGGAGTCAAGTATGAACCACTAGTAAAAAACCCATGGAATATCAATAATGCAGTATTATCAGCCACTAAGGATTTGACTATTGGTTGGATTGATATGTGCTTGTCATTTGACAAGGAAGAAAAAAAAGTACTATCAAAATTCGGGATTCCTGAAACCTGCTGGTTCTCAATTCGATCCTCTGTAACTGAGGGAGAGCATTATATCGGTCTCGGGAAGTATGGAAGCTCAGCCTACCATCAACATGGTATTTGGTATCAAGTCATAAAGAGAAGCAAAAGCTTGGTTCTTCAGCCAACATTTATAAATACAAAAGGGCAAAGGGTAAAGGTAGAATGGCCAGAGATCAAAATCTCGTATTCCAATGTTAGTAAGATTCCACTATTAACTATAAGGAGAGCGATTGAAGCGGGTTGGCTAACGAGTAATATTTTATTACAAGATAGCGACTTCGAAGCTCCTAAACCACCTGATGAACCATTCGATTGGGATCTCGATGGGCGAGCTATGAAGAATTATCGGAAGGAGCAAAATGAACTTCGTAGCATGCTCCTAAACGGGCTACAAGAGGCTCGGTGTGCAATTTGCGGTGAAGTATTCCCTGCTGATATGTTATGGGCTGCTCATATAAAGAAACGTTCAGAATGCACCCCTGAAGAAAAAAGTGATCTATTAAATATAGCAGTCCTAATGTGTAAACTCGGCTGCGATGATTTATATGAAAAGGGATATATCGGTGTAAATCAGGGAGTTGTAAGATCCATACGGAGCACCTCTTCTAATGCTCTGAGCAAGAAAATCGTGGAACTACAAGGAACTTCCACCGATAGTTGGAATGAGAGGAATGCCAAGTACTTTAAGTGGCATTGGAGATATTTCAATCCTGGAACAACCGATTAGATTGAAAAATCACCATTACTGTTGAACATGCCCTTCTAAAGTACAAGTCGAATTCTGATTAATGCATTTTTTTATATACTTCATGAACGGGTCGAAAATGAATCTTAGCTGATAAAATGGAAACAGCAGCTTTAGATTGACACCAAAGTACCACTTAAAGAAATCCATACTTTATAATACGTTCTTTTTTATTTATAAGGGGAGAATTGTGTCATTTTTTTGTGAAACAATTCTCCCCTTGTTCTTGGAGATTGACACCAAAGTACCCCTATATTAGGCGGTAGCATCCCGCCTTATGAGGGGGGAACTTGCAAACCATTTAGTAAATTGCAAAAAAGAACTTATTAAATTCCCGGGATAACTCTTCATTTAGCACTTCCTCGATCTTCTTTTGGAACTTAGGAGATTGATAAAGACCCTGATAATATTGCAACATGCACTCGACACCATAGCTGGGATCATGAAGCTGGTTACCCCTATTAAACCTGCTTTCCAGCTCCTCCTTAATAATGGGGTCAGTATAGCTCAACCGGCGTATAACACGAGACATAGCCCTCCAAAAGCGCCATTCATAATCACCAGTAAAGTTTTTGATGAATAGTTTTTCCAACAATTTTGTTTTGACTAGATCTTCATTGGCCTGGTCCAGACTAAGGTCCAGTTCATCCAACAAAGATGCAGATTCTGGACTAGAAAGATCGATATGAGAAACAAAAACGTCGTTTGGAGCAGCCGGCTTAAATTTCCATTGAAACCTAGCGGCAGCATTTCGCAGATCACCATCAATGTAGATTGAAATGCGTCCATGTTGAATAGCACGAGATACGAATTTAGTGCCGTAGCGTACAGAATCCCGAACAGCGTAGGCAGTATTCCAATGAAGCCAATTTTCAACTACATATGACTGACTGGTTTCATGTATAGCACGCGCCATTTGGCTTACAGAGTCAGACTCTACCGGGTTAAGCTTGATGTGTAGGCCGTCTTCAGCAATTGATGTTGCTTTAAAGAATATCGGTTTTTCAGAAGGGAAATGCTGCTTTTGCAATGCCGTTGCCATCTGAAATAGAAATACTAAAGAGGATTGCTCACCTAGCATTTCTTCAAACTGATGTGCGAGCTCAGTGAGCTCATCCTGCTCAAGATCAATTAAATCTGTTAAATACTGTTTGATTTTTCTAGGTTGATTCGTAATACATTTTGCTTTAACTGCTTGAAAACTTTCTTTTACAGCTTGTTCTTTCTTTTTGAGATGATCAAAGATCGAATTCATCTCTTTAACAAAACTGTCTTTATCAGAATCTATGTCAAATTGCGGGGCAACCTCTTCATCGGCTCTAGAAAGACCGATGTATACCTTAATATTATTACGCTGAATCTGGCGCCATTCTTCACTTTTGCTGGAGAATAGCCTCTCCATGGTACGCATTTCACCGTCACGAAGAGTAGGGGGAAGCATCAGCAAAATACCATCACAGTCGTTATTTATTGCAGCTTTGAGCCTGCGAGAGATATCTTCGCTGCTTTGGGAATCCTGCGTCAGCCCTACCGTATCGACCAGGACCATCCGAAAAGGAAGTTTTTCTGGCCAACCTTCTTTTTTCTTAATTGCCATCAGTACTTTCTCAAATTGTTCACTTAGTCCGCAGCTCACTTCGTATTTTTCTATAATCAAAGAGAAAGGTTCGTAAGGGTCAAGCAGCTGGCTGAAATGTTGGTTATCTTCAACGTTGGAGAGATCAAACTCGCAAGTAGCCCCATGATTCAAAGTATTGATAAATGGGACGATCTTTACAAGCTTATCCCACATTGCTTTTTCCATATAACTCGCAAAATGAAAAACGTTGCTATCTTCATTTTTTAGTCCATCATCCCAGACTCTGCGCAATTGATTTGTAAAGGCTAGTTGTTTAGCCTGAGATTTCTCAGTGTCACTTTTCATGGATGCCATGGCAGAATCAATTTCAGCAATTATGATTTCTTCAAGTAGTTCTTGAGCACATGCCCGAATTCGATTACTGAACTCACTTGAATGAAGTCGCTCCAATCGGACGGCACCGTTAACTTCCGAGTGAATAGCCTCTATGAATTTTTCAGAATTGATATGAGTTTTTAATGCAGAAAATGGAACTCCAGCGCCAGGAGGCGATCCTTTGACGAAGTTCAATAAAACATACTGAATTGCTGTAAAAATTGCATCAGTATTGACTTGAAAACTGTCTTTTTGAAAGCTTTGCAAAGTAATTCTTAATTTGGGCCGAGTTTGGGAATAACCTTGTTGCAAAAAATAATGGATGGGGATAGGAGTAGTTTGAGCAGATGGTTTGCCAACAATCTTTGCTGCATGGACAACAGCAGGGGGAAGGACCCTTTTGGCAAGTGAGCTCTTCCCGGCTGCAGAAGCGCCTATCAAGGCAACCCTCGCAGCACCGATGGTATTGGGATAAGTGCAAATCTTCATTTAAATCCTCCGTTCGCCAAAATAGTGTTTTTGTGGAAACGGTGGCACCAAAAAAGATGCCGCATCAAAAAAATGGGCATCTTGAGATCATAAATATACGATGCCGCTAACTCTGCAGCCAAGCAGGCTACAAAATCAAACTGCAAGATGCTGCTGACATATAGCCAACACACCTTCCACACATGGAATATAGCATATAATCCCAAAAGGTTAAAGGATTAATTTTCCAATTAGAAAATATTGCACTGACGTGACACATTGGGCCAAGTGAACAAGGGTAAGCGCCTGGATCTACTCTTAATATGAGTAACAATCGTTATAAAGACGGCGTCATGGTAAACCAGGAGTATCTAACACTCTTCAATACAGCGGATACGGCAACCAGTCGCCGTCATGAGTTCTCCCATTTTAATAAATAATTGATGGGGATAAGAGTTGTTTGAGCAGATGGTTTGCCAACAATCTTTGCTGTTCGTCGCGGTCGATTCCGGTGATATGATGATGGCCTGGCTGTGGACGTTCCATTCTTCGGCATGATGGCAGGAACAACACATTGGACGCATTTACTTCTGTTTACCGCCTGGATGTTCTTTTATTTAGCATATCAGGCTCACAAAATAAACAGTCGAAATTATGGCAGAGCTCGGCTTTGAAAATGTCATCTTCACAGCGAGCGGTGCCCATAAATTATTAGTAACTGTCGCACTTCGTATTACAATCCGTCATAAGAAGATAAATATCGACATATTCATATAAACAATGATTTAGATCAACATTATTAATAATTTTCAGAAATTAAGTCTTGATAAATTGATTGTCAGTCGTTCTACGCCAGTGTGGAGAAGGCAGACTATCCGCAATATAAAGACCGCCCGTTGATCGTGGCAGGCGATCCTAAACGCCGTTCCGGCATTGTGCTGGCGGCTTGTCCGATCGCCAAACGGTACGGGGTGACGACCGCAGAGAATGTGGGAACGGCGCTGGCGAAATGCCCCGAGCTCGTCGTGATGAGACCGAGAATGGAGAAATATATCCATGTATCGTTGCAGATTACGGAGATTATGAGACAATTTACTGACCTGGTTGAGCCTTACAGTATTGATGAACAACATTTGGATGTAACCGGGAGCTTATCCTTATTCGGGGACCCGGATACTTTAGCGCGTATAATTCAGACCGAGATCTCGAATAAGACAGGGGTGCGCTGCCGTTTTGGGATCAGCTATAACAAGGCGGTCAGCAAGATGGCCTGTGACAACTTCGCCAAGAAGAATGCGGATGGCATCTATCTTCTTCCTCAGGAGAAGCTTCAGGATGTGCTCTGGCCGCTACCGATTCGGAAATTGCTGATGGTTGGTTCACGGATGGAACGGCATCTTCTGAACATGGGCCTGTCGACAATCGGCCGTTTAGCCAACACGCCAGTGCAGCGGTTGAAAGCCCGTTTCGGAGTGAATGGGGAAGTGCTGTGGCGTCTGGCCAACGGCATCGATCCTTCACCAGTCAACCCGAATAGCCATCAAGGCGTCAAATCCATTGGTCACGAGATGACACTGCCACGGGATTACTATTCCTTTGAGACGATTGCCATTCCTTTGTTAGAGCTGACCGAGCTCGTCTGCCGGCGCTGCAGGGACAAAGGGTTCATGGGCAGTGTGGTCAGTATTAGCTGCCGGGGAGCGGATTTCGACCGACCGACCGGATTTTCACGGCAATTGAAGCTGTCTGATCCGACGAATGTGACTAACCAGGTCTACGAGGCAGTGATGGCGCTGTTCCGCAAGTACTGGGACGATCTTCCTGTACGTAAGGTAGGCGTTACCTTGTCGGGATTAGTATCGGATGATACCTATCAATTGACCTTGTTTGATGAGCGGCCCAAGTATCAGGCGCTGGAGAGAGCAACGGATGAGATTAAGCGGAAGTATGGAGACTCCGCCATCCTCAGAGCGGTATCACTAACGGCTTCAGGCCAGGCCAGAGACCGGGCCGGCAAGATTGGAGGACATTATCGATGACAGGTAAATTGCAAGGGAACGGGCTGTGGGAATCCTCACGGATGATGCTGCCGGAGCATAAGGAAGCGATTCTGAACAGCAATCGTTATCTGCAGAAGAGAACGCGGGTTCAACTGGATGAACAGGAGCTGGAGAGAGTCTCACGAATTTTAATGGAATCGCAGTATGTGGGAAGAGAGGTAGCGCTTCGCCTATTTGGTGAATATAAGGATCATAATCTTTATGGAATCGTCGCTCGTCTGGATCCTAGCGGGAGGCGGGTGTGCATACAGACAGGCTCCGGGATGGAATGGGTGTTATGGCGTGATATTGTCAGCGCCGAGTTCGCAGCAGGATACACCAGCGATTAAGACGAATTGGATATGAAGTATGGTAAGGTCGCCCCATGGTGCCGAACGCATATTATGCTATAATATGGGTTACAGCATTTTGGATTGAATGGGGAGATTAATTGATGATCTTGCACAAAGGTGATGCGTTATTTCACCAGGGAGATGAATGTGAGAACTTGTATCGCATTAAGAGTGGCTTATTCAAGGTAATACGACTGCATGAGAATGGAAATGTGGTATTGTTTAATATTTTATATCCCGATGAGATTGTTCCGCATCATTCTCTGGTCTCACCCAAGGAAGTGCTGGGAACGGCGATTGCGCTGGTCCAAAGTGAGGTAGAGGTTATTCCAGCAAAGCAATGGTACCAGGATATGAAGAATAATCCGGACAAGGCGATGGAAGTGGCTATGCAGCTGCAGGAAAAGCTAAGATTTATGCAGGAGCGGCTGGATCATCTATCGATCGGCACTCCGGCAGAACGGCTGGAGCTATTGGGGGACTGGCTAAGCCAGCATGTCCCAGGCACGCATCTTACCGATTACCTGACTCAGGAGGAGATTGGTCAACTGATCGGAGTGAGGCGCGAGACGGTGAATCGTCTGCTCAAAACATTGGGCTAAGATTTTCTTCTAGTGGATTCAGTATTATATCGTTGAGAATTGAAGGATGATAAGATCCGCATGATAAGCGGCGTTTAATATGAGCAATAATGATGGTATTTCCTGTTTAGCGGAAGAAGCACGACATTTTTGTCATGAACCGAATTGTGGTATAATAATATAGAATCAAAAACAGAAAGGATCAGGATACCATGTGTCCCTTAAGGACGAATCCCCAAAGGACGATTTGGAAACGTTGTGATCTCTCTTACACTTAGCTTCTTACGTGGAACGTCGGTTTGCGACAATACCCTTACGAAAGAAGCGAGTGATGATGCGAAGTATGAAGTCCTCGAGGATCTTCTTCGCAGGGTGTTGGCGTAAGGTCAACCAATCTGCGATAAGAGGGATTCTTTATGAGGAAGAAAGCAGCAAGATGGCAGTATGACGGTAAACAGTTATTAGTTTTGATGTTTGGTACTTTTTTATTGGCATTTACGTATTATCATATTAATTTTCAGAATGGTCTGTCAGAGGGTGGCTTTGTTGGCCTGGCGCTGTTAGGCAAATATTCGCTGAATCTGCCTCCGGCGTTGTCGATGCTTGTGCTCGACGCTCTCGTAATGATTGTGGCTGTATTTTTTAAAGGCTGGAAATTTATTGCAAATACACTATTCGCCTCGGTGCTGTTCTCGGCATTCTATGAACTGTTCGAGCAATTTTCACCGTTGTCCATAGATCTAACGAACAATTTGCCGCTGGCGGCATTGTTGTCGGGTCTGTTGACAGGACTTGGCGCTGGACTTGTTCTACGTGCCGGCGGAGCGTCAGGCGGAGACGATATTTTAGCATTGATGTTAAGTGGATGGTCAGGCATCAAGATTGGTACGATGTTCATCCTGATGGATGCGGTCGTATTGATATTATCCTTGTTCTATTTGCCATTTAAAGAGACGATGTTCACGATTATGGCGGTACTGATTGCCGGTAAAATGATTACCTGGACTGTACACTATGGTCGTAAAGAAGTGCCATCGCGCAAAGTTTCTTACGGCATGAAACAGAAAACGGCGTGAGCCTCCGGGCTTCAGCGTCGTTTTCTTTTTTTTAGGTGATTGCGGACGGGCATAGGCTTTGGAATTCTGCTATAATATGGAATATAGTTTTTGCGGGAATGGAGAGATCAATATGATTTTACATAAGGGTGAGGTGCTATTTCATCAAGGGGATGAAGGCGTGAACTTGTACCACATTAAGAGCGGGTTGTTCAAGGTGACCAGACTACATGAAAATGGAAATATGGTGTTATTTAATATTCTTTACCCGGGTGAGATGGTTCCGCATCATTCCTTGATCTCACCGAAGGAGACGCATGGAACGGCAATTGCGCTAGTACGAAGTGAAGTAGAGGTTATTCCTGCTGAGAAATGGTACCGGGAGCTCGAAGAAGATCCGCATAAAGCGCTTGAGATCGCTAAGCTGTTGCAGGAGAAGATCAGATTTATGCAGGAACGGTTGGATCATTTGACGGTAGGAACGCCTGCCGAGCGGTTGGAACTGTTGAATAAATGGCTAAATCAGCATGCGAATGGTATCCCATTAACGGACTATTTGACGCAAGAGGAGATTGGTCAATTGATCGGGATTAGACGCGAGACGGTGAATCGATTGCTGCGAGAAATGAACAAAGGTTAATCTAAAATAGTAACCCCCACGAATCTGGTGATGCGAAGCACTCTAGAGTCGCGGGGGTTCTGTATATAGAATCGTTATAGGCAATTAATCCAGACTATCCGCAGGTCCGAAGAACTCGAAGTGAATTCTCTCTGCGGGAACTCCCCATTGCTTAAGAGCACGGTTAACGGCCTGCATGAACGGAGCAGGACCACAGAAATAGAAATCAGCGTTGGAATCAGTCACACTCTGCAGCCAAGGGAGATCGATGAAGCCGGTTTTGTCACAGCTTTCACCAGCGGCTGGAGCTTCATAGACAAGATAAGAACGTAAGGCCGGATGATCTTGAGTCAACTGGCTAATATGCTCTTTCATAGCATGCTGGCTTCCGTTGCGGGCTGCGTGGATATACACGATCTCGCGTGAAGGCTGTTGCTCCAGCAGTGTCTCGAGCATGCTGACCATCGGAGTTAGGCCTACACCGCCGCTGATCAGTACAACCGGAAGCTCCTCGGATTGATCAAGTGTGAATTCGCCGGCCGGCGCGCTAAGCTCCAGAATGTCTCCTTCATGCACATCGTCATGCAAATAAGTGGATACGATTCCGGCTGGTCTATCGGCCATGGCCTCCTCGCGTTTTACGGAGATGCGGTAATAAGCATGACCTGGTGAAGTAGACAGACTGTAGTGGCGAAGATGGGTGAAGGATTGTCCTTCTGGTTTGACACGTACTGTGATGTATTGTCCAGGCAGATAACTAGCGATTTCATTGCTGTCTTCTGGTTTTAAGTAAAAAGAGGTGATGACATTGCTCTCTTTAACCTTGCGCTCAACAATAAAACGGCGGAATCCGCGCCAGCCACCAGGCTGCTGTTCAGCCTCTTGGTACATCCCAGCTTCGACGCTGATGAATACATCGGCGATGACACCATAGGCTTTACCCCAGGCCTCGATGATCTCATCGGTTGCAGCATCACCGAGTACCATTTTTATAGCGGCGAGCAGATTCTCGCCAACGATTGGATATTGCTCAGGCAAAATGCCCAGCGCCCGGTGCTTTTGGGCAATTCCTTTGACCACAGGAAGGATTTCTTCCAGACGATCGATATGTGCGGCAGCAGCGTAGACAGCGTTGGCTAGAGCTGTAGACTGTTTGCCTTGACGCTGATTGGCGTGGTTAAAAACATTGAGTAATTCGGGATGGTTTTTAAACATCGTCTCATAAAATTTTTTAGTAATTGTTTGCCCATGAACCTCTAGTACAGGAACCGTCGATTTGATGATTTCAATGGTTTTTGCATCAAGCATAGGGGCACCTTCTTTCTATGTGATAAATCTTACAGTAATAAGTATAGGCAAATAGAAATATTAATAAATGTGATTGTCGTCACTTCAATTATTTACAAAACGTGAATTTATGGATTGTGCAATTAAATTTGTCACATATAAAAACAGTGTGAGCCCTGAGGCTCACACTGTTTATGAACGATATGCTATTTTTAGCTCTGCTGCTCGAACAACGGCAGGTACTCTCCATATCCTTCTTTCTCCAGCTCATCCTTCGGAATGAAGCGGAGCGCAGCGGAGTTAATGCAGTAGCGGAGTCCAGACGGGCCGGGGCCGTCATCGAACACATGTCCCAGATGAGAGTCGCCCTGGCGACTTCTAACTTCTGTGCGGATCATGAAATGACTCTTGTCCAGCTTCTCTTTGATATTGTAGGACTGCAGTGGACGAGTGAAGCTTGGCCAGCCACAGCCCGCGTCATATTTATCCAGTGAACTGAACAAAGGCTCGCCGGATACAATATCCACGTAAATGCCATCTGCGGTATGGTCCCAATACTCACCGGTAAAAGGTCTTTCAGTGGCGCTGTTCTGCGTGACTTCATATTGAATCGGCGTCAGAACCTGCTCCAATTGCTCACGGTCGGTAGGACCAGACCAATGTTGTTCAATGAAATCTTCCCGACCGGAGCCGATCCGATAACGCTTGTAATGCTGCGGATTCTTCTTGTGGTAATCCTGATGATAATCCTCAGCCGGATAAAAGACGGAAGCCGGCAAAATTGGCGTTACGATCGGTTTATCAAAGCGTCCACTCTGTTCAAGCTCGAGCTTCGAGGCTTCCGCTTCTTCACGCTGGCGCTCATTATGATAGAAAATAGCTGTATAGTAGGATTCCCCGCGGTCATGGAATTGTCCGCCTGCATCGGTCGGATCGATTTGCTGCCAGAACAGGGTAAGCAGCTTCCGGTACGGAAAAACGGCCGGATCAAATGTGATCTGCACAGCTTCATAATGACCTGTACCCCCGGCGCATACTTCCTCATACGTTGGATTCTCTTTATGGCCACCGGTATAGCCCGAGACGATCCCGTGTATGCCTGGAAGCTCTTCAAATGGGGATACCATACACCAGAAGCAGCCGCCGGCAAAAGTAGCCAATTCCAGATTAGGCAATGGTGCTTGGTTCATGTTTTTCCCTCCGTTTCGATAGTAGTAAGATTTTGGGGTGTATCGATATTTATTATACCTTTTTTTAAGTAAAATTCGAAATAATTCCGATAAATAGCCAACGGAAATCACAGCCGTTATTTAGCCCGAATAAGGCCATCTAGGATTCTGACGGAACTGGGGGACCTTATCTGCCCAAAAGAGAGCGTCGTAGACCGGATTTGCCCGAATAACGCATCTCATTTCCTTTAGAATTTGGAAGCCCTCTATTTTAGCGATATAACGGCTCTCATTTCCGTTAGCATTCCCCACCGATCCAAAGGTCAGCCTTAGCCCTTACTTTATAATTGGGGGTAGGCTTGTTCACGAAGTTATATATTGACAGGTAAGTTTATATCTTATAATATTATGACGTATAGTATATGAATTCATATATGAGTGTTAAATGATTAAAGGGGAGTAGCTGCTTCAGTAAAGTCGTCATTACGAGATGAACATCTCCGGCTTTATTGGCAACTTCAAGTTGTTAGCGAGACCTTTACCATTGCAGGGTAGAGGTTTATTCAAAAAGACCTTTACCGCAATCGGTAAAGGTCTTTTTTTATTAGTTTTAAGCCACAATAACAACATTACAACTGACTAATTGGGGGAAAAAAAGATGGATATTGGCTTGCTTATGGAGTATGGTTGGGTGCTCATTGTTCTGGTAGTGCTGGAGGGACTGCTCGCGGCGGATAATGCGCTGGTCCTGGCAATTATGGTGAAGCATCTGGAGGAGGATGTACGGAAGAAGGCTCTGTTCTACGGATTGGCAGGTGCGTTTATTTTCCGTTTTGCATCGTTATTTATTATCTCGTACCTGGTTGACGTGTGGCAGCTTCAAGCGATCGGAGCAATCTATCTGTTGTATATGGCCATCAATCATATCGTTCGCAAGCTGGTTGTCCATCGAGCCGAGAACGGAGACGGACAGGATCCAGAGAACAGCTCGAAGAAAAAGAAGAAGGCTTCCGGCTTTTGGGGTACGGTGCTGAAGGTGGAGCTGGCAGATATCGCGTTTGCAGTCGATTCGATTCTGGCCGCTGTTGCCCTCGCCGTTGCCTTGCCGCCTAGTGGTCTGTCGAATATCGGCGGCATGGACGGAGGCAAATTTATCGTCATTCTACTCGGCGGATTCATTGGTCTAATCATCATGCGCTTCGCGGCCAACTTCTTCGTGAAGTTGTTGAACTCCCGTCCGGGCCTGGAGATCGCGGCGTTTCTTATCGTTGGCTGGGTGGGTGTTAAGTTAGCTGTACACACCTTAGCGCATCCGTCGCTTCACATCATACCTGAAGCTTTTGCGGAGAGCACCGCTTGGAAGATCACGTTCTATATCGTCCTGGTACTGATCGCAATCGGAGGCTGGTTCCTGTCGGGCAAGAAGACCGCAGAGAACAAGCCTAGCAAGGCGAACGGATAACAAGGCATACATTCACATAATAAAAAACGCTGCTGAAACCATCTATGGTTTTAGCAGCGTTTTTTGTTAACCAGTACTCTAATCACCAGTTATATCCCATGGTTACGCGTGGTTTGCCGGTATTGCTTGGGAGACATCCCGAACTTCTTGCGGAATACTTTATGAAAATAGTTGTAGTTCGGAAACCCAGAGCTCTCGGCGACATGCTCCAACGACAGAGGACTGAAGGTAATTCGCTCCCGCGCCATATTTAATCGCACTTCCAGCGCATATTGAATGATGCTTGTACCAAATGTTTCTTTGAACAAGTGAACGGCTCGCGATACGCTAATTCCAACATGGGCCGCAGCATCCTCCAGCTTAAAAGGAGAGGCGGCGTTCTCTTCAATATAGTTCTTGATTCGATGGGCGAGGTACGACGGATAAGTGGGCAGCGGCTGCTGAAGGAAGTTCCGATCGATATCCAGGCACAATATTCTTAAGTAATACTCGGCTATTTCAGGCGTAGGATTAGAAATCCGTCGCTGTTCGAGCATAATTTGACGGAAGGCGCCAATGATCCCCTCGGAAAGAGGAACCTTAATCTTCTGCGGTCGGTCGTATTTCTCCCACCATTCATCGACCCAACCTCCAGATAGGAATATATGATAATCGGCGCTGGAGACCATTTTCTCACCGAGCTGGTTCTGTTCCGCCTCAATTCGAAGCTCGTAGGGTTCGCCTGGCTTGAACAGCAGCAGGTCACCCGGTTCTAGCAGTTCTAGCTTCCCATCCAAACGGGCCCGGCAGCGCCCGAAGGATTGCAGGCGGATAAGATAACTATGCAATCCTTCGGGATTAACCATATGAAAAGGCTTGCGATGAGAGGAGTAGTTAGCAGTTAATATTTGCAAGTCCAAGCGTTCTGTCGGCACTACCTTGTTGGTGTGCTGAGGTGAACCATTGGCAGTTAATAGGTGAAGGTTACGGCAATCCATCGATGATTCTCCTTTAGATAATAATAAAATAATGACCAGATTGTTCATGTTTGAATCATATTATTCATTTTAAATGAAAGCGATTTGAAATACCATTGGTTTTGTAGTGCTAATATAAAAAAATCCTTTTCAGGAGTGGTGTCGTTGGCCGAATGCCAAGGATAGGTGCTAGTTAAGGAAGACCTATGAATTCGGCGCACCCGAAGGTGTTGTGAGTTATAAAGTACACATTTTCGGTGTTCGTCTACAATCATTCGTAATGAGGTGAATCATATGGTGAAGGTAGGATTACAGCTTTATACGGTACGCGATTATTTGGAACGTGATTTTGAAGGTACGCTGCGGAAGGTGGCCGAGCTTGGATACCAGGGCGTGGAATTCGCTGGTTTCTATGGCCGTACGCCAGAGCAGGTGAAGGCTATTCTTGATGAGACAGGGCTTGTTGCTTTAGGTGCGCATACACCATATGAGCGCTTGCTCCATGCGCTGGATGAGGAGATCGCTTTTAACAAAGCTATCGGCAATCGCTACTTGGCTATGCCTTATTTGGCTGAAGAGGATCGCGGGCGCTGGGATGAAGTGATAGAGGATCTGAAAGTGATTGGCCAGCGCTGTGCAGAAGTGGGAATGGTCCTGTTCTACCATAACCATGATTTCGAACTGACACAGAAGCTTGGGGACAAGCCAGTACTTGATGCGATATTCTTTGAAGTATCCGAGGAATTGCTCAAGGTCGAGCTGGATTCATGTTGGGTGTACTTCGCGGGATTTGATCCGCTTGAATATATCGCTAAATACAGCGGTCGCATGCCTCTGCTTCACTGGAAGGATCTCGTTAAGAAGGCAGACGGATCGCCGGAGACGGTGGAACTGGGCAAGGGAGAAGTGAATGTTCAGGACATTGCTGACGCTGCGATCCAGGCTGGTGCTGAATGGCTAGTTGTAGAACAGGATTATTGTGCTAATGATTCATTGAAGAGCATCGAGACAAGTATGGAATTCATACGCGCTTATGCACAAGAAGGAGGAAAACTAAATGTCTAAAAAAATAAAAGTAGCTGTTATCGGGTGTGGCGGGATCGCTAACGGCAAGCATTTGCCAAGTCTTTCACAGGTAGAGCAAGTTGAATTGGTCGCTTTTTGCGATATTATCGAAGAACGCGCGACCAAAGCGGCTGCTGAATATGGCGTAGAAGGTGCCAAAGTATATACAGATTTCCGCAAGTTGTTGGCAGAGACTGATGTAGAGGTTATTCATGTATGTACGCCTAACGATTCTCACGCGGAGATCACAGTGGCTTCCCTGGAATCCGGACGCCATGTTATGTGTGAGAAGCCGATGGCCAAGACGGCTGAGCAAGCTCGTCAAATGCTGGACGCAGCGAAGCGTACGGGCAAGAAATTGAGCATTGCATATCAGAACCGCTTCCGCGACGATAGCATGTATTTAAAGCAATTGTGCGAAGAAGGGGAATTGGGTGATATTTATCTGGGTAAGGCACTGGCGCTTCGTCGTCGTGCAGTTCCTACTTGGGGTGTATTCCTTGATGAAGAGAAGCAAGGTGGGGGCCCGCTCATCGATATCGGAACTCACGCACTGGACTTGACGCTGTGGTTGATGGACAACTACGAGCCGAAGAGTGTAACCGGACAAGTGTTCCACAAGCTAGGGGATCGTGAGAATGCGGCGAATGCATTTGGTCCGTGGAATCCGGAAGAGTTCAAGGTTGAAGATTCTGCATTCGGATTCATTACGATGAAGAACGGTGCGACCATTATTCTTGAATCAAGCTGGGCGATCAATATGGTTGATATCGGTGAAGCTAGAACGATGCTGTGTGGTACTGAAGGCGGAGCAGATATGACTAATGGTCTACGTATTAACGGCGAGAAGAACAGCCGCTTGTATGACACGAAGATCGACCTTGGCGCTGGCGGTGTAGCGTTCTATGACGGAAAAGTGGAAAATGAAGCTGTCCGTGAAGCGAGAACTTGGATTGAAGCGATTATTGAAGACAAAGAGCCGGTCGTAAAGCCGGAGCAAGCTCTCGTAGTTACTGAAATTCTTGAGGCGATTTATGAATCGGCGAAGACAGGTAAGGCAGTATATTTTGACTAATGGCTTAAACACTATTAACTAAACATAATGATACAAGAAATAGAGGTAGGAGGAAATACGATGAAATTAGGCGTCTTTATGGTTCTGTTTGGAGATCGTTCGTTCGAAGAAGCGTTGGATATGGCTGCATCCCGAGGCTTGAAGGCAGTAGAGATCGGTACAGGTGGGAATCCCGGCAAGGCTCACTGTAACCCGGATCTTCTTCTGGAGAACAAAGCTGCTCGTGAACAATTCAAGAAAGCGGTGGAATCCCGTGGCCTGATGATCAGTGCCTTGAGCTGTCACGGCAACCCGCTTCATCCGCAGAAGGCACTTGCACAGCAGGATCATGACGATTTCGTCAAGACGGTTCAGCTTGCAGAATTGCTTGAAGTACCTGTCGTTAACACCTTCTCAGGCTGCCCAGGTGATCATGAGGATGCGAAGTATCCGAACTGGCCGGTTGCTCCTTGGCCGAATGATTACCAGGAAGTGCTGAAATGGCAATGGGAGAACAAGGTTATTCCTTATTGGAAGGAATGGGGTGCTTACGCTGAAAAGCATCATGTCAAGATCGGTCTTGAGCTCCATGGCGGCTTCTCCGTGCATACGCCGGGTACCTTGCTTCGTCTTCGTGAAGCAGTTGGTGAAGTGATCGGAGCTAACCTGGACCCTAGCCATATGTGGTGGCAAGGTATTGATCCGGTTCAGGCCGTAGCGATCCTAGGTAAGGCAGGTGCAATCCACCACTTCCATGCGAAGGATACGACAATTGACCCGATTAATGTCAATATGCACGGGATTACTGACATGCAATCCTATTCATTAATGCAGGATCGTGCATGGCAATTCCGCACCGTTGGATATGGTCATGATATGAAGACTTGGGCGGATATTATCAGTGCGCTTCGTCTGCATGGTTATGACTATGCAGTAAGCATCGAGCACGAGGATGGATTGATGTCAATTGACGAAGGCTTCACGAAGGCTGTTCGCAATTTACAGCAAGTTATTATGGAGGACTCTGCCGCTGAGATGTGGTGGGTGTAAATACCTCAGGTTCTAAATAGAATTAGAAATAACGGCTGCCATTAGGAAGCCGTTATTTTTTGTTTCCTTAAATTGCTAAGCTTATCGTATAGTTTGCGAGATTAAGGCTTATGTTAATAGTACCGAGTATGGGGAAATGTTAAGGGAAGTATAATCTCTGTGTTAATTTATTTAAAAATATGCTAAACTGAAACAAACTAACTTATTGTAAGTTTTTAACGACAATATTTCTCATAAAGTAATGTTTCTAAATAGGTAAGAGGTGAAGTGTAATGGATGATAACGGTACATCCATGTGTCAGCTGTGTCCGCGCTTTGAGTCGGCTTTCTCTTTGCTGGGAAAACGCTGGAACGGATTAATTATTCGAACTTTAATGGACGGACCCAAGAGATTCAAAGATATTTCAAATGGCATCCCGTCGATGAGTGATAAAATGCTATCCGAACGAATGAAGGATCTTGAGAATGAAGGTATTCTTGTGCGACATGTGTATCCGGAGACACCGGTTCGAATTGAATACGAATTGACGGATAAAGGGCGCGCACTGCGTCCCGTTATGGATCAGGTTCAATGCTGGGCGGAAGAATGGATTGAGTAACGTGGCTAAGCCGTGCCGCTACCTGTGACGGGGGCGGCACGAACATTTTTAGTTCAAAAAGGTCTGTTTTCAGCACCGAAGCTGATGCTTCCGATGTGCGTTTTGTCAAAACGCTGATGCTGAGCCACTTCTTGATTCACCTAGTGATCAGAAGCAGACTTTTTGAACTCCCCTAATATTATAGAGAGTAGGTGTAATTTTTGGCTGAGGTAATAGTAATCGGAGCAGGACCTGCAGGGGCAAGCGCAGCTTTGTTTCTGGCAAAGGCAGGTAAGGAGACACTTGTACTGGACAGCAATGGAAGCATGACGAAGAGAGCCTGGATTGAGAATCATTACGGCGTCAAAGAGACGTCCGGACCGGATTTACTGCAGACAGGCCGTGAACAAGCTGAGAAATTCGGCGCTAAGTTCATCGAAGAGAAAGTAATAGCCGTAGATACAAATGGTGAAACGAAAATAACCGTTAAGACGGAATCGGGACGCAGCTATGAAGCTTCTCATGTTATTTTGGCCACTGGTGCGCTTACGGATTTAGCCAAGTCGATCGGCATTACACTTAAGGATGGAAGAGAGCCACGTATCAAGACAGTCATTGACACGGACGGTAACGGACGTACCAGCAAGCCGAGAATTTGGGCAGCAGGTACAGTAGCTGGTGTCAGCGTTCATACGATTATTACCGCTGGCGATGGAGCTAAGGTCGCGATTGAGATTATTAGCGAATTGAACGGTGAACGTTATGTTGACCATGACATCTTAAAATAAAATTGAGTTTTTTACAGGAGAGGCCCTCATTTTTTGGAGGGTCTTTTCTTTTTTTGTCTTTCGTAAAAATGTGATCTCATGTACTGTGTTGAAAGGGGGCATATGCTACGTTAAGGTCACGATAAGAATAGAAGGGAGTCCTGAAAAATGTCTCCTATAGGAGTTATATTATCACAAATCGGTACTCCTCTAGAGCCGACATCCAAATCCGTACGTCCATATTTGCGTAGTTTTCTGTCGGACCGGCGGGTGATCGATTACTCTCCATGGCTTTGGCAACCGCTACTACGGGGAATTATTCTGCGTGCAAGACCGCGGAAATCTGCTAAGCTGTACCGTGAAATCTGGCAGAAGGAAGGCTCGCCGTTGCTGATCCATTCGCTGGCTCAGCAAGCTGGTCTGCAATCACGGCTTGGCGCAGAGTACCGAGTCGAATTAGCGTTGGCCTATAGTGAACCAAGCATGGATCAGGCAATGGCTAGTCTGGAGTCAGCAGGGGTTACACGTATTATTATTGTTCCTCTATTTCCGCAGTATTCATCGACAACGAGCGCTTCTGTATATGATCAAGCCTGCTTCGCGGCACTTGGAAGGAGAAGTGCTAACGGTCCGGTGTCCAAACGTTTTGTGCCAGCGCTGCGCTTCATGGACGCGTATTATCGCGAGCCTGGCTACATATCGGCGATGCAGTCTCATCTATCACGTTATCTGGAAGGTATGGCCTATGCCCCGGATTATTATGTGCTTAGCTTCCATGGGATACCGAAGCGATATGTCGATACGGGTGATCCGTATACAGAGCAATGTATGGAGACGGCCAAGCTACTTGCTAACGCGATGGGCTGGGAACAGGATCGTTATGAGGTAACCTTCCAATCCCGCTTCGGACCGGAGAAGTGGGTTGGGCCGGCAACGGATGAAGTGCTCGGACAATTGGCTGGACGGGGGATCAAGAGGCCGCTGATCTTCTCGCCTGGACTCGTTACAGATTGCTTGGAGACGCTGCATGAGCTGGCTATTGAGGGAAGAGAGCAATTTGCTGCCGGAGGCGGAGAAGCAGGGCAGTTCAGCGCAGCCCCCTGCTTGAATGATCATGCGCAGTGGCTGGATTTCCTATCCCAGCAGGTGAAGAAGAATGCCATGGGCTGGACAGACTGAACGAATTAAATATAGCTGTAATCCAGACTCGACATACTAACAGGTTCTGTGAATACAAGAAACCTTCATCTTCCTGATGGGGAAGATGAAGGTTAAGGGGATGGTGCCGGACCGATCGTCAGATCCGGCAAATTTCATTCGGACATAGCTCACAGTGGCACATGTCCTGTAGCATAACAAGGTCTTTAATGACGATCATGCCGTTCACATATTCGAGCGCGTCTTTCTTGCGCAGATCGCTGAGCATACGGTTAACGCTCTCACGGGTAGCACCGATCATGTTGGACAAGTCGGTATGCGTGATTTTCTTGTTAATAAGAATGGAGTCTCCATAGGGCTCACCGTAAGTATTACTAAGACGGATCAGAGTAGAAGTGAGCGCACCAGGTTTGCCGTACATCATCAGGTCGCGGAATTTAGTCTGGGTCAGTCGGTGATGGATTCCCATCCATTTCATGAAATCGATTGAAAAATCGCAATGCTGACAAATCATGATCTCCAGATCCTTCTGCTCGATTACACCGACCTCGCTGTCTTCGATCACTTCAGCGGTGAAGCTGTGCTTCATACTAAAGAAAGGATCGGCCTGTCCGACCATATCGCCGCGACCATACATATATAGAATAAGTTCTTTGCCTTCATCGGTGGATTTGGTTAATTTTACTCGCCCGCGCTTAATGTAGAATAGCTTATCGGAAAGATCGCCTTCCCAGAAAAGATGCGTTCCCTCGGGATAAGATTTATCCTTCATCGTAACAAGAAGCCTATTGAAGTTTTGCTCGGAGAAACAACTTGTATTGCCGCGGGGCATGGTGGTATTTACGCTTTCACTCATCATCGATTTCCCCTTTTATACGGAATTTGTTCTAAATTTTCTGAAAATTTTAAATTATTTTAAATTAATTATATAACGATTATTTGATTTTGGGTCGCCTCTAATACGTCTAAAAGTGTCTAATTTTTAACATTGTGACTAATTTCACTTTGGAAGCGTTATCCAATTACAAATATGTTCGCTAAACGTGAAACTTAGTTTGTTAAATTGCTTAAAGTTTAGAACCAAGCAAAAAGGAACATCTTATATGTAAGAACATGATGAAAATATACACCCAAAGATGAAAGTTTTCAACTATTTTAAACTATGTGAAAAAATTCACTATACAAATGAAAACCGATATGCTATGATCAAATCATAAAGAGAAGCACAAAGCTTCCAAGGGATGAACCTACAAGTGAAATATTTCACGAACCCTAAAAGACAGGTGCATCCATTAACTTTAGGAGGATGAGAGAGATGGCCGTTAAAAATGAAGTTGCGACCAAGGTCCAACAGCCAACTGCGCAAGAGTATGTTCAGACGTTGATTGACAAAGCAAACAAAGCACAAGAAGCTTTCATGGGTATGGATCAAGAACAAATTGATTCCATCGTACAGGCAATGGCACTTGCTGGTCTAGACAAACATATGTACTTGGCGAAGATGGCCGTAGAAGAAACTGGCCGCGGCGTGTACGAGGACAAGATCATTAAGAACATGTTCGCTACGGAATACATCTACCACAGTATCAAGTATGATAAGACGGTTGGTGTTATTGAAGACAATGAATATGATAGCTTCCAGAAAATCGCCGAGCCAGTCGGTATCATCATGGGGATCACTCCAGTAACCAACCCGACATCGACGACGATCTTCAAAGCCCTTATCGCGATCAAGACTCGTAACCCGATTATTTTCGGATTCCATCCATCCGCTCAACGTTGCAGTGCTGAAGCAGCTCAAATCTTGCTTGACGCAGCGGTTAAACATGGCGCACCTGCCGATTGCATTCAATGGATCGAGAATCCGTCCATGGATCGTACGAATGCTCTGATGAATCATAACGACATTGCCTGCATCCTGGCAACTGGCGGTTCTGCAATGGTTAAAGCGGCATACAGCTGCGGCAAACCGGCTTTAGGTGTAGGTCCTGGTAACGTTCCATGCTTCATCGAGAAGAGTGCAGACATCGATCAAGCCGTAAATGACCTCATCCTATCTAAGACATTCGACAACGGTATGATTTGTGCTTCTGAACAAGCGGTTATTATCGAAGAACCGATCTTCGATCAAGTAAAGAAGAAAATGATAGCTAACGGATGCTATTTTGTAAATAAAGAAGAAGCAGGTAAATTGACCAAGGGAGCAATTAATGTGGATAAATGTGCCGTGAATCCGGCGATCGTAGGTCAATCTGCTGTAAAAATTGCTGAAATGTGCGGTATCGATGTACCGGCAGGAACTAAAATTCTCGTGGCAGAAATTGATGGTGTAGGTCCTAAATTCCCATTGTCTGCTGAGAAGCTTAGCCCAGTGCTGGCCTGCTACAAGGTGAAGAATGCAGAGCAAGGCATCAACCTCGCGCTTGAAGTTGTATCGTTCGGCGGAATGGGTCACTCTTCGGTCATCCATTCGAATAATGACGAAGTAATTAAGAAGTACTCCGACCGTATGCCTACTTGCCGGATCCTGGTTAACCAGCCATCTTCGCAAGGCGGTATCGGCGATATCTATAATACGAACCTGCCATCGTTGACACTAGGCTGCGGCTCGTATGGTCGCAACTCGACATCGTCGAACGTAACAGCCGTCAATCTGATCAACGTGAAAAGGGTGAATCATCGTACCGTGAATATGCAATGGTTCAAAGTACCGGATAAGATTTATTTTGAAAAGGGATCGACTCAATATCTTGCCAAAATGCCTGACATCAGTCGCGTGTTGATCGTGACAGACCCAATGATGGTTAAACTGGGATATGTAGAGAGAGTCGAGCATTATCTCCGTCAACGTCAAACGCCGGTTGCGATTGAAGTCTTCTCGGATGTAGAGCCGGATCCATCGACAACTACGGTTGAACGCGGAACTGAGCTGATGAACAAATTCCAGCCAGACTGCATTATTGCACTTGGTGGCGGTTCGCCGATGGACGCTGCGAAAGGAATGTGGCTGTTCTACGAATATCCAGATACAAGCTTCCACAACCTCAAGCAAAAATTCATGGATATCCGCAAGCGGATTTATAAATACCCTCGTCTCGGACAAAAGGCGAAATTCGTTGCCATTCCGACGACTTCGGGTACCGGTTCGGAAGTAACTTCGTTCGCAGTTATTACTGATAAAGTTAATGGTAATACAAAATATCCTTTGGCAGATTATGAGCTAACTCCAGATGTAGCTATCATCGATCCTGAATTCGTATATACACTGCCAAAGACCGCTGTTGCTGATACCGGGATGGATGTATTGACTCATGCGATCGAGGCTTATGTCTCGGTGATGGCTAGTGATTATACAGATGGACTTGCGATCAAAGCAATTCAGCTGGTGTTCCAGTACCTTGAGAAATCAGCGCTTACTGGCGACAAGCTAGCCCGCGAGAAAATGCACAATGCTTCGACATTGGCAGGTATGGCCTTCGCCAACGCCTTCCTGGGTATTAACCATAGCTTGGCGCATAAATGGGGCGGACAATATCATACAGCACACGGCCGTACGAATGCGATCTTGATGCCGCATGTTATTCGCTACAATGCCAAGAAACCGACCAAATTCGCAGCATGGCCTAAATACAGACATTTCGTGGCTGATGAGCGTTATGCAGAAATCGCCCGCATTCTTGGCTTGCCGGCTCGCACTACTGAAGAAGGCATCAAGAGCTTGATCAATGCGATCCGTGACTTGAACAGAAAGCTTGGCATTCCTGAGAGCTTCCAGGAGCTCGGCTTCGATCCGAAGGATTTCGAGTCGAAGGTAGATTATTTGGCTGACCGTGCCTTCGAAGACCAATGTACAACAGCAAACCCTAAGCTCCCATTGGTCACTGAACTGGCGGAAGTATACCGCGATGCCTTCTACGGAAGATTTGACGAATAATTGAACAAATGCAAGGAAAATCGTGACAAATATCACTTCGATTGTGATATTTGTCACAATCATTTATGCGGGATTGATGTATGATTATGACATAAACGATCCCGCATATTTGAGTAATAGGTGATTGGTTTTCATAGGTTCATTAGTGTATGAAATGTGAAAATTATCACAAATTTTAGGGATCACGAGGCGCGAGTATATCCTTCAACCGCGTGCTCCAAACTATATATATGGAGGGAATAAAGATGTCGGTGATTGAGAGAGAAGTAAAAGGTAATCAAGAAGTTCAATCCGCATGGAGAGGCTTCAAAGCAGGTAAGTGGATGAGAGAAGTCAATGTTCGCGATTTTATTCAAGGCAACGTTGCTTCCTATGAAGGGGATGAATCCTTCCTTCAAGGTGCTACTGCTAACACTAAAGCACTCTGGGAGATCATTTCCGATCTGACTAAGAAAGAACGCGAAGCTGGCGGTGTACTTGATGTAGATGTTAACACACCTTCCGCCATTACTTCACATGCTGCTGGTTATTTAGATAAAGATAAGGAACAAATTGTAGGCTTGCAAGCAGACGAGCCTTTCAAACGCACGATTCATCCGTATGGTGGTATCAACATGGTACTCAATTCCTGTAAAGCTTACGGATTTGATCTGCCGGGCGAAATCGTAGAACTGTTCACAAAAATTCGTAAAACGCATAACCAAGGTGTTTTCGATGCTTATACATCCGAGATGAGAGCATGCCGCAAAGCGGGCATCATCACTGGTCTTCCAGATGCTTACGGCCGTGGCCGTATTATCGGCGACTATCGCCGTGTGGCCCTTTACGGTATTGATTTCTTGATCAAACAGAAGAAAGAAGAATTGAATAGCCTTGAAGTTGATGTGATCGATGAAGATGTAATTCGTCTTCGTGAAGAGATCTCTGAGCAAATCCGTGCTCTGCAAGAGTTGAAAGAACTGGGCCAAATGTACGGCTTCGACATTTCCAGACCAGCTGAAAATGCTAAAGAAGCAGTTCAATGGGTATACTTCGGTTACCTCGCAGCTGTTAAAGAACAAGACGGTGCAGCAATGTCACTTGGTCGTGTATCCTCGTTCCTCGACACTTATATCGAACGTGATCTGGCTGAAGGTACTTTGACTGAAGAAACTGCACAAGAATTGGTTGACCATTTCGTTATGAAATTGCGTATCGTTAAATTCTTGCGTACTCCTGAATACAACGATCTGTTCAGCGGTGACCCAACTTGGGTAACTGAATCGATCGGTGGTATGGCTGAGAACGGCAGAACGCTCGTAACGAAGAACAGCTTCCGCTTCTTGCATACACTGTACAACCTGGGACCTGCTCCAGAGCCTAACTTGACTGTTCTTTGGTCCGAGAAATTGCCTGAAGGCTTCAAGAAGTTCGCTGCAAAAGTATCGATCGAGACTAGCTCGATTCAATACGAGAACGACGATTTGATGCGTCCAATCTACAGCGATGACTACGGTATTGCTTGCTGCGTATCCGCGATGAGAATCGGTAAGCAAATGCAATTCTTCGGCGCACGTGCTAACTTGGCTAAAGTATTGCTATATGCGATCAACGGTGGTAAAGACGAGAAATCCGGTGCACAAGTAGGTCCTGAATATCAACCGATTACTTCGGAATATCTGGATTATGACGAAGTTATGAAACGCTTCATTCCTATGATGGAATGGCTGGCTAAGACTTATGTTAACTCCTTGAATGTTATTCACTATATGCATGATAAATACTGCTACGAACGCATCGAGATGGCATTGCATGACCGTGACATTCTGCGTACGATGGCTTGCGGTATCGCAGGTTTGTCGGTAGCTACCGACTCCTTGAGCGCTATTAAATATGCTAAGGTTAAACCAATCCGTAACGAAAATGGCATCGCCGTTGACTTCGAAATCGAAGGCGAATATCCTTGCTACGGTAACAACGATAACAAAGTTGATGATATTGCAGTTAAGCTCGTTGAGACCTTCATGGGCATGATCCGCAAGCACAAAACTTACCGTAATTCGTTGCCAACACAATCGGTATTGACGATTACTTCCAACGTAGTATATGGTAAGAAAACAGGTAGCACTCCAGACGGACGTAAAGCTGGCGAACCATTTGCACCAGGTGCTAACCCAATGCATGGCCGTGACAAGAAGGGTGCTCTTGCTTCCTTGAGCTCGGTTGCTAAGCTTCCTTACGAACACAGCTTGGATGGTATCTCGAATACCTTCTCAATCGTTCCTAAGGCACTAGGTAAAGATGCTGAGACTCGTAAATCCAACCTCGTATCGATGATGGATGGATATTTCGGCAGCGATGCTCACCACCTGAACGTTAACGTATTCGACCGCGAACAATTGATCGACGCTATGGATCATCCAGAGAATTATCCTCAATTGACCATTCGCGTATCGGGCTATGCTGTTAACTTCATCAAGCTGACTCGCGAACAACAACTTGACGTTATTAACCGTACCTTCCACGGTTCGATGTAATAACGGGATCTGAATAGTCTTAGAGATTGTGGCTATACATCAGGCAGCCTCAATGAGAAAGGGTGGCGAACAATATGCTTAAAGGTCGTATTCATTCATTAGAAACATTCGGAACGGTAGATGGACCGGGTATACGCTTCGTACTCTTCATGCAGGGCTGCCTGCTGCAATGCCAATATTGCCATAACCCCGATACCTGGAGCCTCACGGAAGGCAAGGAAATGACAGTGGAAGAGGTCCTGGCTGAAATTGAGCCATATCTGAGCTACTATCGTTCGTCAGGCGGCGGGTTAACCGTATCCGGCGGGGAAGCGACGTTACAGGCTCCATTCGTCACTGAATTGTTCCGTGAAGTGAAGAAGCGCTGGAACCTGCACACTTGCCTGGATACGAACGGATACAATGAAGGCGATAAGATCCGCGATTTGCTGGATGTGACGGATCTGGTCATGCTTGATTTGAAGCATATCGACAATGAGAAGCATATCAAATTGACCGGCAAACCGAATGAGCGCATGTTGAACATGGCGCATTGGTTGTCTGATCATAACCGTAAAATGTGGATTCGTCACGTATTTGTACCGGGGATCCACGACGATGAACAGGATTTGATCCATCTTGGCAAGTTTATCGGCGGCCTGCATGGTGTAGAGAAGTTTGAAATACTTCCTTATCATACAATGGGGATCTATAAATGGCAGGAGCTAGGTTGGGATTACCCTCTAGAGGGCGTTCCTTCTCCAACAGCGGAGGAGATCGAACGGGCGAATCGCCTGATCGAAGAGGGGCGGCAGCAGGTAGTTACAGCGAAGTAAGTATTATATCAGTTAACTGACTTAATCCATATTACTAACCCACACAAACGGTTGAATTTGACATGACTTGTCAGATTTAACCGTTTTTTTATGTTATTTTGATTACCGACAGAGTCGTTCATCTATTCTACCTGATCACTGGATGATTTTATCCCTAAGAAGATAATTTATGATCTTACTGGTGCTGAAATATATTACTAAAATGGGGATGTAAGGAAATTGGCTCGTAACAAAATTAGTTGTTGACAACTTAATCTAATACTACAATTTACCTTTTGGTAATAATATGCATACCCAAGTATCTTTTATTTGGGTGGTTCGTATCCATTATCGGAAAAAGAAAGTCAGAGACAACAACACACAGAGAACCTGTTACTAGGCTAGCATATAATGAATATGATCGATTCGAATATCTGAATAAACTGTCAACTAACTAATTTTGCGATAGAGCAATACAAATAGAAAAAGAGGGCGAACGATGTCAAATGTGTTTAAAAAGGGATTAACCTGTGTTATTGCTGATAATCATGCTCAATCAAGGTTCAAAATAGTTGAACAAGTCACAAACTTAGGGTTCTATGTTGTTGACACACCTGCTTCTGGCGATGGATTAATTGATAGCGTTTACAAATTTATGCCTGACCTGATTATAACGGGTGTTTTATTAGATAGAACAGATGGGATAACTGCATGTGAATATATTAAAAAACAAGGATTTAACTCTCCCATCATCATTATTTCACGTTCAACTCTCTCCAAACATTATTCAGCTGCGTTTGAGTTAGAGTGTATTGACTATATTAATCTTCCTTTACCTTATGAGAGATTTAAAAGGGCGATAATGCGAGCAAAGAAAAGAATTGAACAACATAAAAAAACATTGCTTATGGAGGAAAATAACATTAAAAGAATAAGGGTAAAACATCGGTACCATACGATTGACATTAATGAAAACAGTATGATTTATATAGAAAAGGTTGATAGAAGAAAATATGAAATTTGTCTCACGGAAGGAAGAGTAATTGAAACAAGTTCTAGTTTGGAGGAAATTCAAGCGGCGTGTTCAAAGTCCATCATGAGGCCTCATCGCAGTTTTTTGGTTAACCTAGACCACATTAAAATGGTTATACCTGACCCCATAATCCAAGGAAATTATCTCATTGTATACCCTTCTATTGTTAAGAACATTCCTCTCACTCGTCGAAATTACAAACAATTTTTATATCTTACTCGCAATGAATTCTTTCAAGCCTATAATTCCAGATCAATAACCTAATAGGACAAGAATATCGCCTTTCTGGCCTATAACATCACCGTTTAATCCCTGGCTATACACATAGTGTTTTATTCCTTTTATAGTAAAGGACAGAGAATAGTTATTTAAAATTAAAACTACAAGAAAGTAAGTTATCTTTCAATGAATAGGTTTGGAGGGAGATGGGTATGAAGCTTCAACATCATCTTAATTTAATGACAATAGGAGACGACACAGTTGAGGATCTAAATCGAGCCTTTTACTCTCCATTGAGTAACCCAACTATTTATAACGGTATTAGTATTCAGTCGATTGAACCGATCTCGCCAATTTACGTGCTATGGCATGACACTCAAAGGTGATCAGATGGAATTTATATTATTTATAAACCTTCTGGTTGGTAATATTTTTTTGAGTACTGGCTTATCGAAGTGCTTTAGTTTAACAGCATTTGAAGAAGCAATATCACAGTTTACTAATTTTCGTAATCCTAAAATCATCGGGTTGATATCGCGAGCGTTTGTTGTATTGGAAATCCTATGTGGTGGCTTATTAGTTTGTTCGTTTTTATACAAGGTAGCAGCAATCCTAGTCATAGTCATGTTAATTATGTTCTCAATGTTGATTGTACGTCATCTTAATAAAAAAAACGAATCTTACTTGTCACTGTGGCGGAGCGCTAGGAAATGAAGAGATTAACATTGGAATACCAGTAAGGAATTTAGTATTAATTATTGCCTTATTATTTACGATAACAGCTCCTGAAATACCGGTTATCCTTCAACTATTAATTGAAATAGAGTACCTGAAGGCATGGTTGATAACAGAATTACTTGTGCTATGTTTATTAGCAACCTATTATTTCAGTTTAAAATTGAATGCGCTTACTAAAGTTTAGATATTTGATCCAAAGGAAAAGTGTGGTGTTTATACTTGGGATGGATAATAGGAGTTAATTTAACAATTTCGTCGCTGTTATTGTTTTGTTTTATATATTTTGGGTTGAAATCTATGCGATGGCTTAAAGTATCATTTCAGAGGATAGAGTCGAGTATTTTACCAAGTTTGTCTATGCCTGTATCTAGTTTACCCATTCCCGCACATTATGGTTTGCGTGAAAATGCAGTTTTTCCAGATATACAAGTGCTGGATATGGACACACAACAGCCGACGGCATTTGAACTTAACTTAAGGGAATCTGTTGTACTAATAACGTTACTTGGATGTCAATCGTGCGAGCAAACTTTGAAGCAGATGAAAATATATAATTTTAATGCATTTGAATTTGATATGGTCGTCTTAACGTTCCTCTATCCAGGAGTGTATTATGCTGAGGATAAGATTGCTAGACATAATGCATTCCTCAAGGCACTAAGCATAAGTAAAAAGTTTATCGTTCTTGAAGAGGCTATTAATCAATTGGAGATAACTTCATTTCCGACACTAATGCGGATAAGTCCCGATGGTAAGGTTATTGGAACATATTTGGCCGATGCTCATCAAATTGCGCCTCATTTTCAATCAAGTGGAATCGATATAGCTTCATAATGGAATGAAATAACTCTATGAAAGGAGGTGAAATAAATGGCGTGCGTATATGATCCGGGTTGCTGGGGAAACAATGGTCCACCGCTAAGAGATGATAAAACAGGAAGATGTTGCTCGAACTAATAAATGATATATCCTAGGCATTAAAAGTGAGAAATAGAACTCGATTTCTGATTCCGGGTTCTATTTCTTATTTAAATTTATTATTATAGGAGAACTTAGGAATGAAGAGAAGCCTTCATCATTTGTTTTGTATGATTATAATGTTAAAGCCCCTATTCTCCTGGAAAGTATATTTATTTATTGTTATTTTAGGAATGCTTGCGTTTTTACCCAACATACAGTTGATTGTTACGGAACATATAGGTAATGCATTACCATACTCTATTCAACAGGGACAATATGGTGAACTCATTGTTCTTTTGGTTATTCAAGCGGGGATTTTTGCGTTAATACAAATCCTTATAGCTGGAAACAGAATGTTAGAGAAACAATTAAACAGCCATTTCAAATGTTATTTACAAGAAATAGTTCATAAAAAAATGTCTAGAGTTAAAATTTCGCTTATTGAAAGAGCGGATGTTCATAATCAAATGATGACTTTGTCAAATACGCTACCTAGCTTTGGATTCCCTTTATTAATGAATTTTTTTAACTTTGCCAAATCGATTTTATCGATCTCTATCATGCTTTATGTAATGCGTAATATTCATGTCTCAGTCCTTATCATTATTGCAACTGTAAGTTTTTTGAATGTATTTATTGTACGTAAATATTATCATAGACAATTGCAAATTTATTTACAGGCGAGTGAAGACTCTAGGAAAGCAGAGTACTTATCAGGACTTTTTACAGATCGTGAACTAGCTAGTGAAGTGAGGATGTTTCAGTTAAATCAATTTATTATATCTAAGTGGAAAACACTCTTTACAAATGTAGAAAAATTACAAGTTCAATTCAAAAATAAACAAGAATTATTATATGGGTCGCTACAAATTATAACCCAAGTATTGCAGTTAGTTATGCTTATTATTTTAGTGTTATTCACTTCATTTACAGTCGGTACATACATGTTAGTCACGCAAGGACTTTTGCATTTACAGAATACGGCACATGAGTTGGTAGAATCTTTTAATCGGCTACAAGAAACGTCCATTTACTTGCCTTCTTTTTTCGAGATATTACAATTCGAAGAGGAATCAGAGGAACCACATTTAATTCAGTTCGGAGGCTTAAATCAAGGAATAAAGGTACAAAATATGTCTTTTAAATACCCCAATTCTGAACGTTATGTGTTGCAGCAAATTAACTTAACCCTACATAAAGGTGAAAAAGTAGCGATCGTTGGACATAACGGTTCGGGAAAAACATCTTTAGTGAAATGTCTGCTTGGATTATATGATCAGTATGAAGGAGAAATTGTCATTGATGATGTGTCGCTGCATGGTTATGATAAAAATTCATTTCGCAAGCATATAGCTGTGTTACTTCAAACCTATGGGAAATACCCAATGTCAGTACAAGAGAACATTTGGCTTAATAATGAGGGTGATGGCCGCAATGATCCAAAACTACAGAAAGCAACCCAATTAAGTGATTCGCAGGATTTTATAAATACACTACCTCATTTAATGGAGACACAGCTCAATCCAATATTTGATGATGGGATGGATTTGTCAGGAGGACAGTGGCAGAAGATTGGTTTAGCTCGAGCTTATTATAGGAATGCGGACATCGTTATTTTGGATGAGCCTACAGCTGCAATTGATCCATTAGCGGAAGATCGTCTTTTTCAAGGGATGCTTGCTCATTTGACGAATAAAACAGCAATTATATTGACACATAGACTTGGAATTTGCCGTTGGGTAGATAAAATCGTCGTCATGGATGGAGGAAGAATCGTTGAAATAGGTTCCCATGATAAATTAATAAATGAAGGGTCCTATTATAAAGAAATGTATGATAGTCAGCTGAAATGGTATGTCAATGCGACAGTTGCAAAATAATAGACGGATCATCACATACAAATTATAATTATTAACAAATAACCTTTTCCTCGGAGTGGAAGGGGTTATTGTCTTTTTATAGAGGATTGTATCCCCGTTATAGAAAAATGTCCTCCTTATCAAAAATGGAATCGCTTTCTATAATGAAGATGTAACATACAAACCGATCTTGAGGAGGGTCCAAAGAAATATGAAGAAGAGTTTGACGCTGTTACTATCCCTGTTCTTCGTAGCTTCAGCATTGCTTGCTGGTTGTGGAAGTTCCAATGACAAGAACACAGCGGACAAAGGCAGTGCGGGAACGAATAACAAGCCTGCTAACGAAGCAAAGGTAAGTGATGAACCGTTTGAAATTACGATTCGCCACACACAAATCGGGGAAGCGAAGAAATTCCGCTTGGCTATTCTGGAAGATGTGGTGAAGAAGACGCAAGAGGCTGTTCCTGGTTTAACAATCAAGTTGGACGGCGTGGATTCGGAAGTTAACCGTAAGGAGAAGCTGAGAGGCGAAATGGCTGCGGGCAAGCCGCCGGAAGTGTTTGACGTATTCGGCAGCCCGGATGCAGCATTGTATGCTAAGGAAGGCTTAATGCTCGACCTTACTTCGATTCTCGATGAGCTTGGACTTAAAGATAAATTCAGTGACTTGGGTCCATTTACTCATGACGGTAAAGTTTATGGCCTGCCAATTGGCGGATCGATCGAAGGTATTTTCTACAATAAAGAATATTTCGAACAAAAGAGTCTGACGGTTCCTAAGACACTCGATGAATTGGAAGCGATTGCGGAGAAGATTAAATCAGACGGCAAGATTCCGTTCGCTCAATCATCCAAGGATGCTTGGATTCCACTGATGACGACGAATAACCTATGGTCCTACTATGCTGGTCCGGAGGTCACTTACGGATTCAAGACGGGTGAGACAAAATGGACCGACGAGAACGTGGTTAAAGGCGTAGCCAAGCACCAGGAATGGGTGCAAAAAGGCTACTTTAAGAAAGGCGAGCTTGGTTTTGAATATGCAGATATGAGAAACCAAGTGATTACCGGCGAAGCGATCATGATGATGGACGGATCGTGGGCGAACTCGGTGTTCAGAGATCCGGCACAAGCTGGTGACCTGGTAGGTAAGATTGGTTACTTCAGTATGCCACCTCTGAAAGAAGGAGACCCATTCGTTGTCATGCAGGATTCGAATAACGGTTATGGCTTCTCCAGTTCTGTTGGCGAAGATCCTCGCAAATTGGCAGCAGTCAAGGAATTCATCAAGAATATGTGGACAGATGAAATGCAGCTGCGCGGCCTGAAGGAAGACGGTGTACTTCCTGCCCTGAAGATGGATCTGGAGCAAATGAAGACAACATCCGATGATCCGTTAATGCAAGATATTTTCAAAGCTGTAAGTGAAATTGGAAAACCATTCCCTGCCTTTGATGCGCTTGTTCAAGCAGAAGTTAACACTGCAATTGGCATGGGTATCCAGCAAATTATCGGAGGAGAAATCGATCCTCAGAAGATGCTGGAGAATGTGCAAGCCGCTCAAGACGCAGCTAATGCAGCTGGCGAGTAATTATTTCTGAACAACCTCTTTAGTTAGAAAAGGGCGCCACCCGCCTCGACTTTGTGGGGGCGCCCTTTCTGACTAAATGGAAAGATAGATAGAACTTAGGAGCAGAAGAAACGAATATCAAAGATTACAACGGAGGTTACCATGAATAAAGCACTAAGAAATCCGCTGATATATGTCTTGTTCATATTGCCTGCCTTCATCTTGTTTCTGGCCTTTTTTATCTATCCGGTATTTACAGCGGTCAACAATAGTTTCACTAGCTGGAACGGGATATCTAAGAACGTTCATTATATCGGATTTGATAACTATGTGCAGGCATTTAACGATCTTGCTTTCTGGAAGTCAGTAAGAAATAACGTCTATTTTATCTTGTTCTCATGTTTTATCCAAGTTCCGCTCATTATCATCTTCTCATTGTTAATAGCTAACGTGAAACGCTTTAAGGGGTTATACAAGACGGCAGTATTTATGCCTTCGATTATGTCGACGGCAGTTATCGGGATTCTATGGGGCTTCATTTATAACCCGGATTTCGGTCTGGCTAATGAGGTACTCGGACTCTTCGGTGTATCGCCAGTCTACTGGCTGTCTGATAAGAACTGGGCCATGATATCGATCCTGATTACGAATGCTTGGCAATGGACCGGCTTCTACATCGTAATGGTGCTTGCAGCCATCCTCTCTATTCCTAAAGAACTGGATGAGGCGGCGGCAATTGACGGGGCAACTGGATTCCAACGAGCTACCAAAATTACACTTCCACTCATTATGCCAATTGTATCAGTCGTTATTATGTTGTCCATCGCTGGTGCGATGAAGGCTGCAGATATCGTGCTCGTCATGACTAAGGGCGGCCCTGCAGGCTCGACGGATGTTATGGCAACATACATGATCCGTTATGCGATTACAAGCTTTAGACATGGCTTCGGTAATTCCATCGCTGTATTGATCTTCGTATTTACGATAATCATCACAGTATTATATCAAGTCTTGATTGCAAAACGGACGGAAAGGATTGAATACTGATGAGAGCAATAAAGAAGACTATTCCGCATATATTTCTAATGGGCTACTTGCTGATCATTCTGTATCCGTTCCTGTTTGTCGTCTTCTCATCATTTAAGACGAACAATCAGGATATCGCTTCTAATCCGTTCGGACTTCCAGGCTCGATCTCATTTGATAACTACGTAAATGCTTGGGTCAATGCAAAGATCAGCACTTATTTCTTGAACAGTTTGTATATCGGGATTCTCGCTGCCTGTGTATCGATTCTTTTTGCAGCGATGCTGTCCTTTGCAGTTACGCGTATGCGCTATAATAAGATCAGTGCAATCGTGTTTCAATTAATTTTGCTGGGGATGCTGATCCCGAATAACTCTTTGCTGCTTCCAATCTATGGTATTATGAGAAAGCTGGATATTCTCGATACGCATATGGCGCTGATCCTGCCTTATGTCGCTAACGCAATTCCATTCTCGGTTGTCATCCTAGCAGCTTTTATGCGGTCTCTTCCGGGAGAAATCGAAGAGGCGGCGGTTATTGATGGATTGAGCTCTGCCGGACTGTTTGCTAGAATAATAATACCACTAACTATACCGGCGATCGTGACCGTTTTCATCATCAACTTCCTGGGCAACTGGAACGAGTTCTTGCTAGCGAACTATTTCCTGTCCAATGACGCGCTGAAAACGCTTCCGGTTGGTATGGTAGGTTTCAGGGACGCCTACAACACGAACTACGCACAAATGTCCGCTGGGATTGTCTTTAGCGTTGTGCCAGTCATGATTATCTACGCGATTTTGCAAGAGCAAATTATTGAAGGGGTCACGGCGGGCAGCGTTAAGGGCTAATTACTAGATTGGTCGGGAGCTCATGCGTATGAATCTGCGAATTAAATTGTTTACCGCTTTTCTGGGGCTGGTGATCATCCCTTTATTTATCCTCGGCATTATTACGTTTCTAGTCAGCTTTAATTCGATAGAGACGAAGTATAGCCAGCAGTCGGAATATTCGCTGAAGGCGATCGGCTATAGCATCAAGAACGTATTCTATGAAATGGATAATGTAACCGATAACGGCATTGCCAAAGGGGTGTTCCAACAGGCGTTGATTGCCAAAGACCCGGATTCGCAGGATTTGACGGCATCGAGCCAGCTTGAGCTTAATGCGAACCAGAAGAACTTTCGGTCGCTGCTCTATAATCACCCAGCGATTGATTACGCCTTTTTGTACAATGTGCATGGGCGTGTTGGATCGAATGTGATTACAATTTTTAATAAAGAGAATTTTCAGACTTTACCTTACGAACAGTTTAAGGAGCATCCACTGTATGATGAAGTTGTGTCTCTCAGAGGGATGCCGCTATGGATTGCGCCTCATGAGTACCCTGAATTTACTGGCTCGGACAATGTATTTACGCAGATCCGCTTGATTAAAGATTTGAACAATCTGCGTAGCGTAGGTATTCTGGTTGTTCAGATTAAAAACTGGGAATTTGAGAAGATATTTCAGAACCTCAGGCTGGGCAGTAGTATGAAGGATACACGCTTCATGCTGGTCAATAACAAGGGCCAAGTATTGTATGATTACAAATCCGAAATGGTTGGGCAATCCTTGGAACCAAACATTATGAAGAAGCTTGAGGGTGGGGGGACTTATCAGAGCTTCAAGGCTAAGTTCAATGGGGAAGAGAGTGTCATTTCCGCCTATGACTTGAAGGAGTATCCTTGGAAGCTCGTCTCTGTAACATCTTGGCGCTATTTGTCGCGTGAGGTTGTGACTTTTGCCAATTGGTTCGTTATTATCTTCTTCGTATGTGTCGTAACAGCTCTGTTGTTCAACCTGTTGTTCATGAACCGGATTACAGGCACGATTGGCGTCATCGTCAGATTCATGCGCAAGGTCGAGGATGGGGACTTGAGTGCGCGCGTGGATGAGAAGGGCGATGATGAGCTATTGCTTCTGCAGCAAGGCTTCAACAATCAGATGGTCAAAATTAACGAATTGTTCGAGCAGGTTAAGAGAGAGCAGTTCCAGAAGGCTAATGCGGAGCTGAGAGTGCTGCAAGCCCAGATCAAGCCGCATTTTCTATTTAATACACTGGAATCTATTAATGTTCTGGCTGTCCAGAATGAAGGCCGCAAGGTCAGCGAGATGGTGCTGCGGCTCGCTAACATATTACGGATCAGCATTCAGGACAAGGAGGAGATTAGCCTCAGCCTGGAAATCGAACATTTAAAAAATTATTTGGAGATTCAGAAGTTCAGATTTGATGATCTGTTCGATTATGAAATTGATATTCCGGATGAGATGATGGGCTGCCAGCTTCTCAAGCTTACCCTTCAGCCGCTTGTGGAGAACAGCATCCAGCATGGTTTTGAAGGGATCGAGTATCAGGGAATGATCAAGGTCACTGGAAGGATGGAGGCGGATCGGATCACGCTTCGGGTCGAAGATAATGGAATTGGGATGACGAACGAAGCGCTGTCCAAGATCCAATACCTGGATTGGGATAATCCAGCCTACCATGAATCTGGATCTTATCCTAATCATGAGCGAAGAGGCCTGGGGCTGAGAAGTGTGTATGATCGCCTCCGGCTTAAATACGGAGTTAGATACGGGTTGTTCATCTGTTCGCAGCCTGGATACGGTACGGTGATTCAATGTGTGATTCCTAAATATGAATTGGGTGATAAAAATGAGACTGAAGGCGTTATTAGTTGATGATGAGGTTCATATCCTGAACAATCTATCGAAGGTGCTGCCTTGGGAGGATCTGGGCTTTGAAATTATCGGCTTGGCTAAGAACGGTGTGGACGCTTTGGAGGCGGCTACCCTGCATCATCCCGATTTGATTTTATGTGATATCCGAATGCCGGTAATGGATGGTTTGACGCTGATCCAGAAGGTTAGAGAACAGGGATTAACCGGGGAAATCCTTCTTCTGACAGGCTATCAGGAATTTGAATATGCACGTACCGCGATTCGCTACGGGGTTCGCGATTATATTTGCAAGCCGATCAACTACTTCGAATTGGAAGAAACGGTAAGGAAGCTGGCGAAGCAGATCATCGAGAAGAAGAAGCAGAAGAACAAAGAGCAGCTCTTAAGCCGGGTAGAATCCCTGGCTAATGAGAATATTCTGATTCATTCCTTATTGGGACAAGAGGCAGTCAAAGAGGATGAATTGTGGCAGGATGAGGAAGGCGCAGGTCACCCAGATAGCTATGCCGTATTGCTGCTGGATATGGACGGCTACGCGCACGAGTCCATCTCCTGGCCTGCCCCTGAACGGAAGGCATGGAATCTGGAGATCAAGTTGAAATTGAAGGAGCTGTTCCAGCCCCTGCTCAGAGATTACACGGTGCTTCAGGTACGCGAAGGAGAATGGTGTATCATCTTCGACACTGTCGTAAATCAGCCTATAGCAATGGAAGCCTTGAGCCTAGTGCATGAGAAATTGCAAGCGATGGTTAAAGACAAGCCGCATATGCTCATCCGTATGTGTCTGGGGCAAGAACCTCGCTCCTTGAGTGAAATATCCGCGGTTTATCAGCGCATGCAGCAGATTCTGATTCTTAACCCGTCGCAGGGATGGTTTACTGATATTTCAAATGTGAGTGAAGATCTTTTTGAGCCTATTCCTAGCGGCGTTCTCGGCGTAGTAGATGCGCAGTGGCACTGGGTTGAGCAATTCGGAAGTGGCCTGCGGAATGGTAATTATGAAGCGTTGACGCAGATGATCAGTGATTTGAAAGCTTATGTAGCCCGTCTGAATGAGACCTCGGTCGGTAGGGCCGAGAAGCTGTTGTATTACTTGCTCATTCATTTATTGCGTGAAATGCGTGAAATGCAGATGCTCCCTGGAGAACAAGAGGAAGCCGTCTGGTTACGACTTCAGGAAACGCTCAGCGTAAAGGAACTGATATCGTTGATCGTCTCACTGATTGAGCGTTATAAGGATTCGCTCTCGACGAAGAAATCATCGGAGGTACTGATGATGTCGGCGCAGAATTATATTCAGCAGAATCTGGGATCTGACTTCGGCATCGAGGATATTTCCGATTTCCTTGGCATTAGTTGCAGTTATTTCTGCCTGCTCTTCAAGAATCATTTCGGGGAAACTTTTGTGGAGTATCTGACGAGACAACGGATTGAGACGGCGAAGTATATGCTAAGCGGCAGTGAGAAGTCGATCACACAGATCGGTGCCGAGGTAGGCTATCAGGAGCGTCGTTATTTTACCAAGGTGTTCCAAAAGTATACTGGCATGACTCCCTCAGAATATCGCTTGAAGGACTCACCGGCATCTTAAAAGTAGGGGGCCCAAAAGGGGCGGAGCGTACGTAGTGGGTACCTGAGCACCTGAGATGTTTCCATAGGAAACATAACTTCGTAAGCATCCGCTTAAGCCCGGCTGAATTCAAAATTCGATGTCGATGAAGCAACCCGTCCTACTTCGTGTTAGATTATAGAATTTATAAGTTATCAGCGTAGCTGATGAAGTTCTATATCGCAAGAAAACCTACCGTTGAATCGCGGTCGCTCATCCTTGAAGTGGCCTCGATTGGTTTTCTTATCAAAGGAGGACTTTTTAAATAACCTCTAAAAATGGGAAGGTGAATAATGTTGGACTTGACTCAGTGGACTCTAGAGCAGAAGATTGGCCAATTGTTTATTTGCGGATTTCATAGCTTGACGCCTGATGAGCAAATAACTACATTGACTGGGAAATATCATGTCGGCGGTGTTGTATACTTCCGTCGTAATATTGAATCGGTTCGGCAGCTTGCCACGTTGTCGCACAATCTGCAGAAGCTTCCTCGCAGCCATTCCGATATTCCGCTCATTATATCGATCGACCAAGAGGGCGGTATGGTCGCCCGTCTCGATCATGACGGAATTAGCCGTATTCCAGGGAATATGACACTTGGAGCCGTAGACGACCTGCAATTGACCTATGATGTAGCCAAGCTGGCTGCTGAGGAGATGCTGGCGCTCGGTATCAACATGAACTTTGCCCCATGTATTGATGTGAATAACAATCCGGCCAATCCAGTCATCGGCGTCAGATCCTTTGGTGAAGATCCTACCAAGGTAGCTGAGCATGGCGTAGCAGCCACCCGAGGATATCAAGAGCATGGCGTCATTGCGACGGTTAAGCATTTTCCTGGGCATGGGGATACGGCGGTTGACTCGCATCTTGGCCTGGCTGTTGTGCCTCATGACAAGGAAAGGCTGCATCACATCGAATTGCTTCCTTTCCGCAAGGGGATTGAAGCAGGTGCCGATGCAGTGATGACGGCTCATGTCATCTTCCCGGCCTTTGAGACGGAGGAGATTCCAGCTACTTTATCGCGCCGTGTACTGACAGAGCTTCTTCGTGAAGAAATGGGCTTTGACGGTGTCATCGTAACGGATTGCCTTGAGATGCATGCTATAGCTAAGAGCTGCGGCATCGCCGAAGGAGCGGTACGGGCGATCGAGGCGGGTGCCGATCTTGTGCTGGTCAGTCACACACTTAGCGATCAGATTGCCGCTATAGAAGCAGTGAGGGAAGCGGTAGTAAGTGGCCGGATCAGTGAAGATCGAATTAATCAATCGCTGCAGCGGATATTGGAATTGAAGGCGAATCGAATTGCACCTTCCACAGGAACTGATCCTTTGAGTGTACCTGTTCCACTTACGCCTCAAGTGGATAGTGAGGCATTGCTAAGGGAAGTTGCCGAGCGGAGTGTAACGCTTGTGCGGGATTCCGGCAATCTGCCTCTGAACAAGCAGAAGCCTCTGCTTGTGATCTGGCCTGAACTGCGGCATCGCACTGAGGTCGATGAACCTTCGGTACATCAATATACGCTGCTCAACGCCTTGCAGCCATATAGCGATAAGGTCAGCTTATCAGTGATCGGAACACGCCCGGACGAAGGGGAAGTGCTAGAGGTGCTGAAGCGCAGCACTGATTTTGAACAGATTGTCGTGGTCACCTATACGGCAGAAGGCGAGATTCCGGAAGGACAGAGCCACCTGGTCAATGCGCTGAATCGGATGCACGGCGCAAGTGTCGTCGTTATTTCGACCCGGAATCCGTACGATGTCGAATCATTCAAGGATGTGGGCACGTATATTTGCTTATACGAGAATCGACAGTTCTCTCTGGATGCCGTAGCCAAAGTATTGATGGGTGAGTTTACGCCGCAAGGAAAGCTTCCAGTTAGCCTGAAGTTAGAGGAAATCACGAACTAATAGCTAGATATAGTATAGGCCTGGCAGAGACATCGTTCTTTGCTGGGCTATTTTTATGAGGGAAGTGATGGGACTACGCGGGATCACAATACAAATAATAGATGAACTCATCAACAACAGAAATTAAACTGGAAAATCTCTGGAATGTCAGATACAATAGTTTCGTTGTTGTTTTTTTATTTTATGACAAGAAGCAACTTTTTTCGTTTACATGCGTTTAACATTATGTGATTGTCAGAGAGACAAAATGGGAGTAGAAGGAGCTAGACATGAATTTCAAAAAATTAATTATCACTACGATTATTATTGCATCGCAATTAGCAATGGTTATTCCTGTAAGCGCTGAAGAAGCAGCTAAGCAAGATACAGTTAGCGCTGTTCAACAGCAATCTACTGTTACATCGAATAATTTGGGAGCTAACGAGGCTACCACTTCGAATAGCAATGCAACTAATCCTGGTCAAGAGGGTCAAGTGACTAACGAGGATTCGACGGGTCAGGACACATCAGTTACTGGAGAGAACGGTAAGACTGAGGGGACTGGTGACAATAGCGGCGCGGAGGAAGGCCAGACGGAGCAACCGACTGGGACTGACGAAGGCCAAGATGCCGATGGCTCGAATTCTTCAACGACTAACCCAGCCACGACTACAAATGCCACTGCCGGAGCCGGACAACTGGTTCTAATGATGAACAGCAATAAGATGTATCAAGGCGGCAAAGAATACATAGCCGGCTATCCGATGGAAGTGAAGAACGGCGTTTCCTACGTTTCGATCCGTGCCATCGTTGAGCGTGCCGGTTTGCAGCTTTCTTTTGACAATAAGACCAAAGAGACGATTATTTCTCGCGGCAATGACGAGCTCCGCTTCAAGCTGGACACATCAAATTACCGTGTGAACGGCGTCGTTACGCCGATGAAGGGCAAGTCTTATTCGGCCAAGAACAATTTCATGGTGCCTTTGACGGCGATTACGAAGGCGCTTGGTATTCCATATACAGTAGATAATGTCGGTAAGCGTGTTATTCTGAATCTATCGACGAAGCCTGTAGCATCCTTCTCGATTGGCAACAAGGAAGTGATCGCAGGGGAGACAGACGTTCAATATTTGACAAATTCCTATTCCCCGAGCGGGCTTGAGATCGTAAATGAGGAGTGGACAGGGCGCCAGGATAAGTTCACGGACCCGGGGACTTATACGGTAACCTATCGTGTTCAGGATTCCAACGGGCAGTGGAGTGATCCGTTCTCTCTGAAGATTAACGTTGGGAAGCCGCATACTCCGCCTCTTGCCAATTTCATGACCGACAAAGATACGTATAAGATGGGTGAACTGATCACTTATACTGACCTTAGTTCAGATGAAGTAGGCATTAAGGAACTAGTGTGGGAAAATAACGAGCGTGCCTTCTTTACGCCAGGGCAGATGACGATCCGCCTGAAGGTAGTCAATGTATTTGGATTATCTTCCACGGTAGAGCGTACGATCACGATTACGAACGAGACGTTGTATAACCGCGACGATTTCAATAAATTATTCACGCCAGTTGGTGAGAAATACGCTTTTGACGGCACATCTGTCCCATCTTGGGAGAGAGTGAACTACTCGATTTCTTCCGATCCTGTAACATTGATCCGCAGCAACAGCCCAGAGACTGTATATTCGGAAGGTAGAGTATATAAAGAAACGGCAAGCGGCGCAATGCGCTTCATGGTTCACCATGTGAACTCCACGGGCAAGAACATGAAGATGTATGTTGTTGCTACGAATAAGAATGAGACAACTGCTCGTCTGACACAGAATAGCCTCGGTTTTGGTGGACCAAGTCAGTATGCGACGGCTGCAGGAAAAGTTTCGGTTGAACGATATTACAAATCTTTGCAAACCGGTGGTCAATATAAGGATGTTTGGATCGCCCCAGGAGAGAGCAAGGTTATTATGCCAGAGCTTAATGCTACAACGATGAAGCAAGGGGACGTAATATCTCTGTTTGCTGATATGTATAGCGATCAATCACTAGAGTTTAATGTAATCATGATTGATCCGAATAAAGACCCTCTTGCAATAGCACAGTCGCCGTCGCTTCCAAACTTGAAAGAAGATGTTCACAATCGTGGAACCTATGAGGATTCGACTCGATATTTCCAATATAATGATCTAGTTGGAACTACTCGACAAAGACTGCTTATCGGTGATAATTCCAATGATCCGTTCCAGGTTGGGTATGATGGTATAACAAATGCTTATAAACTCAATGCTGGTAACTTTGGAATGTTGTATAAAATTAAGCTGTATCGTGTTGCTCCAAATACACTGATTACGTTTAATCCACGTGGCGGTAGATATTCCGGTTCGATCATGGTGAACGGCGATATCGTACAATTGTCTACAGGTGGTTCGCTTAGCGCACCGAATGATGCCAACGTATTGTTCCGCACAGGCGATCGTGAACAGACCGTTGAATTTGTCTTCACAGCTGCACCAGGCAGCAACTTGTCCGTCAACCTGCTGCTCCAGCCGTTGCCGGAAGCGAAGCAATAATTTAATTTATATTATTAAAAAGCGTCCCGAGTCATCTTTGATGGCTTGGGACGCTTTTTTTGTTGATATTAATCCACCTTACATTTATTCAGAAACATCGGTGAATGTTAAACCAGGGAAAACGGTATAATTCTTTAATTGGGTATCACTGATTATGTTTGCATAATCTATAAGGTATCCCTTGCTCATATATGGAGAGACATCAAATTCCCATTTAGCCACAAACGGTGTGGATAAGTTCATGTAATGAACTATTTTTACAAGTATTTTGTATTGGACTCCATTTTGTAATTCTCCTATCTTTTTAGCATCTAATATTTTTAGTTCTAAAATGGAAGGATACACTCCTCCTCCTGCTAGTTCAATTGAGCCATTTTCAATGTAACTAGGGGCTATTGTTTTTTTCCAGGCTTCTTCGTCTCTTGAATCATACGCAGTCAAATACTGATTAATTATAGATACAATTTCTGCCCATTCTCCTCCAGAAGTATTTATTTCCTCATTCCATATATCGGGAGTAGAAAGCGGAGTTCCTGTTTTTTGATTAATAATTACGGTTTGATTTTTAGAATCCCAGGTTACATCAGCACCTAACGCCTTAGAAATCGTACTAATTGGTACCATGACTCTTCCATCAGTATTACGGGGGGAAACGTCAGTAGGTATTGTTTGTCCATTAACAACTATTGTGATTTTCCCGCTAGCGAATGCCCCTCCAATTAATACAGATGTAAGAGCAAAAACAAGTGAAGCAACGATGATTAACTTTCTTTTCATTTCTAAACCTCCAAAAATTTTAGTTTAGGTAGAACCAACAACACTTTTGATGATCACGAATAGATTTCAAACGTATTGCTAGCTTTTCCCGGCTGTTCCTATAATCCCATTTGTGGTAGAATCATTCAATGGTTTAGACGTTGTTCTTTGCTGAAAGTTGCTTTATTTCCTATAGAGGAAGAAAAGAAGAAATGTTGATTTTAGGTTGAGTCTAGGCATGAATTTATCAATTGTCGTCTGCATAATTAGGCATTATACTTAAATCATAAATCAATCGGTGTGAAGCACATGCCGCTTTAATATGAGCATCCGTTTATGGTTGCCATATTGGAGCGGCTTTTTTGTGTGCTTATGATCAGTATTGTAGCCAATAGAGTTACGAAGGGAGAATTAACTTATGAGCTTATTTATCCAAACTTATGAAGAGTGGCTGCACAGAAATATTGTGGAGGAGGACAATCCAAGAAGACGTGAGCTCCTTGAAAAAGGCTTGACTCACAGTACTTATGAATTTCTTCGACTATGTTGGTATCCATCAATCGGGAACTTGGATAATCTACACCCTGAATGGGAAGTTAGGGACATGAAGAATGCAGTCCGTTATCTTGACCTGGCCTATATGCCGGGAGGCGCCAAAGGATGTATTGAAATTCAAGATTACCGATCTCACGCCAGAGATATTGGTGTTACACGCTTTAAGGATTTATGCATGAAGCATTCGATGCTTGCTCTAGATGACTGGACAATACTCCCTATAGCATATCTTTCGATAGTTGAGGAACCCAAGGTTTGTAGGCAACTTATACTGGCCTTTATTGGAAAATTCATATCGACTTCATTGTCATCAGATTTGGATTGGGCTGAAGCAGAAACGCTTCGATTTGCCCGTAGATTCATGCATTCTTTTTCAGCAGTCGAAATCGCCGATCACCTTCGACTTTCTGATCGTCACACTCGGCGCGTCCTGCATGGATTAGTTGAACGGAATTTGTTGATGGTCACTAATAGAAAACAGCGTTATCGGACTTATCAGCTTGCTACAGAGTCAGTAGAAGTTAGTAGTTTGACAGGGGTGTGCAAAATCTAACGGACATAGCAGCCCCTTAGGATAGTAATTCCGTCCATTATGAATTCTAACGGACATGGTTGTGCGTTAGATGATAAAGATACCTCTTTTAGCTATGTCTGCAGCCTTTAAGCGCTTGTAGTGACCGTTAAATTTAGAAAACAGTAGTTTCTTGCTCGTAAGCGTCGCTGGTGTCCGTTACAAGTATGATCATGCTAAAGGGGCCCAGGCGCGGACGATATGCGCCCTTAAGAGGAGCATAGGGCTTAACAGGCAGGCGCTTACAGGCACATGGGGGCATGACGAGCGCACAACGAGCGCATAAAGGGCGCTTACAGGTGCATGAACAGGCACAAACGAGGCACATAACGAGACACAATGAGGAGCATAACCAGGCCCAAGCGAGGCTATAAAGAGCGCAAAACAGGCGCAAGTAAGGCTATCACCTGCATGCGGCCTGGGGTTGGCCGTTGATAATGGGACTTGTTACATTGACGGAGGAGAATTTTTGCGGCATTATTAAGAGAGATGTAATGTAAAAGACGCATGGAAGGGTAGTTCAGACGGGAGGAATGTCACATGCTGTCGACAGAGGATATTATCGGTGTGATGTCTGCCCAGGGTTTGCGAATCACCGACCAGCGCAAAAGCTTGGCCAAACTGTTCGCAGAACGGGACGGTTATCTAACGCCAAAAGATGTATATGAGTATATGGGCAAACAATACAGTGGGCTTAGCTTCGATACCGTATACAGAAATCTCAGGGTTATGGAAGAGCTCGGAGTGCTCGAGCAAGTTGTATTTGAGGATGGACTGAAGTTCAGAGTCAGCTGCAGCAAGGAAGGGCATCATCATCACCATATGATTTGCTTGCAGTGCGAGAAGACGTATCCAATTCATTTCTGCCCGATGCCCATGACGGATGCCCCTGAGGAGTTCCAGATCGTGAAGCATAAATTTGAAGTATTCGGTTATTGCAAAAATTGCCGCCCTGACAAGTGTCAGGTCCCAGCTTCGAATACGGGTAAGGAATTGGGCGGAGGCGTATAATATGGGCATCGTCCGCAAGACTTTTCAGGCGCCGATCCATGTATACCGTAAATTTATTTCGCCGCTGAAGCCTCCAACCTGCCGCTTCTATCCGACCTGCTCGGCGTATGCGTTGGAAGCGATTGAAGTGCATGGGCCCTTGAAGGGCTCCTGGCTGGCCGCTAGGCGGATCGTGAAGTGCCACCCTTTTCATCCAGGTGGTGTGGACCTGGTACCGCCCAAGAAGACTCACGTCAAGTATAAAGATAAGGCAGGGCGGGTATAACTTGACAACAGATATGTCTTTTCATAATATAGTGCTATATGTACGTATTCAATAAGTATAGACTTGTTGAACATTAACCTTTATATATGTCCAGTGAAGGGATGAGTACAGAGCGTTGCGTCCAGCAGCAGAGAACCGGGGAAGCTGAGAACCGGTCTGGAACAGCTTTGGAATATGGTCCTGGAGGAACTGCTTTCGAGTCGGGCCTAGCTAGGCCGATAAGGGAGTAGCGCGGATCCGGCGTTAATGGATGGTTGCGACAGCGACCAACTGAGCCCGTTCGCCTGCAAAGGTGCGGGGAATTTGGGTGGTAACACGTGAGAGATCTCTCGTCCCATTGTGGGGCGGGAGTTTTTTTATTTTAACTAAAAAGTGGTGTTCAAAAAGACCGGTTTTCAGCACCGAGTAGGTTGGGTGAAGCTAGGGCGTGAGGAGCGGAGCGTACGTAGTCTGTACGTGAGCACCTGAGATGTTTCCGGAGGAAACATACTTCGTAAGCATACGCTTGGCCCGGGTGAATCCAAGATTCGATGCCGAGCCCACTTCCTGACACACTTGGTGTTAGATATAGAATTTATAAGTTATCAGCGTAGCTGATGAAATTCTATATCGCAAGAAACCCTACCTCTCGATCGTTGTCGCTCATCCTTGAATGACTTCGATCGGGTTTCTTATCAAAAGCGGACTTTTTGAACTACTTGAATTAAGGAGATGACAGTATGTCTGACAAGAAAACCTTCTACATCACGACGCCGATTTATTATCCGAGCGCTAAACTGCATATCGGCCATGCTTATACGACCGTGGCCGGCGATGCTATAGCACGCTACAAAAGGTTGCGCGGCTATGATGTTCGCTATTTGACAGGATCGGATGAACATGGGCAAAAAATCGAGCAAAAAGCTAAGGAGAGTGGGAAAACCCCGCAGCAGTTCGTCGATGATATTGTTGTTGGCATTAAGGAGCTGTGGAAGAAGCTTGACATTTCTAATGATGACTACATTCGTACGACGGAACCACGCCATAAAGAGGTTGTGGCCGAGATTTTTGATCGTCTGTTGAAGAAGGGCGACATTTATAAGGGCGAGTACGAAGGCTGGTACAGCATTCCTGATGAGACTTATTATACAGAGTCGCAATTGGTGGATGTCATCAAGAATGAGAAGGGGGAAGTCATCGGCGGCAAAAGTCCGGAAAGTGGTCACCCGGTAGAGCTGGTGAAGGAGGAATCCTATTTCTTCCGGATGAGCAATTATGTCGATCGTCTGCTGAAGTATTACGAGGAAAATCCCGAATTCATTCAACCTGAATCACGTAAGAACGAAATGATTAACAATTTCATCAAACCTGGTCTTGAGGACTTGGCTGTGTCCCGTACTACCTTCGATTGGGGCGTTAAAGTCAAGGGCGATCCGAAGCATGTCGTCTATGTGTGGATCGATGCTCTGACCAATTATATTACTGCCCTGGGCTATGGCAGTGATAACGAAGAGATGTTCAACCGTTATTGGCCTGCCGATGTGCATCTGGTAGGTAAGGAAATCGTTCGCTTCCATACGATTTATTGGCCGATTATGCTGATGGCACTTGATCTGCCGCTGCCGAAGAAGGTATTTGGCCATGGCTGGCTGCTGATGAAGGGCGGCAAAATGTCCAAGTCGAAAGGCAATGTCGTTGATCCGAACGTACTTATTGATCGTTATGGTCTTGATGCTACACGTTACTATTTGCTTCGCGAGGTGCCGTTCGGCGCTGATGGTTCGTTCACCCCAGAGAGCTTCGTACAACGTGTAAACTCTGATCTGGCTAACGATCTAGGCAATTTGCTGAACCGTACCGTGGCGATGGTAGGCAAGTATTTTGAAGGCATCGTACCTGCCTATCGTCCAAATGTAACAGCATATGATGCGGATCTGGCCGACATGGCGCTGCGCACTGTAGAGAAGGTAGAGGAAGTGATGGAGAACTTGGAATTCTCTGTTGCTTTGACTGCGATTAGCGCATTTATTAGCCGTACGAACAAATATATCGACGAGACGCAGCCATGGACGCTTGCCAAGGATGAAGCCAAGCGCGATGAGCTTGCTTCTGTAATGGTGAATCTGGTGGAATCGCTGCGGATCATTTCAATTCTGTTGCAACCATTCCTGACGAAGGCCCCAGCGAAAATTTGGGAGCAATTAGGCATCACACCAGGAGAATTGACAGCATGGGATAGCGCCAAGAGCTTTGGCTTGATTCCAGCAGGTACAACAATGGGCAAGGGTGAGCCTATCTTCCCACGTCTCGAAGTGGAGAAGGAGATTGAGTTTATCGATAACTCGATGACTGGAGGCGTATCCGCTGCTGCGGAAGCTGCACCTGATTCCAGCAAACCGGTAGTGGAACAGCCGGAATTGAAGGAAGAGATCGGCATTGATGATTTCGCTAAGGTAGAGCTGAGAGTAGCTGAGGTGCTTGCCTGTGAGCCGGTGCCAAAAGCCGATAAGCTTCTGAAGCTGCAACTTGATCTTGGCTTCGAGCAACGTCAGGTCGTATCGGGGATCGCCAAGTTCTATAAACCGGAGGAGCTTGTAGGGCGCAAGGTGATTTGTGTGACGAACCTGAAGCCGGTGAAGCTGCGCGGTGAACTGTCACAGGGCATGATTCTCGCTGCATCGCAAGGGGATCAGTTGACACTGGCAACCGTACCTGAATCGATGCCTAACGGAGCTGTCGTGAAGTAATAGTAAGTTATAATAATACCGCCAGGGGACATGCCTCTGGCGTTTTTTTTATGGGAAGATCTTATATGGATCCGGTTCACAATCAGACCTTCGAATAAAACGGGTACATATTGTCAACAAATACTGATATAGAGCGGAATAGAGCGGCTAGCGGCTCATAGATTCAAAGGGGCAGAAGCAGTCAAGACTTGCATAGTTTTGGCTGCTCTTTATTTCAACTTTGCTTATTTTTAAAAATAATATAGTTGACAAAACTTTAAATTTGCACATATAATCCTAATTGTAATTATTACGATTAAGTGCGGAGGTTATGAATTCATGGTTTTGACAAGACGTAAGTTAGGGACTGCAGGATTAATCCTGCTCATGTTAATATTTATGGTTATCTTATCGGGCTGCGGCAAGAAGAGCAATGCTGAAATCGTTCCAGGTAAGGTAAATGTAGTTACAAGCTTCTATCCTATCTATGAATTTGCCAAGGAGATTGGCGGGGATGAAGCCAATGTGACTAATTTGCTGCCAACAGGGGTCGAGCCACATGATTGGACACCGCGCAGCAAAGAGATTCTGAACACGTCGAAGGCGCAGTTATTCCTGTATCATGGTGCCGGGCTGGAGGGCTGGGTACCGAACTTCCTGAAGGGGCTTGGCAGCGATGCTGTTGTGAAGCCGGTGGAGGTTAGCCAAGGCGTGTCCCTAATTACCGCGGAAGGTGATGATGGACATCACCATGGAGAAGAAGAGGCTGAGCGCGACCATCATAATGAAGGAAGCGAAGCTGAAGCAGAGAGCAGCCATCATATCGATCCTCATACTTGGGTCAGTCCGAAATCCGCTAAGATTATCGCAGAAAACATTAAAAATAGCTTCATCGAAGTCGATCCGGATCACCAAGCGGATTACGAGAGCAGATATGCGGAACTTGCAAAAAAATTGGATGATCTCGATGCGAAATTCTCCACTGAGCTTGCAGGCACGAACAAGAAAGAAATCGTTGTATCCCACCAAGCTTTCGGTTACCTATGCCGTGATTATGGCTTGACACAGCATGCAATTATGGGGTTATCACCCGATGCTGAGCCAAGAGCGCAGGATATCGTTGCTTTATCGAAGACGGTGAAGGAGGAAGGAATCCAATATATTTTCTTCGAAGAACTGGTATCTGACAGATTAGCGAAGACATTGGCTAATGAGGCTGGTGTTAAGACACTAGTGCTGAATCCTGTTGAAGGATTGACGAAAGAGCAAGAGAAGAACGGAGAGAATTATTTTACCTTGATGGAGAAGAACTTGCAAAATCTGCTGCTCGCTCTACAATAAGGAGAGTCAGATGGTTCGTACAGAGCAGAAAGGAAATTGTCTATGAAACCAGAAATATCAGTGCCACGAGAATACTGTCATGATAATGTCATTGAACTTGATCATATCTCATTTGCTTATCAAAACCAGAAGGTCATTTCCGATTTCAGCTTTGTTGTCAAAGAACGGGATTTTGTTGGTCTAATCGGCTCGAATGGCGCGGGCAAGACAACTTTAATGCGCATGATGGTAGGTCTCCTACAGCCTAATTCGGGCGAGATCAAGCTGTTTGGTCAGCCGATTCGCCAGTTCCGAGATTGGGAGCGGGTCGGTTACGTGCCACAGAAGAACTCTTTTAACCCATTGTTCCCGGCAACGGTACGCGAGGTTGTGTTATCGGGGCTTTATAGCAATAAGAAATTGTTCCGCCGCATTGGGGCGGCGGAGCAGAAGAAATGTAATGACGCGCTTGAAGTCATGAAGATTAGCGATCTAGCAAATAAGCGGATTGGACAGCTGTCCGGCGGGCAGCAACAGCGCGTCTTTCTGGCCAGAGCGATGATTAATCATCCCGATTTGCTCGTACTGGATGAGCCTACGGTCGGCATCGATGCCCAGACGCAAGCTGATTTCTTTGAATTGATTTGCCATTTGCACGCACATCACCAGATGACTTTTTTGATGGTATCTCATGATCTTGATTTTATTCACGGATACATGGGCGTTGAACCGCGGGCTCACTGTGGAGCTATTGGTCTCTATGTCCGCCATTCCCATGATCCTGAATGTGTGATACCTGATTTGCAGCATTCCTTATTATAAGAATAGAAGAATGATCCTTATCGTCTAAGGCTGCTGTTGTATGATATGTAAATGAGGAGATGGATCTACTTGGAAATATTAACTGCGGATTTCTTTCTAAGAGCGCTGACAGGCGGGCTGCTGATCGGTCTTACCGCCCCCCTGATCGGCATTTTTCTTGTCTTGCGAAGATTGTCCATGATTGGTGATACCCTAGCCCATGTGACGATAGCGGGCGTTGCGCTCGGATTCCTGATTGAGGTGTATCCGATGGGAGTTGGTCTTCTCTTCGCCGTTGTTGCGTCATTTGCGATTGAGAAGCTACGTAAAGCCTATAAGGGCTATGCGGAGTTGTCCATTGCCATTATCATGTCTGGGGGCGTAGCACTAGCCTCATTGTTCTTTACCCTTGGAATGGGTTACAATACAGATGTTAACAGTTATTTATTCGGCAGTATTTATACACTCGATCAAGTTGATTTATATGTCGTTGGTGTAGTTACTCTGATCGTCATTATCACTATATTCCTTCTATTTAAAGAATACTTCCTGTTAACATTTGAAGAGGATGCAGCATCTGTCAGCGGATTGCCTGTTAAAGTCCTGAATATGCTACTTACTGTGCTTACTGCCCTTGTAATTAGTACTGCGATCAAGATTGTTGGAGCATTGCTTGTCTCCGCTTTGCTTACGATCCCAGCTGCGACAAGTCTACTGATTGCCAGAAGCTTCAAACAATCGGTTGTGTTCTCAGTGGTCATCTCTGAGATTGCCGTCGTCGTTGGCCTCGTCATCGCGGGAATCTGGAATCTGGCTCCAGGCGCAACGATTGTATTGTTCCTGATTGCTATGTTGATCCTGACGATTATGGGTAAGCGTGGCTTATCTGCTTGAGCTATGGATGCTTTGAGAGTAAAGCAAATAGAGAGATCAAGATAGAGAAATAAGGAAAGAAAGAAACCGGGAATAAAGAAGAATTGAATAGGGAGGCTGTTATGACCGATATTCATTTAGGAGTCGCCTTTGCGGCAGGAGTGGCCTCTTTCATATCTCCTTGCTGCTTGCCACTGTACCCATCTTACTTGTCCTATATTACGGGCATGTCAGTGCAGACCTTGAGGACAGAACAGAATCGCAGAGATGTCCGGTTCCGGACATTAACGCATACACTGGCCTTTATCCTCGGTTTTTCGGTTGTGTTCTATACCCTTGGCTTTGGGGCTGGGTTGTTCGGCGAGTTTTTTAATCAATATCGCGATTTGATTCGCCAACTCTCCGCTGTGCTAATTATTGCGATGGGCTTGTTTCTGCTAGGGATCTTTCAACCGCAATTTCTATTAAAAGAGCGCAAAATGGATTTGAAGCTAAACAAGGCGGGATACATAGGTTCTTTCATATTTGGTATCGGCTTCTCGGCGGGGTGGTCGCCTTGCGTTGGTCCTATTCTAGCAGCAATTATCGCTATGGCTGTTAGTGAACCAGGTGCTTGGTTAGGTATGATCACGGCTTATACACTGGGGTTTGCTCTACCGTTCTTCATATTAGCCTTCTTCATCGGACAGACACGTTGGATTGTACGTTATTCTGCGGTCGTGATGAAGGTCGGCGGTGCTCTCATGTTGTTGATGGGTGTACTCCTATTCACAAATAAAATGACGCAGATTACCATTTGGCTGCAGTCTATTACTCCGGAATGGCTCAAATTCTAATTATCCGAAAACATGAAAAGAGCTATTAAATGCGAGTTCAAAAACGGTTTTCAGCACCGAGAAGGTTGGATGAAGCTAGGGAGTGAGGAGCGGAGCGTACGTAGTTTGTACGTGAGCACCGGAAGGCCCGGGTGAATTCAAGATTCGATGTCGAATAAGCTCTCAGTGTTACTTCGTGATCAAAAGCGGACTTAAGAGGTATGTACTTGCCAATAGACAAGCATAACATGTATCATTAACAGAGTAACGGGCAGATATATTCTGCCCGTGTGAACTCATGGAAAAGAGGTAGTCAGATGCCAACGCCGAGTATGGAGGATTATTTGGAGCGTATCTATAAGCTCATTGATGAGAAAGGATATGCACGGGTTTCCGATATCGCGGAAGGTTTGGAGGTACATCCTTCATCCGTAACGAAGATGATACAGAAACTGGATAAAGACGAATATTTAATTTATGAGAAATATCGTGGTCTGGTATTGACGAATAAAGGCAAGAAAGTAGGAAAGCGCCTCGTTGATCGTCACCAACTGCTTGAAGAGTTCCTCGAATTGATTGGAGTTGATGATAGCAACATCTATAAGGATGTTGAAGGAATCGAGCATCATCTAAGCTGGGACTCTATCACCTGCATCGCTTCACTCGTAGAATATTTCAAACGGGATGAGTCCAAGATCCGTGAACTGCGTGAAGTTCATCAAGAGCTTCTGGGCGAATCGTAACTTTAGCATCTGTCTCATTTAGGCAGATGTCTTTTGTTTCTTTAGTACCATTTTTTCGTCTGACCGCAACTCCAGTCATATGATAAGCGTTAGAATTAAGAGCGGTTATTCGCGAACGACTATCATATCAATCGGAGGTAACAGATGAAATTACGAACATGGTTTATTCCGCTACTCATTCTACTCATCGCCTGGCCGTTTGCTGGTACGGCACGGACGGAAGCAGCATCAGCCAGCGTGATTCAGATCTATCTGAATGGTGATCTACTCCCAAGCGATACTGCACCTTATTTAAAGCCTAAAGTGAATGTCACCATGGTCCCGCTTCGCGTCATTAGCGAAGGCCTGGGAGCTAGCGTGCTTTGGTCACAGGCCACGAAGACGGCGACGATTCAGAAGAACGGCAACAATTTGGTGCTGATCACTGGCCACAATGTTGCCGAGGTAAATGGAAGCTCGGTAGCGCTCGACGTATCGGTTGAGAATATACGAGGTCGCACCATGGTACCGATTCGCTTCGTCAGTGAGCAGCTTGGACTCGATGTAGTCTGGAATCAATCATTGAAGACGATATCGCTGACTTCTAAGGATGGAGACCCTCAGCTGCCGGGAGAGGAAGGACAGAACCCACAGCCGCCTGTGAATCCGCCACAGGTAAGTAACGAGCTTCGCGGAGCATGGGTCTCCACGGTGTATAATCTGGATTGGCCAAGCAGTACTTCTGCTGGAAAGGCAGAATCGCAGAAGCAGGAATACGTGAAGCTGCTTGATGATCTGCAAGGAATGGGAATCAATGCCGTATTCGTTCAGGTACGGCCTTCCGGAGACGCGTTCTATCCTTCGGACCTCGTGCCGTGGAGTACTTATCTAACAGGGGTCTCCGGCAAAGATCCTGATTATGATCCGCTTCAGTTTATGATTGACGAGACTCATCGCCGCGGAATGGAATTCCACGCCTGGTTCAACCCGTTCCGAGCTAGTGTGGATACCAATACAGCCAAGCTGGCGAACAATCATGTAGCTAACAGTCATCCAGAATGGATTGTGAAATTCGCAAATAAGCTGTATATCAATCCGGGTATACCAGATGCTCGTGAACATGTAATTGATGCGATCATGGAAGTAGTGAACCGTTACGATATTGACGGAGTCCATCTAGATGATTACTTCTATCCGACAGGGGAGACGAAGACGAGCTATTTCAATGATGACAGCACTTATAAACAGTACAATTCCAAGCAGTTGAACAATAAGGGAGACTGGCGGCGCGATAATATTAACGAGTTCGTGAACGATTTGGGCAGAAGTATTCATCAGGTGAAGCCAAATGTATCCTATGGTATCAGTCCTTTTGGAGTCTGGCGTAATAAGAGTACAGACCCGACCGGATCAGATACGAAGGCTGGCATCACCGCTTATGATAGTACGTATGCGGATGTAAGAGCCTGGATACAGAATGGTTGGGTTGATTATGTAGCCCCGCAAATTTATTGGAGTATGAGCTTCAATGTCGCGAAGTACGATACTTTGGTTGATTGGTGGGCGAAGGAGGTTGCAGGCAGCCGCGTCAAGCTATATATCGGCCATGCTCCTTATAAGCTGGGAACCTCCGAAGCAGGTTGGAGCAGCGCCCAGGAAATTATCAATCAGCTGACATACAATCGTAGCGTACCAGAAGTTAGCGGTAGCATCTTCTTCAGCGCCAAGGAACTGAGAAAGAATCCATTAGGACTTATACCTCTTCTGCAATCATATTATAGCTTATAAGTTAGAATAGTCCGCTTTTCAGCACCGAGAAGGTTGGATGAAGCTAGGGACTGAGGAGCGGAGCGTACGTAGTTGGTACGTGAGCACCGGAAGGCCCGGGTGAATTCAAGATTCGATGTCGAGTTCACTTCCTGATTCACTTCGTGATCAAAAGCGGTAGTCATAGAAATAGCCCCTATCATCATACATAAGCATTAGACTTGTGTATGGGATGGGGGCTTTTTTATATGCTGATAAACGGTGTATTTGAAGGAGGAGGCGTTAGGGGCATCTCGCTTGCAGGGGCAGTCCGGGCAGCAGAGCTCCATGGCGGGAAATTCCATAAAGTTGCAGGAACATCGGCAGGCTCTATTGTAGCTTCCTTGATTGCGGCAGGCTATGATGCTGATGAGATGAAGGATATTATTATGACGACGTCGTTCAGCAAATTTTTGAAGCGGGCGCCTATTTTTAATATTGCGCTGATTGGGCCTGCATTGAGAGTTCTATTGAAAAAGGGTCTATACTCAGGCGAAGCCCTAGAGGAATGGATCAGGCAAATATTGCTTAAAAAAGGGGTACGGACATTTAGCGATCTGGAGAAGGGACGGCTGAGAATTATCGCTTCGGATATTACCAGTGGTAGAATTCTGATTCTGCCGGATGATCTGGAGAAGCTCGGCATTAAGCCGGGCGGGTTTGAAGTAGCGCGTGCCGTGAGGATGAGCTGTAGTATCCCCTATTTCTTTGATCCTGTCTTGCTTAGATTGCCTCCTAAGGAAGCGAAGGGCAAGACGTTTGCGGAGCAATTTCTGCATATCGTCGATGGCGGTCTGCTGAGTAATTTCCCACTATGGCTGTTCGATCGCGAGACCCCTAGGGGTGGGGAGAAGAGAATTCCGACGGTCGGCTTCCAGATGGTCGGCAAGAACAGCAATCAGCCTCATCTTATCCGTGGCCCGTTCTCCATGCTGGAGGCTATGGTGGCTACGATGCTGTCGGCTCATGATGAGCGGTATATCGAGCAGACCAACCGTTATCGGACCATCAAGATACCTACCCTTGGCATTGGCACTACTCAATTCGATATTACTCAAGAAGAAAGCCTGCTGCTTTATGAATCCGGACTCAGATCCGGGGAGCGCTTCTTCAAAGATTGGAATGACCAATATTATGAAGCGCAATTCAAAAAGTATCAGCAGGCTAGATGAGATTTAAAAAGATCGATTTTGATCAGGTGAACACCTATTCCTAATGGTACCTCGGCATATCGTCATCATTTTTGCCTTTTTGACCATCGATCACTTGAAAAGGATAAGCTTTACGCTTCTGTCCGGATGAGGTCGAGCGGCGTTCTGCCGCTAATTTGGACATCGTCGGGGCGGAAGGCTTCACTTTGGGGTTCTGTCTTCTATACTTACGCGGAGGATACTTATAGAGTAGGAATACGATTCCTACGATAAGGGCCGGGATTAAAATTCCGGTCCAATTCGTTGATCCTCCGCCGAACAGTCCATCTACAATACCAAAAGCTGCAAGTGCGATCAGTGCCCAAAATACGATGGCCTGTTTCTTCATATTTACATCATCCTTTCACGGGATCCAGAGCCGGGTGATTCGGTGTTGGATGGAGGGCTCCCTCTGCTTCAACCTGCGCATCCAGTTCGCGCATCCGGTTGAAGGAAGCGATCGATACTTCAAGCTGCTCTAGATTCGGTTCCTTGGTCGTTAACAGCTGCAGCCACAATCCGGGATAACCGAGATAACGAAGGATAGGAATATCTCTCATCGCATTCGTAATCCGCAGCATTTCAAAGGATACACCAATAACTACAGGCAACAGCAGAAGACGAATATAAATCCGCTCCCATAGCGTATCCCAACTGAAGATAGGCAAGGAGTAAATAACAACTCCAATAATAACCGTCAAAATAATGAAGCTGCTACCACAGCGATAATGCAAGCGACTGTATTTCTGCACTTTCTCAGGGGTCAGTTCTTCACCCGCCTCATAGGCGCTAATGACTTTATGTTCAGCCCCGTGATATTGGAATAACCTCTTGATCACAGGGGTCTGTGACATGATCCATAAATAGGCGAGCAGAAGGACGATCTTGATGACTCCTTCAACCAGCGTATGCAGGGTTTGATTATCAAATGCGTGCTGGAACAGAAATTGCTCGACAACCGCAGGGACAAGCGTAAAGATAAGCTTCCCGACGATAAAGGATAGTACTCCGGCGACAGCAACGCCAAAAATCATTCCCATCGACAGTCCGGACTCCTCTTTCTCCTTCTGCTTGGCGCGTTCTTCTGGTTCCATCTCGTCGTCAGCCATTGCTTCGGCCGAATAATTCAGGTGCTTAGAGCCTTTGGCACTGGAATCAATGATACTGACCAGACCGCGAATGAGCGGGATTTTACGGAGCCGCTTCACCCAGTTCTTATCTTGTTTGGGTACTTCCAGAAATGTAATCTCTCCATCCTTACGGCGTACTGCCGTAACATTAACGTGTTTACCGCCGAACATAACTCCTTCAATGACGGCTTGACCGCCGTAAATCGCGGGTTTTGATTCCTCAGGCAAATATTTCACCTTCCCTAAAGTATTAATTGATATTTAGCAATTCTCTCGATTCCGGCGGACGAAAAAGTATAGGTCTAACTGGAATGATTCCATTGTAACGAAATTCGCGGTCAAATTCTAGTTTGTTTAGATTAGTGCCTTTTAATTTGCGCATACTAATCCACAAACTATGAAATAAGTGTTCAAAAAGGTTGTTTTCAGTACCGTAACCATAAGCGGACTTTTTGAATCATCTTTTGAAGAGAAAGGAAGATGCTGTGTGGACCCACAAGGCCATAACCCTAAAAACGGGACAAATATTTGGATGTTTACGTTAGAAATCGGTTTGTTCGGCGGATTGATCTGGGGGGGAATCAAGGGAGTTTTTTATTTTATGCGCATAACGACGGTCGTTCCTGGATTCATGGTGGAGCCCTTTTTCAAAAGCCACTTCTTGAAGAGCCAACCTGGGTACTATGTCGGTTGGGGGGCCTTTATCGTCTTTTCACTTCTGGCTACCCTGATATACGTTCTTCTCTTCCGCAAGTTTAGTGGTCCGGTGCCTGGGATTCTCTATGGGATCGCCTGGTGGGTGATTCTGTTTGTTCTGGCCGGCCCGGCCCTACATTTGATGGAGCCGCTCCGTAAACTGTCTATGAATACGATCATCAGTGAATTCTGTCTCTATTTGTTATGGGGCCTCTTTGTCGGATATTCTACGGCACATGAATACACGGATGAGAGAAAGCGTGAGCCACAGGAAGTGTCGGATAAGCCACAGAAGAATCCTCTCAAGAAGCCCACGGAGAATCCCCAGCATTAGGGACAAAAAGCTTCTCAATTGACTCCTTCCTATGTTAAAATTACTTTTGATTCATGTTCGAAAAGTACGGATAATCTCTTTTTGAACGGTATCGTTACTGGTTATATCAAAGGAAGGGTGATCAGCGATGTATAACATCCTGGTGCTGAACGGGCCTAACCTGAATATGCTTGGTGTTCGTGAGCCTGGAATCTACGGCTCCGAAAGTTTAAGCGATATCGAGGTCAAGCTGAGTAAGCTGGCAGAAACAGAAGAGTTGTCCCTCACGTTCTTACAATCGAATCATGAGGGGGAACTCATCGATAAGATTCATGCGGCTTACGGGTCATGCGACGGTATTTTGATTAACCCCGGGGCACTTACCCACTACAGTTATGCGCTACATGATGCGCTGACTACGGTGAAGCTTCCGGTGGTTGAAGTGCATCTATCCAACATTCATGCACGTGAAGCCTTCCGCCATCATTCTGTCATAGCTCCGATTGCCATTGGACAGATTTCCGGCTTTGGATCGTTCGGATATGAGATGGGCCTGTTGGCGTTGAAGCGTCATTTGAGCAAGTAATGGATGCGGGAAACGCATGGATTTGTAAGAGAAAGCTGATATTAAGGAGAGTTAATTATGGTGAGCACACGTGTTACTCGGCTCCGCGAAGCGATGGCAAGCCATCAAGTGGAAGCCGTGTTAGTTACCGGTGATGTGAACCGCCGCTATTTGACGGGCTTTACCGGAACCTCTGGTTATGTCCTGATTACGCAGCAGAAGGCTTATTTGTTGACGGACTTCCGCTACACTACGCAGGCGGCAGAGCAGGCCAAAGGGTTCGAAATCGTGAAGCATGCCCCGGTCGTTACGGATACCATCAAGGAATTGCTTGCGACAGAACGGATCAACGGGCTTGGATTCGAGGAGGACAATGTAGTCTACTCGACTTACCGCAGCTATGAGAGCGGACTCACTCCTTGCGAGTTGGTTCCTGTCAAGGGATTGGTGGAAGGTCTGCGGACGTTCAAGGATGAAGGTGAGCTGGGAATTATGAAGCAGGCAGCCGATTTGGCTGACCGCACCTTCATGCATATGCTGGATGTAATCAAGCCAGGGGTTACCGAGCAGGACATGGCGCTTGAGATGGAAATGTTCATGCGCAAGAATGGAGCGACTTCAAGCTCATTTGATACGATCGTTGCATCCGGAGTGCGGTCGTCTCTACCTCATGGCGTTGCCAGCGGCAAGGTGATTGAGAGTGGGGACCTGGTTACTTTGGATTTCGGGGCGCTGCTGGGTGGATATTGCTCGGATATTACCCGTACAGTGATGGTAGGTACGCCTGATGCCAAGCAACGTGAAATATATGACATTGTTCTTGAAGCTCAGCTACATACGCTTGAGCATCTGCGTCCGGGCATGACTGGGCGCGAAGCGGACGCTCTTGCCCGCGATATCATCACTCGCTATGGCTATGGGGAACAATTCGGCCACAGTACAGGACATGGATTAGGTATGGAGGTTCACGAAGCTCCTAACCTGTCCGTGAGAAGTGATACCGTCCTTCAAGCAGGTATGGTTGTGACCGTTGAACCGGGAATTTATATTCCGGGATTCGGCGGAGTACGGATTGAAGATGACGTCGTTATGACAGAGAATGGCAACCGTCGTTTGACGGAATCGAGCAAAGACTTTACGATTATTTCGTAGATTAAATCTTTAACCTATTTGAGGAGGTTCTTTTAGTGATTTCAGTTAACGATTTTAAAACAGGCTTGACCGTCGAGGTAGACGGCGATATTTATACGGTGCTTGATTTCCAGCACGTTAAACCTGGTAAGGGAGCAGCATTCGTTCGCTCTAAATTGAAAAACCTCCGTAACGGAAACACTGTGGAGAAAACATTCCGTGCTGGTGAGACGATTGGACGAGCTTTGATCGATAACCGCGATGTGCAATATTTGTATGCTAGCGGTCAAGATCACGTATTCATGGATAACGAGACTTATGACCAATTCAGCTTGTCTGAAGAACAGTTGAAATGGGAACTCAACTTCCTGAAAGAGAATATGAGCGTTAAGATCGTCAGCTATCAAGGTGAGATTCTTGGCATCAACCTGCCGAACAGCGTTGAACTGAAAGTCGTTGAGACTGAGCCTGGAATCAAGGGCAACACAGCGACTGGCGCAACCAAAAATGCGAAGGTTGAGACTGGTCTGAACGTTCAAGTGCCTTTGTTCATCAATGAAGACGACATACTGCTAATCGATACTCGCGAAGGTAAATATATTTCCCGAGCGTAGTTTGCTGTCGGCAAGAACGGCGAAATGCCGTGTAACGATTTTTTTACCTCTCCATCTATTATTAGGTGGAGAGTTTTTTGTACATATACGTATGTGGATTTAACCTTTGTACGGGAAATCTTAAATATCTCTGCAAAAAGCATTGACTTCATTCGGGTTTTCCGTATTATACTGTTTTAAAGCATTACTGAAGCAATAGAATATAAAATGAACGAGACAACAAAGCAAAAGAGTGTTGGATATCAGGGAGGGAGTTAGTTTGGCAGTATATGTTATGAAGTTCGGGGGCAGCTCGGTAGGAGATACAGAACGCATGAAACGCGTCGCCCGGCGGATCATTGAGAAGCAGGACGAAGGCCATCAGGTGATGGTTGTCTTATCGGCTATGGGAGATACAACCGATGATTTGATTGATCAGGCGAATATGCTTAGCGATAATCCGCCACAACGTGAGATGGATATGCTGCTGACGACAGGGGAACAAATATCGATCGCTTTGTTGTCGATCGCGATCCATGAGATGGGTCGCAAGGCGGTATCCTTTACAGGGTGGCAAGCCGGATTTCGCACAGAAGCGGAGCATGGCAGAGCGCGAATTACGGATATTCGACCTGAACGCGTGCAGCGGGCTCTGAACGAGGGCAATATCGTCATCGTAGCCGGTTTCCAAGGGATGACCGAAGAGGGAGAGATTACGACCTTTGGGCGCGGCGGCTCCGACACTACAGCAGTGGCTCTAGCTGCAGCGACAGCTGCAGATTATTGCGAAATATATACGGATGTTGATGGAATTTATTCGACAGATCCGAGAATCGTGAAGAATGCTCGCAAATTAAATGAAATCTCGTATGACGAGATGCTGGAGCTGGCAAACTTAGGTGCAGCTGTACTGCATCCGCGCGCTGTTGAATACGCCAAACAGTTCCAGGTTCGTCTCGTCGTTCGTTCGAGTTTTAATCATAATGAAGGCACAGTCGTGAAGGAGGAAGCTACAATGGAACAAGGTGTAGCAGTGAGCGGAATCGCTTATGATAAAAATGTGGCAAGAATCAGTATTCTGGGAGTCTCCCACGTTCCAGGAGTTCTGGCTAAGGTATTCGGCTCTTTGGCCGATGCGAAGATTAACGTAGATATTATCGTACAGAGCGGCGTAGAAGACGGTAAAGCCGATTTCTCCTTTACAGTTGGACTGGATGACCGTGAGAATGCCCTGGAAGTACTAAGTACGATTCGGTCGGAAATTCCTTACGATGACGTAACCTCAGAAGATGGGCTGGTCAAAATTTCAATCGTAGGAGCCGGTATGGTTAGCCACCCGGGCGTAGCCGCTGAAATGTTCGATGTCATCTCGAAGCAGGGTGTGAACATCAAGATGGTCAGTACCTCGGAGATCAAGGTGTCCTGTGTGATCGAAGGAACCAAGCTGAATGAGGTTATTAAGGCCCTTCATACAGCTTACGGCTTGGATACGGAGAGCCAAGTATTCGTCGGAGGTCCGCAAGATCGTCGCTAGGCTCTGATAGAAGCGATTCAATATATTAAGACGGTAAAATGAAGTAGAAGTCGTATGACCGAACCATCGGTTATACGGCTTCTTTCTTTTTTTAATAGTGATGTTCAAAAAGGCCGGTTTTCAGCACCGAGTAGGTTGGATAAAGCTAGGGAGTGAGGTCGCTCATCCATGAATTGGCCACGAACTGGTTTTCTTATCAAAAGTGGACTTTTTGAACAACCTCTAATAAAAGAAGATAGTTGGGCATATGGATAAGAGAGTGCGATGGGACGAGAGGAGGTTCATATGCTTGATAAATTCGTAACCAGTATGTCGTTGATCCGGATTCTATCAGGAACGATCGAAATTATGGCAGCTCTGCTTATGCTTAGGCTAGGGCGCGTTGATAAGGCGCTTGCCGTCAACTCGGCCCTGGCTCTTGTTGGGCCAACCGTGCTGATTGTGACGACTTCCATTGGGCTCGCGGGAATGGCAGATAAGTTGTCATGGGGCAAAATGCTATGGATTGCTATGGGCGTCAGTTGTCTCTTAATCGGTATTTTAAAAAAATGATAGATTCCCCGTCATAATCACCGAGTACAAGCATACACATGAGATATAAATATTCTTCAATAGAAGTAAGGCTAGATCTAGAGAAAATACTAAAAGTGCATGTTCAAAAAGAAGAGCAGGCTTTGGGGGTACGAGAATGAACCCGAACTGGTTGATGGTATTTCCCGACAAACTCCGACATCTGCTGCTTAAGCTGCCTCCCTCGATCTTTACAAAATTGGAGGAAATTCGCATTCGGGAAGGACGCCCGCTGGAAGTCAACACGGGGGGGCGATTCTACTTCCTTACAGCGGAAGGTGGGATAACCCGGGATGCCGGCGCCGCATTCAGAACAGACAAGCAGGATAGCAAGCACCTGCTCGATCTGATTACCAACCATTCCATGTATACGATGGAAGAGGAATTGCGGCGTGGATTTATTACGATTGCAGGCGGTCATCGAATTGGACTTGCAGGGAGGACGGTGCTTAGCGGCGGCAAGGTGGAGTATATCCGTGATATTAGCGGATTTAACATCCGGATTGCCCGTGAGGTATGCGGAGCTGCCGATCCAGTATTACCTCAGTTGCTGGATTTCAAGCAGAACAGTGTGCTCCATACCCTGATTCTGTCACCACCCCAGCACGGGAAGACAACTTTGATCCGCGATCTTGCTAGACAAATTAGCAGCGGAACCTGGGGGCATCCGGAGGCGAGGTGGCCGGGATTGAAGGTGGCAATCGTCGATGAGAGATCGGAGATTGCTGGCAGCATGAACGGCGTTCCAAGTTATAATGTTGGACCACGAACTGATGTGATGGACGGATGCCCAAAGGCGGAAGGAATGATGATGATGATACGCTCCATGTCGCCAGAGGTGATGGTGGTTGATGAGATCGGCAGGCCGGAGGATGCTGAGGCTCTGGCAGAGGCGCTGCACGCAGGAGTTCGCGTTATAGCTACCGCGCATGGGTCGGGCATTGATGACTTGAGCTCCCGGCCAGCACTCTCCAGGCTGCTTCAATCGGGTTTCTTCCAAATGTATGTTGTCTTGAGGCGCAGCGATCAAGGCTTGTCATTTCGGCTCTGGGATGGCAAGAGAAGAGGGGTTCCACTCCATAATCCGGGGATGAAGGGCAGGGAAGCGGATGCTTAAAATGCTGGGAGCTGTGCTCGTTATAGCCGCTACGACGCTGGCCGGATGGGTACAAGCAAGGCAATACGCCAACCGTCCGCAGCAGATCCGGCGCCTAATCCTTGCACTGAAACGGCTGGAGACCGAGATCATGTATGGCTTCACGCCGCTGCCGGAAGCACTTATCAGAATTGGTGAGCAGAGCGGTGGAGCAGTCGGAGCAATCTTCCTCACGGCCGCGCAGAATATGAAGCCGCCGGATAACAGTACAGCGCAGGATGCGCTGCAGCTCGCGATCGGAGCAGGTTGGAAGGCGACAGCGATGAAGACGGCAGAGCAGGAGATTATGAGGCAGTTCAGTTATACGCTCGGGACAAGCGATCGTAAGGACCAGCTTGGACATATTGCCACAGCGGTCCGTCAGTTGGAGAGCGAGGAGCATGAGGCGCGTGAAGAGCAGAACCGTTACGAGAAGATGTTCAGAAGCTTAGGACTGCTGTTCGGTGCATTTATCGTCATTGTGATGTATTGAGATCAAGTCTCCTAGTCCAATTGTCACCGGTGAAACTAATTGTGAGGTGCCATATCAATGAACATAGAAGTGAACGCAATCTTTCAAATTGCAGGCATCGGAATCATTATCGCCATGATCCATACGGTACTGAAGCAGATGGGGAAAGAAGACATGGCACATTGGGTGACGTTGATCGGATTTGTTGTTGTGCTGTTCATGGTCATCCGCCTGCTTGACAATTTGTTCCAGGAGATCAAATCGATCTTCTTGTTCCAGTAGGTGAGCGGCTGTGGAAATGATTCAGATTGTAGGAATCGGGTTATTAGCAACAGTGCTGATCCTCGTTATAAAAGAACAAAAACCGATGTTTGCCTTCCTGATCGGGGCAAGCACGGGTATATATATCTTCTTATATCTGATTGGCAAGATTGGCGGAATTATCGATGTGTTGGAGGAACTGGCAGCATCCTCTGGTGTGCAAATGATCTATCTGAAGACGATTCTCAAGATTATAGGCATCGCCTACATCGCTGAGTTTGGAGCACAGATCGTCAGGGATGCCGGCCAGGAAGGTATTGCTTCAAAGATAGAATTGGCAGGCAAAGTCATGATTATGGTCCTGGCCATTCCGATTATCAGCATCATTATCGAGACCGTCATCAAGCTGCTGCCGACATAGCTAAGGTGGGACCTGAGATGAGATCAATACAATTGAACTTTGCACATAGGACGTTGATCCTGCTCGTCCTGGGCTTTCTAATCCTGTGGCCGATCCGCGTCATGGCCGAAGGGCCAGATAACAGTTGGATTGAACGACAGGCCGAACAATTGCCAACGGATGAAGTGGAATCTTATTGGCAGAAGCTGATGAAGGAGTATGGCGGCTTTTTCCCCGATCAGAAGGTTCCCTCATTTATGGACATGTTGGTTCAGGAAGATCAGGGATTCTCCTTAAAGACAGGCTTCCTAGGTCTGATGCGATATATGTGGCATGAAGTGCTGTACAACGGACATATTCTCGTCACCATCGTACTTCTGTCGATCTTCAGCATGATACTGGAGACACTGCAATCCGCATTTGAGCGCAAGCAAGTGAGTAAGGTTGCGTACTCCATCTGCTTCATGGTCATTCTGGTGCTGGCAATCAATAGCTTCCATGTAGCGATTAATTACGCCACTGAGGCAATTACCGGGATGATTGACTTTATGATGGCAATGGTCCCGCTGCTCTTCACCTTACTTGCTTCCATGGGAAATGTAGCGACAGTGTCGGTCACTCATCCGCTTGTTGTATTTATGGTTCATACCGTAGGCACTTTGGTTCATACCGTGGTATTTCCATTATTGTTCTTCTCAGCTGTTCTGCATATCGTAAGCACTTTATCAGACAAGTATAAGCTGACTCAGCTCGGCAATTTGCTGCGGACGATCAGCATGAGCTTGCTGGGTATCCTGTTAACCGTATTCCTCGGCGTCATATCAATTAAGGGAATCGCTGGTTCCGTCGTCGATGGCGTAACGCTGCGGACGGCGAAGTACTTAACCGGAAACTTCGTTCCGGTCGTTGGGAAGGTGTTCGCTGATGCCACCGACACCGTAATATCAGCTTCGCTGCTTGTCAAAAATTCAATCGGTCTGGTTGGGGTAATCATCCTGTTATTCTTATGTGCCTTTCCAGCCATTAAAATATTGGTTCTCGCATTAATCTTCAATCTATCTGCAGCGGTGATGCAGCCGCTTGGAGATACGCCGATTGTGACTTGTCTGGATACGATCGGCAAGAGCATGATATACGTATTTGCGGCCTTGGCCGCAGTGGGATTGATGTTCTTCCTGGCGATCACAATTATGCTGACTGCGGGAAATGTGACGGTGATGATGAGATGAGGAACTGAGGTAAGGCGGTGAGGCAAATATGAACTTCCTAGGAGATTGGCTGAAGCAAATCATTATTATCGTTCTGTTCGCGGTCTTCATTGACCTGCTCCTTCCTAATCGGGCGATGGAACGTTATGTCCGCTTTGTGGTCAGTCTGTTGATTCTACTAACGCTAATTGCTCCTGTGGTTCGCATCTTCACACCGGAAGCCAAGCAGAAGCTAGAGATCGCGCTCACGGATAACTTGAGCGATTCGGACAGGAGGGACACGCAGCAGAGTACACTGGCTATTTTGCGCCAAGGTGAGGAATTGAGACAGAAGCAGGAAGCCGAAGCTCTCCAATGGACGGCAGAGGAGGCAGCCAGACAGATGAAGCAGTCGATAGAACAGGAGACAGGCTGTCCCGTTAGTCGTGTTACCGTCAAGCTCGTCAATGAAGCACAGGATTCGCACAGTTCATCAGAGCTCCCTGCCAAGTCAAAGCAGTTAGTCTACTCCTTAGTTGAGGTGGTTATGGCTTCGGATAATCAAGCAGCGAAGGGGGACAAGGAGACACAGTCCGATAAGAGAATCACGGTTCAGTCGGTTAATCAAGTGAAGATCGATGTTGATTTGAAATCTCCACCCTCGACTGATCCATCGGAGAGCACCATTCAGGACGGCCAGACGCAGGCCGTTATGGCCGACAAGGATGGTCCAGTCTCTGAGACTACTGAAGCGGCTCTGAAGAAGACAGGCTCTGGGTTGGAGAAGCAGATCGAAGACCTGTTGGGCGAGAGATGGGGGGTCCCCCGCGAATCAGTGATGGTAATGACGCAATAATAATCATTTATTTGTGGAGGTGAAGTGATGCCTGGATGGTTGAAGAAGCTGGAGCAGTGGATCGGCAAAGGAGAGGACGGCAAGAGAACACAATCCTTCCGCCTCGTATTAATTCTCGGTCTTGTCGGTCTGGCGCTAATGATCATTTATTCCTTCGTAAACGTGAAGCAGATTGATTCCGGCGGGGATGGAAGAGAGCCACCAGTAATGCAGAATGTCTCTGCTCCCGCTACACCAGGAGCAGAAGGGGATGGGCCTTTTACTGAGATTGAGTATTCTCTGGAGAGTAAGACCAAAGAGATATTGGAGAAAATCGTTGGGGTGGGCGCTGTTGATGTGATGGTCAGCGTGGATTCAACGGAAGAAGTTGTTGTACAGCGCAATATGAAGGATACACAGGAGTTAACGGATGAGACGGATAAGGACGGTGGCAAGCGCCATGTTACGCAATATACTCGTGATGGTCAGATCGTCACTTACGAATCCTCCGGCAATGAACAGCCGATTATTACGAAGAAAATCAAGCCCAAGGTTCGCGGTGTCCTTGTCGTAGCGAAGGGGGCCGAGAACAAGACGGTCAAAGGATTAATTGTAGATGCCGTGGAGAAAGGGCTGAATGTGCCGGCGTACCGGATTTCAGTCGTGCCCCGCAAGCAATCGCAATAGAAAACTGAAAACTGACCTTTTTGAACCTGATTGTAATGAGGAAGTTTAGAATGTCCGCTTTTGATTACGAAGTTACTCAGGAAGAGAACTCGACATCGAATCCTGAATTCACCCGGGCTTTCCGATGCTCACGTACCCAAAACGTACGCTGCGCTTCAAATCTTGAAACACTCACTTTTAAAAATAATTAGGAGGAATTACACAATGAAATCGAAAAGACAGACAATATGGCTCGTATCTATGCTCAGCTTGATGGTAATCTTGTCAGCCTATTACTTGTTCACGGAGGATAGCTCGACCAAAGGAAAGAACACCGATGGCCAAGTAGCAACGATGGATCAGAATGGAGGGTCCTTAAATGGTCTCAACTCCCTGAATAGTCAGGACGACATGGTCATTAATGAAGTAGATGCAGGGAAAACGCAGGATGATAGTCTGGCTACTGATGACAGTGCTGCAGGGGTGAGCGCTGATGAAGGAACGAAGGGCGGGGCTGCTGATGATAACAAAAAACCGGCTGGGCAAGACAAGGACGACAAAGGCAAGCTGCCGGACAAAGCAGGCGATAAATCGACGAAGGACAGCTCGGCCGCGGAAAATACAAGTGATGAAGATGTATTGAAGCAGCTGGAGTCGCAAGGAGTTTCAGGCTTAGACAATTTGACAGCCTACCAAGCAGAGCGTTCCAATAACAACAATAAGAAGTATGATGAACTGATGAGAGCTATGAATGATGAATCCAAGACATTGGAAGAAGCAGCGATGGCTCAAAAAGAATTAAGCGCCCTGGAGGAAAAGGAAGATAGAATTTACGATATTGAGGAGAAGCTCCAGCAGCAATATTCCAATGCGATTGTTAAAGAGAGTGGGGATAATTACCAAGTGCTGGTTGTCAGCGAGAAGCTCGAAGCCAAGGATGCTGTCAGTATTATGGACCTGATCATTAAGGAACTAGGCGTATCTCAGGATAAAGTCAGCGTACAATATGTGACCCAATAAGGTGAATTACTCACCGCTGGGAATCGACTTGTTAAACCGGCATAATAAATTAAAATGTGTCAAAATAGCTGAAATTACGAGGAATAATCCGGAGAGTCCAAGAAAGCTTGGACTCTTTCCATTTTGATTGATTGTGATATAATACATAAAGTTATAATGCTGAATAAGGCCAAGGCTTTGCGAAGCTGAAGGAGTGATCATGAAGATGATGTTTAATTTGGATGAAATCAAAGAGTTAATTGAATTGGTGGACAAGACGTCCGTACATGAATTAGAGCTTGAGAATGAGGGCTCCAGACTTTGTATCCGTAAACCAGGCAAGAATGAAGTGGTGCATGTTCAGCCAGTAGTTGAATCTGCCATGATTCAACCTGCAGGACCTATGTCTATTAGCGCTGCTGCAGGGATTCCAGCTGCTGCTGAGCCTACGCCTGCACGTCCAGCCGAACAGGATTCGAACCTACATACCATTGTGTCGCCTATGGTAGGGACGTTCTATCGCGCTTCATCTCCGGATGCCAATTCTTTTGTTAATATTGGCGACCGGGTTGGAGAGAAGACAGTCGTCTGTATTATCGAAGCGATGAAGCTGATGAACGAGCTCGAAGCCGAAGTTAAAGGACAGATCACCGAAGTGTTAGTCGAGAACGGCCAATTGGTGGAATATGGACAGCCTCTCTTTTTGGTGAAGCCTGAGTAATCGTGGCTGTATCATCTAGCTTTTCCAAGGAGGATGGAAGACTGTGAAATTTAACAAAATATTAATTGCTAACCGCGGCGAAATCGCGGTTCGAATTATTCGTGCTTGCCGCGAATTGGGAATCTCAACAGTTGCCGTATACTCTGAGGCGGACAAGGATTCTCTGCATGTACGGATGGCGGATGAAGCTTACTGCATCGGGCCTACGGCTTCGAAGGACAGTTATTTAAATCTAACGAATCTGATGAGTGTTGCAACGCTTACTGAATGCGACGCCATTCACCCAGGCTATGGGTTCCTGGCGGAGAATGCGGATTTCGCTGAGATCTGCAGCTCATGCAACTTGTCCTTTATCGGTCCTTCCCCGGAAGCGATCACGAAGATGGGCGATAAATCGGTGGCTAAGCAAACGATGAAGGTAGCTAACGTACCGGTTATTCCAGGTTCGGACGGTCTAATCGAGGACGTGGAAGAAGCCGTTATGATCGCTCGCGATATCGGCTATCCAGTCATCATTAAAGCAACCGCCGGAGGTGGCGGCAAAGGGATTCGCATCGCCGAAGATGAGTCGTCTCTGATCCAACAGATTACGACTGCACAGCAAGAGGCCGAGAAGGCCTTTGGTAATTCGGGTGTATACCTTGAGAAATATTTGACTGGCATGAAGCATGTTGAGATACAGATCATGGCCGACAAGCACGGCAATGCTGTGTATCTAGGGGAACGTGACTGCTCCGTACAGCGTCGTCGCCAGAAGCTGGTTGAGGAGGCACCTTGTCCGGTATTGTCTCCTGAGAAGCGTCAAGAAATGGGAGAGGCTGCAGTAAGAGCAGCGCTCGCTGTAGACTATTCCGGGGCAGGTACTCTGGAATTTCTGCTCGGTCCAGATGGACAGTTCTATTTCATGGAGATGAATACGCGAATTCAGGTAGAGCATCCTGTTACGGAAATGATCACTGGCGTCGACTTGATCCAGGAGATGATCTCTGTGGCAGAGGGGGATCCACTCTCTTTCACCCAGGAAGATATCAAATTGAATGGCTGGGCGATGGAATGCCGGATTAATGCCGAGGACCCATCGCGTAATTTCATGCCATCCCCGGGCAAGATCGGCTTCTATCTTCCGCCGGGTGGTCCTGGAGTACGGGTTGATAGTGCTGCTTATCCCGGCTATATGATCTCACCGCATTATGACTCCATGATCGCCAAGCTGATCGTCTGGGCTCCTACTCGTGAGGAAGCCATTGCCAAGATGAAGCGGGCGCTGTCTGAGTTTGTGATCGAAGGAATTCATACGACGATTCCATTTCATCAGAAGCTTTTGGAGCATCCGGTCTTTATTCGTGGTGACTTCGATATCAAATTTCTTGAAGAACACGAGGTTTAAGGTTGGGACGGCTAGTTTGTCATAATGTGCTTGAAATGATATAGTATGTATAATAAGTGCGCGGTTTCTAAGACTTGGAACATAGCGTAAGACTTATTGAGAGGTGGATGAATAGAATGAGTGCATTGCCTACGGAGTTCGAACGGACTGAGATTGGCGAGATTCAGATTGCACCAGAGGTCCTTGAAGTTATTGCGGGACTTGCTACAGTAGAAGTAAAGGGCGTTGCCGGTATGAGCGGTGGATTCGCTGGAGGCATTGCTGAATTACTTGGCAAGAAGAATTTATCCAAAGGTGTTAAGGTGGAAGTTGGCCAGCGTGAAGCGGCCGTTGACGTATCCGTGATTGTGGAATATGGCAACCGCCTACCTGAGGTGGCTACCGAAATTCAACGCAATGTGAAGCGTTCGATCGAGACAATGACTGGTCTAACCGTGATCGAAGTGAACGTACAGATTCACGACGTTATTTTCAAGGCTCCTGAGAAGATTGAAGAAGTGGAACCTAGTCATAGGGTGAAATAATATGAAGTAACAAACCCCCGACCGTATGCGTCAGGGGTTTACTATAATTTTTGTGTAAGAGAGAGCTCATGGAGTAGGCTTTATGACTCTCTCTATAAACATTAGTACTACCACCCGTGAAGGAGGCTATTCCTGTCGTGGCCAAAATTTTGGACAGAATCTTACTACTCATATACAGTTTATGTGTTGGAGTATTATCTATTCTAGCTATTCTACTAATGACGGGCTCGTACACGCTAACGCTTAATAAAGAGCAGGGGCACACCCTGTTGATCTCATCTATTGTAGCGGCTTCCGTGCTTATCTTGCTTAGCATCCGTTTCTTCTACATCTCCGTCCGCCGCGAGCGTCATACGCAGTCATCGATCGACCAACGCACGGAATATGGCGATATCCAGATCTCCGTCGATACGATCGAGAACTTGTCCTACAAGGCGGCATCCCGAGTTCGCGGGGTGAAAGAGGTTAAGACGAGAATTAAGATTACTGAATCGGGTCTGGAGATCATGATTCGGGCTGTCGTTGACGGCGAATCATCGATTCCTGAAATGACCGAGGAAGTACAGAAGCAAGTCCACGATCACGTGGAGGAGATCACGGGTATTCCGGTAGCCTATGTTTCAGTATATATAGCTAACCTCGTCCATTCGCCTGTTATTAAAAGTCGGGTTGAATAGGAGGAGTGGCTGTGTTCTGGAAGCAATTATGGGAGAGTCATAAAGGAAGACTGCTAGGTGTAGCTTCGGCTATATTCCTGTGCCCGATCTATCTGTTTTTCGGATTTTGGAATATGATGTTCTGTGGCCTCCTGCTGTTTGTAGGTTATACGGTAGGTAAGAACAGAGATCTGGATCAAGGTCCGCTCGTTCCGTGGAAAGAGCTAAGAGAATGGCTGGCTACGCGCTGGCGCCCTTTTAAATGATTCCTGTGATATGTTTTCTCCGGAAAAGAGTTTGGTTTGTCATTTTTGTGGAGAAAACATGTTACAGGTTTTTTTTGTTTGAATGCGAGGATTATAAGAAATATAATGAGAATCGGTCGTATTTTAGTTCATAATAAATATATGGATATGTAGCGATATGAGGCTGGACGGCTTTAGAATAGGCCGGGCCATTAATCAAGGAGGAAATACATGAAACGGCGGTTAGCAAGAGAAATAGCAGTACAAAGTCTGTATCATATGGAAATGAATGAGGTTGAGGCTCTGGAAGCGGTGCGTATGTTGATCGCTGAGGCTACCGGAGAGAACGAAAGTGAAGTTGAAATTAAGAATGTTGATCAAGCTGAAGAATTCGTACTGGAGCTGGTGAATGGTACGTGGAGCCGCAAAGAAGAAATCGACCGCGTTCTGTCGGACTATTTGAAGGGCTGGCAAATCAGTCGTCTGTCGAAGGTAGACCGTCAAGTGCTCCGTCTTGCTGTCTATGAGATGGTGTATCGCGATGATGTGCCGGGCAAAGTAGCTGTGAATGAAGCGATTGAGGTAGCCAAGCATTTTGGCACCGGCGAATCCGGCAAGTTTGTTAATGGCGTGCTCGGTAAGATGGTCCATGAAATCGATCAGGTCAAAGAGAAGTTGTCGTAATTAGATCGTTTTAATTCTAACGAAACACTACGTTTTATTTGGACAACCTTTAATGGGAAAAGGAGATAGATGGATGACAGCACCTATTATTAGCGGTAAACAAGTGTCAGAGGAAATTCGCGCGGGTTTGCGTGCGGAGGTAGAGGCTCTAGTGAAGCAAGGATTGACGCCAGGCCTGGCCGTAATTCTTGTTGGTGAAGATCCGGCATCACAAGTATATGTCCGCAATAAAGAAAAAGCGTGCCATGATCTGGGCTATTACTCTGAGGTTCATCGCCTAGCTGCTTCTACTTCCCAGGAAGAGCTGTTAGCGCTCGTGGATAAATTGAACCGGCAAGCGAATATTCACGGGATTCTCGTGCAGCTGCCGCTGCCGCGGCACATCGATGAGAAGTCAGTGATCGATGCGATTGCTGTGGAGAAGGATGTAGATGGCTTCCACCCAGTCAATGTGGGCAATCTCGTCATCGGCGACGATAGTCTGCTTCCTTGCACGCCTGCTGGCGTCATCGAACTGATCAAGCGCACAGGCATCGAGATGTCAGGTAAGCATGCGGTTGTAATTGGACGCAGCAATATTGTCGGTAAACCGGTATCCTTACTGCTGCAGCGCGAGAATGCCACTGTGACGATGTGTCATTCACGCACCGCGAATATGAAGGAACTGACGAAACAGGCTGATATCCTCGTCGTAGCGATCGGCAAAGCAAATTTTGTGGATGCCTCTTATGTTAAACCAGGTGCTGTTGTGATTGACGTAGGCATGAATCGCCTCGATAACGGTAAGCTGGCTGGAGATGTTGATTTCGAGAGCGTAAAGGGAGTTTCCGGTCCAATTACTCCGGTTCCTGGTGGAGTTGGACCGATGACGATCACGATGTTGATGAACAATACACTCATTGCCGCTAAGCGGTTAGGCGGTTTGGCTTAATGGCGACATGGAGTGCCGCTATAGAGTACCACCATGGAGTGCCGTCATAGAGTGGCACCAAGGTGTGCAGTCAATTTCTAACGAAACTACAGAGCGTTATTTCATCATAAACAACAGCAAATGTAATTTAACGAAACACCATATCGTTATTCGCCAGAAATCTGGGCTTAAGACCGCAAATTTGCTCAAATAGCGATACTTAAGTTTCGTTAAAATTTTGAGGAGTGTTTTTGGGCTCAAATAGTGATACCACGTTTCGTTAGGGTTCGCTTTAAGTGACTGGACAGTATCCAGGCGTATTTTCCAAGAATGATTCGATTGGATAAAGCTAGGGAATAAAAATAGTATCTTTTATATATTGGCTTATGGGATGGCTGGAAAGGGGGAGGCCCCATGGAGCAGCGTATTTTATCGATTAAGGAATTGAATCGTTATATTCGTATGAAGCTGGAATCGGACTCCTTGCTGCAGGACGTGTGGATTCGCGGGGAAATATCGAATTTCACCCATCATTCCAGCGGACATATGTATTTTACTCTGAAGGATAAAGACAGTCGGATTAAGACGATTATGTTCGCTTCCCATAATCAGCGTTTGCCGTTTATTCCGAAGGAGGGCGCGCGTGTGATCGCCCGCGGCAACGTCTCCGTCTATGAACGGGATGGGCAGTATCAGTTCTATGCGACACTTATGCAGCCTGATGGAATCGGCAGTCTGTATCTGGCTTTTGAACAGCTGAAAGGCAAGCTTGCGGCGGAAGGACTGTTCGCACCGGAACGCAAACGACCGATTCCGCGCTATCCGCGTGTAATCGGCGTCATTACCTCCCCGACGGGAGCAGCGGTGCGGGATATTATAACGACGCTGGCACGCCGTTATCCGCAGGCAACGGTTGTGTTGTACCCGGTGCTTGTGCAGGGCAAGGCGGCGGCGCCTTCCATTGTGAAAGCGATACGCACGCTGAACCAGATGGGAGAGGCCGACGTATTGATCGTCGGCAGGGGCGGCGGCTCGCTTGAGGAGCTGTGGGCGTTCAACGAAGAGCAGGTCGCGCGGGCGATCTATCAGTCAGAAATCCCGGTCATATCGGCCGTAGGCCATGAGACGGATTTCACGATCGCCGACTTCGTCTGCGACCTGCGAGCGGCTACGCCCACCGCGGCGGCAGAGCTCGCCGTGCCGCACCAGGCCGAGCTGAAGGCCCAGCTCGGCCAATGCGAGCGCGTGCTGCAGCGCAGCCTGCAGCACCAGCTGGCCCAGGCGCGCGAGAGCTTGCGCCGCCTGGCCAATTCGCCGGCGCTGCTGCAGCCGCGCCGCAGTCTGTTCCAGCACGCGGAGCGGCTGGACATGTTGACGACGCGCCTCAAGGGGCGCGCGTCGGCCCGCAGGGAGCTGGCGGTCAGCTCGCATGACCGCCTGAGCGCACGCCTCCTGCGGTATCACCCGCAGGAGACCCTGCTCTATACGAAGCGCAGGCAGAGCGAGATGGAGCGGCAGCTTACGCAGGCGATGACAGGAATGCTCAAGGAGAATTCGCAGCGACTGCATTCCAGCATACGTCAGCTGGATGCCCTTAGCCCACTTAAGGTAATGGCCCGGGGCTACAGCCTCGTGTATGATGAACAGCATAAATCGTTAATCAAATCATTGAATGATGTTGAACCAGGAGATATGGTCAAGGTCAAAGTTACGGATGGCGAGTTGGATTGTCAGGTTTGGGGCATGAGACGGGAAGGAGATGAGAACAATCATGGCAGATAAACAGGAGATGAGCTTCGAGGAAGCGATGAATCAATTAGAGACGATCGTGAATCAACTGGAGCATGGCGATGTTCCACTGGAGAAAGCGATCGATCTGTTCCAGCAAGGGATGCAGCTCTCGCAGCTGTGTGGACAGAAACTGGCACAGGTAGAGCGCAAGATCGAGATGATTGTGGAGGAGGACGGCGAGATTCGAAAGCAGCCGTTCATTCCACAGACAGAGGAGAGCGAGACGCTTGGGTAATACATTGATTGCACATTATATCGAAGAGATTTCCGGACTCGTCACTTCACGTCTACGCACTATCTTCCCTGCAGAGTGGGAGATTCCCGTTAACTTGCATGAATCGATGCAGTATTCCTTAATGGCGGGAGGCAAACGCCTTCGTCCGCTGCTTGTGATTGCTGCAGCGGAATCACTAGGTGGCAGCCGCGAGGCTGCTTTGCCTGTGGCCTGTGCTGTGGAAATGGTACATACCTATTCGCTTATCCATGACGACTTGCCGGCGATGGATGATGATGATTTTCGGCGCGGCAAGCCGACGAATCATAAAGTGTTCGGCGAGGCGATGGCGATTCTCGGTGGAGATGGGCTGCTGACCCATGCTTTCTACAGCGTTGTAGAAGCGCATCGTGAGCATGGAGTTCCGGCAGAAGCCGTGCTCTCCATCGTAGAGGAGCTGTCGCAATTCTCAGGTCCGGTCGGTATGGTTGGGGGACAAGCTGCGGATATGGAAGGTGAACAGGGGATAACCAGCCTGGAACAGCTTCAATATATTCATAAGCATAAAACTGGAGATTTGATCGTATTCTGTCTCAAGGCTGGCGGAAGAATCGCCGGAGCCTCGGCAGCACAGCTTGAAGCGCTCGAAACCTATGGGCGGAATATAGGGCTCGCTTTTCAAATTCAGGATGACATTCTTGATCTGGTTGGGGATGAGAGCAAGCTGGGCAAGAAGACTCAGAGCGATGTGAAGCAGCAGAAGGTAACCTATCCTTATTTTATCGGACTGGATGCATCAAGAGCTGAAATGGAGAAGCTTACTGCAGAAGCCAAGCAGATCGTGTCGACCGGCTTGATCGGCGAACCTGACAGATTACTACAGATTGCTGATTATTTGCTGCGAAGAGATCACTAATTTGCAGGATAATTACATGAATTCATAGTTCGTATGGTATAATGTAGACTATTATCAACAATGAAATCCAGTTTAGGAAGCGGGGAAAAATAATGCTGCTTTCGCAAATAAATGATCCGTGCGATCTGAAGAAATTATCTGTCGATCAGCTGCCGATTCTCGCCGAAGAAGTACGGCAATTTCTGATCGAGAAATTGTCGGTTACCGGCGGGCATTTGGCGCCCAATTTGGGTGTAGTTGAGTTGACGATTGCTCTTCATTATTGCTATAACAGTCCTCAGGATAAATTTTTATTTGACGTTGGCCATCAGGCGTATGTGCATAAAATATTAACTGGCCGAATGGATCGATTCGATAGCTTGCGCCAGTACAAAGGTTTATGTGGCTTCGTGAAGCGTAACGAGAGCGAGCATGACGTATGGGAAGCAGGGCATAGCAGTACTTCACTATCTGCTGCTATGGGCATGGCGTTGGCCAGGGATCTCAAAGGCGAGGACAATAAAGTCGTAGCCATTATCGGTGACGGTGCTTTGACCGGTGGAATGGCCTTTGAAGCCTTGAACCATATCGGTCATGAGAAGAAAGACATGATGGTTATTTTAAATGATAACGAGATGTCGATCGCTCCGAATGTCGGTGCGGTTCATAATTATTTGACGAAAATTCGTTCTGATCGCAATTACTTGCGAGCTAAGGATGAAGTTGAACAGCTGCTTAAGAAGATTCCTGCTATTGGCGGCAAGTTAGCTAAGACAGTGGAGAGACTTAAGGACAGTCTAAAATATTTGGTTGTATCTGGTGTTCTTTTCGAGGAGCTCGGATTTAAATACTTAGGACCGGTAGACGGTCATGATGTCGAAGGTTTAATCGAGGCATTTACTCAGGCTAACAATGTGAAAGGTCCCGTGCTTGTGCATGTCTTAACGACAAAGGGCAAAGGCTATACTCCTGCAGAGGAGGATTCTTATAAATGGCACGGGGTTAGTCAGCCATACAAGATCGAATCCGGTCAAGTACTAAAGGCGGTAGGAAATCCAACCTATACCGATGTGTTCGGTCAAACCTTGATTGAACTGGGTGAGCAGGATAAACGTATTGTAGCCGTCACTCCAGCGATGCCAGGCGGGTCAGGATTAGTTAAGTTTGCTGAGCGGTTCCCGGATCGGATGATCGATGTCGGCATCGCTGAGCAGCATGCGGCTACAATGTGTGCAGCTCTGGCTATGGAAGGCATGAAGCCGGTATATGCTGTCTATTCGACTTTTATGCAGCGTGCTTATGACCAAATTGTCCACGATATTTGCCGCCAGAACGCTAATGTAATGTTCGCGATCGACCGGGCAGGTTTTGTCGGTGCAGATGGTGAGACGCATCAAGGCGTATTCGATATTGCATTTATGCGACATATACCCAATATGGTATTGATGATGCCAAAGGATGAGAATGAACTGCGTCATATGATGAAGACGGCGCTTGAATATAATAATGGCCCAATCGCTTACCGTTATCCGCGAAGCAGTGTACCTGGTGTGCAGCTTGATGAAGTATTGACGCCGATTCCAATCGGCTCATGGGAGACGGTGCGCGAAGGAGATGGTCCGATCGTAATCGCCGTAGGCCCGATGATTCAGGTCGCGGAGGAGGCGGCGAACACATTGAAGCGTGACGGCATTTATTTGAATATCGTCAACGCGCGCTTTATTAAGCCGCTCGATGAGACTATGCTGCTGCAATTGGCGAAGTACAATAGACAGATGATCGTGATGGAGGAAGCCTGCGATGCAGGAAGTCTGGGCGGCGCTGTACTGGAGTTCTACGCTAAGCAGGGAATCGCCGGATTGGATATTAGCCTCATGGGCATTCCTGACCGCTTCATCGAGCATGGCAGTGTGAAAGATCAGCTTCAAGAGGTTGATCTGACGGCTGATAAGCTGGTCGAGAAGGTTCGTAGCTATAGAGCCGGACAGAAATTTGCTTTTACCCATAAAGCGAATCAATAGCTGACAGAGCTTTTTCGATTTATAAACTTCGCGTGAGATGATTTTATCAGTCAGGAGAATTACATGTCAGTATCCAAAGAAAGATTAGATGTCCTGCTTGTGGAGCAGGGGTATTTTGACAGTAGGGAAAAAGCAAAAGCGGCCATTATGGCCGGGTTAGTATATAGCGGAACAGAGCGGCTAGAGAAGGCGGGAACGAAGATTCCACGAGATACTGCGTTATCTGTAAAGGGAGCAGTTCACCCTTACGTTGGTCGTGGTGGGTTGAAGCTGGAGAAGGCGCTGAAATGGTTCCAGATTGATATGAGCGAGCGAGTCATGCTCGATATCGGGTCTTCGACAGGCGGGTTTACGGACTGCGCATTACAGCACGGAGCCAGCTATGTCTATGCCATCGATGTCGGCTACAATCAGCTCGATTGGTCGCTGCGTAATGATGAGAGGGTGAATGTGAAGGAGCGTACCAACTTCAGGTATATGACACCTGAGGATTTGGATGGTCCAAGCCCGAACTTTGCCAGCATCGATGTCTCTTTTATTTCGCTCAAAATGATTCTTCCGCCGCTTCTTGAACTGCTGCAGCGTCCTGCTGATGTCGTCGCACTGATTAAGCCACAGTTCGAAGCTGGTCGTGAGAAGGTGGGCAAGTCCGGTGTCGTTCGAGACCCGAAGGTCCATATCGAGGTGTTGGAGCAGGTAATTGAAGAGGCCCTAGGCCTTGGATATGTGCTTGAGGGGCTGACTTACTCGCCGATCACTGGCGGGGAGGGGAATGTTGAATTTTTGGCGCATCTGTGCCTGACCGAAGATTCAGCCCAAGAGGCTGATCCTGAAGCGATCTCCAAGCTTGCCCGTCAGGTTGTAGAGGAAGCTGGAGCAGTGTTCAGTGTGAACCCGTCGAAATGACGGGTTTTAATTTTTTGGTGGATTAGCAAATGATAATATTGAAAATAGAACAGATGTTCCCTATAATAGGAGGTGAATAAAATGTTGCCTTCATGACAGGAGCTGGCCTTCATTCGTCGAATTAATCTCTGAGGTGATTTCGGATGGGAGATTACTCTGACGGTTTATTGATGCTACTGATTACGGGAATTATTCTGTTCTTGATTTACCGGACTTTTCGTTCCTGGGTACGTAAGCCCTTTACACTAAGATCCGGCATCGGATTTGAGATGAACGAAGAGATTCTGGAGCATCCGGCGGTTAATATGCTGGAACAGGCAGGCTATGAGGTCCTCAGCGACAAGCTGAAGATCCCATTATCCTTCAAGGTGGATGGTCAAGTTTTTCACAGCCGTCTGTTTATCGACTATATTGTCGTCAAGAATAGGGAATTCTATATCGTTAGAACATCCCGGGAGCGCTTGCCCATCGAGTGGACAGGCAGCGGTATGCGTAAGGATTTTCTAAGCTTTCTGCTGCTGTACCCGGATTGTGCCGGCGTATTGTATATTGATCTAGAGCAGGAGACCATCCGGGAGATCGTCTTAACAGCAGGAGAATCCGAAGAGGATGAAATAGCCAATGAATGAATATGGAGGATGTTATGAAAGGTCAACGACATATTAAAATAAGAGAAATTATTTCCAATCGGGAAGTTGAAACACAGGATGAGTTGGTCGAAGCGCTTAGGGAATCCGGCTTTCAGGTTACCCAGGCAACAGTATCCCGTGATATCAAAGAATTGATGCTGATCAAGGTTCCTACGGATGATGGACGGTATAAATATTCGTTGCCGACCGCCCAGCGTTATAATCCGATCCAGAAGCTTCAGCGTGCGCTGGTCGATAGCTTTGTAAGCATTGATCATACAGGCAATCTGGTGGTCATCAAATGCTTGCCGGGTACGGCTAATTCTGTTGCTGTTCTGCTCGATAATATGGAATGGCCCGATCTTCTTGGAACGATCTGCGGAGACGATACAATTCTGATGATCTGCCGAGATGAAGCTTACAGCCATTTTGTCATCGACCAAATTATGGGTTTCATTTCCTGATTCGTGATATTGCCTTAATTGGGAAAGGGGTTGTCGTGCATTGTTAGTCCATTTATCGATCCGGAACTTGGCGGTTGTGGAGGCAGTAGACGTCAAGTTTCATTACGGATTTCATGTTCTTACCGGTGAGACGGGTGCGGGTAAATCGATTATTATCGATGCCCTTGGTCTTATAGCTGGAGGTCGCGGCTCTGCGGATTTGATTCGCTATGGCTGTGAGCGGGCGGAGATGGAGGCTTCCTTTGATCTGCCGCTAGCGCATTCGGTATGGACCACACTTGCGGATTTCGGCATTAGTGCAAGTTCCGAGGAGCTGTTGATCATTCGTCGTGAGATCAGCTCTCAGGGCAAGAGTACTGCACGTATTAATGGTCAACTTGTCAATTTGTCCATGCTGCGCGAAGTCGGTGAGCAATTAATCAATTTACATGGACAGCATGAGCATGGAACATTGCTTCGGCCTGAGCTACATCTCGGATTGTTGGACGCTTACGGTGCTGAGACAATCCGTCCCGTTAAGGCGAAATACCAGGATACATATTCTGCCTACGCTAAGGTGGATAAGGAATATAATGATCTTCGCAATACCAGTCAGCAAGCGCTCCAGATGCTCGATTTGTACCGTTTTCAAATTGAAGAGATCGCTGCTGCTGAATTAAAAGCTGGTGAAGATGAATTATTACTGGAGGAAAAGAACAAGCTATCCCATAGTGAGAAAATGATGGACTCCGTATCTCTGGCTTATGATCTGCTCTATGGATCACAAGGATTGGAAGCTGTTGCGAAGGCGCTAGCAAAACTGAATGACGTTGCTGGCTTCGATCAACGCGGAATCGGCCCTATGCTGGAGCAGTTGCAAAGTGCTTACTATCAGCTTGAAGATGCGTCCTATAGTCTGCGTAATTACAGGGATAATATTGAATTTAATCCGGAGCGTCTGGAGGAAGTGGAAGATCGGCTTGATCTGCTGTCTTCCCTAAAGCGCAAGTACGGTGACAATGCTGAGGATATTCTGGCTTATTATAATAAAATTCTCCGAGAAACTGAGACGTTGGAGAATAAGGACGAATTGCTCGATAAGCTCGAGGCCAAGCGTGAAGAGCTACTGGAGCAGTTGCTTGAAGAGGCCGAGCAGCTGAGTAGCGTACGCCGCCAAAAGGCGGAAGAGCTTGCTGCTCAGATCGAAATTGAGCTTAAGGAATTGCAGATGGAGCGGACTTCATTTAAGGTGAAGCTGGATTGGAACGAGGATCCTCATGGCGTGGATTGGATGGGCAGGAAGATCCGTCCTGGTCGTCATGGTATCGATGTTGCCGAGTTTCTCATATCGCCGAACCCAGGCGAACCGTTGCGGCCTTTGAGTAAGATCGCTTCCGGTGGGGAATTATCACGGATTATGCTTGCAATGAAGAGCATCTTCGCTCGTCATGACAATGTTCCGGTACTTATATTTGATGAAGTGGATACAGGGGTTAGCGGACGAGCCGCTCAATCAATCGCCGAGAAGCTGTTCCGTTTATCGAGAACATGCCAGGTCTTCTCCATTACCCACTTGCCACAGGTGGCGTGTATGGCAGATCAGCAATATTTAATCGAGAAGATCGTAACAGATGGGCGGACTATGACTCAGATTGAGGAGCTCAGCGAAGAAGGGCGTGTGAATGAATTGGCACGTATGCTTGGGGGCGTCGAGATTACTGAGAAGACGCAGCATCATGCTCAGGAAATGCTGAAGCTGGCTGCGGCTCAAAAGGATTCAATTTGAGGCCGGAACAATGATTGACAGTAATAAAAGACCTGCCCCAGGGTATCTTATAGGTACGCAATTGGCGACCACCTTTTCGTCAAGCGAAGAAGCTAAAGGGAGTGTGACAGCCATTGAACCCGAACCTAACCAAGAGATTACTCGGCCTTTTATTTGCTTTTTTCTTATGTTTTCTCGGTTCAACCGCGGTGAATGGACAATCCTTCAGTTTGCCAGATGAGCTGCGGTTGTTCCAGGGGCAGGGCACACAGCTACACTTAGCTTTGCCCGTACAGGCATCTGTTAGTGTTGATCGACCCGATGTACTTACGTTGAATGGGAAGGCAGTTCCAACCATGACAGTCTCCCTAGGCGAACCGCTCAAGCTGGATACTGTGGGTAGTGGTGAAGCGAATATCCGCATGAAATTATTCGGACAAATTCCTCTCAAGACCGTGAAAGTCAATGTTATTCCTGACTTAAAGGTCATCCCCGGAGGGCAGACGATCGGAGTCAAAGTAAAATCCGCAGGCATCCTCGTTGTAGGTCATCATCAGGTGGCGACCAACAATGACAAGTTATCCCCTGGAGAAGTGGCTGGACTGAAGACAGGAGATTTAATCACCCATTTGAATGGCGTCGAATTAAAGGATGTCAAAGATGTTGCTATTATTGCAGATCAAGCGGGCAAGAAAAACCAACCGATCAAAGTTACTTACAAGCGTGGCGGAAGAACTTATACGACATTGCTTACTCCCGCTTTTGACAATCAGGATCGTTCCTGGAGAATTGGTCTATATATCCGCGATTCAGCTGCAGGTGTTGGAACATTAACCTTCTATGCGCCTAAACAAGGGGTATATGGAGCTTTGGGACATGTCATTACGGATATGAACACCCAGACACCGATCGTCGTAGGCAGTGGGCAAATTTTGCAATCGAGCGTAACATCGATTTCCAAGAGCGAGAGTGGGGAGCCAGGCGAGAAGAGAGCTCATTTTATCAAAGAAGGAAGAACTCTCGGAACAATCGAACGGAATACTCCATTCGGCATATTCGGTAAAATGGCCGAGAATCCTGAACATAGTGTCTATAAAGACGGAATCCCTGTAGCCTTTGCTGAAGAGGTAAAAGAAGGACCAGCAGAAATTTTAACCGTTGTGGAAGGCCAAAAGGTGGAGAGATTTAAAGTCGAAATCATTCATGTATCCCGGCAGAATGCTCCGGAGACCAAGGGATTGGTTCTGCGTATTACGGATTCGCGCCTGATTGAGAAGACCGGAGGAATTGTACAAGGAATGAGCGGCAGCCCCATTATCCAGAATAATAAGCTAATCGGTGCAGTGACTCATGTTTTTGTGAACGATCCTCGTTCGGGTTATGGCTGCTTTATCGAGTGGATGCTGCAGGATGCAGGAGTTCTTAAGCATAAACAGACTTACCAGGATCTTAAGGCTAGTTAAGCCTTAGGATCTTTTGTTTAGGGGGAAGTAGGTTGAATGTACCGGGATAATAAAGCTCTAGGATGGTGAATATTTTGTCGCTAGCGAGAGGTGTTTTGTGCTAAGCTTTGTCGAAATTAATAAAAATGTATCGCAATCTGTAAATAAATAATATATTATATCTTAAACGAATAAAAAATTAAAGAAAAAAATTTTTCGACAGAAGGAATTTACTTTCGCATGTCGAATCCTTAATCTGGAAGAGAAAGTAATTTAATAATTTATTCAAGTACTTAAGGAGGACGTCGTCAGTGCAGAAAATTGAAGTGTTGTTGGCGGATGATAATCGGGAATTTACGAATTTGCTCGCAGAGTATATCTCGGAGCAGGACGATATGATCGTCTCGGGAATTGCTTATAATGGCGAAGAAGTGCTGGAGATGATCGACAACGCTTCTAAAATTCCGGACGTGTTAATTCTGGATATTATTATGCCGCATCTGGATGGTCTGGGCGTATTGGAACGGTTACGCGAAATGAATTTGACTCCGCAGCCCAAAATTATTATGTTGACCGCTTTTGGTCAGGAGAACATTACGCAGCGTGCTGTACAGCTTGGAGCATCGTACTATATCCTTAAGCCCTTCGATATGGAGGTTCTCGTCAATCGGATTCGTCAATTGGTGGGCGTATCGACGGTAACAACGGGGACTACGCCATCCTCATCCTTCAGCAAATCGAATGTTGTTCCAATTGGCAAAGGCAAAAACTTGGACGCGAATATAACAACTATCATACATGAAATCGGGGTACCCGCGCATATTAAAGGTTATCAGTATCTGCGCGAGGCAATTACAATGGTCTACAATAACATTGAAATCTTGGGGGCAATTACGAAGACGCTGTATCCAGCTATCGCTGAGAAATTCAAGACGACGCCTTCTCGTGTTGAACGTGCCATTCGTCATGCGATCGAAGTCGCTTGGACGCGCGGCAACCTTGACTCGATTAGCCACTTATTTGGCTATACCGTCAACATCAGCAAATCGAAACCAACTAACTCGGAGTTCATCGCGATGGTAGCAGATAAGCTGCGGATTGAGCATAAAGTTTCATGAAAGAGTAAAGAATAGGATTACTATAAAGAATTTTTTGATTATGGAAACAGAAATCAGTCGGTTCATTTTTTAATCAGATAAAGCTGTTTCATTAACTATTAAGCAGACACCTACAAATACCGCTTATTTATCAGTTCCTTCGGAAACCGATAAAGAGCGGTGTTTTTTTGTGACGAATTCGATTAAAGCAAATATGCGAATATTGATCTATCTTGCCAATCCAACCCTACCGTTCTATACTGTGTCATGTACTTATAAATCGCATTGTTTTTAATACAAAGGTAGGGATTTGGATATGAATACAGCGCAGTTTCAGCAGTATGTCAGAGAGTTTAGTAAGGAGAAAGGCTTTGAGACGAGCAGTATTGAACAGCGGATGCTCTATTTGATGACCGAAGTAGGGGAGCTGTCCAAAGAAGTGCTCGAGGTATCCTTCGATCCTGCAACAGAGAAGAAAGAGAACCTTGGCTTTGAGATGTATGATGTCGTCTGGAATATATTCGACTTGGCTAACAAGCTTGGGATCGATCTGGATCAAGCCTTCAAGAAGAAGATGGAGATTAACGAGAAGAGGACTTGGGAGTAGCTGCCACTAACCAGATGATCAATCGATATCTGTGTCCGAAATACATAACGTCAAGAGACCGGAAATGAAACTTGGCGTTTTTTTATTTTCATGAGATTCGGTGACTTGCTTAAGATCTGCATGTTATGATAAATGGAAATATTACACAGGGGAGATGCTGGTGGCATTTTATGTGAAGTATAGGGATCAGGAAACCAATAGCGAGAAGGAGATCCGATATATCGTCAGGTCGTCGGCTGAATTAGAGGCTGAAAGATTGCGGGAAGAGGGGCAATGGGACGTTATCGTAGTTGATGAGATGCGTAGGAATGTAAACAAGTATGAACCCCGCAATATATTTTCGATGATTTTGTTCGTGTTCGGTATTGTATTGATTATTTTGTCGCTAGTAATTGGGATGATTGTAGGCATTATGGACAGTCGTCTAAGTGAAGGCCTCAGCTTATGGAACGCGATCATTTATTGGATTTATGGAATGGCTGCGGGCTTTTTATTCATTGGTATCGCTGAGATTATTAAATGGCTACAGCGGATCCACGCCGCTATTCAGAAGCATGAGTGGAAGCGGGACTAGCACACTGGGGACTAGGCTGGAATTGTAACTGATCTTTCGGCGTTTTTTATCTCTTATGCTACAATAAATAAATCAGATCTCGTCGACAGCTTATGAATAGCTATATTTGATGTAATAGAGAGGACGAAGAATGTTGGAAGAGACGAAGGAGATTCAAGCGAAGCTTGAACATTATAGAGATATGTTGGGACATTTGGATGTGACGGACAGCAACAAACAGTGGATTGGAGAATTGATTGATCAGCTGCATCAGTTGGAAGAGGAGAATAAGAGATTAAAGAAGACGATTCTCCGCATCTCGGCCAAGCATAACCCAAGGATGTCCACCAAATTGAAGGATGCTCTATATGAGTGATCCATTCAATAGACAATAAAAAAACTCTTTCCCAGTACGTACATAACGGCAGGGAGAGAGTTTTTTGTTAAGCCTTTGATTACGAAGTAAGTCAAGAAAGTGTTACTAAGTGACGGCTTTTTTCTTATGGTTCTTACCGTAGCCGCGTTTGCGGTCGCGAAAATAAATCCAGCCAGCCAAGAAGCTGATGCCAGCGGCAAATAGCAACAGTCCGACAATAAATTTAAGCCAGTCGAAGGTAGGGGTAGCCAAGGCATCATTGCCATGCTGGGAATAATAAAGGAAAACAGCGTCCTTGATTTTCAAAAAGCCGATCATAGCTGCGATGCCGGGAATGACCAGAATAACAATCGCAATAAAACGGGAAATCATCAGCTTCATCGTTTATGTATCCCTTTCCTTTCGCGAACAGTAATGAATTGGAATTATTCTAATCATACCTTCTTCTTAGAATTCTGTCTATTTACATGCCTCATTTGTAATCATTCAAAAACGAGGTAAAATGTAGAATATAGCAAATGTAATTATTCGAAATAGAATGGTGGAGATATATTTATGGCGATAACATGTGACGTAGCTGTACTTGGTGGAGGGACGGGCGGATATATTGCCGCGATTCGTGCCGCACAACTGGGTAAAGAGGTTGTAATTATTGAGCAGGACAAGCTGGGGGGAACATGCCTTCACCGCGGTTGTATTCCTAGCAAGGCGCTGCTTCGCAGTGCGGAACTATATGCGCAAATGAAGGACAGCGCAAGCTACGGCATCGAGACGAGTGGCTTGTCACTGGTATTCCCTAAGGTGCAGGAGCGGAAGCAGGCGGTTGTAGATCAATTATATAAAGGTGTTCAATATTTGATGAAAAAAAATAAGATCACCGTCATCCAAGGGAAAGGCCGGGTGATCGGTCCTTCTATTTTCTCGCCAAAGAGCGGTGCTGTTGCGGTTGAGTTAAATGACGGGGAGATGGAGACGGTCGTTCCGACCAATCTGATTATTGCAACCGGATCGCGTCCGCGCAGCCTGCCAGGGCTTGTTCCTAATGGAGAGCATATTCTGAGCAGTGATGAGGCGCTCCTGTTGGAGGATTTGCCTGATTCCATGATTATCGTAGGTGGCGGCGTCATTGGTGTCGAGTGGGCTTCTTTGCTTCAAGATTTTGGTGTCAACGTTACTGTAGTTGAAGCGGCGGGGCAATTGCTACCAGCTGAAGACGAAGAAGTGGCCCGCGAGCTGCAGAAACATTTGCAAAAGCGGGGAATCAAAGTGCTGACGGGTGTGAAGGTACTGCCTGATACCTATGCTGTGATGGACAGACAAGTACATATCTCAGCCCAGCAAGGGGATCAGACGATTGAATTACAAGGTGACAAGCTGCTCATCTCGATTGGAAGACAAGCTAATGTAGAGAATACCGGTCTGGAAAATACGGATATTGCGTTGAGCAATGGATTTATCCGCGTCAATGAGCATATGCAGACAACGGAGCCACATATCTATGCGATCGGCGACTGCATCGGCGGTCTGCAATTGGCTCATGCAGCCAGTCATGAAGGTTTGGTTGCCGTGCATCACATCGCCGAAGAAGAGTTACATTATGATGAGAACCAAGTTCCGCGTTGTGTGTACAGTCGACCAGAAGTGGCATCTGTTGGTCTAAGCGAGAAGGAAGCTAGGGCTAAGGGACATGAGGTTAAGATTGGCAAAGCTCCATTCTCGGTGATCGGCAAAGCACTCGTACATGGTGACAAAGAGGGCTTTGTGAAAATCGTGACCGATGCGAAAAGCCAAGATATTCTGGGTGTTCAAATGATCGGGAATCATGTTACTGAGTTGATTAACCAGACTGCTATGGCGGCAGTGCTGAATGCCACACCTTGGGAATTGGGACAAGTGGCCTTTGCTCATCCGTCGCTTTCCGAAATTATCGGGGAAGCGGCACTGGTTGTAGACGGTCGGAATATTAACTTTTAAGAGGCTTCTTGAAAGTTACTTTCACCTTAACGAAACTTGGTATCGTTATTTGACCCAAAATGAGTTGTAAAATATTTTAACGAAACGAGGTATCGTTATCTAGGCCAATTTGGAGCTTAACGCCCGAATTTCTCCCAAATAACGATATGGTGTTTCGTTAGATTTAATATGCTGCTGTTTTTGAGAAAATAACGATCTGTAGTTTCGTTAGGCGAAAGACACGCAGCAAATTGCAGCTTTTTGAACATGTACTTTTAAATGTTTTCTTTTTACAGGGAAAAGGTTTATAATGAGGTTAACCCAAGTCTTAGTACCAGGTTTTAAGATTAGGCATAAGACTTTTTAAGATGCGGGAACCATATGAAGGAGGTAACTCCATGAACGCAAAAAGTTCAGTTCAAACGAAGCCAAGACATGAGCAGCTCGGATTATCAGAAACCGAAGTAGTAGACATGTATAAATATATGGTGCTCGCTCGTAAATTCGATGAGCGCTGCTTATTGCTCCAGCGGGCAGGTAAGATCAATTTTCACGTATCCGGCATCGGTCAGGAGAGTACTCAGATCGCTGCGGCATTTGCACTTGATCGTGAGCGCGACTATTTTCTCCCGTATTACAGGGATTACGGTTTCGTACTTTCCGTTGGAATGACTCTGAAGGAATTAATGCTGTCGGCCTTCGCCAAGGCGGATGACCCGAACAGCGGAGGTCGGCAAATGCCGGGCCATTTTGGCAGCAAGCGTCTGCGTATCGTGACTGGATCTAGCCCTGTAACGACACAGGTTCCGCATGCGGTTGGTGTAGCGTTATCAGTGAAAATGCAGAAGAAGGATATCGTCTCTTACGTAACTTTTGGCGAAGGATCCAGCAATCAGGGGGATTTCCACGAAGGGCTTAACTTCGCTGGCGTACAGAAGCTGCCAGTTATTTTTCTGTGTCAGAATAACCAGTATGCAATCTCGGTGCCGATCAAGAAGCAGCTCGGCGGCAAAGTGGTTGATCGTGCGTTGGGCTATGGGTTCCCGGGTATTCGTGTTGATGGCAATGATGCCCTTGAAGTATATCAGGCCGTGAAGGAAGCGCGCGAACGTGCAGTTCGTGGCGAGGGACCGACCTTGATTGAATCGATGATGTACAGACTCTCTCCACACTCGACTTCGGATAATGATCTAGCTTATCGTACCAAAGAGGAAATCGAGGAGAACTGGAAGAAGGACGGCATTCCAAGAATGAAGTCTTATTTAATGGAATGCGGCTTATGGAGCGAGGAACAGGAAGCAGCACTAGTGGAAGAAATCAAGCAAGAGCTTAAGATTGCAATTGAAGAAGCTGAGAGTGCTCCGTTCCCGAACCCGGAAGATACGCTGCTGCATGTATATGCGAACGATGGGGAGGGACAGTAATATGCCGGTAATGGAATATGTTGATGCGCTTCGCCTGGCCATGAAGGAAGAGATGGAGCGCGATGAACGAGTATTTGTGTTGGGAGAAGACGTTGGTGTCAAAGGCGGCGTGTTCACCACTACGAAGGGACTGCAGCAACAGTTCGGCGAAGAGCGTGTCATTGATACGCCGCTGGCTGAATCTGCGATCGCGGGTGTAGCAATAGGAGCGGCGATGTACGGTATGAGACCGATCGCCGAGATGCAATATTCCGACTTCATGCTGCCTGCTACGAACCAGATTATTAGTGAAGCTGCTAAGATACGGTATCGTTCCAACAATGACTGGGATTGTCCGCTCGTCGTACGCGCGCCAATTGGCGGCGGTATTTTTGGCGGTTTGTACCATTCCCAATGTCCGGAATCGATCTTCTTCGGTACGCCGGGACTGAAGATCGTAGCTCCTTATTCGGCGTATGATGCGAAGGGGCTGTTAAAGGCTGCCATTCGCGACCCTGATCCGGTGCTGTTCTTCGAGAATAAGAAGTGTTACAAGCTCATTAAAGGTGACGTTCCTGAAGAGGATTACACGGTTCCGCTCGGCAAAGCTAATCTGCTGAGAGAGGGCGAGGATATTACAGTAATCAGCTACAGTTTGCCGCTTCATTTCGCTATGCAGGCTGCGGAGGAATTGGAGGCTGAGCAAGGTATCACATCGCATATTTTAGATCTGCGTACCCTTCAGCCGCTGGATCGCGAAGCGATTATCGCTGCGGTTAAGAAGACTGGTAAAGTGCTGATCGTTCACGAGGACAACAAGACCGGTGGGATTGGGGCTGAAGTATCAGCGATTATTGCTGAGGAATGCTTGTATGATCTCGATGCTCCGATTCAGCGGTTGTGCGGGCCAGACGTACCAGCGATGCCGATTAGTCCGCCAATGGAGAAGTTCTTCATGTTGAACAAAGACAAGGTAAAAGAAGCCATGCTTCAATTAGCGCTATATTAAATATGCTGTTCAAAAAGGCCGGCTTTCAGCACCAAGAAGGTTGGATGAAGCTAGGGTCTGAGGAGCGGACTTATTGAACAACCTCTAAATGGGAGTGAGAGCATGTTCAAGAAAGTAATGAATGATATTGTGATGCCGCAATTGGCAGAATCGCTCGTATCGGCGACGGTCGGCAAATGGCTCAAGAAGCCGGGCGATCCTGTAGAGCAGTATGAACCAATCTGCGAAGTCATTACCGATAAAGTTAATGCTGAGATTCCGTCGACTCTGGACGGGATTATGGGCGAGCTTCTCGTGCAGGAAGGCGAGGAGATTGCTGTAGGAACGATCATCTGCCGAATTGAGACAGAGCAAGCCGTGTCTGCTTCAGAGAGTGAGCCGTTAACGGTTGAATCTGCACAAGCTACTACCGCGGGCGTTTCGGTAGAGAATGGAGATTTACAGCGTGCCAGATACTCGCCTGCAGTTCAGACATTAGCGGCTGAACACGGCATAAATCTTCAAGCGGTTCCAGGCACAGGATTAGGCGGTAGAGTGACACGCAAGGATGTATTGCACTATATCGAGAACCAGGGCTCCGCTAATCCGGCAACTGCGGCTCCAGCGGCTGTACAATCGGTGCCTGCAGCGCAGCCTCAGACTGCACCTGTACAAGCTGTAGCTACGCCAGGTATTATTCCTGGGACTCCAGCTTCAGAACCTGTACGTCATTCAGGCTTGCACTTGACCGAGACACCACGTATTCCGACGATCGAAGTAGAGGGCGGACGTTCAGAATACTTAATTGATGTAACGCCGATTCGTAACACGATTGCTACCCGGATGCGTCAGAGTGTATCGGAGATTCCACATGGTTGGATGATGATTGAGGTCGACGTAACCAATCTTGTACAGCTTCGCAATAAGCTTAAGAACGAATTCAAGCAAAAAGAAGGCATCAACCTGACTTATTTGGCTTTTGTTCTTAAAGCCGTTGTCGGTGCGATTAAAGACTATCCAATTATGAATTCCGTCTGGGCGGTCGACAAGATTATCGTTAAGCGGGACATCAATCTGTCTCTCGCCGTAGGTACTGAGGATTCTGTGTTAACTCCAGTCATCAAAAACGCCGACCAGAAGAGCATCGCCGGACTTGCCCGGGAAATCGATGAATTGGCTTCCAAGGTTCGTGCGGGCAAATTGAAACTGGACGATATGCAAGGTGGAACTTTTACCGTGAACAATACCGGTTCCTTCGGTTCGATCTTAACACAGCCGATTATCAATTATCCGCAAGCCGCAATTTTGACCTTCGAGTCGATTGTGAAGCGCCCGGTAGTTATCAATGATATGATCGGGGTTCGTTCGATGGCGAATCTGTGTCTGTCATTAGATCACCGTATTTTGGATGGCGTTATCTGCGGACGGTTCATGCAGCGCGTGAAGGACAATATTGAAGGCTTTACTTTGGATACGCAAGTTTATTGATTCTTCTGGGGGACATCATCATGAACAAACCATTATTAGTAAGCTATACTCCGATGATTGAATATGGGGAAGCTTGGGATAAGCAAAAAGAATTAGTAAAAGCGATCAGCGACGGACAGCAGCAGGAGCACCTGCTGCTTCTTCAGCATCCACCGACTTATACGATTGGCTCTCAGCAGCATCCTGAGCACTTGCTTCTCAGTCCAGAGCAGCTGCAGGAGCAGGGGATCTCGCTGGTCCAAATCGACCGTGGCGGGGACATTACCTATCACGGGCCAGGTCAACTAGTGGGATATCCGCTACTACTGCTCGATGGTGAGAACGGCCTCGATCTGCACGGTTATTTACGGAATCTCGAACAGGTGATCATTAATTATTTGGCTCAGTTCGGAATCGAAGGGTCAAGGAAGCCGGAATATACCGGAGTATGGGTCGGAAATGTCAAGATTACAGCGATTGGCGTCAAGTTTAATAAATGCCGTCACCGTCGCGGCTTTGTTACGAGTCACGGCTTCGCTTTCAATATCAAATCAGGCATTCAGAACGAGGGATTCCAGGGGATTATTCCGTGTGGAATTCAGGAATACGGGGTAACTTCGCTGGAAGATGTCACGGGCAAGACATTTACTGTTGAACAGGTAGCCCATGACATCATTCCTTATTTTAATGAAGTCTTCGGTTATGAGGCGATATGGGAAGATGCTAACGCATGAGTAGAGGTTCAAGCAGCGCAAATAGTGTAGAACCTACCATCGCAAACAACATCAGATAGACTACGATTTTTAGCCATTTTTTAGACATACCTTAACTCCTTTTAAATATAGATTTGTTAAGTTGGTTTACCTTCTATAATATCGTAAACGTGAAAGAGAGGAAAGTCCAATGATCAATAAGGAAAGATTGATTCAACTCTTCCTGGAATTGGTCCGCATTGACAGCGAGACGAAGCATGAGCGGGAAATTGCCGATTTTCTGATTCGTAAATTTACAGAACTAGGACTTGAAGTTGTTGAGGACGACTCTATGGCCAGAACGGGACATGGTGCCGGAAATCTGATCGCGACTTTGAAGCCAAGTGTTCAGACGAATGCGGAGCCATTTTTGTTCACGAGTCATATGGATACGGTCGCTCCCGGAGTAGGAATTAACCCTATCGTTGGGGAAGATGGCTGGATCCGTAGTGACGGTACAACGATTCTCGGCTCTGATGATAAAGCTGGCGTAGCCTCGTTGCTGGAGGTCATTCAGGTGCTGCGCGAGCACAATTTGCCGCATGGGCAAATTCAATTCGTCATTACCGTAGGCGAGGAAATGGGCATGACTGGCTCAAGAGCGCTGGATACTGGCTTACTTGATGCCAAATTTGGCTTTGCCTTTGATTCGAACGGGGATGTAGGTACAATCTGCGTAGCATCTCCTTCCCGAGCGCTCATTACGATTGATATCTATGGGAAATCGGCTCATGCTGGAGTGAATCCAGAGGATGGCATCAGCGCGATCCAGGTAGCAGGTAAGACGATTGCTCGTATGAGGCTTGGACGGATTGATGAGGAGACTACGGCGAATATCGGCAAGTTCGAAGGCGGGGGAGAGACGAATATCGTCCCTGATCATGTGAAGCTGTATGCCGAAGCACGCAGCACCTCGCAGGCGAAGCTTGAGCAGCAGATTGCCGGAATGAAGGAAGCGGTGGAATCGACCTGTCAGGATTACCATACCAAAGGCGTCTTTAACAGTACGATCGTATATCCGTCTTTCCACCTCTCCGAGCAGGAGCCTGTTGTTGTTCTGGCTCAGAAAGCAGCAGGTGAGCTTGGCCTGTCAGGCGCTACATTCATGTCGGGCGGCGGCAGCGACGCCAATATATTCAATGGACTAGGCATTCCAACTGTAAACCTGGCTGTTGGCTATGAAGACATTCATACGACACGCGAGCGAATCAAGGCTGAGGACATTGTGAAGACTGCAGAGCTGGCATTGGAGATCATTGCACAGACTGTAAAATAAATAGTAAGCAACGACAAACAAAACCGTTCAATAGCCTAGGGCTTATGGGCGGTTTTGTTTGATGTTGGCGCTTATTTGCTCCGGCAGATTACTTTTTTGCTTGTCATTCCACGTCGAGTGCCAATGCGTTTGCTCAATAAAAGCCAGCATGTCCAAGAATCCGTGAATATACTTCTCAATTTTAAGCCGTTCATCCTGATCCGGGTGGTACAATTCCATCCGCCTTCTCAGTCGCAGAACCTTCTCCTGGAGACGGCAGGCAGCTGAGGCATAACGTACTGAAGCCATGGAAGGGCAGGCCTCAGCCAAGGCGGCAAAAATCGCGGAAGCTTCTTCATAACGGGCTTGATCATACAGAATCTCTCCGTATATTCTGGCGGCTTCTTGATATGGGGTCCGGGGGGGAAACAGCTTATGTACTATTTCTAGGAGGTGCTGCTCCGCCAGTTCTGTATAACCTTCCTCATAAAGGCTGCAAATCAGCACACATCGTAACACCGGGTCGCTATCTCCGGCCAGCTTAGTGGCTGCATTCAACATGCCGGACGAGACCGAGCACTGAATAAGCCCGGAGCGGTCAAAATAATTGTATTCAGGCATCTCTGTAGAATCGCTAGTGCTTTCCAAGTGATGAAGCATTAAATTTAGATCTTCTGCCCGTTCTAATATATCTGGAATATTAGGGGTGTTATCTAATTGAGGCGGTCTGTGCGCCATTATTCGTTCACCTCTCACTTTAATAATAGTGTGTGTTTAAAAAGTCTGACTTTCGGCACCGAATTCTATTTACTTGTCCGCGTTCGAATTAAATCCTTGACCTTGGCAGATTTTCCTGCTTCTTTTTGCCATTGATTGAGTATAATACGAACTTGCCAGGCTTTGCCTTGAACACGAACTGATTTTTCCGAAAAATAGCTTTTCATGAGCGCTGCTCCTTTACGTGGAGGTTTGGTATAATAACACCATATGTCCGAAGCGGACAAGTTATGAGTAACTTAACGAATGATCAATTATTTCATGAGGAGGATCATGGATCATATGACAGATAAACTAATGGAGAAGACCATTTCGACCGAGCCGATTTTTAAGGGGAAGGTCATTTCATTGCAGGTGGATACAGTAGAACTGCCGGACGGAAGTACAGCAACACGGGAGATTGTGAAGCATCCCGGCGCAGTGGCCGTCCTCGCTTTTCACAATGAAAGGCTATTGATGGTTGATCAATTCCGCCAAGCGATGGGCCGCTGTGAGCTGGAAATTCCAGCTGGTAAGTTGGAGAAGGGTGAAGATCCGATGGAGGCTGCTGCACGTGAGCTTGAAGAGGAGACTGGCTATCGCTGCGAGCGTATGACGCTTCTGCATTCCTTCTATACAGCTCCAGGCTTCTCTGATGAGGTGATTCATCTGTATCTAGCCGAGGAGTTAACGAGCGGGGAGATGTCGCCCGATGAGGATGAGTTCCTCGAGGTATATGAGGTTAGCTTTGAAGAAGCTCAGCGATATATTGCCGAGGGGCGAATTGCCGATGCCAAGACGATGGTAGCCTTCTACATCTGGCAGCAGCGTAAGCTCAGCCAGCAGGCAGGGAAGTAGACAGCAATGAATAGTTCAAATGAAATGAACAACCCAAATCTCTCCTCGTATTTTGCTGATTTTCATATTCATATTGGCAGAACCGAAGCGGGGGCTCCGGTAAAAATTAGCGGCAGTCGAAACCTGACGTTCGCTAATATTGCCAAAGAAGCTGCTGAGCGCAAAGGGATTCAACTGGTCGGTATCATCGATTGTCATTCACCGGGTGTTCAAGCTGACATCATTACCAGCCTGGAGCAAGGGCAGATGCGGGAGCTAGAAGAGGGGGGCATCGCATACGAAGGGACGACTCTGTTGCTCGGCAGTGAATTAGAAATCAGAGAGCCAGACATGGGGCCGGCCCATCTGCTCGTATTTTTCCCGTATCTCGAGACGATGCGCTCATTCACAGAATGGTTGAAGCCCAGAATGAAGAACGTGCAGCTTAGCTCGCAGCGGGTGTATGTCCCTGCCCGAGAACTGCAGGAGGAAGTATATAAGCGGGGCGGAATGGTGATCCCTGCGCATATTTTCACGCCGCATCGGAGTATATATGGAAGCTGTGCGCCGCGGATTTCTGATGTGCTCGATCCCCGATGGATCAGTGCAGTTGAGCTTGGTCTGAGCGCCGATTCAGAGATGGCTGGGTTGATCAGTGAGTTGGATAATTACACGATCTTAACTAACTCAGATGCACATTCCTTGGGCAAGATTGGTAGGGAGTACAATAAAATGATTCTGCAGGCCCCGACTTACCGTGAGTTTGAACGGGCACTTCGTGGCAAGGACGGCAGAAAGGTTGCGGGCAATTATGGTCTCAACCCCCGGCTTGGGAAGTATCATCGGACTTACTGCAGCAACTGCAACTATATTATTGATGAGGCGGAAGTATCGGTGGATCGCTGTCCTTATTGCGGCAGTACTAAGCTCGTACGTGGTGTTCTGGACCGGATTCTGTCGATCGCCGACCGTAGAGAATCGAGTATACCGACGTGCCGGCCGCCGTATCATTATCAGGTCCCGCTGGAATTTATCCCGGGCTTGGGACCGTCGAAGCTTAATCAACTGTTGGCGGTGTTCGGTACGGAAATGAATATTTTGCATCACGTCTCGAAGGCGCAGTTGTCTGGCGTAGTTGGCGAGGAATTAGCGGATAAAATATGCTCTGCCCGTGCCGGGACATTACATCTTCAGGCAGGCGGTGGAGGGATATACGGCAAGGTTTTGAAAGAATAGCAGGACAGGCTGGAACTTAAGCATAAGGGAGCGGGCTTCTTCATAGCTTGTATTATCAGGATTCTCAAGGCTATATCTTGAATCCTCAGAGATATTGAAGCTGATTAGAAGGAGGCTCCCTATGCTGCAACCAATTCGTCATTCATTACGGGATCAGACACCATTATATGTATTTGTCAGTGTATTATTTTTGATGGGGGTTGTATTCGGCGCATTGATGGTCAATGCCTTAACATTTGAGCAGCAACAGGATCTGTCTCGTTATTTGGGGGACTTTTTCGTATCGGTGAACGATGGAGGAACTTCATTCCAGGCCTTATCCTTTTGGACTGTGGCAAGTCTGCATTTGAAGTGGCTTGGCTTGATCTGGCTGCTGGGCCTTTCAGTCATCGGATTGCCGGGAATTCTTATTCTCGATTTTCTTAAGGGTGTTCTGATCGGGTTCGCGGTAGGATGTCTGGTCGGGCAGTTCACATGGAAAGGTCTACTGTTCGCAATTGTGTCGGTTGCCCCGCATAATTTGATCGTTATCCCGGCACTGCTGATCGCGAGTGTAGCGGCTGTCGGATTCTCATTAGGCATTATCCGCAATCGGGTACTTTTGCATCGCAGCGGAAGTGCGGCCGGACCCTTCTTCTCGTATACTTCACTGACATTGATTATGGCGGCGATCCTGCTTGCTATTTCCACCTTTGAGACCTGGGTATCTCCCGAGCTCATGAGCTGGGTGACCCCGCTGTTGATATAGGTTCTCACTCTAGCAAAATGTTGACTTTGTTGATTAACTCCCCCTATAATGAAAGAAGCGAATTATTAAAGCAGCTTAATGTCGGCGATGCTTGGGGAGGGAGAACGTGGAAGTGAAAGTCGAGAAAATCAAACAAGAGTTACAATCCCATGGCTATAAATTGACGCCCCAGCGGGAAGCCACGGTTCGCGTATTGCTCGAGAATGAAGAGGATCATCTTAGTGCTGAAGATGTATTCATGCTCGTTAAAGATAAAGCTCCTGAGATAGGTTTGGCTACCGTATACCGGACCCTGGAGTTGCTTAGTGAACTTCATGTCGTTGAGAAGATCAACTTCGGCGACGGAGTAGCCAGATATGATTTGCGAACCGATACGAACAAGCATCACCACCATCATTTGATCTGCGTTCAATGTGGCGCAATGGATGAGATACGTGAGGATTGGCTTGGGCCATTAGAGGAACGTCTGGAGAAGGAATTTAATTTTACGGTTCTTGATCATCGTCTTGACTTCCAAGGTATTTGTCATCGTTGTAAAGATAAGACAGATAAAACGGACAAGACGGATTGAGATTAGCCGGAAGACGGCCATCATAATTAAGATAATTACAATAAGGTAGAGCTGATTAAACCGCTCTACCTTATTTTTTTGTCTCAAGCTGTACGATAGTTGAATCTGTTATTAGGATGGTTTTGCATGTACAATAATAGGAGTAGAAACTCTCATAAACCCGGCGGATTGGATATATACTTGTACAAATGCTGTTCTCGTCTCAGGGCAGAGCGGGGCGGCAATCCGTGATAAAGGTAGGGGAGAGCGATGGTCATTTCTTTGCGCAAGAGTCTACGTTTATTGAAGTATTTAATTGTATTCATCATGCTTGCTTATGCTTTATACAAAGCGTTTGGCTACCTGGATGTAGCTTTGCTCCCGATGGAAAAATACCGTATTCCTGAGGGCTCAGCGGTTAAGGCCTTTCATGCCGGAAGTATGGAAGTGGTAGATCCGGAGACTCCGCTGCAGAGATTGAAGCTATTTTTCTGGTATGGTGAATAATGATAGATTAAGATGAGAGGGGGCGATGAATTGGAACAGGTTATTGCCTCTTTTATATCGCAATTGGCGGATCGTAAAGGTCTGAGTGAGCGAACACAGGAAGCATACACCCGCGATTTACAGCAGTTTGTTGCTTATTTGCAGAGCCGCGGAATCGATGATTTCAACGAGGTCACCAGGGCTGGGATATTGCTCTATTTCTCCGCTTTGAAGGAGAAGGGCAAGTCGCCTGCGACCATTGCCAGGGTCACTGTGACACTGCGATCTTTTATACATTACTTGCTCCAGGAGCGGATGATTGATCATGATCCGTTCCTGATGATTGAGTCTCCAAGAATGGACAAGACCCCACCTGAGACGTTAACCATTGAGGAGACAGAAGCTTTGCTGGAAATGCCCGATCCAGATACCCCCTTGGGATTAAGGGACAAGGCGATGCTTGAATTATTGTATGCTACAGGTATTCGTGTTAGCGAGCTGATCTCTCTGGAGATAAGCGACATTAATTTGCAGCTGCAATTTCTACGCTGTGCAGGTGAGAATCGTAAGGAAAGAATCATTCCTGTTGGGGCTATAACGATAGAATGGCTAGACCGTTATTTGAAGGATTGCCGTCCGAGATGGGTGAAGGAAGCAGACCGCGGTCCATTGTTCTCAAATCGTCAGGGAGGAACGCTGAGCCGTCAAGGATTTTGGAAAATCGTTAAGAAATACGGGGCAGAGGCGGGTATCAGCAAGCAGATTACCCCGCACACTTTGCGTCATTCATTTGCCGTACATATGCTTCAGGGCGGGGCGGATGTGCGCGCTGTACAGGAGATGTTAGGCAATCAGAGTGCTTCGACCCTGCAGCTCTATTTGAATAAATCGGGTGGAAATCTAAAATCGGTGTATGATTCCTTTCATCCACGGGCAAAACGGCAAATAGAAGATCAGTCCATTGATACTAAGGAATAAAGAAACTTATTGCAGTGGGAAGTTGTGAAGCCTGGAATATGAGCCATTTATTATAACTTGAAGGAGAAATGACAATGACACTTACCAAAGAAATGATTGTAGAGGCAGCCGGGTATATTTCGTCCGTGGCCAAGATGAAGCCGGAGGTTGGCCTGATTCTCGGCTCTGGACTTGGAATTCTTGCCGACCACATTGAACAAGCGGTCAGCATTTCCTATGCAGATATTCCTCATTTCCCACAGTCCACGGTAGAAGGACATGCCGGTGAATTACTGATCGGCCATGTGCAAGGAAAACCGGTCGTGATGATGAAAGGACGCTTCCATATGTACGAAGGCTACGGTCCTGAATTGACGGCGTTCCCTGTGCGGGTTATGAAAGAGCTAGGCGTGAAGACGCTGCTTGTTACTAATGCAGCCGGTGGCGTGAATACCTCCTTCACTCCAGGCGATCTGATGCTTATATCCGATCACCTTAATATGACTGGGAAGAACCCGTTGATCGGTGCCAATGACGATGAGCTTGGGCCGCGTTTCCCGGATATGTCCCAGGCTTACAGCCGTAGATTGCGCGAGCTGGCCCGGTCTATTGCAGACAAGCTGGGGTTCTCGCTGCAGGAAGGCGTGTACGCTGGATTGCTTGGACCATCCTATGAGACCCCGGCAGAGATCCGCATGCTGCGTACCCTGGGCGCGGACGCCGTTGGTATGTCCACCGTCTCAGAAGTCATTGTAGCTAGCCATGCGGGGCTTGAGGTGCTTGGTATCTCCTGTATCAGCAACATGGCAGCTGGGATTTTGGACCAGCCATTATCACATGCGGAAGTCATGGAGACGACGGATCGTGTACGCGAGCAATTCCTCAGTCTGGTACAGACGATCATACCGCAGCTGTAATTAAGAGATAAAGTATAATCAAACATAAATTCAAGCGGCGTTCCTGCGCGAGGCATAAGCCTACGGGAACGCCGCTTTTTTTCGTAGTGAACCGTCATGTAGGAATATAATGCCATGAAATGGAGCATACTAGGTTAGCAGAATCCAGACTTTTAGTATAAAGGGGGAACAACCGCTTGAAGAAACTGCTAATCAGTGGGTTTATGGCTCTTATATTGACAGTATCTGCATGGCCTATCGCGGCCTTGGCAGAGGATGGAGGGGCACGCGATAACGCAGAGGTACTGACGCTGGCGGAGAATGCCCGCTCCGCTATCCTGATAGATGCGGACACCGGGACGGTTATTTATGAGAAACATAGTCATGAGAAGCTGCCGCCTGCCAGTATAACGAAAATTATGACGATGCTTCTGACGATGGAAGCGATCGATGAGGGTCGCTTGAAGTTGACAGATAAGGTGACGACGAGTGAGCATGCTTCATCGATGGGTGGGTCGCAAATTTTCCTCGAGGTCGGGGAAGAAATGACGGTCGATGATCTATTGAAGGGGGTAGCAATGGCCTCCGGTAATGACGCCTCTGTTGCGTTGGCAGAGAAGATCGGAGGCTCGGAACAGGGCTTTATCAAGCTAATGAATGAGCGGGCTCAGGAGCTTGGACTCAAAGACACTCACTTTGCCAACTGCAATGGATTACCGGTAGCTGACCATTACAGCTCTGCTCATGACATCGCTATGATGAGTCGAGAACTACTGAAGTATGAGGGGATTACGAAGTATACCGGTTCCTATCAGGATTACTTGCGCAAGGATTCCCCTAAGCCATTCTGGCTCGTCAATACGAATAAGCTTGTTCGATTTTACAGCGGGGCAGATGGCCTTAAGACTGGCTATACCTCAGAAGCCAAGTTCTGTCTGGCAGCGACAGCGAAGCGTGATGGAATGCGCTTGATTGCGGTCGTTCTCGGGGAGCCGAATACGAAGACGCGTAACAGTGAAGTATCCGCGATGTTCGACTATGCATTTTCGCAATATGCGCTGCAACCGATCTATAAATCCGGCGAGGTGATCGGAAAAGTGAAGGTTCAGAAGGGGGAGGCCGCGCAGCTTGAGTTGACCGCCTCCAAGACAATGAGCGTTCTGGTCAAGAAAGGCTCCAAGCTGGAGAATATTACGCAGAAGCTGGTTGTTCCTGAGAAGATTGCCGCCCCTGTCAAGGAAGGGCAATTGATTGGCCAACTACTAATCGTTCAGGATGGTCGGACGCTGGCCGAGTTCGATCTGAATGCGGCTACCGCAATTAAGAAAGCTGGCTTTTGGACCTTATTCAAACGAACGGCTTCGCATATGTTTTTTGTAGATTAATAGGTTTTTTCTTCTAGTTTTGTCATAGAGCAGGATTCGTTCAAGGACGTGTAGAATTGTTGTGTTCATGTCAGGGAGGAGAGTGAAACAGACGTGAATTTGCAAATGGAAACTGTGAGGCATCGCGAGACGCTTATTGTACGTTTATCCGGTGAGCTGGACCATCATACCGCAGATCTGGTGCGTATGCGCATGGATGAGGAGATCGGGCGAGAGGGCTGCCGCAATTTACTGCTCAGTCTCAAATCGCTGCAGTTCATGGACAGCTCAGGGCTTGGAGTTATTCTCGGACGCTATAAGCTGATTAAGCAAAAGGGCGGGAAGATGGTCGTCAGCGACGTGAACCCGCCGGTATTCCGCTTGCTGGAGATGTCAGGCTTGTTCAAGATTATGTCTATTTATGAAAATGAGAGCAGCGCGCTCTCGGAGTTGGAGGTCGCCCTATGAAGGAGAATAGTAGCAACTTTATGACCTTGCAATTCGCGGCAAAATCGGAGAATGAGTCCTTCGCCAGGGTAACAGTAGCCGCCTTTGTCTCTCAGCTGGATCCGACGATGGATGAGATTACAGACTTGAAGACCGTAGTGTCTGAAGCGGTAACAAATTCTATTATCCATGGTTATGAGGAGAATTCGGAAGGAATCGTCACGATCTCCGCTTGGATTGAGGAGGATACGATAACCCTGCTTATCGAAGACAAAGGCCGTGGGATTGAAGATTTGGAGTTGGCTAAGCAGCCGCTATACACTTCCAAGCCGGAGCTGGAACGGTCCGGGATGGGTTTTACAATCATGGAGAATTTTATGGATGAGTTTGACGTCGCAAGCGAGGTTGGCGGCGGCACTTCGATTCGGATGAAGAAGAGGATCGTATCGAAGAAAGCTTTATACAATTAGGGGTTGGAGATATGGATGCCGAAGTGAAGCAAGCCTCGAGAGAGTATTTGGACGATGCGGAAGTGAAAAGGCTGATCGCCTTGAGCCAGGCTGGAGATAATGTGGCCAGGGACAGGCTCGTAAGCTGCAACACAAGGCTGGTCTGGTCGGTCGTACAGCGGTTCATGAACCGTGGCTACGAACCGGAGGATTTGTTCCAAATCGGCTGCATCGGACTGTTAAAGTCGGTGGATAAATTCGATCTAAGTTATGACGTCAAATTCTCAACCTATGCGGTTCCGATGATTATCGGGGAAATTCAGCGCTTCTTACGTGATGATGGAACGTTGAAGGTTAGCCGTTCGTTGAAGGAAATGGCGAATAAGGTACGCAAGAAGAAGGACGAGCTGTCCAAGGTGCTGAACCGACTTCCGACGGTGAAGGAAGTGGCGGAGGAGCTCGGGGTAACGCCGGAGGATGTCGTATTCGCCCAAGAGGCGAATAAGCCGCCAGCCTCTATCCATGAGACGGTGTTCGAGAATGATGGCGACCCGATTACACTTATGGATCAGATCGCCGATGAGTCCCAGGAACGCTGGTTTGATAAGCTGGCTCTGCATGAAGCGATCGATGGATTATCAGAGCGGGAGCGGCTGATTGTGTATTTGCGCTATTATCGCGATCAGACGCAATCTGAGGTAGCGGCCAGGCTTGGAATCTCCCAGGTGCAGGTATCCAGACTGGAGAAGAAAATCTTGCAGAGCATTCGTGATCAGATTGCTCAATAGTAGTTCCAGAGGATGTAGGGGATCGATGCTCTAAGATTTAAGGTTTATAATGATTTTGATGAATTTAAAGACAGGGGTTGTCTCAAGGGTTTTTGACTCGGAGACGCCCCTTTTGTATGTCTAAAAATGCGGAAATCCTCATGCTTTGGCCGGAGGCCGGAGTAGCTCGGACATTTTTGACCGTTAGCGCCCAGTCTTTAGTACGCGGCCCTTGTAACGGACAATTTTGTCCAGTACAAGGGGAAGGATCGCCGAAAATCGCAATTTGTGCTTCTAATGGTCAAAAGTGTCCGTTAGGAATACGGGATTGTTTTTTTCTTGTTCTAACGGACATTTTTGACCGCCTCTTTAATGTCCTAAGCCTTGAATGTCATAACTTTCGAGTAAATGTAAGTCTCACTTGGCATACTATGGACATTACGAAAAAAAGGGGTGGCTATCATTGAACCCAATACCTCATCCCTGCATTTATGTACGGCTGCGCAAGCAAGTCAGGCTTCCGGCTGGTACACCCATCCGTCTTCGCGATATCGCTCGTGTACTCGCCGAGTCTCATCAAGAAGAAGTCCTGTTAAATTTGGAGCTTGAGCGTCCGGAGAAGAGTGATGGCAATCTCATCGTGATCGATACCCTGCAAGTGATTTCTGTTATCAAGCAGCAATTTCCTGGGGCTCAGGTTGAAGTGATCGGTGAGCCGCATGTGCTGATCGAGATGATCGTGAAGGAGAAGAAGCCTTCACTTTTGCTATTTGTGGTAGTCTGGCTCCTGCTATTCTTCGGAGCCGCACTGACCATCATGAACTTCCATGCTGATGTAAGCATGCCGGAGGTTCAGGTGCGGATCGTGGAGATGATTACTGGTCACCGGGACGAGCATCCTTATCTTTTTCAAGGCGCATACTCCCTTGGCATCGGCTTCGGGATGATCATCTTCTTCAATCATCTATTCAAGAAGAAATGGAATGAGGAACCCACTCCCCTTGAGGTTGAGATGTTCCTGTACCAGGAAAATCTGAATCAATATGTGGTTGCTGAGGAATATAAACGGATGAGCGAACAAGAGGCCAAGGAGAAGGGGGAGAAGCCCCTTTGAGCGGTGCGGTGATATACGGTGGTCTTATGTTTCTTGGATTTGCTGGGGGAATCGCCGTCGGTGCCGGGGTTATCGCTTTATTTATCGTGCTGGATATGATTCCGCGTCTCGCTCAGATTACACGAACCTTCGACAAAGTCCACTGGTATGAGGGAGCGATGGTCAGCGGCTCATTTATCGGTACGATCGCTGATTTCTGGAATTGGAAAATAGCCGGACCTTGGCTATTCAGCGGCGTTGTCGGTCTGTTCAATGGCATTTTTATCGGAATGCTTGCGGCCGCATTGACCGAGGTGCTGAATGTTCTGCCGATCATTGCCAAGCGGCTTCATATGCAGCGATATTTATTCGGATTGCTGCTGGCGATGGTGTTTGGTAAGGTGGCCGGCTCGCTATTCGAATGGTTCATTTACAATCCGTAGAGGTAATTCAAAAAGTCCGCTTTTGATAAGAAAACCGATCGAAGTAATCCAAGGATGAGCGACCGCGATTCAAAGGTAGGTTTTCTTGCGATATAGAACTTCATCAGCCTACGCTGATAACGTATAAATTCTATATCTAACACGAGGTAAACCGAGGAAGCTGACTCGACATCGAATCTTGAATTCAGCCTGGTCCTCCGGTGCTCACGTACCTAAAACGTACGCTCCGCTCCTCAGACCCTAGCTTTATCCAACCTTCTTGGTGCTGAAAACCGGATTTTTGAATCTTCACTGAATTGGGAAATTCAAAAAGTCCACTTTTGATAAGAAAACCGATCGAAGTAATCCAAGGATGAGCGACCGCGATTCAAAGGTAGGTTTTCTTGCGATATAGAATTTCATCAGCCTACGCTGATAACTTATAAATTCTATATCTAACACGAAGTAAACCGAGGAAGCTGACTCGACATCGAATCTTGGATTCAGCCGGGCCCTCCGGTGCTCACGTACCAACTACGTACGCTCCGCTCCTCGGACCCTAGCTTCATCCAACATTCTCGGTGCTGAAAACCGGATTTTTGAATCTTTACTGAATTGGGAAATTCAAAAAGTCCGCTTTTGATAAGAAAACCGATCGAAGTAATCCAAGGATGAGCGACCGCGATTCAAAGGTAGGTTTTCTTGCGATATAGAATTTCATCAGCCTACGCTGATAACGTATAAATTCTATATCTAACACGAGGTAAATCGAGGAAGCGGATTCGACTTCGAATCTTGAATTCAGCCGGGCCCTCCGTTGCTTAAATCACAAGAATATCGCAGCCATATTTTCGAAGGGAGCTAGATACGATGGACCAAGAAAATGATCATATCCGGGAGCATGCCGATAACGAGAATATGCCTGGCTTTATTCGAGAATCGGATCAGGAGGAGCAGGATTCAGATAAGAAGACTACTTCAGAGGAGCCTCATATAGGCATTTGGACCAAAAAAGAGGTTCAACAAAAAAGGGACGCAGAAAAGTCTGACTCCCTCGAGGATTCCATCATATATTGGCAGCAGAGCGATAGAATCAGTAGAAGTCTAGCCACAACGAAGCGGACGCTTGAGGAAGTTATCGGTCTTGGTAAGAGCTTCGATGTCGTATTCCGCGAAATGAGCTTTGCCGGCAAGAAGACGGGAATGCTCTTCATTAACGGATTTGCGAACAGTGAGATTATGCTGGAAATTCTTAAGCGTCTCACTTACTTAACCCCTGACAATTTATCTGCTGGAGCGATGCGTTCCTTTTTTGAAATGTATATCCCCCATGTTCAGGTGGAGAAGGCCGAGGAATTAAGTGTCGTGATCAAAAACATCCTAATCGGGATGAGCGCATTCTTCATAGAGGGCGAACAGACGGCGATCATCATGGATACACGCAATTATCCAGTGCGCAGTCCGGAAGAGCCTTCGCTTGAGCGAGTCGTACGCGGCGCCAGAGATGGCTTCACCGAGACGATGTTGACGAATGTAGCTCTGGTTCGGCGGCGGCTTCGTGATCCTGGGTTGAAGTTCGAGGCCTTTCAGGTGGGTAGACGGACACAGACAGATGTAAGTCTGGCTTATATTGATGATATTGCCGACAAGCTGGAGATTGAAGCAGTACGTAAGAAAATAACAAGCATAAATATGGACGGAATTCCGCTTGCCGACAAACAGCTCGAGGAAGCTATTCTGCACAGAGGCTGGAGCCCGTACCCTCATGTCCGATATTCCGAGCGCCCGGATGTCGTCGCTTCGCATTTGCTCGAAGGAAGGATCGTAATATTCGTCGATACGTCGCCCAGTGTCATTATTTTGCCTACGACATTCTTTGATTTATGTCAACATGCCGAGGAGAACAGGCAAACCGCGTTCATGGGCACTTATCTAAGGTGGGTCCGCTTTTTTGGTATTTTTGCGTCGCTGTTCCTATTGCCATTATGGCTGTTAATTGTGATGCATCCGGAATTCAAACCAGATATACTAGCATTTGTTGGACCGCATGACAAAGCGAAAATTCCGTTAATCGCCCAATTCCTGCTCGTGGAGTTCGGTGTGGATCTGATGCGCATGGCCGCGGTGCATACTCCGACCCCGCTCGCTTCAGCTATGGGCTTGATCGCGGCGATTATGATCGGCGATATAGCCGTTAAGACGGGTTTGTTCATCAACGAGGTCATTTTGTATATGGCGATCGCAGCGATCGGGATGTTCGCAACGCCAAGTTATGAATTGGGGCTGGCCAATCGGATGGTTCGGTTGTTCCTGCTTGTCGCTGTAGCTATTTTTGGCGCTCCTGGTCTAGTTGTCGGAACGACACTGTACATTCTGTTTCTTACTTTTCAACGTTCCTATAACTCGCCTTATTTATGGCCATTCATCCCATTTAATGCCAAAGCAATGGCAGCAATTTTGTTCCGAGTTCCGGTTATGTCATCCAAGCAAAGACCGTCTTTCAACAAGCCGCGTGACCGCACGCGGATGCCGCAGAACGAATAGATGGTGGGCGTGTCTATCAAATAACACAAATCATGTTCATAATAATCCATTTTTCAGTTCACCGTTTGTTTGCTATACTGGTGTAAAATTGAAAACAGTGGAGGATTGCATAGATGTATTTACACGGTACGAGCAAAATTAATACGAAAGGCCATCTGGAAATCGGCGGCTGTGATACGGTAGAGCTCAAAGAGACCTACGGCACACCGCTCTATATTGTAGATGAAGACCTTATACGGCAACGGAGCCGTGAATATATGGATGCCTTCCGAGCATCCGGTTTGTCCTTCCAGGTTGCATATGCAAGCAAAGCCTTTTGTGTTATGGCTATGTGCCGGCTAGTTGAAGAAGAAGGCCTGTCCCTGGACGTAGTCTCTGAGGGCGAATTGTATACCGCACTGCAAGCAGGCTTCCCTGCGCAGAGAATTCACTTCCACGGTAATAACAAGACGCCATTTGAGCTGGAGATGGCTATTGATGCGGGCATCGGCTGCTTCGTAGTCGACAATACGGTAGAACTGCATATGCTGCAGGCCATTGCGGCTGAGAAGAAGGCTGTGGTGAACATTTTGCTTCGCGCGACTCCTGGGGTCGAAGCGCATACGCATGAGTATATTTCAACCGGACAGATCGATTCCAAGTTTGGTTTTGATATCGGGAACGGAGCTGCCTTCGAAGCAGTCAAGGCGGCAGGCTTGTGCAACAATCTGAATCTGCTCGGGGTTCATTCACATATCGGTTCGCAGATTTTTGAAGTTGAGGGGTTCCAGTTAGCGGTTGAGCGAGTTGCTGATTTCGCTGCTCATGTCAAGGAACAACTGGGTGTTCTGTTTAAAGTAGTTAATCTTGGCGGGGGCTTCGGTATAAGATATACAGAGGAAGATAAGCCGCTGAAGGTTGCTGATTATGTCAAGGCAATTACGAATGCAGTTAAGCAGCACTTTAGCCTTAGCTATCCTGAGCTTCCGGAAATCTGGGTGGAGCCGGGCCGCAGCATTGTAGGCGATGCTGGTACCACGCTCTATACGGTTGGAACGAATAAGGACATTCCAGGCGTACGTAAATATGTAGCTGTCGATGGGGGAATGACCGACAATCCGCGTCCGGCTCTTTATGAATCCAAATATGAGGCATTGCTGGCAAACCGTGCTTTTGATTCCAATGAAGAGACGGTATCGATTGCCGGGAAATGCTGTGAAACTGGCGATATGCTGATCTGGGATATTGAACTGCCAACTGTGAACACGGGGGATCTATTAGCAGTGGCTTGTACGGGAGCATATAATTATGCGATGGCAAGCAACTACAACCGGATTCCACGTCCAGCTGTTGTATTTGTTAAGGATGGGCGCAGCGATATCGTAGTCAGACGAGAGACGCTCGATGATATCGTTGCTTATGATACGATCCCTGAGCGGATCTCGAAGCAGCCCTCCTACAAATAAGGGCCCTGAGGGTTAAAAGCTAACACTTTTGTCAATAATGAGTAGAACCGTGAGGAGAACGCATGAATTGCGCATTCTTCACGGTTTTTCATTTGTACATAGGCTTTCTCTTTGCTCTACCGGGAATTTCATAGTACACTGGAATAGGTTTTGACTAACGATTAAATAAGAGGAAGTGACCGATATGAAAAAAGGCAAGATCGTATTGGAAAATGGTGGAGTGGTTGAAATTCAATTTCTGCCTGAAGAAGCACCAGGTACGGTAGCAAACTTTGAGAAATTGGCTAATTCTGGTTTCTACAACGGACTTACGTTCCATCGCGTAATTCCAGGCTTTGTAGCACAAGGCGGATGCCCAACCGGAAATGGTACGGGCGGCCCTGGCTACACCATCAAATGTGAGACTGCAACTAACGTTACGAAGCATGAACGCGGTGTTCTATCCATGGCTCATGCGGGCAAGGATACTGGCGGCAGCCAATTCTTTATCGTATACGAACCACAACCACATCTTAACGGGGTACATACCGTATTTGGTAAAGTAACCTCCGGTATGGATCTTGTGGATCAAGTCCGTCCTGGCGACAAGATGCAAGAAGTAACTGTCTGGGACGAATAGAATAAATGCAATAAGAGCCTGCGTAGTCGCAGGCTCTTTCTTGTAGTACCTATTTTCAAGTCAACCTCAGAAATTAATACAGATTTTATTGCTGATCGGACTTTTCGTCCTTGATTTCTTCACGGAATCCTTCAATGCTTTTTAGCCGTTTTTTGTTCTTATCCTCGATTTGCTGCTTCTCGGTGCCGGAGATTTCGTCGGCATGCTCGCTTAGGTAATCTTGGCCTTCACGAAAATTTTGAATGGTATTACTTATATGTTTGCTTAATTTTTGTACGTTGTCCGAACGATCGTCGGGCTTAGCCATGGAACTGCCTCCTCTAATGTTCATTGTAAAATCGACGCTGCACGTCAATGTTTATCATCTGCTTAGCACGAAATTTTATTCACCCAACGAATACCACATCAGCGGGGAGTTTGTTCGATCCTTGATTTTTTAGGATGATAGTGTTAACATTCGAAATGCAACAACAGTTTTGCACAATCGAATATTTTTCCTTCGGGGTCGGGTGTAATTCCCAACCGACGGTGATGGCATGCGCTATTTAATTAGGCTTCTTACGTCTAATAACATGCATGTACGAGTCCGTGACCTGTATATCACTTGATCTATTCATGCGATATATGGCTGAGCCGGTGAGATTCCGGGACCGACAGTATAGTCTGGATGGGAGAAGGAAGACGCAGCAGAGCTTTTAGGCTACATTATGCGCTTGGACATACTCATAAATGTCGCATACTTGAAGTCAGTAAGTTCTAATTTTCACAAAGTTAATGTGCATAATGTACATAGCTTCTGTTACAGCATAGCCATAATGGCTTTGTATGTTCAGCGATGTGATTTTTTTGCGTACTCACTCTCATAATAACCCTGATGGATTAGATTCCGTCGGGGTTTTATTTTTGGATTTTACAACAGATAGACAGCGGGGAGGTGGGAAAATGCAGTTGATAAACGATGAGTTTTACATGGGTCTTGCTCTGGATATGGCTGAGCGTGCTCTGGGCCAGACTGGAATTAATCCGGTGGTTGGTGCGGTCGTCGTTAAGAATGGTGCTGTTATTGGTATAGGCACACATTTGAGAAGAGGGACGGCTCATGCGGAGGTGCATGCTCTAAATATGGCAGGCGCTGAGGCAGAGAATAGTACAGTCTATGTCTCATTGGAACCTTGCAGTCATTACGGCATGACGCCTCCATGTTCGCAGCGACTAATTCAGGAGAAGGTGAAGCGTGTTGTTGTAGCCTGTGAAGATCCTAACCCAAGTGTAGCGGGCAGAGGAATCGAGATGCTACGCGAGAGTGGTATTGAGGTAGAGGTCGGTGTGCTGCGTGAGCGAGCTGTTAAACTCAACAGACAATTCAACAAGTATATTACGACGAGATTGCCTTATATCACGCTCAAGACAGCTAGTACTTTGGACGGCAAGATCGCTTCGAAGAGTGGGGACAGCAAATGGATCTCCAATGATGCTGCCCGCGAAATGGTGCATACCTTACGACATCAGCATCAGGCGATTCTGGTAGGTGTCGGAACGGTCATCGCCGATGATCCACAGCTTACAACAAGGTTATCAGTTCCGGGATTATCTCCTACTCGAATTATCGTTGATTCAGCCTTAAAGATTTTCGAGAACAGCCAAGTGCTAACGGATGGCAAGGCGCCAACAATCCTATTGACGACAAGCCGTGCGGCTCAAGACAGAATAGACGGGCTGCGCGAGCAAGGCATTGAAATCATGATATGCGGAGACGGTCCTGAGGTTGATTTGGAGCTTGCAATGCGCCTTCTTGGCGAACGTGAGATTGCCTCGATTCTGGTAGAGGGTGGAGGAAGGATCAACGGGTCGATGCTGCAGCATCATTTGGTTGATGAATTGATGGTATTTATTGCTCCCAAACTCATTGGTGGCCTTGAGTCGCCGGGGAGCTTTGTCTTTGACGGCTATGAACGAATGCGGGATAGCATTGTGCTAAAGGATATGGAAGTAGAGCTCATTGGTGATAATATTTGTGTCAAAGGAAAGCCGATGTATTCCGTATAATCAGAGTCGTAGGGTAACAAGGAGGCAAGATCATGTTCACTGGAATTGTTGAAGAAATCGGTACGATGAAATCGATCAGCCATAAGGGAGAAGCGATGGTCCTCGGCATTCTGGCCAGTCGTATTATGGATGATGTGAAGCTGGGGGACAGCATCTCTGTAAATGGGGTATGCCTGACCGCCACTTCCCTGAAAGCTTCCGGCTTTACAGTAGATGTCATGCCGCAAACTTATCGCCATACGAATCTAAGGAATCTGAAGCCTGGCAGCAAGGTGAATCTAGAGCGAGCTATGGCTGCTGGCGGAAGATTCGGTGGACACATCGTACAAGGGCATGTGGACGGAACCGGCACGATTGCAAGCATGCGTCAAGATCAAAATGCGGTTTTCGTTGAAATTGAACCCTCAGAGCCAGCTCTTTTTAAATACATTATTCCTCTAGGCTCGATTACGATTGATGGAATCAGTCTGACGGTCGCCAGTGTTGAAGGAGGAAGGTTCATGGTATCCATCATCCCACATACCTGGAGTGAGACGGTACTAGCGTTAAAACGGGCGGGGGACACGGTCAATCTGGAGACGGATGTGCTAGGCAAGTATGTGGAGCATCTGTTGAGATTCAACCATAGCCCAGCGGGCCAATCGCAGAACGGCAATCCTTCAAACCTAGATTTATCATTTCTGGTTGAGAATGGATTCGCCTGAGAGCGTCAGGTCTTATAGGGTAACCGAATGAACATAGTTTGAAGTTATGGTTCCTGAGAGTCATTTGAAATTTGCAGCAATAGCAGGAGGGGATTCATATGAAAGATATTCAATTAGATCGGATTGAAGATGCGATTTATGATCTAATGCGCGGCAAAGTCATTATCGTGGTCGATGATGAAGATCGGGAGAATGAGGGGGATTTTGTAGCGCTGGCTGAGAAAGCAACCCCGGAAGTTATTAATTTTATGATTACGGAAGGGCGTGGTCTTGTCTGCCTGCCGATCACACAAGAGCGAGCGGATGAGCTGGAGCTGCAGCCAATGGTGGCGCAAAATACGGATAATCACGGGACAGCCTTCACGGTATCGATTGATCACCAGGCTACTACAACCGGTATATCCGCTCATGAGCGTTCACTGACAGTTCAGAAGCTCATGGACACTGCAGCCAAGCCAGGCGACTTCCGTCGTCCAGGGCATATGTTCCCGCTGATCGCCAAGAAGGGCGGTGTATTACGCCGTGCCGGGCATACAGAGGCGGCTGTAGATCTGGCACGGATGTGTGGGGCATATCCGGCGGGAGTGATCTGCGAAGTCGTTAAGGAAGATGGTACGATGGCGAGATTGCCCGATTTGGCTGAAATGGCCAAAACCTTCAACCTGAAGCTGATCAGTGTCAAGGATCTGATTCATTATCGCAATGAGAAGGAGAAGTTGGTCAATCGTGAGGTAGAGGTGAATATGCCAACCGATTTCGGTGATTTCAGAGTTGTTGCCTATACTAATGATGTTGATTCCAAAGAGCATGTGGCGCTTGTAAAAGGCGATATCGGTGGTGATGAACCAACTCTAGTGCGTGTGCATTCTGAATGTCTCACCGGTGATGTCTTCCATTCTCATCGTTGTGACTGCGGTCCACAATTTGCGGCAGCCTTGAGTCAGATTGAGAAGGAAGGCAGAGGTGTGCTGCTCTATATGCGTCAAGAAGGACGTGGTATCGGGCTGATCAATAAATTGAAAGCCTACCAGCTTCAAGAGCAGGGCTTCGATACGGTGGATGCCAATCTGAAGCTGGGATTCCCACCAGATCTGCGTGATTACGGGATTGGCGCACAAATTCTGAAGGATTTGGGTATTCGCGAGATTCGCCTCATGACCAATAATCCACGCAAAATTACTGGCCTAGAAGGATATGGCCTTAAAGTGGTTGAACGGGTGCCGATCCAAATGGAGGCTAATGAGGACAACACCAAGTATTTGCATACGAAACAGGCTAGAATGGGACATCTGCTGGAATTTGATGATATCGAGCAGGATGAATCCTTATAGTAGTAACTTTATTGATTTATTAACTAATAAAACATACAAATTGAAGGGACTGGATATATATGGCACATGTATTTGAAGGACATTTAGTATCTGAAGGATTAAAATACGCAATCGTCGTTGGACGGTTTAATGAGTTTATCACAAGCAAGCTGCTAAGCGGAGCGCTTGACGCTCTGAAGCGGCACGGAGTCAAGGAAGAGGAGATTTATGTAGCCTGGGTTCCAGGAGCGTTCGAAATTCCGTTCGCGGCACAGAAATTAGCGGAAAGCGGAAAATACGACGCTGTTATTACGCTCGGAACCGTCATCCGCGGTTCAACAACACATTATGATTATGTCTGCAACGAGGTTGCTAAGGGTGTAGCAGCCATCGGCCTGAAGACTGGTGTACCGACCATCTTCGGAGTAGTAACGACAGAGAACATTGAACAAGCAATTGAACGTGCTGGAACGAAGGCAGGCAACAAAGGCTGGGATTCGGCAATGGCGGCTATTGAAATGGCGAACTTGACGAAACAGCTAAAATAGTGCTTATTTAATGTAGTACCCTTTTTAGGGTACTGCATTTTCATTTTATTCGAGATGTTTATGTTACGTAGGCATTTTTATGGGTGGAGGAAGTTCATTGACGACTGTATTATATAAACTGGAAGCGTTCGAGGGGCCACTTGATCTCCTCTTGCATTTGATTGATAAAGCGGAGATCGATATTAATCAGGTCTCGATCAGCGAGATAACCGACCAGTATCTTGAGTATTTACATAACATGCAAGAGCTGGAGTTGGAGGTTACCAGTGAATTTCTCGTCATGGCGGCCACACTACTGTCCATCAAGAGTAAACAGTTGCTTCCCAAGCCGCCTGTCATCGAGCTGGATGAAGATTACGGCTATTATGAAGAGGAAGAGGATCCGCGTGAAGAACTGATTCGCCAACTGATCGAATACCGGAAGTATAAGGGAATCGCTGAGCAGCTGCACGAAATGGAGTGGGAGCGCAGCCTTATTTTTACGAAGGAACCTGAGGATTTGACTCCATTTTTGCCTGAAATTCAAGAGAATCCGGTGAAGGGACTGCATACCCAGGATTTGATAGAAGCCTTCCAGAAGGCGATCCGTAAAGCGGTCAAACGCAATACAGTGGCGCGAATCCATCGGGATGAAATCTCGGTGAAGGATCGGATCAAGGATGTGGTCTCCGTGCTCGAAGGAAGCGGTAGAGGAGGCAGACTGCTATTCTCCAAGCTGCTGCATGAGGAGATGTATCGTCATGAGATTGTCGTTACGTTTCTGGCTATCTTGGAATTAATGAAGATGAAGCAAGTGGTTTGTTATCAGAACAAACTGTTTGATGATATAGTTATTGAGTGGAGAGGTGAAGGTTCGGCCGATGAATTTTCAGGAATTGAAATCGATTATTGAAGGTCTGCTATTTCTTGCCGGGGAGGAAGGAATCAGCGTTGCACAGCTGGCGGAAGTAACCGAGCAGCGTAGGGAGATCATTAATGATGCTCTCTTGGATTTGAAGAATTCTTTTGAACGAGCGGGACGCGGTCTACAGGTCGTTCAAATTGCCGGCAACTATCAATTAGCGACTTTGCCCCAGCATGCACCTTATTTTGAGAGACTGGCATATTCACCTTCCAGGTCCTCCTTGTCACAAGCGGCGCTCGAGACATTATCGATTATCGCTTACCGACAGCCGATTACGCGAATTGAAGTAGAAGAGATTCGTGGTGTCAAATCGGAGCGAGCTATTCATACCTTGGTGAACAAAGATCTGATTGTAGAAGTAGGACGGGCCGAAGCAATTGGTCGACCGATTCTGTATGGGACAACCAAGGCATTTCTCGACTACTTTGGGCTTGCCAGTCTGAAAGACTTGCCGGTCATGGAGGATATCGAGCCATCGGATCAGCTTGAGGAGGAGACACAGCTCTTGTTCAAGAAGCTTGAGGAACAGCAGCTAACCTTTGATGATGTGGCGCGTGACAAAGTGGAGTTAACGAATAACGACGAAGGGCCGTTCGAATAGCCTTTTTTGTTTTGCAGTGATTAACCTTTACCGTAAGCAGGTAGAGGTTTTTTTGCGTTACGAATGTTTCTTATAGTGAACAGCCATACTATTAAGAGCTTGTTATCTGAATAGCATGGAGGGCGTTCTCGTGTGGATTTGGCTCGGAAGCAGCCTGTTCCTGCTGTGTCTCATCATTGTGTTACTCCTATTATCGCATATCAAGCTTCAGTTCTTTGCCAAGAAGAGTAACAAGAATGACATGGTTACGGTCGATGTTACTTTGCTCTTTGGCCTAATCTCGCTTCACTATAAGATACCGGAGATTGAACTGAAGAATTTGCAGGATGGATTGATTATCCGGGGAGAAAATAGCAATAATTTGAACGAGGGACAGACGGCAAATCACGAGCAGGCAATTAATAAACATAAGATTGAGCAATGGGCTGACGATTTTAGAGCGATGCTGGAAGCTACACTTGGACTTCGCGGCTGGATGAAAGCCACATTGAGGCATATTAAGGTTACCAAATTAGAATGGTCTACTAATATTGCCCTTTCCAATGCTGCGCATACCGCAACATTGACGGGTTTGGCTTGGGCACTCAAATCGACCCTTGTCGGATTTTTGTCTTATCACATTTCACTGCAACAACGACCCAAACTATTCGTGGTACCCAAATTCGGAACCCCTCCTTTGTTTGCCAGCCAATTGAAATGTACAGCGCGTATTCGCTTAGGGTATGCGTTATATGCGTCGTTTGTATTGATTTTTCGTGTATTACGCGAGAATAAAGGGCTGCGCAAATGGCTTAAGATATTGTCCAAAGCCAAATCAGCAAAATCATCAGATCGCTAATGAGACTTCGAGGACTTAAATCCCATACATACAACACACGCGGTATGAGCAGACTACGAAAAGCGTAGGAAGTCCTTATTCAACCCAATTCTTAAGGAGGAAGTACAATGGCTGAACATCCAATTCAAGGGCTAATGCAAACGGCGATGGAGAACATCAAAGAAATGGTTGATGTGAATACCATTGTCGGTGAACCTGTTCAAACACCTGATGGCAGTGTGATCCTACCGATCAGCCGCGTTGGCTTTGGCTTTGCTGCCGGAGGCAGTGATTTCTGTGTTGAGAATGATCAAGATTATGATAAGAGCAGTTCCAGCAGTTCTGGTGACCATGCTAAAATAAGACCTTTCGGCGGTGGTAGTGGAGGCGGCGTCTCCATTAATCCGATTGCTTTTCTTGTTGTAGGTACCCAAGGGGTACACATTGTTCCACTCGATAATCAGACTCATTTGGCCGAGAAGATGATCGATGCGCTGCCTAGTGTTATCGATAGAATCCAATCGATGATTCCAAGTCGCAAAGAAGATGAGCCTAAAATCGAAGTCCATACAGACCTATAAGAGATATTAAAAAAGTCCGCTTTTGATAAATGTAAGCCTGGCTTCATCTAAGGGGCAACAATCGATCCTTTCCGGAAGCTCCGGGAGGGTTCTTTTTTTGTAGATATAGAATTTATAAGTTATCAGCGGAAGCTGATGAAATTCTATATCGCAAGAAAACTACCCCTAATTCGCGGTCGCTCATCCTTGAATGACTTCGATTGGTTTTCTTATCAATAGTGGGCTTTTTGACTACCCTTAAGTTAAGTGTTCAAAAAGTCCGATTTTTCAGCACCGAGAAGGTTGGATGAAGCCAGGGACTGAGAAGCGGAGCGTACGTAGTTTGTACGTGAGCATCGGAAGGCCCGGTTGAATTCAAGATTCGAAGCCGAATTAGCTGCTTGATATTCTTCGTGTTAGATATAGAATTTATAAGTTATCAGCGGAAGCTGATGAAATTTTATATCGCAAGAAAACCTACCCCTAATTCGCGGTCGCTCATCCTTGAATGGCTTCGATTGGTTTTCTTATCAATAGTGGGCTTTTTGACTACCCTTAAGTTAAGTGTTCAAAAAGTCCGATTTTTCAGCACCGAGAAGGTTGGATGAAGCCAGGGACTGAGAAGCGGAGCGTACGTAGTTTGTACGTGAGCATCGGAAGGCCCGGTTGAATTCAAGATTCGAAGCCGAATTAGCTGCTTGATATTCTTCGTGATCAAAAGTGGCCTTTTTGACTACCTCTAAAGTTGGGACATACTATCTTAGTGAAATGCATATAATGATACAAGTTCGCCAAGCATTTAGCCGAAAGGAATACGACGATGAGAATGACATCTAAGATACGCTTTATATCCTTGTTGACGAGCTGTCTTCTGCTGCTATATCCATTAGCGGTACAAGCTGAAAAGCAAGACAAGCCGAATAGTCGGCAGGTTCCGGGGAATCATGCCCAAGCGGCTGCTCTGATTGATGTCACCTCCGGTAGGGTTCTATACGAACATCATGGAGATGACAAGCTTCCGATTGCCAGTCTGACGAAGATTATGACGGCAATTGTCGCGATTGAACATGGGAGATTATCCGATAAAGTTAAGGTTGGTCGGGCCGCGTACGGTAAAGAGGGATCATCGATCTATCTTCATTTGGGCGAAGAGATGACATTGGAAAATATGCTATTTGGACTCATGCTGCGCTCAGGGAATGATGCGGCTACAGCGATTGCTGAGCATGTCGGTGGTTCGGAGGAAGGGTTCGTTCGTCTGATGAACGAGAAGGCATCGTTGCTAGGGCTTAACCATTCTCAATTTCAAAATCCGCACGGGCTTGACGCCAAGAATCATTACTCTTCCGCGATTGATCTTGCCAAGTTAACGTCCTACGCGATGCATAATCCTGATTTTAAGGAAATCGTAAAGACACAGATCAAACAGGCCCCGAATCCAAATGATCCATGGGATTATAAATGGATAAACAAAAATAAAATGCTGCGCTTCTACGAAGGAGCAGACGGTGTAAAAACAGGTTATACGAAAATAGCCAGACGCTGCCTAGTAAGTTCGGCAACCCGAAATGGCCAACAACTCGTAGTTGTAACGATTAATGACGGGGATGATTGGAACGATCACCGCAAACTGCTTGATTATGGCTTTGACCATTTTCCGCTTGTAGAGATCATCAAGAGAGGACAAACCTTGCACAGTGGAATTGTCGCTGGTACAGGCTTTAAATATGCTCTGACCACAGAAGAATCTAGAGAGATCGGGAAAAAGCTTGTCCTGCAGGAGGAGAATGAGCTTAGCTTCGGCAGGCGGGGGGAGCTGCACATTTTGTTGGACCAGCAGCCCATTGGCAAGATTCCAGTCTACAATCGCGGTAGCATTCCTCCAATTCCGAAGCAGTCTCAGCAGGTATACGGCTCTGGCAGCATGCGGCCGGATTGGTTCACATCATTTCAGCAAGCATTAAGATCTTTGTTGTTTTTAGGGGATTAGGGGAAGGAACGGATTGGCTGAAAAATAGGGGGATGAGGGGATATGGTAAATAAAATTTGGCTGGGACTCATCATCATTGGCTTCTTGTTCGCCGCGGTCAAGGGCGATATCAATACGGTAACACAAGCGGCCTTTGACGGCGCTGCAACGGGTGTTACGGTATGCTTCGGCCTAATAAGCGTATTGGTCTTCTGGCTAGGGATGATGCGCATGGCGGAGGATGCGGGGCTAATCAAGACGATCTCCAAATTGCTTGGACCTGTAGTATCTTATCTGTTCCCTGATGTTCCTAAGAATCATCCGGCGATGGGCTTCATTCTCACCAATATGAGCGCAAATCTGCTCGGCCTTGGAAATGCCGCTACGCCGATGGGGATCAAGGCGATGCAACAGCTTCAGGAGCTGAATCCAGACAAGGATACAGCCTCTCCAGCGATGTGTACACTGCTTGCCCTTAATACGGCAAGTATAACCCTTATTCCTACGACTTTGATCGCGATCAGGCTTAATTTCAACTCGGCAAACCCGGCGGAGATTGTTGGTTCTACGCTTATCGCTACTGCGATCGCAACGATGGCGGCGATTGTTGCCGATCGATTCTACCGCAGGCGATACTCAAAGAAGATACCGCCGCTAAGCCCCCCTAACACGATTACTTTAAAAAGGTAGAGAGGGGTGAGCTTCATTGCTGGAGTGGGTTAATCTTCTGTCGGCTTGGGCCGTCCCGGTCATGATCGCATTCATTCCTTTATATGCTTATTTCAAAAAGGTGCCTGTATACGAATCCTTCGTCGACGGAGCGAAAGATGGCTTCAATACGGCGATTGGAATCATCCCCAATTTGGTCGGAATGATGGTGGCCATTAGCGTCTTTCGGGCATCGGGAGCGCTGGAGTTTTTTGTCGGCCTGGTATCACCCTTGTTCGAATATTTTCGTATTCCTGCCGAGGTGCTGCCGCTAGGTCTGCTGCGTCCTTTAACAGGCACCGGCTCTCTAGCCTTCACGACGGACCTGATCAAAACCTATGGACCGGACTCTCTGATCGGGCGAATTGCATCAACTATTCAGGGGAGTACTGATACGACCTTGTACGTACTGACCGTTTATTTCGGGGCTGTCGGGATTCGCAACGGGCGTTATGCACTCAAGGTTGGTTTGTTCTCCGATATTGTCGGATTCTTCGCTGCTGTGTTTATTTGCTTGCTCTTATTCGGCTAATATTATTCGATATAGAGATTACATATGATCTAACCGCCTTGGGGAGGGAGTGTTCCTGCTTGGGCGGTTATATTTTTTGTAATGTGAATAGCTTTCTTGCGGCCTATTGTGAATTTCATCTCCTATAGGTATCATGTGTATTGAGGTGACTAATGAAAAAATGGAAAGATTACAGAAAATACTAGCCAATGCTGGCGTAGCTTCGCGCCGAAAATGTGAGGAATTGATATTGAGCGGTAAAGTGATGGTGAACGATGAAGTCGTGACCACGCTTGGAACAAAAGCTGATCCGAATGTAGACGTCATTACCGTAAACGGTAAAACTATTGGTGCAGAGAAGAAAGTATATATCGTATTCAATAAACCGAAGGGCGTCATCACAAGTGCATCAGACCCGCAGGGTAGAAAGATAGTCACCGACTACTTGAAAGGTATTAAAGAGAGACTATATCCAGTCGGACGTCTCGATTACGATACTGAAGGCCTGCTTATTTTAACTAATGACGGGGATTTTGCCCATCTGCTGACTCATCCCAAGCACCATGTTTCCAAGACCTATTTGGCCACGGTGAAGGGTGTGCCTCATGGCACCGAGTTAGACAAGCTTAAGCAAGGCATTATGCTTGAAGATGGAATGACAGCCCCGGCAGAAGCAGAATATCACGATATCGATCCGGAAGGTAAGCAATCGACGATTTCGATTACGATCCATGAAGGAAGAAATCGTCAGGTCCGCCGTATGTTCGATGCGATATCACACCCGGTTCTCAAGCTGAAGCGGATATCCTTCGGTGATCTATTTCTCGGTAATTTGAAGAGAGGGATCTATCGCCACTTAACGAAGGAAGAAGTAGAGGGACTTTATAAGTTAGCCGAAGCAGCAGGCAAAACGAACAAATCTTTTAAAAAAGAAAGCTCGGACAAGCCTAATCCCGTCAAGTCCAATAAAAACAAAGGAAATTTCAAACCGCGAAAAAAAGAATAGTCTATTCAGACACATAATATTCATAATTCCCCTTGCGAAAAATATGGCAATTTTCGTTATAATGTTCATAGGATGTTCACGATTTGTTCATTGATTTATGAAAATTGTCATAGTGAGGAGAATTGATATGGGGAAGGCGAGACGTCCTGTTCAAATTATAGTGTTGCTCTGTATTGTAGTGTTAGGAGCATATGCCATCAATTCAGCAGTGCTCGGCCGGGGGAACGACAAGCCCGTGGTTGGCAGTAAGTCTCCGGCTGTGAAGCTGCTTGGACTCGATGGCAAAGTACATACCCTGGATGAATACAAAGGCAAAGCCATCGTCATCAATTTCTGGGCTACATGGTGTACCTACTGCGTAAATGAGATGCCTGCTCTGCAGCAGCAGTGGGAGAAGTGGCGCGACTCTGGAGTTATTGTGCTTGGAATCAACACGGGTGAAGACAAGATGACGGTAACTAATTTTACACAGCAGCTTGGAACTGATTTTCCGATTCTGTTTGACACAGATAACGAAGCCGTTCGCGATTATGGAGTCGTACCGATGCCAACCACCTTTTTTGTAGATAAAAAAGGGAAAATCGCTTCTATCCAACAAGGTGAGCTGAATCTGAAAACATTGAATGAGCAGATTAAGCAGCTTGTACAGACTGAGGGGTAGAGGCTATGGCATTGATAGAGAATACAAAATGCGAATGCGGTCATCAGAATCGGGTCGGTACGGTACTGTGCGAATCCTGTGGGAAGCCGCTGGATGACAGAGGCAATTCCAAGGAACTGCTAGAAATGCGTTATGATGGTGTAGCACGGCGTTCCCAACGCGTGAACCCCAATTTTATCGATCGGATCTGGAACTTTTTCTCGTCGGTGAAAGTTGCGGTTTATTTAATTATCTTTACGCTCGTAGGCGCCATGCTGGGTACTATTTTTGAGCAGGAGAGCAATTTCATTAATTTTGATCCGTCCACCTTCTATAAGAACAAGTACGGGCAGATCGGTGAAATTTATTATAAGCTGGGTCTCTCCCATACTTATGAATCTTGGTGGTTCGTCCTGCTGCTGGTGATGATCGGCGCGTCTCTTGTCATCTGTAGCCTGGACCGCGTGTTGCCACTTTACAAAGCGCTTTCAAAGCAGCGTATTCCCAAGCATATGCAGTTCCTTACACGCCAGAAGGTCGTATACCAAGGGCCTGTAGTAGAGGAAGGCAGCGATTGGGTCGAGCGGGCTGTCAAACCCCTCAGGAAGAAAGGCTACCGCGTGCATACAGAGAAGGGTGCGCTTCTTGCTGAGAAGCAGCGCTTCAGCCGCTGGGGCCCCTATATTATACACATTGGGCTAATCATCTTCTTATTGGCCGTGTTGTTCAGGGGCTTGCCAGGCTTGCATTATGATCAGCATTATTGGTTCCCTGAAGGGGAAGAGACGAAGATTCCCGGGACGAACCTTTATTTGGAGAATGAGAAGTTCAGAGTGGAGTATTATTCGGAGGACGAAATGTCCGAAGCGTTCCGCAAGACCGGTAAAGTGGTGCCGAAACTGTTCGAGACGAAGGCGGTTCTGTATGAATGCACTGCGGATTGTGATGATCCTTCCAAGGAGCCTCAGCTCAAAGAAGTGAAGCGACATGCGATTCAAGTGAATGATCCTCTAACATATAAAGGGCTTCGCGTCTATCAATTTGATTTTGACTTAACCCCTAAGCTTCGTTCGGTTCAGCCTGTATTGGTGAATAAAGTGACCGGCGAGCAATATGGGAAATTCAAGCTTGAGATGGTTAACCCGCAACAGGAGTTCAAGCTTGGTCCATACACCTTGGAATTGAAAAATAAATTTTTAGATTTCTCCCTAAATGAACAAGGGCAGCCTATTTCAAAATCCAAGGACCCGAATGCTCCGGCATTTCTCTTTGTAGTGAAGGGTCCGGATTTGCCGGAGGAAGGCAGCCAGTTCATCTATTTTCCGAAGCAGATCGATAAAGAACGATTCCAGCAGGATGCCATTAATGAGAAGCTTGGCGGACTGCAGAACAAACTGGAATTAGACGTACAGTCGATGGAGGACGTAGACATTATCGCTTCATCGAGCTATTTGAATATTCGGATTGACCGGGCCATGCCTTTTGTCTGGCTTGGACTTGGAATCGTTATGCTTGGTTTGATCATGAGCTTCTATTGGCAACATCGGCGGATCTGGCTCCGCATTGATGAAGGAATATTGACGCTTGGCGCGCATACCACGAAGAACTGGTTCGGAATGCGCCGTGAAGTATCTTCGTTCCTAAGCACGATGGGCATAGAAGCAGATGAGAAGTCATTGGAAAATGGGGGGGAATAGGTATGGATTTTTTAGAAATTAGCCGATATGGATTTATGATTGCTTTTTTTCTATACTGTGCTTCTTTTATTTTTTATGTAGTTGCTGTTACGGGGAAGACGTGGAAGAATAGAGACCCGCAGCGTCATGAACGCAAGTGGGGGAGAATCTCCTTTGCAACCTCTTCCATGGGATTGTTGTCGCACCTGATCTACTGCGCATTTCGCTGGGCCTATAGCGGGCATATTCCAGTCAGCAATATGTATGAGTTCATGACATTCCTGTCTATGATGGTGATGATAGCATTTACCGTGATCTTCCTGATCTATCGTAAAATATTGCTGGGCATGTTCGCATTGCCGATCGCGATTATTATTATGGCGTATGCCGCCGTGTTCCCACAGGATGTACAGCCACTCATCCCTTCGCTACGCTCCATCTGGTTGTATATTCATGTGACGCTGGCAGCGACCAGCGAAGCCTTCTTCGCAGTTGGCTTTGTAGCAGCACTGCTATATCTGCTTCGTACGATCGAATTCGATAGCAACGAGAAATCAGCACGTCGCCAAAAAAGATGGATTGAATTTACGCTATTTTCTATTATTATAGTAGTGGGCTTTATTGTGTCGGTTTTTGCCTTCCGGGCAGCTGGATATGAAGCTGTATTTACACAAAATAAGACAGCGATTGACAGCCAAGTACAACAAGATAGTACAATAGAACAACAGGGAGTTTACCATATGCCGCCAATCGTGGCGCCTTATCAGAGCAAGGCCGAGTCTGTTCCGTCTTTCCTTGGAATGGATCGGGCTTGGTTCGAAGCGCCGTCATGGATGAGCGGAGCCAGCTCGGCCCGTAAATTGAATACAGTGATATGGGCCCTAATTACCGGGATTGTGCTATATTTATTACTAAGGCTTATTCTTCGCCGTCCGTTAAGCAAAGTGTTGGCGCCTGCCGTTAAAGGAATTGATCCGAATGATGCGGATGAGATCAGCTATCGCGCGATTGCTATCGGATTCCCCATCTTTACACTTGGGGCACTGGTATTTGCTATGATCTGGGCCCAGCAAGCATGGGGCCGTTTTTGGGGTTGGGATCCAAAAGAAGTATGGGCACTCATTACTTGGCTCTACTATAGTGCTTATTTACATCTGCGCTTGTCTCGTGGCTTCCACGGACGCAAGGCTTCTTGGATCGCTGTCATTGGTTTCCTTGTGGTAATGTTTACGCTCGTGGGTGTTAATCTCATTATTGCAGGTTTGCATTCTTACGCGGGCACAGACTAACAATATTATTAATCCTATAATTCGCTCTGGTGAATGGGTAAGATGATGAAGGGGTTGTTGTTGATGTCAGATCATGAGAATCGCATTTTGGTGGTTGATGATGAGGAGCGTATTCGTCGATTGCTAAAAATGTACTTGGAAAAAGAAGGTTACGAGATCGACGAAGCTGAGGATGGAGAAATCGCACTGAAAAAAGCGACATCCAACGATTATGGCTTAATTCTGCTTGATGTGATGCTGCCGGGAATCGATGGCATTGAAGTGTGCAATCGATTAAGACAAGTAAAAGCGACGCCGGTGTTGATGCTGACGGCAAAGGGTGAGGAGATGAACCGGGTTCAAGGTTTTGAGGTCGGTGCTGACGACTATGTCGTTAAGCCTTTTAGCCCGCGTGAAGTCATTTATCGTGTCAAGGCGATTATGCGCCGCGCCTCCGCGACTGCCTACTTGACCAAAGAAAGCGGAACCAGCAACAACATTGTGTTCCCTCATCTTATTATTGAACATGACGCTCACCGTGTTACGGCCAATGGGCAGGAAGTTAGCTTGACACCTAAGGAATATGAATTGTTGCACTATTTGGCGGTATCGCCGGATAAGGTATTCTCGCGTGAGGAATTACTGAAGGACGTATGGAATTATGAATTTTTCGGAGATCTTCGTACAGTAGATACGCATGTGAAGCGTCTGCGCGAAAAATTGAATAAAGTATCTCCAGAATCAGCGGCCATGATTACTACAGTATGGGGCGTTGGCTATAAGCTGGAGGTTGCTAAGTAAGTGAGCTTCTGGAGATCGCTGGTCGGCAAGCTGTGGATGACGATCATTGGCCTGGTTGCTTGCGTATTGCTGATATTAGGATTATTTTTGCTGCCGTATATCGACACGAACTTTACGAATTCAGCCGCGATTAAGAAGATGTTTGTGATCGTATGTGTGATTGGATTCTCACTCACAACCTTCTTCGCGCTGTTTCTGTTCACGAAGATTACGCAGCCGATGCAGCAGCTGATCCGCGCAGCAGACTCGATTCGCAAGGGGAAGTATGACACTCGGCTATCGCTTCGCACAAGCGATGAGATCGGAACTTTATCAATTACCTTCAATCATATGGCTGAAGAGCTAGAGAATACAATCCGAAGCTTGAAGCATGAGAAGGAGCATCTGTCCAGCGTTCTGAGGAGTATGTATGATGCAGTTATTACACTGGACCGCAGTGGCGCAATAATACTAACGAATCCTCCGGGGGAGAAAGTACTTGAGCTCTGGGGGGATCTTCCGGATTCGGCCTCTGAGATGGAGGAAATGACGGAGGGTGATTATTGGAGCGGAATTCCGAAGCCGCTCATCCCTATGTTCCATCGTGTACTTGATCAGGAAGGCGACCAGAGTATGAATATTCACGTGAAGAAAGGCGTTTGGTCCGTACATATGACTCCGCTTGCCTCAGATGGGGAAATTCGTGGTGCGGTAGCTGTCGTACGTGATGTGACGGAGCAGGTCAAGCTGGATAAGATGCGCAGCGACTTCGTCGCCAACGTCTCCCATGAGATCCGTACACCGCTATCGATGATGCAAGGATATAGCGAAGCGCTTCTTGACGGGATGGCTGCAACGCCTGAGGAACAGGCTGAGCTTGTACAAGTCATCCATGATGAATCACTTCGCATGACTCGCCTCGTCCGCGATTTGCTCGATCTGGCCCGTATGGAGGCAGGTTATATAGACATGCCGATGGCACAAATGGATTTCCGGGAGTTGGCGGAGCGTATGCACCGTAAATTCCTGGTGCGAGCCAAAGAGCATGAAATCACGCTTAAGCTGGAAGTTGATGATTCGCCGATGTATCTGGAACAGGCTAATGAGGACCGACTGGAACAAGTACTTACGAACTTGCTTGATAATGCCTTCAGGCATACGCCGGATGGGGGAGAGATCGGAATTAGTGCCCATATCCGCGAGAGCAAGCTCGGCAAGGAGCTGCATGCCTCAATTAAGGACAGCGGAGCTGGGATCCCTTCCGATGACCTTGCCTTCATCTTCGAGAGGTTCTACAAGGCTGATAAGGCCCGTGTTCGGGGGGAGACCGTAGGAACCGGACTGGGATTGTCGATTGTGAAGAATATCGTGGATTCGCACCAAGGTACGATCCAAGCGGAGAGCGAGCTGGGCAAAGGGACGATATTCCATATGATATTGCCTGTCGAAAGGCATCAATAATTCGAATGTAGGACCATCCTGTTTGCAGAAAGGATGGTTTTTTTGTTGAACGAGCGAGAGAAATCTTGTTCAACGTGGAACATGTTCCTTAAGTCCAAATAAAAGGGCTGTCTCCTAGCAGTGAAGAACTACTGGGAGACAACCCTTATTGAATATTTTAGATAAATGCGATTTGTTGCGCCTTATTGATCTCAGGCAATTGAGTCAGCTTGCTAATTACCTCAACAGGAGCGGCCTTGTCCACGGTAAGAACCATGATCGCGGCGCCGCCTACGATCTTACGTCCAACTTGCATCGAAGCAATATTGACTTCGTTGCTGCCAAGCAGGGTTCCTACATGACCAACCATTCCCGGTTTGTCATTGTGGGATACGAAGATCAGGTGGCCTTCTGGAGCGATATCCACCGGATACTTGTCGATTTGGACGATTCTTGCACCATAGCCGTTCAACAGCGTTCCAGCGATGCAATGTTCCGTGCCGTCCGGTGCTTTCAGCGTTACACTGATCAAATTCGTGAAGCCTTTTGTTGCCGAAGCCTGGGTTACAGACACTTTGATATCGCGTACCTTGGCCAGATGGATCGAGTTAACGATGTTAACATCGTCTCCGAAGTGGCGGGACAGAACACCTTTGATAATATAGCGAGTCAATGGCTGCGTATCAACCTCTGCCAGATCCCCGGCATAGTCTACGTGAATTTCTTGCACAGCCTGTTGATTCAGTTGAGCAGCAAGCATACCAATCTTCTCGCCAAGCTCGAAATAAGGAGTCAGCTTATTCATTACACTTGGTGCAACCGGCGGCATGTTAACAGCATTCTTGAACGGCTCGTTACGTAGAATGTGCAGCACTTGCTCGGATACGTCGATGGCTACATTCTCCTGGGCTTCGACGGTAGAAGCACCCAGATGCGGAGTAACGATGATCTTTGGATTGTTCAGGAATGGATGATCCGCTTCCGGCGGTTCCTTCTCGAATACGTCGAAGGCAGCTCCGGCCACAATACCTTGATCGATTGCTTCAACAAGAGCCAATTCATCAATGACTCCGCCGCGGGCACAGTTGATGATGCGCATGCCTTTCTTCATGACCTCGAATTGAGGGCGCGAGATCATATGCTTGGTCTCTGGAGTCAATGGAGTATGAACCGTAATAAAGTCAGCATTACGGACGATATCGTCGACACTGGACAGCTTAATTCCGAGCTTCTCCGCACGGTCTTCGGTCAGGAACGGATCATAACCGAGAATGTCCATTCCGAATGCCTTGGCCCGCTTGGCGACTTCTGAACCGATCCGGCCCATACCTAGCACGCCGAGCTTCTTATTGCGAAGCTCTACGCCAAGGAATTTACGATCCCAAGTCCCGGAGATGGTCTTGGCATAAGCTTGTGGAATGTGGCGGGCAAGGGCCATCATCATCGCGAAGGCATGCTCGCAGGTCGTAATCGTGTTGCCATCCGGCGCGTTGATGACGATAATTCCACGTTTCGTTGCCGCTTCGAGGTTGATGTTATCAACGCCGACGCCGGCGCGACCAATCACCTTGAGATTTTTGCCGGCTTCCATAATTTTGTCGGTCACCTTCGTCTGGCTGCGAACAAGCAATGCGTCGTATTCAGGAATGATTTGAACCAGTTCATCTTCGCCAAGTCCTGTCTTTTTGTCTACTACGACGTCACTAGCTTCCACGAGCTGTTGAATCCCCAGGTCACTGATAGGATCCGATACAAGAACTTTAAACATGATTTCTTTGCCTCCTAAATATGGTCTTTTTTTGTATATATAAGCTGAACTAATAGTTCAACTTCTATAAATGTGCTCGTTCACTCGCCTTGTAGAAGCATTTGCTCATTCTCTTCAGCGGTTTCCCGTTATACTGCGACAAAGACACAACGTGTTATGAAGCAGCTTAGCGTATATCCATGCAACAAAAAAACTCTCAATCCGCACACTACTACCGTAGTAAGGGACGAGAGTTGTTCGTGGTACCACCCTAATTCACTGCTTCTTCGCAGAAGCAGCCTCATTTGTCGTCGAGACAAAACTGATAACGGAGTTCTCCGACTGCGCCTACTTGAGCTTCAACGCAGTGACTCAGGATTGCTTAAGCTGTTACGTACACTACCGGTTCGCAGCACCACCGGCTCTCTGGGAGTTTCATAGCAGCCATGTTCCTTCATTGTTTTTCACGAGTATGATTTTTCATAATGTACCATGGTCTAAGAAAGGTGTCAATACTGTGAATGGTACAATAAGCCCGGGTGGCGGGGCGCTCTTGAATCTGCTCGTTTTTTTAGTTATGATTTTGTTAATGTCGAAAAAACTCTGTTTTTCTGTCTGATCCTTCAGTCCTCGAAGAAAAAAGGCAGTTCAGGAAGTGACTCGGATTTATAAAAAGCAGGTTTCCATTTTAGAAATTCATTTTCCTGAATAGCTTCTGTTTCTGTGAGAATTTTCACAACGGACTGCACAGAATTAAGATTGAGCGATGATGCCTTTCCGCTGGTAATCATTTGATCGATCTTAGCCGTCATATCTTGAGGCAGATAGTTCACATACATTTTGTCCTTAAGCATAATATCAGCAACAGCTTTATTCTTTATGGCGAAGGAGTATTTCTTCCATTCCTTGATCGTAGTGCCTGTCTTGAAGTTGAATGAGTCAGGAATGGATTTATCGTATTTGGAACTCCATTTCAAGATGGATGCATAAAACTTGTTTTGAGCCTGAAGCCCAAAATTCACAGCGCTCTCCAGAAATTCATCGTTAGTCTCTGGACTATCTGACAGCTTGGCTAATGTGATAATGCTTGTTTGTTTGACTGACCGATCGATATTCTCATCAAAGAGTCGCAGGCTCTTCAAAATATCGGCCTGAGCTTCAAGCAAAAGCGGAGAGTTGCTGGACACCTGATACGAGGCAACTTCCTTGTACTGATCCTGGGCAGATTTGCGTAACTGCTTCAGTGTCTGACTGGAGATCACATCCCCGTCGCCATGAGCGCCTCGGTGGTATTTATCCATGGTTGAGACGTAGCTGTTCTTAAAATTCTGGTACGGCTGAAAGACCGTAAAATAAAAAGTTACCAAATCCTGCTGCTGATAAGAACCATCGGATTCAAGCACATAGTCATAATTGGCGATGCTGGCGTATTTCGCCTCCGTCCTGCTAACGCCGATCTGCAAGCCCAGAAAGAACGTTCCGAAGGCGGCGATCAAGGCGAAGAGAAAGCCCATTGTAAACAGCATCTCACTACGGGAGGAATTCGGTTTGCGATTCATGAGTACCGCTCCTTACTTCATATTTTTCAGTCCATGAGTGAACAAATATGTAGTCATCTCAATATCATTATAAAGGACAGGGTTTGACAAATTATATGAAAAAGTTCAAATTTGGCAAAATCAAGATACAAAAGGTCGATCCCGGTCAACTTAATGAACGAATCTTGTTGATCAATTTGTATCTTACTCAAGGACTTACTTTATTTATCGGTCTAATCGTACTGTTATTTCAGAAGCGAAACCCCCTAACTGTGTTAACATTTCCTGAACATCCTGAATTTGCATACTATAGTATCGGATTGGCCGGTGTCATGTTCTTGGCAGACATGCTCATTTCCAGATTTGTTGGAGAGGATAGCATGGACGATGGCGGAATTAATAATATGCTATTCCGTAGCCGCCCTATTTGGCATATTATACTGATCTGCCTAGTAGTAGCGATATGCGAAGAGTTGTTGTTCCGGGGAGCTATCCAGCATGGACTTGGCATCTATTGGACGAGTATTCTATTCGCAGTGATTCATGTCCGTTATTTGAAGCATTGGATTCCGACGGGGTGGGTGTTTTTGAGCAGTTATGGCCTAGGTTACATCTATGTTCTGACAGGGACGCTCTGGGCGCCTATTTTATGCCATTTCATTATCGACCTTGTATCTGGGCTAGTCATTAAATATCGGAGGGAAACATGAGTGAGCGTTTGAGCAGGGTTGAACGGTATGAACGCAGCCGTGAGACCAAACACACCAAGACCAGACATCGTCGTTCATCAGAAGCTAGAGCCAGTAGAACAGGACCGGATTTCTTAGCGGACTATCAGAAGGAAGAGTATGAGGATGCATCTCAGGATGAAACTCTGTTTGTGAACGAAGTTCCGGATGAAGCATTCAAGGAGCGAGACGAAGCCGATGGAACCAATATGAAGGACTTGCCAACACGCAAGCAAATGTTTCCATCGCAGCGGCTGAAGCTGCAGAAATGGTTCCTCAACTCGCTGTTGTATATCTTTATAGGATTGCTCGTTTTCTTATTGTGGTGGGGTATCAGTGAATCCCCCTGGGGCCAAAAATATGGTTTGTAATGGAAGTTCAAAAAGTCCACTTTTGATCACGAAGTAACACTGAAAGCTTATTCGGCATCGAATCTTGAACTCACCCGGGCCCTCCGGTGCTCACGTACCAATTACGTACGCTGCGCTCCTCGGCCCCTAGCTTCATCCAACCTTCTCGGTGCTGAAAAGCGGACTTTTTGAACATGGCTTGACATTTTGGGTGGGCTGCATATATTATGTAGAACACAAGAACATAACCGGAAAATGCCGATGAAGAGAATCCAACTCAGAGGCGTTCTCGTCAAGATAGAGATGTCTATCCTAAGTTTAACGGACCGCCCGTTACCGCGGAACCAAGTGATTGAAGCTGTGTTATTATGCTTCAGTAAATTGGGTGGCACCGCGAGCAGAGCGCTCCTCGTCCCAAAGGATGAGGGCGCTCTTTGTATTTTTATCAGAGCCAAAAGGAGCGGTTAGAAATGCTGGATATTCATTGGATTCGTGACCATGCCGCCGAAGTGCAGGCGGCTGCAAAGAAAAAAAGGATCGAGGTATCTGTAGAAGAATGCTTACGGAAGGACGATCAGAGAAAGGAATTGCTGCGGGAAGTTGAAGGGATGCGGAAGAAGAGAAATGAAGGCTCCGCCGAGGTGGCACAGCTATTGCAAGCAGGAAAGACTGAAGAAGCGGAGCGAAGCAAAGCCGAGCTTAAGCAGCTTAACGAGCGGATTGCAGGCATGTCGCAGAAGCTGGATCAAGTGAATAGTGAACTTGAACGCCTCATGATGCTCATTCCGAATGTACCTTCACTCGACACGCCGGAAGGAAGTTCGGATGCGGACAATATCGAGGTGCGAAGATGGGGAGTACAACCAGAGTGGTCGTTCGATCCGCTCGATCATGTCGACTTGGGCATCCTTCACGATATGGTTGATATACCGCGCGGAGTTAAGGTCGGTGGCAGCCGCAGCTATTATTTGAAAGGGATGGGACTGCTTCTTCATCGCGCCGTTCAGCAGCTTGCACTGGATTTGCTCCTGGAACACGACTTTATTCCGTTTGATGTTCCATTGATGGTTCGTGAAGAAAATATGATTAACACCGGCTTTTTTCCAACCGGAAAAGATCAAGCTTATGCTGTACAAGATGAATCATTATGGATGGTCGGTACGTCCGAGGTACCGCTTGTCTCATATTATGGGGGCGAGATCGTTGATGTGGAGAAGCCAATTAAGCTAGCCGGCGTCTCAAATTGTTTTCGCAGTGAGGTCGGATCAGCGGGAAGGGATGTACGTGGCTTATACCGGGTTCATCAATTCGCCAAAGTGGAGATGGTCGTCATTTGTAAGCCTGATCCTGCCTCATCGGAACAACTGCTTCAAGAGATCACCTCACATTCCGAACATCTTCTGCAGGCCTTGGACCTTCCATATCGGGTGATGGCTGTATGTGCAGGCGATATGTCGCAGAAGACCTACAAGCAGTACGACATTGAGACCTGGATGCCAAGCCGTGCCAATTATGGCGAGACGCACTCCGCATCGGATCTGCACAGCTTCCAGGCGAGAAGATCGAATATTCGCTGCCGGGATGAGCAAGGGAAGCTGCAATATTGCTATACGCTTAACAATACAGCGGTCGCTTCGCCGAGAATATTAATCCCGTTGCTGGAGAATCATCAGCGGGAGGATGGTTCGATTTATATTCCACCTGCATTGCGTAAATACTTGGGCGGACGTGCTGAACTGATACCACAGAATTGAGCTTAATCACCTGTCATGCAATGCTTTCCTGTATTTATGCCGCATGAGTTTGTTTTAAAGGGCGAACAATAAGTGTGATTTTATCATAACTAAGGAGGTTGTTCAGGTGAAATCTTCCACATTCTTATGGGGAGTTGTCCTCGGCGCCACCGCTGGAGTTATGGCTTCCAAGCGTAAAATGAACTGGATGGCTATGATGAGCGAAGCGGGTTCAGCTTTGAGCCTGGCGGGCATGAAGACGGGGAAGGATTATGGGCAGTCTAGATCGACAAGTAGTCATGGGAGCACGCTAAGTGCCCAGGTGTTTCCCAGTCAGAGCACATCGTCCACAGCGAATCATTCGAAGGAACACACTGTAAGTCAGATCAAAGATTTTATTAAGGGGAATCCGGAAGTGTTGCAAGAGGTCGAATCCATTCTTAAGGAGAGCAACACACAAATTCCAGGATTGTAAATCTGAATAGAGCTAATAAGCAGTGGAAACAAACTTGTTTTATGGAATCATTTTTCGCAGGATACGATAATTCAGCGAAAAATGATTCTTTTTTTGCCTAACATTATTACGTGCATTTACTTAAAATAAATGATAACATACATACAAAGAACCATTTCCATCACATATTAAAACACGTTTCATAATTTGTTATAACAACGGCATGAGAGGAGGATCCTGTATGAGGATAGAAAGACTTGGCCAGGATAAGATACGGATTTTCCTTACTTTTGATGATCTAAGCGAGCGTGGTATTCAGAAAGAGGATATGTGGCAAGAGATTCCCAAGGTTCATGACTTGTTTACTGAAATGATGGATCAGGCATACAAGGAAGTCGGATTCGATGCTACTGGTCCTTTGGCTGTTGAAGTGATCGCTTTGCCTGCACAAGGGATGGTCGTGATTGTTACACGCGGTAAATATGACCACCATCATCCTGGATTTGGGTCGTCTTATGAGGATGAATTGCCGGATGAAGTATATGAAATGGAAGTAACCTTAGAGAGCAGTGACACCATTCTGTATTCTTTCGATGACTTCGAAACATTGATCGAAGCGGCTCACGTTCTTAATCATATGCTTAAAGATATCGGCAGATTGTATAAATATAATAACAAATGGATTCTGCAAGTAGATCCTGAGCCTCTTGAAGAGACCAAGATTCAGGCCATTATCGCTGTAATGGCGGAATTCGGCGATGCTACACCAGTAACCCCGGCTGTACTGGAGGAATACGGAAGCTTAGTCATCGCAGAGAATGCTGTGGAAGTGATTTGCAGCCATTTTAAATTACAAAATTAAGCAGACTTTTAAGGTTAGCTATTTTTGAGATAAGGGACGATACAAGGAGGTATCCCGTTTGCTAATTTTCTCAATTTTAACTGCAGCGGTCGCTCCAGGTATCGCCCTGCTTACTTATTTCTATCTCAGGGACAAGTACGACGCTGAACCGTTGCAGATGGTTCTTAAGGTGTTTCTGATCGGATTTCTAGTCATTTTGCCGGTCATGATATTACAGCGCGGTTTAACGATCTGGCTGGGAGACGGTCCGATAGTGCAAGCTTTTGTGGTCTCCGCCGGCGTCGAAGAGGCGTTAAAGTGGTTTGTTCTATTTTATCTTATATATCACCATACCGAGTTTGATGAGCCTTATGACGGTATTCTTTATGCAACGGCCATTTCGCTTGGCTTTGCAACCGTCGAGAATGTAATCTACGCCTTTGCCAGCCATGCGACAATGGGAACGATGATGGTCCGAGCTTTGCTTCCGGTATCGGGACATGCCATGTTTGGCGTTATGATGGGATATTACTTGGGACGTGCGAAGTTCTCGACCGGGTGGAGCAACCGCAAGTATTTACTCTTTTCGCTTCTGCTGCCTCTATTCTGGCACGGGGTCTATGATTGGATACTGGATAACTTATCGCAATATTGGATATGGTATATCGTTCCATTGATGGCTTTCTTCTGGTATGGAGGCCTGGGCAAAATCTATCGAGCTACAAAACGTTCTCCCTTCCGTCTTACTGAGGCGGGGGGCCAAGATTAATATGACTGCAAATAGGGCATCCTAAATCCAGGTATTACGGGCAAATGATCCGTTTAACAGGAAGGGGTGCCTTTTTGCTATGCGCATCAAAATTAGTATAACCTGCAAAGCATGTGGTGAGCGTTTCATTTTGCGGGGGAGGAAAGATAAGGATAAAGACCAGATCGAAACAGGCTTTAAGCAGTGTCTCTGCGATAACCGTGATGAATTTTTGATTGAGGAAGCACTATAGTTCGGTGGGGATATCCTAATTTTCCAGACAGTATGAATAAAGCTTCTTTTTTCAACTCAAAATAAGCACAGCTTAGATGAAGAAAGGAGCTTTAGCCAATGTATAAACGTTTGAGTGCGATTTTATTTCCTATTGCCACTCTTTTATTGATCGGCGCATTGGTATGGGGGTATCAGGAGAATCAGGAGAAAAACTCGATCTTGATCAAAGCCGAGAACCAATATCAGCGCGCTTTCCATGACTTGTCGTATCATGTCGATCGGCTTCATAGTCAGCTTGGCAACACGCTGGCGGTTCATTCGGCATCGACTGGTTCCCAACGTAAGGGTCTGGTCAATGTCTGGAGAATTACAAGCGAGGCGCAAAATGAGATCAACCAGCTTCCGCTTACGATGCTTCCTTTCAGCAAGACCGAGGAATTCCTATCACGGATTTCTAACTTCTCTTATCAGACAGCGGTTCGCGATATGACCAAGCAGCCGTTAACGGATAATGAGGTTAAAAATTTGAAGGAGCTCTACAATAGCTCGGCGCAAATCTCCAAGGATCTTCAAGATGTTCAGGACAAGGTTATCTCCAATCGTCTGCGTTGGATGGACGTGGAGACTGCCTTGGCGACGAATAAAGAAGCGAAGGATAACACGATTATCGACGGCTTCAAGACGGTGGATAAGAAAGTAGGAGAATATCCTGAGCTTGACTGGGGCCCATCCGTCTCCAGTATGTACACAAAACGGTCGGTGAAGAAGCTTGGTGGGACTCCGATTACAACAGAGAATATCAAGCATAAAGCAGCTCAATTTATCGGGCATCACAACGGTAACATCAAGGTTGTAGAGAATGGACGCGGTACAGAGTGGGCTTCCTACACAGCCAAGTCCAATGGTAAGAAGGATGAGACTTATACGCTGGATTATACCCGTAACGGCGGGCATCTGATATCCTATTCCTGCGAACGGACAATTGGTCCGAGATCACTAGGCTATAAAGAAGCAAGAGCTGAGTCGGAGAAGTTTCTGAAGGAGAAAGGGTACCCTAACATGACTGCGGTATCCTATGATCAATATGACAATATCGGCAGCCTAACCTTTGTTAATAAACAAGGAGATGTCTTGATCTATCCCGAGAAAGTTACTGTGCGTGTAGGTCTGGACAATGGCCAAGTGACTGGCCTTCAGGCAAGTGATTATGTCTATGAGCGTGAAGTTAATCAGAAGATTCCTAAGCCGAAACTGACGGTTGAACAGGCACGGAAGTATTTGAATTCTGACTTCAAGGAGAAATACAACCGACTTTCACTCATTAAGAATGAGTTGTCTGACAAAGTGCTGACCTATGAGTTTGGTGGTTCAATCAACGGTAAGGATTATCGCATTTATATTAATGCGGAGAACGGGACCGAAGAGAATATCGAAGAGATAAGAAGCAATAAACCAACGAATAAGACGGAGAATCACCAAAACCAACAAAAGCAAAAGCATAAGAAGCAAGCTTAACATCTACAAAACCCAATAGGAGCTGGATCAGGGAGCCTTTTTAAAGGCCTGATCCGGCTCTTTTTACTTTAATGGAATGTTTTGAAATTCTGTATCTCCTGTATGGGTTAAGCGTGATATAATTTAATGTGTATGTTGACCTAGGAGGTGAAAGCTTGTACCCGAAAGTAAATGATCTTGTCTACATCCATGTCGCTTCGGTTGACAAGAAGGTGCAAGAGAAAGAGTATAAATCGCGAATTGCCGATGATGAAGAAAATTCATTTTTGATTGAAGTACCGATCGAGAGCGGAACAGGAAGACTCAAGCGGCTTGTTATTGGGGACGAGCTTTCTGTATATTTTCTGTCTGAGGGCGGGATTAAGAATTTTTTTAATACATACGTAACCGGCTTTGCAGATGATAAGGTACAGATGATACGAATTCGCAAACCGGAGCCAGAGACGATTACCAAGATTCAACGGAGGGATTTCCTCCGGGTGGTGGCTGATCTGGAGATTGCGGTAAGAATGAAGGACAACACCCGGTTTATCACTTATACCGAGGATGTCGGCGGTGGTGGCGTCTCTTTCAAATGCGAAAGTAAATACAAGATTTCCCAAGATGATCAGTTGTATTGTTGGCTGTTGATCCCATACAAGAATGGTTCCATTGATCATGTACCTTTTGAAGCTGAGGTGGTTCGCATTAAGAAGCTGGAGACTGATCGAGTGATCGCTATGCTGAAGCTGGTCAGTATTTCTGATATGGAGCGTCAGAAGATTATTCGCTACTGCTTTGAACGGCAATTTGACTTCAAGAATCGTTGATCATGAGTGATTCCCCTATCTCAAATTAGGAAATACCTAAAAGTGAGTGTTCAAAAAGTTCGTAAACATAGGCCCGGCGTAATTCAAGATTCGATGTGAATAGGCTCTCGGTGTTACTTCGGGATCAAAAGCGGACTTTTTGAACTACCTCTAATAAGGATAGGGGGCGGTTAGGGTGAATGACAAAGACGAACACGAATATACGGAGCTATTTTTGCAAGTTTGCAGGCCCTTTGAGCGGTGGATGAGAAGGCTCGTCCTATTGCTGGTGATCAGTCTATGTCTGCTGCAAATGGCGCTTCGAATACCTGAAATCAGACACTTACTTTCATCCGCAGATAAGTTTGAGGGAGTTCCGATTCAGCGGGAAAATAGGCGGTAATATTACTCTTTTCGCGCTATTCTCTTTTGCATCCCTTAGTTATGTGTGGTATAATTTTCACGTCGCAGGCAAAGCCTGCTTTTTTCTTGAGACCCGTTTTTGAGGAGGAATACCCCATTGGCAAGTGCAGCGTCTAAGGCTAACGGCAGAATTAACATCGCGATCGACGGGCCGGCCGGGGCAGGTAAGAGTACTATCGCCCGTAAGGTAGCAGGTAAGTTATCCTATGTTTATGTAGATACCGGTGCGATGTACCGGGCTGCCACCTGGTCTATGCTCCAGCAAGGTATATCTTCGGAAGATGTGGATCAAGTGTTGCAAGCGGTAAACAATCTGGAAATCGAGCTGGTTCCCGGAGAGAACGGACAGCAGGTACTGGTTGGTGGCGTAGATGTCACTGAGGAGATCCGTTCGCTTGCCGTTAACGCCAAAGTATCCCGATATGCGCAAATCGAGGGGCTGCGGAGCAGGCTTGTCTCACTTCAGCAGCAAATGGCTTTGCGTAAAGGCGTTGTCATGGATGGCCGTGATATCGGAACTACGGTGCTCCCTGATGCTGAAGTCAAGATTTTCATGACCGCCAGCATTGAGGAGAGAGCTCTTCGCAGATATAAGGAAATGAAGGAACAAAGCGACATCACTCTGAAGCAGCTTGAACTTGATATCGCAGAGCGTGATCGCCTCGACCAGGAACGGATGATATCTCCGCTTCGCCAGGCCGAGGATGCGATTCTTCTGGATACGACACATATGTCGATTGATGAGGTTGCTGAATTTATCGTATCCCGAGCGCTGAGCATACAAGGGAGAGAGGGAGAAGTATAGATGATTTATAGCTTTGTTTGCGGACTGCTTCGAGTAATCTATAAGACACTGTTCCGCTTGGAAGCGAGGGGAGTAGAGAATATTCCTCAAGAGGGGGGAGTGCTGCTGTGTGCAAATCATATCAGTCTGCTTGATCCTCCAACGATCGGCATTTTGCTGAATCGGAAAGTGCATTTTATGGCCAAGAAGGAATTATTCGATATTTTCGGCTTCGGCTGGCTAATTAAAGAACTAGGTGCTTTCCCTGTCAAACGTGGCAGTGTGAGCAAGGAGTCGATCAAGACTTCCCTAACCCTGCTTCGCAGTGGACATGTAATGGGTATTTTCCCTGAAGGCCACCGTGCTAAAGGGGAAGACATGGGGGAAGGCAAGAAAGGAGCGGCAACCTTTGCCCTCCGTAGTGATGCTGCAGTTATCCCTGCTGCTATTATCGGCAATTATAAGCTCTTTCGTAAAATGATAGTGGTATATGGCGAACCGATCGATATGTCCAAGTTCAAGGAAGCGCCGAAGACCGAAGCAGCTGATTTGGCCACGGATGCCATTATGTCGCGGATTGCTGAATTGAAACAGTCGGTGTAGCTGTAGAACCTATTTTGCCCCGAATGCATGAAGATAGGGGATAATTGGTAAGCTATATTCGTGAATTGTTTTGAACTACGCTAACAGCGAGTTTAAATAAATGGTTTTTTTTGAATTGAGGAGGCTATTGACATGTCGGAAGAAACAAAGAATGGCTTGGAAGCCGTTGAGGCAAGCCAAGAAGAAATGGAACAAATCGTATCCTTGAAAAAAGGGGACACCGTAAAAGGGACGATCGTCAAAATCGAGGATAACCAAGCTTATGTCAGCATTGGATATAAATATGACGGCGTTATTCCTATTCGTGAATTGTCCTCCGTCCACCTGGACAGCATTGCGGACGCCGTACAGGTTGGTCAAGAGGTTGAGACCAAGGTTGTCAGCATCGACGATGAGAAGGAGCGTCTGGTTCTCTCCAAACGTGCAATCGACAGCGAGAACGCTTGGGATGAATTGCAAGCTCGCTTGGATAGCCAAGAAACCTTCGAAGTTACTGTTGCCGACGTTGTTAAGGGCGGCCTTGTTGTAGACGTAGGTCTGCGCGGCTTCATTCCGGCTTCCATGGTTGAACGCCATTTCGTTGAAGATTTCAGCGATTACAAAGGCCGTACGCTTCGCGTAAAAGTGAAAGAAATGGACAAAGAGAACAACAAAGTCATCCTGTCCCAAAAGGACGTTCTTGATGAAGAGTTCGAAACGAACAAGCAACAGGTTATGGCTCAGCTTCAAGAAGGCCAAGTGATCGAAGGTACAGTACAGCGTTTGACCCAATTCGGCGCATTCGTTGATGTGGGCGGCGTGGACGGACTTGTACACGTGTCTGAAATCTCTTGGAGCCATGTTGACAAACCAGCTGACGTTCTCTCTGAAGGAGACAAAGTTAAGGTTAAAGTTCTCAAGGTTGACCCAGAGAAAGGTAAAATTAGCCTAAGCATCAAAGCTGCTTTGCCAGGACCTTGGGATTCGGCTAGCGAGCAATTCCATATTGGCGATATCGTGAGCGGTGAAGTAAAACGTCTTGTTAATTTCGGAGCTTTCGTTGAAATCGCTCCGGGCGTTGAAGGACTTGTTCATATTTCGCAAATTTCTCATAAACATATCGGCACACCGTTTGAAGTGTTGAAGGAAGGCCAAACAGTTCAAGTTAAAATTTTGGACCTGAGCGCAGATGAAAAACGTGCAAGCCTAAGCATTAAGGAAACGGAAGAAGCACCAGCTCCGGCGCCTAGGAGCGAGAAGCCTTCGAAAGGCAGCAGCGTAAGAAAAGAAGATCTGGGCGATAACCCTAATGTTTCCCTTAGCAACCAAGGACTTAGTATTACTCTGGGCGAACGCTTCGGAGACAAGCTGAGCAAATTGAAATAAGCGGATATAAGCTTTAGATATCGGCGGACCCTCTTATGTGGGTTCGCTGTTTTTTTTGGCAACACTATAGTTAGCCAATTCAGTTTTTTTTTGCTATGATTATTTAGGCGTATTTTTTATGGGATAAACAAAAGTAAGTGAATATAGATTTTGAGTAATTTTAGGAGGAATGCTTATGGCAAGACCCGTAGTGGCCATTGTCGGTAGGCCGAATGTAGGCAAATCTACAATCTTTAACCGTTTGATTGGCGATCGTCTGGCTATTGTTGAAGACAAGCCGGGTATTACAAGGGACCGAATCTACGGTACGGCGGAATGGAATGGGGTACCATTCAGCGTTATCGACACAGGTGGTATTGAGCTTAGCGATGAAGAACCGATTCTGAAATTGATTCGGATGCAAGCTGAACTGGCGATTGAGGAAGCTGATGTAATCGTGTTTATGTGTGATGCTAAGACAGGGGTAACTGGTGCGGATGAAGAAGTAGCCACCATGCTCTATCGTAGCGGTAAGCCTGTCATTGTCGCCGTTAACAAGGTCGATAACATCGGCCGTCAGGATTTTATTTATGAATTTTACAATCTCGGCTTCGGTGAGCCCATTGGCGTATCTGGTAGCCACGGCACTGGAATCGGCGATTTGCTGGATGCCATCGTTGAGAATCTGCCAGAGCTGACGGATGATGAGTATGATGAAGATGTGATCCGGGTAGCCTTGATTGGACGTCCAAACGTTGGTAAATCCTCACTTGTCAATGCGATATTAGGTGAGGAACGCGTTATTGTCAGCGACATTGCCGGAACAACCCGTGATGCTGTCGATACTCCGTTCGAGAAGGACGGTCAGAAGTATGTATTGATTGATACTGCTGGTATGCGCAAGCGGGGCAAGGTGTATGAGACGACTGAGAAATATAGCGTAATGCGTGCGATGAAGGCGATCGAGCGTGCTGATGTCGTACTTGTGCTCATTAATGGGGAAGAGGGAATTATTGAGCAGGACAAACACATTGCTGGCTACGCTTATGAAGCAGGCAAAGCTTCTGCATTTGTTGTGAACAAGTGGGATGTCGTTGAGAAGGATGATAAGACAATGCACCAGTTCGAGCAGAAAATACGTGATCATTTCTTGTTCATGACCTATGCCCCTGTAGTATTTCTGTCAGCTAAGACGAAGCAAAGACTCCACAAACTGCTTCCGGTTGTGCAGCATGTTGCTGATCAACATACGAAGCGGATTCAGACTCATCTGCTTAATGATGTCGTCTCGGATGCGGTGGCCATTAACCCGCCTCCTACAGATAAAGGCAGAAGGCTGCGGATTAATTATGTGACCCAGGTAGCGGTTAAGCCTCCGACGATCGTTGTATTTGTTAACGATCCAGAGCTGATGCACTTCTCCTATGAACGTTATCTGGAAAATAAGATTCGCGCCGCTTTTGATTTTGAAGGTACGCCGATCCGTCTGTTCACGCGGCGTAAGTCTGATGAGGGTTAGGAGAGGACGACAAGTTGATTTTATCCGTCATTGCAGTTCTTGCTTCTTATTTGCTAGGTTCGGTCAGTTTCAGTGTTGTGATCGCCAAGGCGATCAAGGGAATCGATATTCGTCAGCATGGCAGCGGTAATGCAGGAGCTACTAACACACTTCGAGTACTCGGTAAAGGGCCGGCGATCCTCGTATTAACGCTTGACGTGCTGAAAGGGATTGCCGCTGTCTGGATAGGCCGCTGGCTTGGCGATGGTTCTGTATGGGTGCCTGCACTATGTGGGATTGCGGTTATCATCGGTCATAATTGGCCGGTCTATTTCCGTTTCCGTGGAGGAAAGGGGATAGCTTCAACAATTGGAGTTATGGCATCCCTGTTCTTCTTTCCGGCATTATATGCTGGAATTATCGCTATTCTCTCGATCGTATTCACGAGATATGTATCGCTTGGCTCATTATTATTCGTTTTGTTAACGCCTATCTTTCTCGTTATAATTGAGGGCGTTGGTCCTTATTTTTGGGTTAGTTTGCTCATTTGTCTCTTTGCCATATGGAGACACCGGACGAATATCGTTAAGATTGTGCAGGGCAGAGAGAATAAGCTAGGTTCTAAGGGAGGGAGTAACATTGGCTAGGAAGGTTGCTGTACTGGTAGCGGGAAGTTGGGGAACAGCGCTCGCAAGCGTGCTGGCGGATAAGGAGATGAATGTTGTCATCTGGACCCGCAATGAGTCGCAAAAGGACGAAATCAACCGTCTCCATACCAATGGGCGGTTCCTGCCAGGGGTTACTCTATCCCCGAATTTGACTGCTACGACGGACATGCATGAGGCGATGGACGGGGCTGAGGCCGTAGTTATCGTCGCCCCTTCGGCTGCGATTCGTGAAGTTACCCGGCAGATGCGTCCATTTTGGACGGAAGAGATGCTGGTGGTGCATGCTACCAAGGGCTTTGAAACTGAATCGCTCAAGCGTATCTCCACGGTAATTGCGGAGGAGCTCGAATGCGAGGAAGGGCGTATCGTCGTTCTCTCCGGACCGAGCCATGCCGAGGAAGTCGTGAAGCGCTGCCCAACGACGGTGGTCGTAGCGGCTTTGGACGATTCGGAGGCTATCCGTGCTCAGGATCTGTTCATGAACCCTTATTTCCGCGTTTATACGAATCGCGACATGGTCGGGGTAGAATTGGCAGGAGCACTGAAGAACATTATCGCACTTGGCGCGGGGATGTCGGATGGTCTAGGTTTTGGCGATAATGCCAAAGCAGCACTGCTGACACGCGGACTTGCCGAGATTACTCGAATTGGCGCAGAGATGGGGGCCAATCCGCTTACGTTTGCCGGGCTAGCGGGAGTTGGTGACCTTGTCGTTACTGCGACCAGTCGTCATAGCCGTAACTGGCGTGCTGGTTATATGCTTGGCGAAGGCAAGAAGCTGGAGACGGTGTTAAGTTCTATGGGCATGGTTGTAGAAGGGATTCGCACAACGAAAGCTGCCCATACGCTTTCTGATAAGTACAAGGTACAGATGCCGATTACCCAACAGCTCTATCAGGTTCTGTTCGAGGGTCTGGATCCTAGGACAGCGGTGGAAGCTCTGATGGGTCGCGATAAGAAGACAGAGATGGAACTGATGTCCATCGAGACCTGGGAAACCTGGCATAAGTAGATAAGAGAATATCGTTTGCTGTCAGCAGGAAATTGGATGATGGCGGAGGATGGCATTCTTATTTCTGAGCAGGAAGCCCACTCACCTTTTTCGTTCCGTTCTCATACTATGGGGAAGAGGACAACGGAGGAGGCGAACGAATGAACAATTTTTCCAAGGATGCTCTTAATGCCATCAACAAAAAAAGCGGTAAAAATATAACAGAAAGCACAGTCAAGAAGCTGGCTAGCAATGTGAAGCCGTCCACAATGCAGAATGAAGCCGAGCTGCGCAAGCTGATCAAGCAGGTATCGGCGGCTGCCAAAGTTCCCGTTACAGAAAGTACAATAAATGAAATCGTCAGCGCAGTGAAGAAGAGCGGCATGAACGCGAGCAATATGCAGGCTCTGATGAAAATGATGATCAAAAAGTAGGTTGGAGTTGATCTCCATTAATCATTGTGGCTGCTATGTCGGGAATGGTCCTGCAGGAGATAAAAATTCCTGTGGGGCTTTTTTGTTGTTTTTATTTTATTCAATCGCGTAGCCTGTTTTCAGTCGAAATGCTATAATATTCATCATATCAATCGATGGAAATTTATTCTTATCAAAAGTGGATTTTTGAATAACCTCTAATAGGAGTGTATGAATATGGTTCTGGATGCAATGACCAAGATGTGGCTGTCAATTGCAGCGATTCTCGTCATGGGCTTGTCCGTATTTCTAATTACGTTTGCAAGAACCAAGACGAAGGGGCTGCTTAAGGGGATACTTTCGCTGGTCGCTTTCGTAATTATGCTGGCAGGTTTTCTGACGGGACTTATATCGATTACATAGACAGACGGATTCAGGCAGACTAAGGAAAGAGGGAAGAACATGACAGATGGGATCAAGTCTAACATTAATAAGTATCCCGGGATGATCCCTGCATTAACAGAGCTGGCTGTAAGATTGCAGGAAGCAGAAGGCGTTTGGATGCTGGGGGGCAGCTGTAGTTTGCTGCTGCAAGGGGTGGCGATCCCTGCTGCTCCACGGGACATTGATTTGTATGCGGATATAAATGATGCGAGCCGGATTCATGAATTATTGCAACCTATTGCGGTAGATGAACCACATTTCGATCGAACCGAGCGCTATATCTCTGTATTGAGTCATTATTCTCTAGGCTCATTTTCGATAGAATTGGTCGGGGGATTCGAAGTAAGATCGGAAGGTGGATTCTATAGGACGGAGGTTGCTGAAGTGTTGGCCTCATCTGCAGTGCAGACAGAGGTACAAGAGCAGTCGCTTAGTCTGATGCCTCTTGCCCATGAGTTCGTCTTCAACGTGCTAAGAGGTCGCCCTGACCGCTATGTGAATATTGCAGCTGTGATGCGCAGGGAGCCGCAGAAGCATATGCCGCTGTTGGCTGTCCTCCTGAAGCGGAATCAATGGAATCAGGACCAGATTGTGAGGATGGCCGAGCTATTGGATCAGCCGCTGCTATCATGGACATGGCAAGAAACTGACTATCAAGCCTAGCACATAAACGATTGGAGGATAAGCGAAGATGAGACAGACACAAATAAGATTTAATCCTCCGCAAAAAGTAGTGAAAGTACGCCCAGGGACAAGCGTTCTGCGTGCCGCCCAGGAAGCCAGGGTACATATCGCGACACGTTGTGGTGGTAAGGCGGCCTGCCTGATGTGCAAGGTCAAGGTTGATCCTGAACATCGCGATGCGCTAAGGCCTCCTAATGATGCTGAGAGACGCAAGCTTGGCTCGCTGCTTGACGAAGGATACCGCTTGGCTTGTCAGGCGATCATTTGCGGCAGTGCTGAGGTTGAGCTGCCCGAGGACCCTCTGAAGGCGGCGATTAGAAAGCAATTAGAACAGCAAAAGCTGGATGAGATATAAACAAAGGGGGAAGCTCGTTGAAACGCTTGAACCGTCATATCGTGAGCCTGCAATCCAGGACTTTTCTGGTTCTGGTTATGCTTGCATGTCTGCTGACCGTATTATCTGGATGTATGTATCCAGGCGGGCAAGAACAGACCAATACAAGATCATACAGGGAGAGCGTCGACCGTGTTCAACGGGCGCTTGATCAATTCCAGACTGACACAGGCATACTGCCAATCATTACCGCCGGTCCGGAGACGCCGAGGTATGAGAAATACCGTATTGATATGATTCAAATGCATGATAAGGGTTATTTGGAGGAGATTCCGAGCGCGGCATTTGAGCAGGGAGGTAGCGTATATTTCCTAGTCTTAAATGAAGAAGTAGATCCTACAGTCAAGGTTATGGATCTATTAACTGTACAGAAGGTAAATGATGTGCAGCGAATGGTTGATAGCTACCGCAGCAAGCATGACGGGGCTTCACCTGTCCAGGATGGGCCTCAGGCTTACCCTGGTCTATACATGGTCGATTTGAAGCTGGCTGGTGCACAGAATTATAAGGTGAGCAGTGTTTTCTCGGGACAGGAGCAGCCATTTCTCGTTGATGATGAGGGCGTCGTCTATCTTGATTACGGTTTTGATATCATGCAGGTGATTGATAAATCCCAGCTTGATGCGAAAGCGGATCAGGAGAAGGATCTTAGACAATATTTAACGGATCATTCCTATTACGTTCCTGTCAAGTCGTTGCCTTACAGATGGCAGGAAGATGCGCCTGTAGCTATGGCAACCGGGAAATAGCGGAAGCGACTATCAGTACAACATCGCAAAATAAAACAAGATATGAAGAAAGACTGCGGATATTTTCTGGCAGTCTTCTTTTTTTATTCGTCATAACTAACCTCATATAATCATATGGATTCTATGTGGCGGTATCATGCCCGTATGGCGTCTTGCGACGCTTCAATTAAAAAAACGGTTTCTCTTGAAATTCCGTCATAAATCCGCGTCTGGTACATATGATGATACTAGTCCAAATGCATGTACGAGTTAACGCCGCTTTCGTTCAGTCTCACTCCACAGCGGTTCGCGGCGGCGGGCACGGGCAAGAGGAGCTGCCGCTCCTATTATAGCAGTAGGCGTTAAGGAATGAGAATGACGAAGCGGATGCTCTCAAAGCATTTTTCCTTCGGCAAAATTTGAGGAGGGGATATCATTGGTATTGGAGAAAGTAGACATTTATAAGGACATTGCCGAACGAACTGGAGGCGACATTTATCTCGGAGTTGTCGGAGCTGTCCGCACAGGGAAATCAACATTTATCAAGCGCTTTATGGAGACTGTCGTACTTCCGAACATCACCAACGAAGCGGATCGAGTCCGCGCTGTGGATGAGCTTCCGCAGAGTGCAGCCGGGAAGACGATTATGACAACAGAGCCTAAATTTGTACCTAATAATGCGGTGCAGATCAAGGTCTCAGAAGGTCTCGAAGTGAATGTAAGATTAGTAGACTGCGTCGGTTACGCGGTAGAAGGCGCTAAGGGCTACGAGGATGAGAATGGCCCGCGCATGATCTCAACGCCTTGGTTCGAAGAACCGATTCCGTTCCAGGAAGCGGCAGAGATCGGCACACGCAAAGTCATTCAGGAGCATTCCACGCTAGGCGTTGTCGTTACGACGGACGGGACGATTGCTGACATTCCGCGTTATTCCTATGTGGACTCGGAGGAACGGGTAATAGCGGAATTGAAAGAAGTCGGCAAGCCGTTCGTATTGGTAATCAACTCGACAAAGCCGAATAGTGAGGAAGCGCAGCAGCTTCGCGGAGAGCTCGCCGTTAAATATGATATTCCAGTCATTACGCTCAGTGCAGCTACGATGACTGAGGAAGACGTAACAGGCGTTCTGCGAGAGGTACTATACGAATTCCCGGTACATGAAGTTAACGTCAATCTGCCGAGCTGGGTTATGGTGCTGAACGAGAACCACTGGCTGCGTAGCAATTACGAGAATTCTGTACGGGATACGGTCAAGGATATCCGCCGTCTGCGGGATGTGGATCGTGTCGTCAGTAATTTTATGGAATACGACTTCATCGATAAGGCGGGCCTCAGCGGTCTCAATATGGGCCAAGGCGTCGCGGAGATTGATCTCTATGCGCCGGATGACTTGTATGACCGTATTTTGATGGAGGTTGTCGGTGTTGAGATTCGCGGCAAGGATCATCTCCTTCAGCTGATGCAGGAATTTTCACATGCCAAGAGAGAGTATGACCGCTTCGCCGAGGCGCTGGAGATGGTCAAGACAACGGGCTACGGCATTGCCGCTCCTTCGCTTGCCGAGATGGCTCTCGATGAGCCAGAACTGATTCGTCAAGGCTCAAGATTTGGCGTACGCTTGAAAGCGACAGCTCCATCGATTCATATGATCCGGGTCGATGTAGAATCGGAATTTGCGCCGATTATCGGTACAGAGAAACAGAGTGAAGAGCTCGTTCGTTACCTGATGCAGGACTTCGAGAACGATCCGATTAAGATTTGGGAATCCGATATTTTTGGTCGCTCATTGCATTCGATCGTCAGAGAAGGAATTCAAGGCAAAATTGCCATGATGCCGGATAATGCCCGCTACAAGCTTCAAGAGACGCTCGGCCGCATTATCAACGAAGGCTCCGGGGGTCTGATCGCAATAATCCTATAAACACGTTCTAATATTCAGTTTTCAGCACCCGGAAGGCCCGCGTGAATTCAAGATTCGATGTCGAGATCACTTCCTGAATTACTTCGTGAGCAAAAGTGAAACCTAGGTCTAATGAATTGAATATCCGGTTTCCTCCTCTAAGTAACCGTGTGCTGCCGATGGGCTGCATGCGGTTACTTTTTACCTATTCATCGCTTCTTGTAGTTAAAGAGCTTGAAAATATTGATTTCCTGTATTACTATAAATTTGTTCCGCGTCGCTGAAAAGAGTGTAAAATTCAACTTTTATCAGGTATAACCAGGGTAATAACGCGGTTTAACGTATATTCTGCGGCAAAACGGAAACACAGAATATCAGAGTAAAGTATTTTATAGAATAGGGAGGTGAATCGTAATGAATAAATCTGATTTGGTATCCAAGGTAGCTGAGAGCACAGAATTGTCCAAGAAGGACGCAACCAAAGCGGTTGATGCTGTATTCGAAGCCATTTCTGAAGCACTTCAAAGCGGAGACAAAGTTCAACTGGTTGGCTTTGGTAACTTTGAAGTTCGTGAGCGTTCCGCACGTAAAGGACGCAATCCGCAAACCGGAGAGGAAATCGAAATCCCTGCGAGCAAGATCCCCGCTTTCAAACCGGGTAAAGCGCTCAAAGACGGAATTAAATAAGATTTCTACATATCTTCTTTTGCGAAGGACCGTGGGCGTTAGTTCACGGCCTTTTCTTTTAGGAGATGTTTTGAAATAGAAAAAGGAGCGGTAGATCATGGAGCAGCGTCATCAAGATGAGAATGAAACCTCGAATGGCGGGGATTACTTCGTCGTCAAGGCCAAGGACCAGGGCGTAACGGTCATCGGCTTAACGCGCGGCAAAGACACGCGGTTTCATCATACGGAGAAGCTGGATAAGGGTGAAGTGCTGATTGCGCAGTTTACTGATCATACCTCTGCCGTGAAGGTGAGAGGCAAAGCGGTCGTATATACGAAGCATGGAATCATCGATACGGAAGAGTGATTTTGTGATTGCAGGCATAGCCTGCTTTTTTCTTTTGTACAATGGAAATAGGGACAGTAAAATACGTGTTTAAACAAGCTCTATTAGACTGTGAATTCCTTGATTACAGAAGAAGGGGGAAGGCCCCATGAGACGGAAATGGCTGCTTCAATTACTCATCGTATCGATCTTGAGCGTGGTCCTTCTAGCGGTTCTATCCAAACTGGACGGGCGACTGCTGGAGAATACGGCGATCCATACGGTCTTTGCTGCTGGCCAGCCAGGAGAGTTGAACGATGACAATCTGGTAGATGGTTTGATTGCACTCCAACTTCCTGTGCCAATATCCAAGGTGGATCTGAATGGAGGGATTCTGTCCGTGGATTTGAAGGTCACAGCTGATCAATTTGACAAGAGTCGGTTATATGCAGGGATGGCGGAGTTGATCTCATTTGCGTTCGAGCGGACGACTAACGTCGATCAGCTGCTGCTGCGCCTAATTGCCGAGGATCGCTGGCTGGGCACGAAATATTTGCTGCTAGCCTCGGATGTTCATAAGAATGAGATGCCTCAGGGCGCGCTGAAAATGCTGCGAAATCATGGAGATCAGGAGTTGTCTGATGATTTGCTGCGATGGTTCCATATTACGAGGACGAATTTATGGCGGCAGTCTGTAAATTGAGATAGGTCTTTCGTGCGCTTGGAATTAACATATGATATAATATACAGGATTGTGGCATCGCTATTTTTAACGATTTGGATGCCAGTAATAGGTGCTCGGAGGCAGAGAATGAGACTTGATCGCATAACGGAACTGGCAAGAAAGTATGTTGAATATGACATGATTTCAACTCACACGGAGCTTCCGGACTTCCCGGTACCCCGTGTTCGTTTGCTTTATACGTTTCTGACGGACAGGGAGGACGCTACGCAGAAATCGGCAGAGAACTACGCGTTAGCGGCTTTTCTTGTACAGACGGGAATGGATACGCACGATCTGATCGATCTAGGTGGCGGTGAGCAGCAGGAGAGCAAGATGCGCTCCAGACAGCTGAAGGTGCTCGCCGGAGACTACTTCAGCAGTGTATTCTATGCACTGTTGGCAGGAGCCGGAGAGATCGATATGGTATCTGCGATGAGCTCGGCGATATGCGAGGCGAACTCGCTCAAGGTCAAGCTTTATACGAAGCTGAAGCAGATGCTGCTGACGGCTGAGGATTATCTGAAAGAGAGTACTCAGGTGAAGATGAGTCTGTTCCTCGCTTTCTCTGGACTGCTGGATAAATCCAAGCAGAATTTATGGAGGTTGATGCTTACAGAGTTATGCCGTTGCGAGGTTGTGATGGATGAATTGAAGCATAGCTCCAGTATACCGGAGAAGCGACGCGGTTACGCCTACTTACATATTCTGGAGACCGGGACGTCGGAAGATAGAGAAATACTGCGTCACAGTGTCGGAGAACGCGAATGGGGCTCTATGCTCATTAAATACAATATGAAGGAGCAATTGAGCGGTCTACTGCAGCAATCCATAGAACGCGTACAGATGCTGCTTCAGGAGTGTAGAGGGGACAAGCTCCGCACTGAGATCGTCTCTGTACTAGAGCCGTTTCAGAACGTACTATCGATACAGCGCCGAGCGGCGCAGGAAGGCTGAGGTGATCCCCTGAACATGAATAACGTGACTTCCAAACCGAAGGAACAATTCGTTCACTCTGTATTCGAGAGCATTGCTCCGAAATACGATATGATGAACGATCTTCTAAGCTTCCGTCGCCATAAAGCATGGCGTAGATTTACGATGAAGAAGATGAATATGCAGCCAGGAAATACTGCAATCGATCTGTGCTGCGGTACCTGCGACTGGACGATTAGTATGGCTGAGGCGAGCGGAGGACAGATTACCGGGCTCGACTTCAGCGAGAATATGCTGGAATTCGGACGCAAGAAAGTGAACGAGCGTAGTCTCAGTGACCGAATCTCACTCGTACAGGGTAATGCGATGGCGCTGCCGTTCGAGGATAATAGCTTTGATTACGTAACGATCGGGTTCGGACTAAGAAATGTACCGGATCTGTATCAGGTGCTGCGCGAAATGCGCCGCGTCGTGAAACCTGGCGGCATGGTCGTATGCTTGGAATTGTCCAAGCCGACCTGGCAGCCGTTCAAGGGTATTTATTATTTCTATTTTCAGAAGATGCTTCCGCTACTAGGTAAGATGGTTGCAAAGAGATATGAGCAATACAAGTGGCTGCCTGACTCGCTGGCCTCGTTCCCTGGTCGTGAGGAGCTTAAGGAAGCGTTCCGTGAGACGGGATTGGAACGAGTTGAGGCTTATCCTCTTACCGGCGGCATAGCTGCTCTACACATTGGAATCAAGGAGTCGCCATAATGCTAAAAAAAACGATCACATTTCTGCAGATGATCAAGTTTGAACATACTATTTTCGCCTTGCCCTTCGCTTTTATGGGTGCGTTACTTGGCTCGGTGGCTATCAACCATGTGTTGCCAACCTGGGCACAGATCGGATGGGTGCTTATGGCCATGTTCGGAGCGCGGAGCGCAGCGATGGGGTTGAACCGACTGATCGACCGAGTCAGCGATGCCAAGAACCCGCGTACTAAGGGACGCGCAATTCCGGCAGGGCTGTTGAAGATCGGTGAGGTTATTGCCTTTATTATTTTCTCATTTGTATTATTGTTCTGGGCCGCAGCAGAGCTGGAGCCGCTCTCTATGAAGCTGCTGCCGATCGCAGTCGTGATGCTGGTATTGTATTCATACACGAAGCGCTTCACTTGGCTCTGCCATGTTGTTCTTGGGCTTACCGTTGCCTTAGCTCCTCTTGGCGGCTGGGCGGCAGTAACAGGTAAGGTCGATGCTTCAGCTATGGTCCTCTATCTAACAATATCCTTCTGGATCGCCGGATTTGATATCATATACGCTTGCCAAGATGTTGAATTTGATGCTAAGGAAGGCCTGCACTCGATTCCGGTGAGATTCGGCGTTGCAGGCGCGCTCAAAATTGCTAAGGCATTCCACCTTGCTACTGCACTTGGCTTCGTATTGCTCTTATTCTTGGCTAATCTCGGCTGGTGGTATATCGCCGGTATGATTATCGCTTATCTGATTCTATTCTATGAGCATCATATTGTGTCTCCTACGGATCTCAGCCGTCTACAGACTTCATTTTTTAATATGAACGGTGTGTTGAGTATCGTCGTCTTCACCTTTACGCTGATTGATTTGGTGGTGCAAAGCCGCTGATGAATCAGAACAGACGCAAAGCGATGGTTGTTGGCATCACGGGAGCAAGCGGGTCAATCTATGGGGTGAAGCTGATTCAAACTTTGCTCGAGGTTGGCTATGATGTGCATCTGGTCGTCTCCAATGCTGGCTGGCGGGTGATCAAGGAGGAGCTTGGCTGGGATGTGTCCGACCGTAACCGTCTCATTGAAGAACATTTTGGCGGCAATGAAGGAGATTGTGTCTATCATCCGATCAATGATATCGGCGCGTCGATCGCCAGCGGGTCTTATCTGGTAGAAGGGATGATCGTGATGCCTTGCTCGATGGGCACCTTGTCTTCGATCGCTAGTGGATCCTCGGATAACCTGATGGCGCGGGCGGCCGATGTCATGTTGAAAGAGGCTCGTCCGCTCGTGCTTGTTCCAAGGGAGACTCCGCTGCATGCTATTCATTTGGAGAATATGTTGAAGCTGGCCAGGCTGGGAGTAAGGATAATCCCTGCTATGCCGGCGTTTTATTTCGGTCCGACGAGCATAGATGATTTAGTGTCTTTTTTGGTGGGGAAGGTTCTGGACAATTTAAGAATCGAACATGCTTTGTTTAAGAGATGGGGGGATCACAATGAACAACCGGGAGAATGACGACATCCTCATCGGCAAAATCAAATATACAAACTGCTGGCCGATGTTCCATCACTTTAAGCCTGATGCCCTTTCGCAGAAGGCAAAACTCGTTACGGAAGTACCATCTATACTGAATCGTAGGATGCTTGAGGGGTCGCTGGACATTTCGCCGGTCTCCTCCTTTGCTTTTGGTTACGGTGCGGAACAGTTCGTTCTGCTACCGGATCTGTCGGTTAGCTCCAACGGTCCGGTGAATTCCATTTTACTCTTCTCACGCAAGCCGCCGGAACAAATTCAGAACGGAGTTATCGCGTTAACGAACACTTCGGCAACATCGGTAAACTTATTGAAGATCATTATGGAGAAAGCGTATGGGGGAAGCCCGACCTATTGGGACAGCGAGCCTGATCTGGATCTTATGATGGCGAATAGCGACGCGGCCCTGCTGATCGGGGACAACGCTATCTCGGCCTCCTGGCACAATCAGGAGTTTATCGTTACGGATTTAGGGGAAGTCTGGAAACAATGGACAGGGTATGGGATGACGTTTGCCGTATGGGCGGTTCAGAAATCGTTCGCAGAGAATCGGCCTGAGCTGCTTGCCGAGGTGAGCCATGCTTTCCAGGACAGCAAGCGCAGAAGTTTGGGCGATCTGTCATCGCTGGTTGAAGAGGCGTGCAGTGAAATTGGTGGCACTCGAGATTACTGGCGTCATTATTTCAATAATTTATGCTATGATTTTAATGAGCAGATGCAGAACGGATTAGCCTTGTACTTCTCTTACGCCTATGAGATGGGGCTGCTGAAGCACAAGGTTCATATCAATGTATGGAATGAGAATATGCTGACACGGGTGAAAGAATGAAGCTAATAGACATTTTCGGCGCGCTGAAAAAGGATATGGATTTTATTGAACGGCAGCTATACAAAAGTATCGAAGGCGGAGATGAGCTGTTGAGTGAGACGAGCCTTCATTTGCTCAAGGCGGGCGGCAAGCGGCTTCGCCCTGTATTTGTCTTGCTTGGCGGGAAGTTCGGACAATATGATCTGGAGAAGCTGCAGCATGTGGCTGTTCCGCTGGAACTGATCCATTCCGCTTCTCTCGTCCATGACGATGTCATTGACGATGCTGGAACACGCAGAGGCAAGCCTACCGTTAAGGCAAAATGGGATAATAGAATTGCAATGTATACCGGCGACTACATATACGCAAGAGCTTTGATGATTGCTACAGAGCTTAAAAATCCGGAGATTCACCGGACTCTTGCCAAAGCGATGGTGCAAATGTCGATTGGCGAGATGGAACAGATCCGTGACTTTTTCAATACAGAGCAATCGGTGCGCCATTACTTGCTAAGAATTCGTCGCAAGACGGCCCTTCTAATCGCAATCAGCTGTCAGTTGGGTGCGCTTGCTGCTGAGGCTCCGAAAGAGGTACACTCGCTGCTGTACCAATATGGATATAATGTCGGTATGGCTTTTCAAATTCGCGATGACCTACTAGATCTGTGTGGAACAGAGAAGACCATCGGCAAGCCACCAGGCAGTGACATGCGGCAGGGTAACATAACTTTGCCAGTCATCTATGCGCTGCAGGAAGAGAAGCTTCGGGAGCCGCTGCTTGCAGAAATCCGCGGAATACAGGCTGGCAATGGAAGCGGCAGCGTGTCCAAAGCGATCGATATGATCGTCTCAAGTAATGGAATCACCCGTGCGGAGCAGTTAGCCGACTGTTTTATTGATAAAGCAATGGAAGCTTTGGCGGGCTTGCCGGAAATAAAGCCGAGAACGCATCTGAAGGAAATCGCTTTATTTATTAACAGACGCACCTATTGATACCCCTTAACGGAACGCCATTTTTCTGATAAAATACGGATGAAACCGCTATCTAGATCCTGGATCATGAAGAATTGACATTGTAAAATCGGGGGAGATTATCTTGGAACGTACTTTTTTAATGGTAAAACCGGATGGGGTACAGCGCGGACTCATTGGTAGAATTGTTAGCAGATTTGAAGACAAAGGTTTCAAGTTAGTTTCCGGCAAATTGGTTCAAGTTTCTGATGAGCAGGCCAAACATCACTACGCCGAGCATGAGGGTAAAAGCTTTTTCGGTGAATTGGTTGACTTTATCACGTCTGGTCCCGTATTCGCTATGGTCTGGGAAGGCGATGATGTCATCGCTTTATCTAGGATCGTTATCGGTAAGACCAAGGTAACGGAGGCGCTTCCGGGTACGATTCGCGGTGACTTTGCGGCTCACACGCCGTTTAATTTGATTCATGGCTCCGATAGCCCAGAGAGTGCTGAGCGGGAGATCGCTAACTTCTTTGAGCCAGGAGAATTACTGGGATATCAGAAGACGATTGACTCATGGATATGAATAAACTCGGATTTGACACGCTGCAGACAGAACCGTCAGATCATGATGCTGCCGATTATGCGGGATTCATTCAAAATGTAAAGAAAAATACAGGCATCGATTTGGCCCAGTACAAAGAAGCGCAAATGAAACGGCGTCTCACAACGCTGCGCAATAAAAATGGATATTCTAGCTTCACTTCCTTCTTCAAGGCAATGATGGAGAACAAAACTCTGTTCTACGAGTTTCTGGATAAGATGACGATCAATGTATCCGAATTCTGGCGTAACCCGAACCGCTGGGAAGTTCTCCGTGACAAGGTACTGCCTGTGCTCAGCAACGAGAGATCGCGGATGAGAATATGGAGCGCTGCTTGTTCAACCGGGGAAGAGCCTTATACCTTGGCGATGATCCTCGCCGATCAAGGGCTGCTGCAAAGTACATATCTGCTGGCAACGGACATTGATGAAGGGGCGTTATCCAAGGCGGCGCAAGGTCTATACCTAGAACGCTCGCTCAAGGATGTTCCGGTCGATGTGAGTAAGCGGTACTTTACCCAGGATGGCATGATGTATCGATTCGACGAAGGTCTGAAGAAGCATGTTACTTTCAAGAAGCAGAATCTGCTAGCCGATTCTTTTGAGGAAGGCTTCGATCTGATCGTATGCCGCAATGTGATGATCTACTTCACCGAAGAGGCGAAGCATGATCTGTACCATAAATTTGCTCGATCATTGCGACCGGGCGGGGTTCTCTTCGTCGGTAGCACCGAGCAGATCTTCTCGCCGGGGCAATACGATTTGGAGACTTCCGAGACCTTCTTCTACCGCAAAAAAGCTTAAGCCTACGCAGTATATTCCTGATGCTCTTGTCCGATAATGAGAAGTATCAGAGGTAGTTCAAAAAGTCCGCTTTTGATAAGAAAACCAATCGAGGCAATTCATGGATGAGCGACCGCGATCCAACGGTAGGTTTTCTTGCGATATAGAATTTCATCAGCTACGCTGATAACTTATAAATTCTATATCTAACACGAAGTGATTCAGGAAGCAAAAGCTTCGGTGCTGAAAACCGGCCTTTTTGAACACGAACGATCAGGTATCTCGTGGAGGTCAGCTTATGGACAAGAGAAAGGTAATTAACGCGTATCGGCGCGGGTTCCTTACCGCGCAGGAATGTGCTCAGGTACTCGGGATTGAGCGGCGGCAGCTCGACGATCTGCTTACGGACAGTACAGAAGATCTGTATCGGCATTCTTCTGCGACCGTGGGGCATAGACAGTCGGCAACGAAATAATACGAAAGCGCATCATCCTTCTAGGGTTTAGGAGGGGGTGCGTTTTTGCTTTAGATATATAAATTTACCTCTTATGTAGTCACATTTCGATTGAGATGCTAGAATAGAATCTAACTTTAATCCGGTTGTTCTTAGTGGCATATGGTTTTCTTGTCAAAAGGAAAGGTCATATACTATAATGATCAGAGTAATTATCGGGTTTTAGCTCTTTACAGTTTAACAGTTTAAAGGGGGAACGCAGCATGACTTTGCGTTATTTAACGGCTGGGGAGACACATGGTCCTCAGTTGACTGCTATTATCGAGGGATTGCCTAGCAATCTGCATCTGGATTTTGAGGCGCTTAATTATGAGCTCGCCCGTCGTCAGAAGGGCTATGGCCGTGGCAGACGGATGCAAATCGAGAAAGATACCGCGGCTATTGTCGGTGGCGTTCGCCATGGATATACGACCGGAGCGCCTGTCGCTGTCGTTGTAGAGAATAACGACTGGACGCATTGGCGTAATATTATGAATGTTGAGCCTGTTGAAGGCACTGACGAAGAGAAACGTCGTGTTCATCGTCCTCGTCCGGGTCACGCTGACTTGAATGGCGGACTCAAATATGATCTGAAGGATCTCCGCAACGTGCTGGAGCGCTCTAGTGCACGTGAGACCGCAGTTCGCGTCGCCGTTGGCGCGATCGCCAAGCAATTCCTGGGCCGCTTCGGCATTAAGATCGGTGGTCAAGTGAAGAGAATCGGCGAGATCGAAGCTCCTCCACATCAATTGTCTCTGGATGAGCTAATAGAGATTACTGAACAATCCTCTGTCCGTGTAGCGGATAAGGCTACAGAGAAGAAGATGGAGGAATACATCGATAAAATTAAGGCCGAAGGCGATTCGATCGGTGGTATTGTAGAATGTATCGTTGAAGGCGTGCCGGTTGGACTCGGTAGTCATGTGCAATATGACCGCAAGCTGGATGGACGAATCGCTCAAGCAGTTATGTCGATAAATGCTTTCAAGGGTGTAGAGATCGGTATCGGATTTGAAGCGGGCACAATACCTGGTTCACAGGTGCATGATGAGATTCTGTACAGTGAGGAGCGCGGATACTATCGGGCAAGCAATCGTCTTGGCGGCTTCGAAGGCGGGATGACGAACGGCATGCCGATTGTTGTACGTGGGGTAATGAAGCCGATCCCGACGCTCTATAAGCCACTACAGAGCATTGATATTGATACGAAAGAGCCATTTACTGCTCAGGTAGAACGCTCTGATGCATGTGCTGTACCCGCAGCAAGCGTAGTACTAGAGCATGTCGTAGCCTGGGAAGTGGCGAAGGCTTTCCTTGAGAAATTTGGCGGCGACTCCATCGAAGAGATTGAGCGCAACTACAAGGGCTACCTGGCTCAATTGGAGGCCTACTAATGAGAACGCTGGAAGTAGATTTGGGGGATCGATCTTACCCGATCTATATTGGCGGAGATTTGCTGGAACAAGCGGGCGCTTATTTTGAGCGTCATGAATTAACGAAGAAGAGTCCGGTACTGATCGTTACAGATACCAATGTAGCTCCGCTGCATTTGCGGAAGGTTGAAGTCTCTCTGCAGTCGAGCGGTTACCGGACAGTTCATCATATTGTTGAGGCCGGTGAGCCTTCAAAATCACTGGCTGTATTTGAAGAAGTAATGACGACGGCGATTGAGAGCGGTCTGGATCGTAAATCATCCGTTGTAGCTCTCGGTGGCGGTGTGGTTGGCGATTTGGCAGGATTTGTAGCTGCTTCTTATATGCGCGGAGTAAACTTCATACAAATGCCGACGACCATTCTGGCTCATGACAGCAGCGTTGGCGGCAAGGTGGCGGTCAATCACCGTCTGGCTAAAAACATGATCGGTGCCTTCTATCAGCCTGAGATGGTTCTCTACGATGTTAGTTCATTGCAGACCCTGCCGAATCGTGAAGTACGCGCAGGGTTGTCCGAGATGGTGAAGCATGGCTTGATCTGGGATCAGCAGTTCACCGACTGGTGCGGGGACAATGCTGGCAAATTGCTATCACTAGACCCGGAAACTCTGGAATATGGTTTGATTCAGGGCTGCGGGGTTAAAGCGAAGGTTGTAGCGGCCGACGAGCGGGAGCAAGGACTCCGCGCTATTCTCAATCTTGGCCATACGCTTGGTCATGCGATTGAAGCCACCGGAGGCTATGGCGAGTATTTGCACGGAGAGGCCATCTCCATTGGTATGGCTGCAGCGGCTTTGATTGCCGTTCATCGCGGCAAAGAGGCAGCGCTATATGAGAGAACAGTAGAGCTTCTGCAAGGCTTCGGACTTCCAACAGCCATGCCAGTGCATTTGGATGAAGATCAACTGATCTCAGCCATGATGCATGACAAGAAGTTTACAGAGAACAAAATTGTATTCGTACTCCCGGTTCAAATCGGAAAGGTAGAGATTGTCTCCGATGTGACACTAGATGAGGTACGCCGGGTTATCGCGGAATTGAAAGGGGAAAGACAGAATGTATAATCGCGGCATCCGCGGAGCAACGACGGTAGCTCATAACGAGGGACAGGAAATTTTGGACGCTACAGCAGAGCTATTGAAGAAGGTCGTCGCTGCCAATGAGATTTTGCCTGAGGACATTTGCAGTGTCTGGATTACAGTTACGCCTGATCTTGATGCTGCTTTTCCTGCTAAGGCAATTCGTGTGCTGCAGGGCTGGGATATGGTTCCGCTGATGTGTTCGACCGAGATCCCAGTAAAGAACGCGCTTCCGAAGTGCATCCGGCTGTTGATTCATGTAAATACGAATAAGACGCAGCGGGAAATGAAGCATATCTATATGAATGAGGCGAGAAGCCTTCGTCCGGATATCAGCGGGCAAGCTTAATACCCGAATGTTGTCTGGATTAGGCAAAAAAAGAAAGTTGCCAACCGACAAAGAATCATGTATATTAATTTTAAGATTTTGGTTAAGAATGGTTTTTGAGCTGAGTAGAGTTGAGATGAGCAGAGTTTAGCTGAGAGAGTAGTCTAGTTCAGATATTATGCCTGAAATAGTCAGGACATACAGAGGGATGAATCTATAGGGGAACCTATACATGGGGACGGGTGTATTTGCTGTTCCGTAGGAATTATGAGACTCCAGTTTATTTTGGGATACGTAATTTCTGTGATTTTCATTCCGTATGCCTGTCGGCATCGTACAGGACAGACGTCACTTCATACTGCGAATCTAAGTAACCTCTACTTCGGTAGAGGTTTTTTTGTTTTCAATAAAGAGGAAGTTCAAAAAGTCCACTTTTGATAAGAAAACCTGATCGAGGCTAGTTTCAAGGATGAGCGACCGCGTTCAAAGGTAGGTTTTCTTGCGATATAGAATTTCATCAACTCCGTTGATAACTTATAAATTCTATATCTAACACGAAGTTACAACTGAAAGTTTTTTCGGCATCGAATCTTGAATTCAGCCGGGCCTAAGCAAATGCTTACGAAGTCATGTTTCCTACGGAAACATCTTAGGTGCTCACGTACCCACTACGTACGCTGCGCTCCTCACGCCCTAGCTTCATCCAACCTTCTCGGTGCTGAAAATCGGACTTTTTGAACAACTCGTATTACAAAAGATGAAAAGAAGGAAGTGATCGAGCATGACAACCCCACAGGTTGAGCAGGTGATTGCAATGGCAAAAGACTATAATTTGATTCCGATCGTACGCACATTGCTGGCGGATATGGAGTCGCCTATCCGTATTTTCCGGCGGATCGCCGAGCGGGAACGGGCATTTTTGCTGGAGAGTGTAGAGGGTGGTGTGAACTGGGCGCGCTATTCCTTCATCGGCAAAGATCCGTTCATGATGATTACCGCTAAGAAAGGCCAGCTAGTTGTAGAGCGCGGCGGCGTCAAGGAGCAGAAACAGTCACAAAAACCTGTGGAGGAGCTTCGCTCTATCCTAAGGGGATTCCGTAGCCCGATGCTTCCAGAACTGCCCCCTTTCACCGGAGGAGCTATTGGGTTCTTTGGATATGATCTGCTGCAGTATTATGAGAAGCTGCCGGAGCACCGGATCGATGATCTCAATATGAATGACTTGCAGTTCATGTTCTGCGATCAGATTATCGTCTTCGATCACGTGAAGCAGCGCATTCTGCTGATTTCCAATGTGCATGTCAAAGATGGAGCTCTCGAGGAAGATATACGCAGGGCTTACCAGGAGGCGGAGCTTAAGCTTGATGAAGCAGATGTATTTCTGCAAGATGAGGACCCGGCCGAGAAGTTCAATCGGCAGCCGATTCCCGCGCAAGTAGAGCTTGGGGATGTTCGTTCCAATCTGACGAAGGAACAGTTCATAGCGAACGTCGAGAAGGGCCGGGAGTATATCCGAGCCGGAGATATATTTCAAGTTGTATTATCGCAGCGGTTCCATATTGAGACAGAGGTCGATCCGCTGCATGTGTATAGAGTTCTGAGGACGCTGAATCCCTCGCCGTATATGTATTATCTCAAGATGGACGACGAGATTATCGTCGGAACATCGCCTGAGGTGCTAGTGAAGGTGGAGGGAGACCGGGTAGAGACACGGCCAATAGCTGGCTCGAGACCGCGTGGTGCTACCACTGCGGAAGATCTGGCACTCGAGGCCGAGCTGCTGCAGGATGAGAAGGAACGGGCAGAGCATCTGATGCTGGTTGATTTGGGACGTAATGATCTCGGCAGAGTATCGGAGTTCGGTAGTGTGAAGTGTGAGTCCTATATGAATATTGAACGCTATTCGCACATCATGCACATGGTCTCCAAGGTATCCGGCAAAATACGGAGCGACAAGGACTTTTTCGATGCCTTTCTGTCCTGTATGCCGGCGGGAACCGTATCAGGCGCGCCGAAGCTGAGAGCGATGGAGATCATCGCCGAGCTAGAGCAGCAGGCAAGAGGAACCTATGCTGGAGCGATCGGCTATCTTGGGTTTTCAGGCAATATGGATTCTTGCATTACAATTCGGACGATCGTATTCAAGAACGGCAAGGCTTATGTGCAGGCCGGGGGCGGGATCGTATGGGACTCGGTGCCGGAGAACGAATATCAGGAATCAGTGAATAAGGCGAAGGCGTTGTTAACGGCAATTCGGATGGCTGAGCAGATGTTTCCGATGCAAGAGAAGGATGAAGCGGTGATCAATCAGGATTATTTATATGAATATACGCCTGCGGGGCTAAGAAGGGAGTAGAGAGGATGAACGGACAACATATTGTGCAATCTGGATTGCAACGGGTTATTGCCGGCCAACATTTGGCGCGGCAAGAAGCGAAGGAAGTCATGGAAGTCATTATGAGCGGAGAATCGACCCCGGCGCAAATTGGCGGCCTTCTGACGGCTTTGAGAATTAAGGGTGAGACGATCGAAGAAATTACTGGATTTGCCGAGGCTATGCGCTTGCAGGGGAACCGGATGTACACAGAGTCAACTCGGTTGTTGGATACTTGCGGTACTGGCGGCTCTGGTATTCACAAATTCAATATTTCAACGACATCAGCCATTGTTGCCGCATCGGTGTCTGTTCGCGTAGCCAAGCACGGCAACCGCTCTGCTTCTGGCCGCGCTGGCAGCGCGGATGTGTTAGAAGCGCTCGGAGTGAACATCCATCTGGATGCAGAGCAGGCGAAGCGCTGTCTCGACCAGATCGGAATCTGCTTCCTGTTCGCGCAGATTTATCATCCGTCGATGAAGTATGCGGCAGGGCCACGCAAAGAATTGGGAGTGCGGACAGTGTTCAACATGCTCGGTCCGTTGACGAATCCGGCCGGTGCTGACCGGCAAGTGCTGGGAATCTATGATGCCGACAAGACTCAGACGATTGCCAGTGTGCTTCGTGAGCTAGGTTCAAAGCGGGCACTTGTTGTAACGAGCCGGGAAGGGCTGGACGAGATCAGCATCTCGTCGCCAACCCTGATCTCGGAGTTGAAAGACGGAGAAGTGAATACCTATGAAATTCAGCCGGAAGATATCGGCTTAAAAGCATATCCGCTCACTGAAATGATGGGAGGAGATCCGGCTACGAACGCCGCGATTATCTCGCGGGTACTTCAAGGCGAGAAGGGGGCTTACCGAGATGTGGTGCTGGCGAATGCCGGAGCATGCATTTATGTGTCTGGCCTGGCCGACAGCATTCGTGAGGGTGTAGTCATTGCTGCAGAGTCGATCGATTCGGGGAAAGCATACAGCAAGCTGGAACAGCTTATTCATACAACGGAGGATTTAAGTTATGTATCTTGATAAAATCGTCGAGACGAAGAGACAGGAAGTTCAGAAGCTGACCGACCGATTAACACGAATGGAAGCAGAGCGGCAAATCAGTCTGCTTCCGCCAACCCGAGGATTTCATCAGGCGCTATCCGTGAGAAACAAGCGGGAAATAGGGCTGATCGCCGAGGTAAAGAAGGCATCGCCGTCCAAAGGGTTGATCCGTCCTGACTTTAATCCAGTGGAGATCGCGCGCAGCTATGAGTCTGCAGCAGCGGATTGTATTTCGGTCTTGACGGATGAGATCTACTTCCAAGGAAGCGGCTCATATTTGCAGCAAATCCGCGACCAAGTCAAGCTCCCGCTGCTGCGCAAGGACTTCATCATCGATGAAATGCAAATCTATGAGGCCAGGCTCCTCGGGGCGGATGCGATTCTACTGATTGCGGCAATTCTGGATGATGAACAGCTTCGCAGGTTTATGCAGACGGCTGCTGCACTGGATCTGGATGTTCTGCTTGAGGTTCATGATCGGAATGAAATGGAACGAGCCCTATCGCTAGGGAATGCCCTGCTTATCGGAATCAATAATCGTAACCTTCATACATTTGAGACGCGGCTTGAAGTAACGGCTGAATTGTCCTCCATGGTACCCGCGGAGGTGACACTCATCAGCGAGAGCGGAATTCGTACTCCGGAGGATGTGAAGTATTTGGCCCAGACTGGCGCAAAGGGGCTTCTCATTGGTGAGACGTTCATGAGACAGTCACATGTCGACCAAGCGGTGAATGAGTTGATGAGTGTGCTGGAGCAAGATGAGGTTGGGGCTGTCTTGCGGAAGGAGCGTTCTTGAAAATGAATGAAACTACAGTAAAAATATGTGGACTTCAATCCGTTGAAGTGCTAAAATCGATGATACATTTACCCGTAGATTATATTGGATTTGTCTTTGCCAAGAGCAAGCGGCAAGTGAGTGCTGACCAGGCGGCCGAGTTGGCGGCGCATCTTAAGGAATGGAAGACTTCAGAAATCCCAAAGAGCGTTGGCGTATTTGTAAACCCTGAGCTGGCGGAGCTGTCTGATATTGTGAAAACAGCTGGACTGGATGTAGTTCAATTGCATGGTAGCGAGAGTCCGGAGCTTTGCCAGGAGGTACGGGAACGACTAGGCGTTCAGGTGATCAAGGCCTTCTCCGTACTGGAGAGCGGACTACTCAGTGGAGAATTGAAGATCGAAGATTATGCAGGAGCCGTGGACGCTGTTCTGCTAGACACATATGACCCGATTTATGGCGGTGGTTCGGGGATATCTTTTGCCTGGGAGAAGGCTCTTCCTTATCAAGCTTGGGCCAAGGGGCAAGGTATTCCTTGCTGGATCGCTGGTGGACTGAATCCCGATAACATAACTGAATTAATGAAGAATACACACCCGGATGGTGTAGATGTGTCGAGCGGTGTGGAGATGAATGGAAGTAAGGATATAGATAAAATAACAGCATTCGTGGAGAGGGTGAAGGGGAAGATGGCACAAGTTCCTGATGAACACGGGCGGTTCGGTCCATTTGGCGGCCGTTATGTCCCGGAGACGTTAATGAACGCGCTAATTGAGCTTGAGGAGTCCTATAATCGATATAAGGATGATCTCGATTTTCAAACGGAAATTGCATATTTGCTGAAGCAGTATTCAGGAAGGGAGACCCCGCTGTATTATGCGGAGCGACTAACCGAAAGCCTCGGCGGTGCGAAGATCTACTTGAAGCGCGAGGATTTGAACCATACTGGAGCCCATAAAATTAACAATGCGATCGGCCAGGCGATCCTGGCAAAACGGATGGGGAAGAAAAAAGTCATAGCCGAGACCGGCGCGGGCCAGCACGGAGTAGCTACGGCTACGGTTGCAGCACTGCTCGGACTAGAGTGTAAGGTATTCATGGGAGAAGAAGATACGAAGCGTCAACAGCTTAATGTGTTTCGCATGAAGCTGCTCGGCGCGGAGGTCGTGCCAGTTATGTCTGGAACACGCACTTTGAAGGATGCTTGTAATGAGGCGCTGCGTTACTGGGTCAGCCATGTCGAGGACACCTTCTATATTCTTGGATCGGCAACTGGACCGCATCCGTATCCGATAATGGTCCGTAATTTCCAGCGAATCATCGGTGATGAGACACGTCGCCAGATACTAGACGCGGAAGGAAGACTACCGGATATGCTCGTCGCTGCGGTTGGCGGAGGCAGCAATGCAATCGGCATGTTCTATCCTTTTATCGAAGATACGTCTGTACAATTGGTTGGTGCCGAAGCGGCGGGCAGAGGAACTGATACGGAATATCATGCGGCAACGATGACGAAAGGAAGCAAGGGTGTATTCCAGGGCTCTCTTAGTTATTTGCTGCAGGATGAATATGGACAGGTTAAACCGGCGCATTCAATCTCCGCTGGTCTCGATTACCCGGGCATCGGCCCGGAGCACTCCTATCTGAAGGATATTGAGCGGGCGCGGTACTATCCTATTACCGACAAGGAGGCGCTAGATGCTCTACAGCTATTGAGCAGAACAGAAGGAATTATTCCTGCGCTGGAATCGGCACATGCTGTGGCACAAGTTATGAAGATGGCGCCGGAAATGAGCAGTGAACAGATTATCGTAATCTGTCTGTCAGGGCGCGGAGATAAGGATGTGGACTCAATTATGGCTTACACTGAAGGGGGAGCTGCGCTATGAAGTCTGCGGAAATGAATCTGATGGATCAGACCTTTGCCCAGCTTCGTAAGGAAGGCAAAGCAGCACTGATGCCGTTCATTACAGTTGGTGATCCTGATGTGGAGACAACTTTGGAAATATTAAGAGAGGTCGAGCTGGCCGGTGCGAACATCGTTGAGCTAGGCGTCCCCTATTCCGATCCATTAGCTGATGGTCCTGTCATACAGCGGGCATCAGAGCGTGCGCTGACCCATCATGTTACGATTGAGACTTGCATCGAGGTAGCCCGCCTGGCTAGAGACAGCGGCATTCAAATGCCAATCGTATTATTCACTTATTTCAATCCGGTCCTGCAGACTGGATTCGAACGCTTCTTCCAACTCGTGCAGAAGGCAGGAATTAGCGGACTTATCATCCCTGATTTGCCGTACGAGGAATCCGAGGAGATTTTGCATCTAGCGGATGAAGCGAATGTTCATCTTGTGCCACTAGTTGCTCCCACCTCGAATGAACGGATTCATCGCATTGTTTCCCGGGCCCGCGGATTCATTTATTGCGTGTCCTCACTCGGCGTTACGGGAGAAAGAGCTTCTTTTGCCCAAGGTGTGGATGATTTCATCAAGACTGTGAAGGAAGGTACCGATCTTCCTGTCGCCGTCGGCTTCGGCATTTCGAGCCGAGAGCAGGCTCAGCATTTTGCCGAGTTTTGTGATGGAGTTGTCGTCGGTAGTGCGATTGTGCGCAAGATCGAGGAAGCATTGCCATTATTACAGAGTGAAGCGACGAAGGAGCAGGGCTTGTTGCAAATTCGTGACTTTGTGGCAAAATTAAGAGTGTAAATTTCATTTGGAACGAAGGAGGAGAAATACATGCTGCCAAAACCGCAAATCGTGAACCTCCCGGTCTATCAACCTGGTAAGCCGATCGAGGCAGTCAAGCGGGAGCTTGGCCTTACAGAAGTAATCAAGCTCGCATCGAATGAGAATCCATATGGCTGCTCCCCTCGCGTTCGTGAAGCGATCGAAGCGGAGCTTGCTAATATCAGCATTTATCCTGATGGAAGTGCGGTGGAATTAACCGAAGAATTAGCGAGTCATCTGGGGGTACATTCGAATCAAATTATTTTCGGATGTGGTTCGGATGAGATTATCGCCCTGATTACCAGAGCTTTCTTCCTTCCGGGAGACGAGACCATTATGGCGGATCAGACTTTCTCCGTCTATAAGAGCAATGCCGATATCGAAGGCGCAGTCAGTATCGAGGTTCCTCTACAAGCAGGAACGCATGATCTGGAAGCAATGCTTCAGGCAGTTAATGATCGGACCAAGGTTGTATGGATCTGCAACCCTAACAATCCGACAGGGACTATTGTGCCTGAAGCGGATTTGATCGCCTTTATGGATCGGATTCCTGGTCAAGTACTGGTCGTGCTGGACGAAGCATATGCCGAGTACGTTACTGATCCGTCTTATGCAGATGGTATCCGGTTGTTGGATAAGTATCCGAATTTGGTTGTGCTTCGCACGTTCTCCAAAATTTACGGCCTGGCATCCCTGCGCATCGGGTATGGTGTGGGTCAGCCTGCAGTCATCAAACTGATTAATCAGGTACGTGAGCCATTCAACACCTCGCGGATCGGTCAGGCCGCAGCGAGAGCATCGATTGCAGACCACCAGTTCGTAGCGGAATGCCGCGAGAAGAATGCCAAGGGAATTGAATACTTAAATGGAGAATTCGACCGTCTGAAGTTGTCTTATTTCCCGGCTCATGGCAATTTCATTATGGTTGATGTGGAGACACTGTCACAGGAGATGTTCCAGGAGTTGCTTAAGCTGGGAGTCATTGTGCGCGGCGGCTTCTCTAAATATCCGAATTCCATTCGGGTAACGGTTGGCTCAGAGAGCCAGAATCAGAAGTTTATCGCAGCTCTGGAGCAGGTGCTTCAGCAGCGTAAGGTACGAGTCTAGCGGGTGTATGCATCTAGCCATAAATGACCTCAATGAGCTTTGACAAGTATCCTGTTTATGATGAAGTAAATAATCTTAGTAGAAGTTGAGTGAAAATTTATGACTACAAAAATTGCAATATTTGGTGTTGGATTGATTGGTGGGTCTCTGGCCCTCTGTTTTCGCGGCAAGCCAGGGATTGAGGTTGTTGGCCATAGCCCCCGCTCCGGATCGCTTGAGGTGATGCTGGACCGGGGGGTTGTGGATTCGGCGACCCTCTCTATGGAAGAAGCAGTGCGTGACGCCAACTTTATATTTTTATGTGTGCCAGTAGGCAATCTGGAAGAGTACCTGGAGAAGCTGTATGCACTGCCGCTTAAGCCAGGCTGTATTATTACTGATGTAGGCAGCACGAAGGCTTCGATTGCTGCTGCGGCAGAGAAACTGTCGCGACCGGACGTGTATTTCATCGGCGGCCATCCAATGGCCGGCTCTGAGAGATCTGGTGTAGAGGCGGCCTCGACACTGCTGTTCGAGAATGCTTACTATGTTCTAACGCCGGCAACCGGTGTTCCAGACGAGGCTTACGCCAAACTGGAGGAACTCCTGCTATATACAAGGGCGCAGGTCGTGCGGGTTAATCCTGCTCAGCATGACGAGATTGTTGGTGCGATTAGTCACTTGCCGCATATTATCGCAGTAGCGCTCGTGAATCAGGTGTGCGATTACAATGCCTCCAATGGCTTGTACCGGACCCTTGCAGCAGGCGGATTTCGCGATATTACGCGGATTGCTTCCAGCGATCCGATGATATGGCGTGATATTCTGCTAAGCAATCGCGACGTGGTGCTATCGCTGCTTAAGGATTGGAATGACGAGATCGGTGGCTTTATATCCATGCTGGAGGACAGGAATGGGGAGGGAATTGTCGATTCCTTCGTCAAAGCAAACCGATTCCGCAGCGAGCTTCCAGAGCGACGCAAAGGCATGATCTCCTCGTTGTTCGATTTGTATATCGATGTCCCAGACCATCCGGGGATTATCGGACAGATTACGACGGAGCTTGGTGATCAGAACATTAACTTGAGTAATATTCAGATTATCGAGAGCCGTGAGGATGTGCCTGGACTGCTGCATTTATCCTTCCGTCAGGAGAGCGCTATGGAGCGAGCTAAAGAGCATCTGCAATCGATGGGCTATGCTGTATATGTCTGATCACTATTCTTATATACTTAAACGGTAAGCGGGGTCTTCATGGCCCCGCTTTTTGATTTTAATAATACTTATAAGTTCAAGCGGTCTAAAATAGATAAAAAAAACGCCACTTCGTAGTTGAAGTGACGCATGCTCACTAACGAGCAACAGATATTGGATAGGAGTGGAGAGAAACCATACTGTGCTTTTATTATAATGTATCCGTTTTCATTCTGTCAACACATTTTTTTAGCGCTTTCATTGTAGATTAACTACAAATTTTCCCTTTTACTATGGGATGCCATTAGGTCCCATTCTGTAATTTCGCGAACACGACGAGCCGCATTTCATGTTCTTTTTTCTTGCGGCTATATTTTCCTGTACAAGTAATCAGATTGAGCCTGTGTTCATCCGTATCGCCAAAAATTCTTTCAAGCGGGGCTTCAGCCGTAATGAAGGACTCGACGCTTTCAACTACATAGGTTAGTCGTTGCCCTGTCTTATTAGATACGATGATGGTATCGCCTGGACGCAGTTTCTTCAAATTAAAGAAGATAGCCGGACCCGTATAGCTGTCTACATGTCCGTCCATAATGACGTTCCCTTTGGCTCCGGCAAGAACGCCTGGCTGAAGAATGCCGACGATTTCAGTATCCTTTGGCACATCCATCCGTCCATCCTCTGTAACACCCACCGGCATAATCTGTGCAAAGACATTAATGCTTGGAATATACAGATGATTGGGCAGGAATGGATCAATAGGGGCAGTATGTACGGCGTCTTCGGATGTCTTTTCTAGATGATTAGGCCGTATGATTTCGCTGTTGGATTCAGATTGTGTTGAAGTCTGTGGAAGATCGGTTTGTTTCTCCGCTTTGTTCCTCATCTCTGGCGCAGAACAGCTCGAGCAGGCTAAGGCTATAAGCATTGTAATGATCGTAAGTTTCCATCGTAGCATTGTCATCTTGATAAATATAGAAAGAGGGGAATCCCCCCTCTCTCAGCTCCTCTATTCTGTTTGTTCGCTAGCGCCGCCAAAGCCTGAGCGAGGCATTTCAGTAGCCTTAGTCTTGATGCTCTTAGCCTTGTGGCTCTTTGCATGCACTTTGTGTTTGTGTGCTTTTTCCTTATGCACCGATTTGGTATGCATCTTGTGCTCATGGGCTTTGGTTTGATGAGCAGGAGCCGCACCAACAGCTGATGCGAAGGAAAGCAGAAGAGTTGCGGAAAGCAGGACAGCAGATAGTTTTTTCATGGCTTTTTCCTCCGAATTGATATTTTATTCCCCGGGAATTATCGTCCCCAAAAATGACTTATATATATATGGGAAAATACGGTGGCAGTTAAAAGCTAGTTCGAATTTTGAGTATATCTTGACGGAAAACGGGACACATTGATCTTAAATAATATCCGTGAAGGGGAATCAGCATGATATACATTTACAACTGTTACGGGGGGACTCATACCTCGGCCTTAGCCGCGGCTTATCATTTGAATCGACTCCCACGAGACCGCAAACCTTCTAAGGAGGAAATTCTGAATACGTACATGTTCGATAAACTGCTCCCACAGGAACATGGAAAATTGATTCATCATGGTAAGGACGATCAAGGAAATGATATTTTCAGTGTAGGGAGGGGCAATTCCAAAGCGGTTATTCCGGCGATCTCCAGCTCATTCCAACTGTTGGAAGATAAAGAAGAACTGTCGGAGAAGGTTGTTTTGTCCAACACTTCACCAACAGTCCCTTTGATGATGACAATCGGGGGATTCTGTTCAAGACAACTTAAATTAACGACTCTTGGCCGGGCACTACTGGTGCTGGGGGCTCAGCAGACCTATAAAAATATAATACAGGTGGTTGAGGTAACGACCCGAGCAGGCGCTACTTCTTCTTCAAAAGTAGAGGTGTTGAACAATAAGGAAATAAAGCCCTAAGATGCACAGACAGCTTAAACAGGAGTTGGTCCGGAAGTGAAATTGGCAATCTCCGTCGATCCGAAGAACAACAAGCTGATAACGATGATCAAGATCACAAGCTCAGCAAATCTTTCGCCATCAAACTCTTCCATCTCTAAAGCCCCCTTTACGTCATACTGACAAACTGTGCTCATTTAATCCGTCATTTTCTTCATCGCGGCAAATACGTCATTTAATGTAAGATCACCGTTGCTCTGAAAAAATGAGACCAGCGTATCTATGTTCGATCCGTTGCCGGAGCTGAGTGTTTTGTATTGGCCAATCAAGCTGATGACGACAGATGCTTCTCTGAACAATTCGACTGAGTCGACCTTTAGTTTACCTGTTAATAGCAGGGCGGCAACAGCGGCTTCAATGCTCCCGGGCTTTTGCTGTTTCGATTTGGAAGATTTGCTGTTTGAATTGCTGTTTGAATTTCCGTTTTTAGAGCTGCCATTTCTGGCTTTGTTGCTTTTGCCGGGAGAAGACATATTATTACCTTCTTCCGTATGTGAAATTAGAAAATGTCTATAAAAGTAATTTATGCCGCGATGAGGGTTAGTGTTATCCTATTCGACTACATGACGTTGTTTTAGCCCGGACATATTTTTATCCAACCTTCTTCTATGGTATAATATTGAAGGATTGCAATATGAATTGATAATGACGCCATCATATGGATGTTTTTTTATAATTACATAAGCAAACCGCAACTTTTTTAATCCTGTTCGGTAATAATGTATAAGAATCGAACGGGGATTAAGCGCATGGACGGGCGAGGAGGTTCGCACTTAAATGACGGATTCCCAGATGATTCGTGAGATAAAAGAAGGCAATACCGAGTTATATTCAGAGTTGATGCGAAGGTATCAACGCAAAATTTTGGCATTTGTATACCACATGCTGAAGAGCGCTCAATTGGAATTATTGGCAGAGGATATTTGTTCTGAGACTTTTTATAAAGCATTTCGAAGTTTGCACTCTTTCCGTGAAGTAGATGCTTCCTTCTCTACCTGGCTTTATACGATTGCAAGAAATACCGTTCTTAGTGAATTACGTAAGCAGCGAAGCGGGAATGTGCCGTTAGAGGAGAGTGGATACATACCTGTTGCTCCGCACGAGCTTGTTCCTGAACAGGCGATTCTGCGCAATGAACGTGTTGGCCTTGTTCGCGAAGCAATTAACAATCTTCCGGAAAAGCAGCGATCGGCTCTAATATTACGTGAGTACGATCAACTGGACTATCAGGAAATCGCCTGCATTCTCGGTCAAAGTGTAAGTGCTGTGAAATCCTTGTTGTTCCGGGCACGCAGCAGTGTAAAAAGTCAGCTTGAACCCTATTTCTATGAGCCGAGCTACGAGCATTATGAAGGGATGAAAAGCAGATGAATTGTAGAGAGGCGGAGCAGTTATTTCCACTACTTTCGGATCTTCCGAAGGATGATCCTCTTAGACAAATGCTGGAGTGGCATGTTTTAGGCTGTGAAACCTGTGCAGTTGAATATCGTTTCTGGCAGGAAAGTCTAGAAGCGGTTCATGATCTGCCGTTTGAGATTACTGAAGAACAGGCCGAGTCTGTGAATCGCAAGGTAATGGATAGAATTTACTCGGAATCTCCCTGGCTTGCTCCAGATGTTCGGGACCCCGGATTTCATAAACGGATTAGCAGGCGTGTCTCATTATGGGCAGCATGCTTCCTCATGGTCTTCCTATGCAGCACGTTGCTGTTCGTGATGGGTGGAAAATTGGAAGAGGACTCGAAGTATGAATCTTTGACCGGAGTTCTACCGACTGCGGTGGCTGCAACCGACAGTGAGAAGATGAGCAATATCTCCTTCAGCCTGCCAACCGAAGTTCGTGGGATTGCAGATCCGTTCGTAGTGCAGATGGGCCCGACTTATCCACAATATTGGATGTACTTATCGATGGGGGGCATGGTTCTTGCCATCGTGTCCTGGAAGGGCGTTCGCCGTTCCAAGAGATAGCGTGAGATTTGATAGGCGCTTCTTCCCCGGAAGAAGTGTTTATCTTTTTTTATAAGGAAGTTCAAAAAGTCTACTTTTGATTACGAAGTAAAACTGAGAGCATATTCGACATAGAATCTTGAATTTAGCCGGGCCAAGTATATGCTTACGAAGTATGTTTCCTTCAGAAACATCTCAGGTGCTCACGTTCCCAAAACGTACGCTCTGCTCCTTTCGTCCCTAGCTTCATCCAACTGAAGCGTTTTGAAAAAACGCACTTCGGAAGCGTGAGCTTCGGTACTGAAAACTGAACTTTTTGAACATTTATTAGAATACTCTTTATAGACATTCATTTGGGAGGTTGACTATGTTAGTTGGCTTGATACGTCATGGATTAACAGACTGGAATAAGATCGGGAGAATTCAAGGGCAGAGTGATATTCCCCTTAATGAAGAAGGGCGCAGTCAGGCGAGGAAGTTAGCGGAGCGGCTGCTTACGGACCAGGAGTATAAATGGGATTTTGTCATTACAAGTGGGTTATCTAGGGCTCAAGAGACAGGGGAGATAATTGCCAAAACTCTGAATATTCCGTTATATGATCCGGATTCGAGACTGGTTGAGAAGGCTTTTGGCCAAGTAGAGGGGTTAACAGCCGAAGAGCGGGAGACGCTCTGGGGGGTGGATTGGAAGCAGCTAGATCTTGGTCAGGAGAGCGATGAAGCTATTCAGGAGAGAGCTTTGTCGTTCTTGAAGGAGATAGGGGAGAAGTATAGCGATAATAATGTACTTGTAGTCTCTCACGGTGGTTTGCTGGCCCAGCTGTTTACAGTTCTTTATCAGAATAAGTGTACGGAGCGTATCGGTAATCTGTCCTTAACTATACTGGAGAAGAATGATCACAATTGGGATATGCGCCTCTATAATTGCACAGGCCATCTTGAAGATATGTGAGTTTTTAATGACCTGTAACATATGAGACCGGCCCAAAAGGGCTGGTTTTTTTGGTATGAAGGAATAATTACCGTCAAATTTCCCATAATGGTATTAAAACGGCGAGGCGGTAACCTATGAATCTGGCGGATATGCTAACTTATGCTGATATTGCGCAGCTCAGCAGAATAGCGAACCATTATCGGTGCGATTGCAACGGAAACTCCAAGCTTGAACTGATTCAGTCCATCCTGCAGACGGTAGGGCGGCGCGGCTTCATCGAGCATCATCTAGACGGAATGAGCATGGAGGATTTACGCTTCTTGAACGCTCTTCTGTTCGATGGCCGCAAGCAATTCAGTCTTGAGGATTTACTGGCTTGTGCCAAGCAGTCGCGAGTCAAGGCCGAGCGTGATCAGGAGCAAGAGCGGGAGAATCCGCGCGAGGTTATATCCCGTTTCAGACAGCGTGCCTGGCTTTTCCAGGGAGCAACTCCTGCAACACGTTACTTGTTCGAGGTGCCTGATGATCTGCGTCGTAGGTTTCGCGAGGTACTTGAGAGGCGTATTAAGTCGGAGGTTACCCAGGCAGAGCAAGAACCTGTACTATATCGGGAAGAGCCTGCGCTTATGTCGACCGATCTGCTGTTGTTCCTTGAATATGTCAAGAATCATAGTGTCGCTCTTAATGCAGAAGGTGTGATGTATCGGCGCAGCCAAATGCAGATCATGGAGATGCTGCATGTAAGTGAACCGCTCGTTGGCAAAGGCTGGAGGTTTGGCTATGGCCGCCGATTCAAGGATTATCCGAGCCGTTTCTCATTGCTATATGACTATGCCTATCATATCCGTCTAATTAAAGAGGAAGGCGACAGCCTCAGGCTAACCTCGACAGGCCTAGCCTATCTCAAGGAAGAACATCGTGAAGCGATGTTACAGGTCGTTGCCTTCTGGCTGAGACTGTACAAAATACCGATCCCGAACCTTCTCTCGATTATCTATTGGATCGAACGATCTTCTGCAGACTGGGTTAGTGTGGCGTCATTGTATCAGAAACTGGGGTCTCTAATAGCTCCTTTCTTCTATGATACTCCTGAATCGATATTCGAAGAGCGGATTCTACGCATGATGCTTCATCTGGGAATGATCCGTATCGGAGAGAATGAAGATGGAGAACGGTATGTTCAAACAACTGGATTTGGCAAGATGGCAATTAAGCAGTTGCATAAGGACTAAGTAAGGTAATACTTAGGTTCGTTGACAATAGTGTACCTAATTGCTACAATCACTCCCAACTAAACGGCGGGAGAGTGATTCGTAGTGCTGATTGAATACCTGGGAAGAAGACCAAATCTGGATTCATCGGTATTTGTGGCTGAAGGAGCGAAGGTCATCGGTGAAGTAACGGTAGGTAAGGATTCAACAATATGGTACAACGCGGTGCTCCGCGGAGATCTAGCGCCAATCATGATCGGTGATCGATGCAATATTCAGGATGGTGTCATCGGGCATGTTAATACCGATCAGCCGCTCATTGTTCAGAGTGAGGTATCTGTAGGCCATGGTGCGATTATTCATGGCGCAACGATAGGCCAAGGTACATTAATCGGGATGGGGGCAATCGTCTTAAACGGCGCTGAAATCGGTGAATATGCTTTAGTAGGAGCAGGATCTTTAGTAACAGAGAATACGAAAATCCCACCCTATACTCTTTCTCTAGGCACTCCTGCAAGAGTCGTACGTGAATTAACAGAAGATGACTTGCTTAGAATGAAACGGACGATGGAAAGTTATGTAGTGAAAGGCAAAGAATATAGGATCTCATGACAATGTATTGGAGGTGCATCCTATGGATCAAATGAAGGTTACTTATGAAGCGATGCTCAGTTTGGCGGCAGAGATGGTCTGGGATGAAGCGCTGCGCAAGCACCGGTCGGAGCAAATATATAGCGAGATTGATTCTGCCCTGGCCAAAGGCGATGAGGTGGCCTTCCGACTTCTTACGGATGAACTGAGGACATTGGATCATTAGAAGGAAATGCCGCGCGGCATTTCCTTTTGTTTTGCTGAAGGAGTGAAGCTGTCCCTATCCTCTTAATAATGCGGCTTCAAACAGACAATTAATGGATTAAGGAAAATCCACCCTTTAAATGTGACATCTCTGTGACTATAATAGGAGTGATACTAGGGGAGGAATGGAGCATGAAATTTAGTGAAATTGGGTCATCTGCCTGGGAGGAATTGCGTCCTTATCTCGACACCTGCCTAATTCCAGTTACTGCTCTTACAGGAACGGAGCAGCCATTTGAAGTGACGGGCAAATTGGAACGGCTACGGGATATTATGGATTGCATCGAGAATCCGTTCAAAGGCAGGGTCGTTACATATCCAGCTTTTCAATATGGGGATACACAGATCGCGGAGCTTATCAACGACGTATGTCGCAACATCAAATTATCCGGTTTCAAATATGCTATTGTCATATCGGCCGATGCGACGTGGGCGGCTGAAGCGTTGGTCGATGTGGATCTTATTGTGACGGCACAGAATTTTCCTGGATATAAGACACCCGAGGGAGCAGAACGAATTAGACAAGTTGTTCAAGCACTTTGGCAAAGTTCCGGAACTATTCAATTGTGACAAATTATCGACATTTTAATGACGAACCTACTGTTTATCCTTGGAAAATATGTGTCAAATTCTTGACGCTCTCAAAACGCTAATATATTATTAAACTGACTTACATATTCATGTGATTATTGTCATTGAAAAGGGAAGATCATTAAAGATCAATTGGCGAAAAAGGGGGTTGAAGACATTATGAGCAATCAGCATGACGAGCATGAATCGTCGCATAAACCGCCCATCCGTAAGGAAATGTCCAGGCGGCAGTTTCTTACATACACATTGGGAGGCGCTACCGCATTTATGGTAGGCGGAGTGACGCTTCCGATGGTTCGTTTTGCCGTAGATCCGATTTTGCATAAAAAGGGCGAGGGCGCCTTCATTAAAGTGGTCGAAGCCAGCAAAATAACGAATGAGCCGCAGGAGTTCAATTTTGAACTTCCACAGCAGGATGGTTGGTATTCCAGCATCGCCTCGCTCACGGCATGGATTCGTAAAGACGAGAGCGGTAAAATTTATGCGCTTTCACCGATTTGTAAACATCTGGGGTGTACGGTCGGATGGAACAGTGACAAAAATTTTCCTAACGAATATCACTGTCCTTGTCATGGGGCGCATTACACGCAGGACGGCAAACAGCTTGCCGTTGCACCGAAGCCGCTGGATGAGTACAAGGTTATGTTGAAAGATGATTGGGTTTATCTCGGCGACATTGTCGCCAATACAAGAGTGAAGTAAGGAGGCGTAGATTCGGATGTTTAAGAATGTATATAACTGGATTGACGAACGTCTCGATATCACGCCGATCTGGAGAGATGTTGCTGACCATGAAGTACCAGAGCATGTTAACCCGGCGCATCATTTCTCTGCCTTTGTGTATTGCTTCGGCGGACTGACGTTTTTTATTACTGTGATCCAGATTTTGTCGGGAATGTTCCTGACGATGTATTATGTACCAGATATTAAGAACGCTTATGCCAGCGTTGAATATTTGCAAACCCAGGTTGCCTTTGGACAGATCGTTCGCGGGATGCATCACTGGGGAGCGAGCCTTGTTATCGTGATGATGTTCCTGCATACACTGCGGGTGTTCTTCACCGGCTCTTACAAAGCGCCACGGGAAATGAACTGGGTTGTCGGGATGCTGATCTTCTTCGTTATGATCGGTCTCGGTCTGACGGGTTATTTGCTGCCATGGGATAACAAGTCCTATTTCGCAACCAAGGTTACGCTAGAAATCGCCAATTCAGTTCCGGTGCTAGGACCGATCATTAAGGAATTACTGCAGGGCGGAACCATTGTCGGTGCCGAGACGCTGACTCGCTTCTTCGCGATCCATGTCTTCTTCCTTCCGGCTGTATTGCTGCTCCTACTGGTAGGACATTTTATCATGATCCGCAGACAAGGGATCTCCGGACCTCTATAAAATGGTGTTCAAAAAGGCCCGGTTTTCAGCACCGAGAAGGTTGGATGAAGCTAGGGTCGAAAGGAGCGGAGCGTACGTAGTTTGTACGTGAGCACCGGAGGACCCGGCTGAATTCAAGATTCGATGCCGAGTTACTTCATGATTCACTTCGTGTTAGATATAGATTTTATAAGTTATCAACGGAGTTGATGAAATTCTATATCGCAAGAAAACCTACCTTTGGATCGCGGTCGCTCATCCTTGAATTGGCTTCGATCAGGTTTTCTTATCAAAAGCGGACTTTTTGAACTACCTCTATAAAATAAATGAAGGAAGGGAGGCATTTACATGGCTCACGGAGACAAATCGAAAGAAAAAGTCGTATATGTCGGTGATTCACGTGTTCGTAAAGGCGACGGTTTCGTTACACCTCCCGATTACACGGCTTATCCCGGGAAATCTGAAGCGTTTATTCCGAACTTTCTACTTAAGGAATGGATGGTTGGCGTTGTCGTACTCGTCGGGTTCCTCGTGTTGACGATTTCCGAACCGGCACCGCTCGGTTTTCCGGCTAACCCTAGTGCTCAGGTCATTCCAATGCCAGACTGGTACTTTCTGTTCCTGTATCAGTACTTGAAATATCCATATGCTTCTGGAGATTTTGTCGTTCTTGGAACGCTCGGGATTCCAGGTGTTGCCTTTGGTTCTCTATTGTTGGCTCCATTTCTTGACCGTGGTAAGGAGCGCAGATTCTATAAGCGCCCGATTGCTTCGTCATTGATGCTTCTGTCGATCGCATCGCTGGTCTATTTGACTAACTTCGCCTGGACTCACTATCAGAACGAGCTGAAGGCTGCTGGGCTTCAGCCGGAGCATATTCAGCGTGAAGAGCAGGCGCGCGAGAAGCGGGAGAAGGGGTTGCCAACTACGAACGTTACTCAAGACAAAGAGATCGCCATTGTTGATAAGGATGATCCGGCAATGGAGTCCTTTAAGAAGGCCACTTGTATCAGCTGTCACGGAGCTGATCTGAAGGGTGGCGGCGGCCCGTCACTGCGCGGTATTGGCGACAAGCATAATAAAGAAGAAATTCTAACTATTATTAAAGAAGGCTTTAACGGCAGAATGCAACCTATGTATGATACTGCGAAAGCAAATGGCTTAAGCGATGATGATATTGATCATTTGGCGGAATGGCTTGCGAAGCAGAAGGCCGAGGCAGTAAAATAGTAATAACTTGATGAGCCTGATCGTGAATACGATCAGGTTTTTACATATCTATCGGGCTAGTCCCGCCTAATGGGAGGAGATTGACGCTTGAGGCTGTCGACTTTATGGAGCAAATCCTTGCTCGGGAATAAATACATACTATGGTGTCTTTTCATTGTGAATCTGCTCGGTACGATCTATGGGTACATTTGGTACGATAATCAGCTACGAGAGACTTGGGCGACTCAGCCGCATTGGCTGATTGTATTTGTTCCAGACAGTCCTACAGCTAGTTTGTTTTTTACTTTAGCTTTATTGTTTCTATTGTTCCCCCAGAAGTTAGGAAAGTTCTATTTCATCCGAACGATTATTGAAGGATTGGCCGTCGTAACGAGCATCAAATACGGAATTTGGGCGGTTACGATTATATTTGCAGGAGCAGCCCAGGGAAATGTGCTGGTATGGCAGGATTGGATGCTGGTGGCATCCCATCTAGCTATGGCAGTTGAAGCTTTGCTATATGTTCGTCTGTTCAAATTTGGTTCATTAATGCTGATCGCTGCCTGGAGCTGGACAATATTGAATGATTTTATTGATTACAGCTTTGGGGTCTACCCCTGGTTGCCGGAAGTACTGTGGAATGATGTGAACGCGGTGATGATCTTCACCTTCGCGCTGACTTGCGCCAGCGCACTTGCTGGCTGGATTGCCCTCCGGGCAGCCAAACGATGGTAGAAAGCGTATAATAAGCTTCCATCATTTACTTCGTGTTAGATATAGAATTTATTCGTTATCAGCTACGCTGATGAAATTCTATATCGCAAGAAAACCAACCTCTGGATCGCGGTCGCTCATCCTTGAATTACATCGATCGGTTTTCTTATCAAAAGCGGACTTTTTGAACTACCTCTAGGTTCTAAGCTTGGACAGCCTGCCATAACATGATGGTAGGGAGGGATGTCCGTGAAATGGAAAGGATCTTGTCTATTAGCCGCCTTGTCAATTATCCTGCTGCTTCTGCAAGGATCCCAGGCTTATGCTGACGGGCTACCAGTCGCACAGGCCGCGGATATCAAAATAACGGAGCAAGAAAGGGCTGACAAGCTGCGGCAGTTGGAAACGGCTACGGAATTGCTGTATCAAGACATGCAGCAGGGGAATACGCAAAAAGCGAATCAGGATATGGAACAAGTCATTGACGCGCTGGAGCGCCTGTCTTTCAAGGGATTGACTTCAGTAGAGGGAATCCATGCTCTGGCTGAGAGCATTATGGATGTTAAAGAGACACTGGCCAAGGCTGTAGATGGACAAGAGGAGTGGATCAGCTCATCCGCGCGGCTTAGACTTGCCGTAAACAGCCTTACTCATTCAAAGCAGGCATTATGGCATCAGTATTACAAGGTACTTGGCGAGGATCTGCAGCGCATGAATCAGGCTCGTGCTGCTGGGAGCGGAGCTGCATTAAGAGAAGCTTATCTTAGCCTGAAGTCGCATTATGAATTAATTCGTCCAGCAGCAGTGATCCGTAAAGATATTACGGAGATCAGCCGTTTTGATTCGTGGTTGTATTATACGGATAGCTTGACGAAAGAGAAGGATGCAGATATGTCTGCGCTGGCTAGTGCTTTACAACAAGGAGAAGGGTTCATTAAGGAATTGTTCGGCAAAAAAGGAGATGAACCGGTCTTTCTACCGATTGGCGGATACGGAAATCCGTGGAACTGGAGTCTGCTGATCGGCGGCTGGATTCTGCTCGCCTTGTTCTATACGGCTTACAGGAAATATCGAGCGAGCCAAACCGTGATCTCGGTTCCTGGCAAGAACGAGAAGAACGATCGTTTTCGCTTCTAATTGATGAAAGAAGAGGTGCCCCATATTGTGCGGGGGCACCTTTATTATTATTCTTCGCGGAAGCCCTCTCCATGAACATCGCGTACATCGCTAATGATAATAAAAGCTCTCGGATCTACCGATTTGGCGATACTTTGAAGACGCCTGATCTCCTGCCGCGATACGACGCAGTAGGCCATCGGCTTATCCTGCTTCGAATAAGCTCCTTTGGCGGGAATCAAGGTGACGCCACGTTCCAAATCATTGGTGATAATATCGGCAATCGCCTCAGCATGATCGCTGATGATCATGAATGCTTTGGCGGAATAAGCGCCCTCTTGAATGAAATCGATCACTCTGGAGGCGATAAATACGGCAACGAGCGTGTATAGAATATTTTCCTTACGTACATAAAAGAGAGATAAGCCAATAATGACGACGTCGATGCTGAGGATAACCTGTCCCATGCTGAGGCCAAATTTGCGGCCAAGAATCCGGGCGATAATATCGGAGCCGCCAGTCGTGCCGCCGAAGCGGAAGACGACGCCAAGACCTGCACCAAGCGTAACGCCGGCGTACATCGTGGCGAGAATATAATCAGTTTGAAGCATTTCGATCCAGCCTTGACTGAGGATATGTTCAAATACCCATAAGAAGAAAGAAAGTGAGCAGATCCCGATACCTGTCAGAATCATCTGCCGGCCGCCGAGAATTTTCCAGCCCAGCAGGAACAAGGGGATATTGATGACTAGGTTCGAGATTGATGGAGAGATGGCGAAGGCATACTTCAACAGAATCGTAATACCGGTAACGCCGCCTTCCATGAGTTGATTCGGAATTATAAAATACAGAAGGCCAAAGGCATAAATAGCTGTTCCGATAATAATCGGAATAATGGATCGCGCATAATTTGTGATATTTTTCATAATACTCGTTTCTTCCTTTACTGGTGAGTAGTATAATCAACTTACGCATTCTTTCATAGAGTTAGTTCAAAAAGTCCGCTTTTTTCTCGGTGCTGAAAACCAGACTTTTTGAACACGCACTCATAGTATATCTCCAAAAAGAATTTGTTTTCAATTTCCTGTTAAGATAACATAAGAATTAATCTAGACAACAGGTTGGGGTGATAGGATGAATGAGAAATCTCTAGCTGAAATGCAGCGCGAAGTGGACAAGTATATATCACAGTTCAAGGAAGGGTACTTCAGTCCGCTGGCATTAATCGCACGGATGAGCGAGGAGCTTGGCGAACTTGCCCGTGAAGTCAATCATACATATGGAGAGAAGCCCAAGAAGCTGGATGAGCCGGAGGGTTCGATCGAGCTGGAATTGGGAGATATCCTCTTTATAACGATTTGCTTCGCCAATTCGCTTGGCATTGACCTGACGGAGGCCCATGATAAAGTAATGCGCAAATTCTCGACCCGTGATGCGGATCGTTGGACGAAAAAGGACACCGAATAAGTAGCGCCTTCATATGCTGTAATAGTGATCAGCCCATTTGGTAAGGGGGACAGCAGATGAAGGCGAAACAGTATTTAAGTGAAGCGTACCGCAGCATTTATGAGAATGATTTTGAGCAGGCGCTCTATTGGTTTGAACAGGCATTGATTGTTGAACCGGATAATGCCGATATTCATTATCGCCATTCCATCACTAGCGCCCGCAGTAACTGCCTCGATAAAGCTCTGGCACATGCCCGCCTTGCAGCGACCCTTGCGCCGGATCATACAGAATATATGCTTCATTTCGACCGTCTTAGAGCCAAAGAGCTCCTCGGGATCGCCAGAAGGAATCTGGAGGGGAAGACGGAGGATCAGGCTAATCGTTCTAAACGGGCCGTCCGCTTGCTTGAACGGGCGGGTGAGCTAGATCCTATATCTGTTGATGTGCAGGCATGGTTAGCGATTGCTTATGGCGAGATGGGGAGATATGATGCAGCCCTGTCCGCTCTACGCGAGGCATATGCTCTGCCTCGGGATGAAGTGATTACGAGGCAGTTGGCTGAATTGGAACAACAATTGGAGAACAAATTGAATCAGTCATCATCTTAGTTCAAGTGAAGGGGGATTAAAAATGGGGGAACAAATTAGAGTAGCCGTTGTCGGTGCAACCGGCAAAATGGGTAAAGAAGTCGTTAAGATGGTGCTTGAGGATCCAGAGCTTCAATTAGTAGCTGCGATAAGTCCGTCAGAAGAAGGTTTGGACGCTGGAACATTAGTTGGCAAGTCGCAGTGCGGAGTCGCGATTACATCCGATGTGGAGCTCGCTCTTCTTGAGAGCAAGCCGCAGGTCATGGTAGATTTTACGACGCCAAAATCTGCTTATGCCAATACGGAATTGGCAATCAGACTTGGCGTGTCTCCGGTGACCGGTACGACCGGCTTTACGCCGGAGCAGATCGAGCATCTGGACAAGCTGTGCCATGATAAAGGGCTAGGCGGGCTCATCGCTCCCAATTTTTCCGTCGGCGCTATTCTGCTGATGAAATTTGCGGCCGAAGCGGCTAAATATTTTCCAAATGTGGAGATTATCGAATATCACGGGGATCAGAAGCTCGATGCGCCTTCCGGTACAGCGATCAAGACGGCCGAATTGATCTCGATGAATCGAAAAGAACATAGACAAGGCAATCCAAATGAAGAGGAGACCATTGAAGGGGCGCGCGGTGGCTATTATAATGGCTTCCGGATTCATAGCGTTCGTCTTCCCGGGATATTTGCTCAAGAAGAGGTCGTATTCGGGGATTTTGGCCAAACTTTGAAAATTCGCCATGATTCTTATGATCGCGCAGGATATATGCCTGGTGTTAATATAGCAGTGAAGAAGGTTTTGAACTGTAAAGGGATGATTTACGGTTTTGAACATTTTATGGAAGAGTAGGAGATGACACAGGATGCTTAACATCGCATTTATAGCCCACGACAGAAAGAAAGAAGACATCGTCAATTTTGTAGTAGCTTACGAGCATGTATTTCAAGGTAAAAATCTATATTCAACAGGGACAACGGGACAACGGATTATGGAAGCTACTAATCTGAAAATTCACCGTTTCTTGTCTGGTCCACTCGGCGGCGATCAACAGATCGGGGCGCTGATTGCCCAGAATGAAATGGATCTTGTTATTTTCTTGCGCGATCCACTGATGGCCCAGCCGCATGAACCTGACATTACAGCGCTGCTTCGTCTTTGCGACGTGCACGGTATTCCAGTTGCTACGAATATGGCTACGGCGGAAATTCTCGTTCGTGCCTTAGACCGTGGTGATTTTGCTTGGCGTGAATTGGTTGAATTGCTCAAACCGGAGTTGAAATAATGAGCGAGCCGCTTGATATATTAATTTTTGGTGCCCATGCAGATGATGCAGAGATTGGAATGGCTGGTACAATTGCCAAGCAGGTGGCTGCCGGATACAAAGTTGGTCTCTGCGATCTGACGGAAGCTGAACTATCTTCTAACGGTAATGTTGAACTTCGCATGCAGGAGGCCGCTGCGGCTGCCGATTTACTCGGGGTCACAGTGCGCCTGAATCTCGGACTGCCGGATCGTGGCTTGAACGGCTCTGCCGAACAGATTGCGGCGGTAACGTCGGTAATCCGCGAATATCAGCCTTCCATTATTTTTGCGCCCTATTGGGAAGATCGTCATCCAGATCATATCGCTTGCAGTAAGCTTGTTGAGGATGCAGCATTCAATAGCAAGCTGCGCCGTTATATGCCGGACAAGCCTGCGGTGGCTGTGCCGGAGCTCTACTTCTATTTCATTAACGACTGGAGAACTCCTGATCTGCTCGTGGATGTGACGGACAACTATGTATTGAAAGAGCAAGCCCTAGGTTGTTATCGCTCGCAGTTCGGAACTGAGCCGCGGGAGGAGGAGGTCGCGCTTACGCCGCTGAATCAAGGCTATGTTGAGAGGGTGAAGGCCCGCGATTCATTGCTTGGCCAGCGTAAGCTTATTCCTTATGCTGAGGGGTTTGCGGTCAAGACCCCATATGTTGTTAATCTATTTGGAACTCGGAATTCATAAGTTATATAGGAACACACACTGACTATATTATAAGGAGGCCCCCGCCAATGAACCAGCATCTAAAAATTGGCATTACATGTTATCCTTCACTGGGAGGTTCGGGGGTTGTTGCGACCGAACTCGGTAAACTTCTGGCAGAGAAGGGACATGAAGTTCATTTCATTTGTCATGGAGTACCTTTCAGACTAGGAAGTTTCCATAAGAACATTATTTATCACGAGATCGAAGTCAGCGACTATTATGTGTTCCGCTATCCACCTTACGATCTATCCCTGGCTACGAAGATGGCACAGGTAGCCAAGACGGAGAATCTTGATATACTGCATGTACACTATGCTATGCCGCATGCAGTGTGTGCCTTCCTGGCCAAACAGATGGTCGGGGACCAATTGAAGGTCGTTACGACACTGCACGGAACGGATATTACCGTACTCGCTCAGGATGAATCGCTTAAGGATCTGATTCGACTTGCCATTAACGAGAGTGATGCGGTTACTTCCGTATCACGGGATTTAATCAAAGAGACCCGTGAAGTTCTTGATATTTCGAGAGATATTGATTTGGCCTACAATTTCGTGGATGAGCGTGTGTACTACCCAAGACCTTGTCTGGAATGCCGTGATGATTTTGCCGCTCCCGAGGAGAAGGTGCTCATGCATATTTCTAACTTCCGTCCCGTCAAGCGGGTCAGCGATGTAATCGATATCTTCGAGAAGGTAACCAGAAAGATTCCTTCTAAGTTGCTGCTTGTCGGCGAAGGTCCCGACTTGCCGAAGATCCAATGTAAGATCAAGGAGATGGGCATTAGTGATAAGGTACACTTCCTTGGTAAGCAAGATGATATTGCTCATGTTATCTCGATGGCTGATGTTCTGTTATTGCCATCGGAGAAGGAGAGCTTTGGGCTTGTTGCCTTGGAGGCCATGGCATGCGGTGTGCCGACAGTTGGATCGGTAGCCGGCGGTATCCCTGAGCTCGTCACGCATGGAGATAGTGGATTCCTCGCTCCTATTGGCGACACGGATCAAATGGCCGAGTATTGTATCTCGCTGTTCTCCGACGACAAGCTAGCGGAGCGTATGAAGAAGGCGTGCTTGGATCGCGCAAGAAATGATTTCAGCAGTGACCGGATTACCTCTATTTATGAAGCTATTTATTATCGTGTGTTGAATCGCGAAGTGCCTGGCCTCACATCAGTAAGCTGATCATCTCTGCCAGCTTCGTCGTTGAATATAGGCGGATGAAGCATAGAAACCTCTTATAGAAAGAGTTCAAAAAATCCGATAGCACCGAGAAGGTTGGATGAAGCTAGGGGCGGTCGCTCATCCTTGAATTGCCTTCGATCGGTTTTCTTATCAAAAGCGGACTTTATGAACAACCTCTGATCGATTAATTAGCATGGAGGCTTGTAATAGAATGGATTCATGGAAACAGGTAGACCCCCTGATGTACTGTCAGGGGGAAGCGGTGTTACATACACTGATCGCGCATGACTTTGAAGCTTATTTCGTTGGAGGATGCGTGCGTGATGAAATTATGGGCCGCGAGGTTCATGATATGGATATCGCTACTTCGGCTAGACCGGAACAGGTTATCGAACTCTTTGACCGGACTGTTCCCACCGGGATTCAGCATGGAACAGTGATGGTACTCATGGGCGATTATTCATTTGAAGTAACGACCTTCCGCAAAGAATCGGATTATGAGGATCATCGCCGGCCTTCTCGGGTCGAATTTGTCGATGCCATCATAGAAGATTTGCAAAGACGCGATTTCACAATGAATGCAATGGCGCTCGGCATGGACGGGCGACTGATTGATCCATTCGGTGGACGAGAGGATATCGCGGCTGGCTTGATTCGCTGCGTTGGTCAAGCAGGGGAGCGATTCGAAGAGGACGCCTTACGGATGATGAGGGCGATTCGATTTGCCTCCGTATTCGGTTTCAAGCCAGTGAAGAGCTTGTGGAGAGCCCTTTTAGCCGGAAGAGGCATGTTGTCCTTCATTGCTATGGAACGAATTCGCGCGGAATTTGAGCGGGTTATTGAAGGGCCTCGTCCATTGCATGGACTAGCTCTGATTCAGCGAAGCGGTATGATCAATGAAGTAAAATATCCGGTCTCTTATCCCGAGCCACTTCGGGAGAGCTATATAAGAACAATGGAGCATCCGTTCGTGTCCAGTCTAGTGAAGCGTCTGTATTTGCTGTTAAGAGGACTTAATATCTATGCAGAAGAAGCTGAAGGGTTGATGCGGTACTGGACGTTCTCTAACCTGATTGTAGAGCGGACCACCAAGCTGATCAGATTCGACGAACAGTGGCTGGATCGTCTGAATACTCTATCTCCTGCTGATCAGCAAGATGTACAAGAATTACGGCGCGCCTGGATTCTATTGGAGCTTGCTTATGGCAGCGATACGGTGGTCAACTGGCTCGAATGTCATCAGGCGCTGCTACAAGAGGTTGCCCAAGCCAGCTATCCTGTTCCCGAATGGAAGCAGCTTGCTGAGCTGGACTTCTTGAACCGCCTACTCGATCAAGTTAGAGAGTGGCATGAAGGGATGACGGTATACGAGCTGCGTGATTTGGCGATAGCTGGAAGTGATGTTATACAGTGTACTGGTAAAAAGGGGGGGCCATGGCTCGGACAGTTAATGAAGCAAATGCTGGAGTCCGTAGCTATGGGCGAATTGGTCAACGACCGTGAAGCGTTGTTGGAGCATGTGAAAGACGTGGTGAATTGAGATGGAATCTAATCGTTTATTGCAAATGCTGCTGGATCATCCCGGACAATATATATCAGGCGAAGAGTTAAGTCGGCGGTTGTCGATCAGCAGAACAGCGGTTTGGAAGCAGATTAATAAGCTGCGACAGGACGGCTATGAGTTTGAGGCGGTCTCACGTAAGGGATATCGGCTGATTCATTCGCCGGAACGAATCCATGGAGAAGATGTACTGTCAAGACTGCAGACTGTAACATTCGGACGCCAAATTCACGTTATGGATGTCGTTAAGACGACACAGGATGAAGTCAGAGCGTTGGCTGAGCAAGATGCCGTTGAAGGAACGCTAGTGATAGCTGAAGAGCAGACCGTAGGGCGGGGTAGGCAAGGACGGAAATGGTACTCCCCATCCGGTAAGGGAATTTGGATGAGTATGCTGCTGAAGCCACGCCAGCCGATCGCCTTTGCAGCTCAGCTTACGCTATTGACAGCAGTGGGTGTATGCCGCGCCTTGCGCAAGGCCACCGGGGTTGACGTTGGTATCAAGTGGCCTAATGATCTACTGATTGAGGGTCGTAAGCTGTGCGGGATTCTGGTTGAATCGATTAGTGAGGACGAGCTGCTCAAATATTGTATTGTTGGGATTGGTATCGATGTGAATCAGCAGCTGGAGGATATACCTGAAGAGATACGCTCCGTTGCGACTTCGCTTCGAATCGAGAGCGACAGCAAGCAAGACCGTACTCTTCTGATCGCAGAAATACTGTATGAGCTGGAGCAGCTGTACAATTTGTACAATGAAGAGGGCTTTGCTCCGATCGGCCATCTATGGGAAGCTTTATCCGTAACAATCGGTCGCCAGGTACTGATCAGAACACCTCAGGGAGAGAGCAGTGGGATTGCAATCGGTCTGGATCCTTCAGGCGCCCTACTGATCACTGATCAGCATGGTCAGGAACGGACCATCTACTCCGGTGAAATCCAGTTGGACAGGATATAGAGGTTGAACTAACCTCTTTATTGATAAATAATAATTTGTTATACTGTTCGCAGGAGGCGGTATCGAGGTTATCGAACTGCACTCTTTTCGAGCGGTATAGCATGGCGATTTAGCAGATATAAGTATTCATCAAGGAATAGCTTGTTACACAAGCTATAGACGTATAGTTACGTGTTACCTCTACAAGTGAATAACGTCAGGTAAGCGTTGGATTCTGCTCTGAGCCGAAGAGGACCGAGACAGAAGGGACGATCGAAAGTGACTCTTCTTTGGATTCGGACCTTTTTAGTGCGTAACTAAAAGGTTTTTTTGTTGTGTTCGAGATACCGCATCGAAAACGACAAACCAGGAGGAGATAGGATTATGGCTGGAAAACAAATGTTAAACATTGTGAAAATGAAACGGATGAAGCAGGATGGCGACCCGATCTCTATGATCACTGCTTATGACTATCCTTCAGCGGTGCTTGCTGAAGAGGCCGGGGTTGATATTATTCTGGTCGGGGATTCGCTTGGCAATGTTGTGCTGGGCTATGACACGACGATTCCCGTAACATTGGACGATATGGTATACCATTCCCGTTCAGTAGCGAGAGGCGCTAAGAATACGTTCATCGTGACCGACATGCCGTTTATGACATATCACGGAAGTATTGACGAGACACTGCGTGGGGTGAGCCGGATTATGCAAGAAGGGCATGCTCAAGCTGTCAAGATGGAAGGCGGGGCAGAGATCGCTGATACCGTTAAGCGAATTGTTCAGGCCGGGGTTCCGATGCTGGGCCATATCGGACTTACGCCGCAATCTGTCAATCAAATCGGTGGATACCGGATCCAAGGCAAGGATGAAGCTGATGCGAAGCGTCTGCTTGAGGACGCCAGAGCATTGGAGCAAGCAGGCGCATTTGGTATCGTGTTAGAGCTTGTGACAGAAGAGGTTGCAGCTTATATCTCATCCGAGCTGTCTATTCCTACTATTGGAATTGGTGCTGGCCGCGGATGTGACGGACAGGTGCTTGTATATCACGATGTACTTAAATATACTTCGAATTACCGCAATAAACGATTCGTTAAAACCTTCGGAGATATTGGAGAGCAAATCCGTAGCGGTATCTCCGCATATGTGCAAGAAGTCAAGACGCGGCAGTTCCCTGCAGAGGAGCATGTATTTGCCGCTGAAGATGGAGTGCTGGACAATCTGTATGGCAAAGGAAAGGCGGAAATTCATTCATGAAAGTATTCACCGCGATATCTGAGCTAAAGGAATTTCTGAAATCTGGGCGAATTAGCGCTGTTAGGGAAGGCAAGGAACTACAAATTGGACTAGTCCCTACGATGGGGTATTTACACGAGGGCCACGCCAGCTTGTTGAGAAGAGCAAGAACGGAGAACGATTTGGTTGTACTGAGCATTTTCGTCAATCCGATTCAATTTGGCCCGAATGAAGATTTGGATCGTTATCCACGGGACGCGGAGCGCGATCTGGCACTGGCTGAACACGAAGGTGTCGATGCTGTATTTATGCCGAGTGTGGAAGAAATGTATCCACAGCCAACGAAGACAAAGGTCGCTGTTGCTGAGCTGACCTCGAAGTTATGCGGGGCAACCCGTCCTGGTCATTTTGATGGGGTAACGACAGTAGTTAGCAAGCTGTTCAATATCGTTGCACCAAATCGTGCTTATTTCGGTCAGAAGGATGCCCAGCAGGTTGCTGTTGTCGCACAAATGGTCAAGGATCTCAATTTCGATATTGAAATCGTCCCTTGCCCGATCGTTCGTGAGAACGATGGTTTGGCACTAAGCTCGCGCAATGTATACCTAAGTGTTGGGGAACACGAATCAGCCCTGATTCTGTCCCGCAGTTTGAAGCAGTTGGAGGCCGATGTATATAGTGGTCAAGCAACAACGGTGATGGAAGCACGCCAGCAGCTTATGCAGAAGATTGGCAGTGAGCCTTTGGCAGAGATCGATTATGTGGAGATAGCCGCTTTTCCAGGCTTAACCGCGCTTCAGGAGACAAACTCCCTCAGCAGTGAGCTGAAGGCGCACGGAGCGATTCTAGTCGCTGTAGCCGTCAAATTCGGTACGACAAGACTGATTGATAACGTATTGTTAACGGGAAAGGGGGAGGCTATCCATGTATAGAACGATGATGAAATCCAAGATTCACCGCGCAACGGTTACAGAGGCAAATCTGAATTACATTGGGAGTATTACAATTGATGAAGATTTGATGGAATCCGCCGACCTTCTGGAGAATGAGAAGGTACAAATCGTCAACAACAACAATGGGGCCAGGCTGGAAACATATGTCATTCCAGGACCTAGAGGTAGCGGAGTAATTTGCCTCAATGGAGCTGCAGCAAGATTGGTACAGCCAGGGGATACCGTTATTATTATTTCTTACGCTCAGATGTCGAATGAAGAGATCAAGAACTACAAGCCGACGGTCGTATTTGTCGGAGAAGATAATAAACCCGTCGAGAAGGCATCTAAGGAGCTGCATTCGACCATTCGTTAATTAGGGCGATTAGCTTGATTCCTTAGTATGGGTATGCAATTAATGCCTGCGGGAATGAAAAGTCCTCCCGGAACAAAAAATGAACTTAAGGCTCGCACTGATTTCATTTTTTAAGGGGTGGGATGCGGATGATGTTTCAACATATGTTTGCGGAAATGAATGAAATGTTGGATGAGATATCAAAATTTTATCCGAATGCCCAAGGAACACAGAAGCAGGAACTCACGCATAAGTGGAACCTCCTTAAGCACATGAGTGACGAAATTATTGAAGAATGGCTGAACTTTGAAGAGAAGATGGGAACTGTCAGGCAAAACTGGAATGAAACTGAGGATGCTAACATTGTTCTTCCTGAGATGAAATGCGATGCTTATGAGAAAGGGGAAGGCTACTATAAGCTCCTGATGTTCTCAAAAGCGCTCGAACAATTTCAGAACGTTGTGCATGATTATCCGGATGGTCTTGTTGGCCGAACTTATTTAGCGATGTGTCATCTGCATTTGCAGCAATTATCCGAAGCTTCTTCACACTTCATCGCCGTGCTGGAGAAGGCGACCAACAATCGGCTTCGTTCCATTATTTATAATGCGCTAGGCTGTATCGAGGCTCAGAGGGGTAAGCGTCTGAAGGCGAAAGAATACTTCGCCTTAGCTCATCAAAGCGATCCGACGCTGCCTGAACCCCTGATGAACCTGCAGGCCTGTGACAGCAGTACGGGAAAGCTGAAATTTGGAGATGAACTGTCTCCCTTAATGTAACGTACAGAATGAATCGAGCCGAGCTTATCAGCGTTTTATCTACCAGCGATGCACTCGACATATGACGAGGCATCGCTTTGTTTTTGAATATAAAATTTGCTTCGTCCGGAGTTTTCTTATCTTTTGTATAAAATGTTAGTTAATTTTCAAAATGGCTATATTCTGTTATGCTGTTTATGAGACTGGATGGAAGGGACTTTGGAACGAGAAAATGAAATACGCGGTACTTGATTTTGAAACTACAGGCAATCAGTCCTCTGATGAGATTATTCAGGCTGGGCTTGCCATTATAGACCATGATTTGACAATTTCACAAGTTTATCGCTCTTATGTAAATCCGGGAATCCCAATACCTCCATTTATTACAGGCTTGACCGGAATTACTGAAGAGGATGTCAAAGAGGCGCCTGGATTGGACGAGGTTATGATGGAGATGGTTCCATTACTCGATGATGCAGTTCTGGTTGGACATAATGTAGCTTTTGACTTCAATTATTTACAGAGCGCTCTCGATAAGACGGGATATTTGCCTTTTTCCGGACGCATTCTCGATACGATGGACTTTCTGAAAATATTCTTTCCTTCGCTATCCACCTATCAGCTAGGTTTGGTATCGCAGGAGTTCAATGTGCAGCATGATCGGCCCCATCAGGCAGATAGCGATGCGCTTGCTACGGCTCTAATCTTCCTCAAGTGTCTGGAAGAAATCGAGCAGTTGCCTCTGCTTACACTGCAGCGGCTGTCTGATCTGTTCAACAATGAGGACAGTGATCTGGCCTGGTTCTTTGATGCGATGCTTCAGGAGAAGCAGCAGAAGGAGCTAGGCGTTAATCCGGATGGGTTCACGTATTATCGGCAGTTCGCCCTCCAGGTCGATGACTGGATGGATATTGAGCCAGCCCGGGATCATATGCTTGTGAATCCACTCAAGGACGTGTCCTTTGAACAGTTCATGGAGCAGGTCCGAGAACAGCTGAAGCTGAAGCTGCCTGAATACGAAGAACGTGAAGCCCAGACCATGATGTTGGACCAGGTGAACCAGGCCTTTGCCGAAGATAAGCATCTTTTGATTGAAGCTGGTACGGGTACCGGGAAGTCACTTGGATACCTCCTGCCTGCGATTTACCATAGTGTGAAGCAGGATGAGAAGGTCATAATCAGCACTCATACGATTAACTTGCAAGAGCAGCTCAGGGAGCGGGATCTTCCATTATTAACGGAGGTCGTACCATTTCCGTTCCAGGCCGCTATCTTCAAGGGAAGGCAGCATTATTTGTGTTTGCGCAAATTTGAACATAAAATAAATAGAAGAGATTTCACAACCCCAAAAGAAGAGGTGATGACGGCCGCACAAATGATCGTGTGGCTCGCTCAGACGGAAACCGGGGATGATGAGGAGCTAAATCTCGGAAATCGCGGCAGCGATTTCTGGGAAACAGTGGCTAGTGAATCCGATTCTTGTCTTGGACGTTCCTGCCCTTGGTTCCGCAAATGCTTCTATCACCGTGCCAAGCATGAAGCGGGTGTAGCCGATGTCGTCATAACGAATCACTCCAAGCTGTTCACCGATATTCAAGCAGGACATCAGCTTCTGCCAAGCTATGATCGCTTGGTCATCGATGAGGCCCATCATCTTGAGGATGTTGCCGGCAAGCATCTTGGCTTGCAGCTTAAATATTTTACAGTTATCCATACTCTGACCCGATTGTTCAAGGACAGCAAGACGGGACAGCTTCCATCCTTGCACTTCATGCTCCAGCAAGCGGGAGCAGAAGCGGCGATGAAATGGATGACGGTCATTGACGAGATGTATCCGTCATTGATCGAGGTGAAGGAGAATTGGGATAAACTAAGCGAATTGTTGTTCGCTTTAATACCTGAGCGTTCCGATGCGGCCCCTGGAGATCCGGGGCAGTTCGTAACGCGGCTTCTGCCCGATAAGAAGCCCAAGTCCTGGGATGCTCTAACTACATTGGAAAACTCGATATATATTACCTTGGGGGATATCCTCCGCAAAGGCGAGCGAATGGTAGCTGAAATCCGAGAGGAACAGGATGACTACGGTGCTGAGAGCTTGATTACGGATATCAGCGGACTGTTCAAGGATTTGGCTAATGAACGTGAGACGCTCCGTTTCTTCATGAAACTGGAGGATGAGAATACGGTATATTGGCTTGAAGCTAATGGGAACTACCGCAATCGTTCATTGCAGATTTTTGCCGTACCGATTGATGTCAGCGCTCAATTAAAGGCATATTTCTTCGATAAGAAGAAGAGTGTAGTTATGACTTCGGCGACATTGACCGTTGATAAATCGTTTCAATATGTCATTGAACAGCTCGGTCTTCAGGAAGCGGCTAATACAGACCGTTTGATGACGGCGATGCTGCCTTCTCCATTCAATTATAGGGAGCAAGCATTAGTGCTCATACCGCGGGATTTCCCGAGTGTTAAGGGCAGCGTAGGCGATGATTATTTTATTCAGACTCTGGTGCGTTCTTTGGCGGATACAGCAATTGCTACCAAGGGGCGGATGCTTGTTCTTTTCACATCCTATCGGATGCTGCGACAAGTATATGACCCATTAAAAGAGCGGCTGTCCGATGAAGGAATCACCGTCATTGGACAGGGTATGGATAGTGGCAGCAGAACGAAGTTGACCCGTCGTTTTCAAGGGCAGCAAGCATCGGTGCTGCTCGGGACGAGCAGCTTCTGGGAAGGCGTAGATATTCCTGGCGAAGCATTGACGAGCCTGGCGATTGTCCGCCTGCCGTTCCAGCCGCCGAATCACCCGCTGGTTGAGGCTAAGAGTGAGCGGCTTCAGAGGGAGAAGAAGAACCCCTTCATGAAGCTGTCGGTGCCTCAGGCGGTTATTCGCTTCAAGCAAGGGTTCGGGCGTCTAGTCCGATCTTCTGCGGATCGAGGAATTGTCGTTGTATATGATACTCGCATCTTGGAATCTTATTATGGCAAATACTTTTTGTATTCTTTACCGGGACCGAAGATGGAGCATATGACATTATCGCAAATGGTTCCACGGATCTCAGAATGGTTAAACGATGACGAAGAGTCGTAATTTCTTCGAAATGCACCTGTAGGGGGAAAATATATGAAATCAGAAAAAATTTCAGATGCGGTTGTACGCAGATTGCCTGTATACTTGCGGTTTCTTAATGAATTAAGCCATCGCGAGGTCTTGACGGTTTCTTCCCAGGAGCTCGGACAGAAGCTGGATCTAAATCCAGCCCAAATCCGCAAAGATCTCGCTTATTTCGGCGACTTTGGTCGGAAGGGGATCGGGTATGACGTCTCATACTTGATCGAGAAAATACGGCAAATTCTGAATTTGGACCAGCAGATTAACGTGGCTCTCGTCGGAGCTGGTAATCTGGGACAAGCCTTGTCCAATTACAATACGTACGTGAAGGATAATATGCGGATTATCGCAGTCTTTGACGCCAACCCGGACAAGATCGGCAAGAAGGTCAAAGACATTACGATTCAGCCGATCGAGGAGCTGGAGCAGACGGTAAGAGACAAGCATATTCAGATCGGAATTATTACGGTACCTGATGTGGAGGCGCAGCGCGTTGCCGACCAGCTTGTTGCCGCAGGTATAGGGGCAATTCTCAACTTTGCGCCCACAATCATCAAGGTTCCTTCTGACGTGCGTATCCATGCGGCAGATTTCACAACAGACCTTATTAGTCTTGCTTATTATTTGCAGAGTGGAAAGGAATTACCGGAAAATGAGTCGTAAATGGTTGATTAAGAATGGTACATTTGCAGTGCTGGACGAGAAAAGTCCGATCGTCCATGGCTATATGCTGATCGAAGGAAATACGATTTCTTATATCGGCGAGGAGCGGCCTGAGGGCGTAGAAGGTGCGGAGACTTATGATGGCAAAGGCCTGCTCTTCATGCCGGGCCTCGTCAATTCACACGGGCATACGGCGATGTCATTGCTGCGTGGTTACGGAGACGATATGGTCCTTCAGGAATGGCTAGAGCAGAAGATGTGGCCGATGGAGGCGAAATTCACTCCTGAGGATGTATATTGGGGTGCTTCTTTATCTGTGCTGGAAATGGTCAAAGGTGGAACTACGACCTTCCTAGATATGTACGATCATATGGATCAAGTGGGTAAGGTTGTTGAGGAATCGGGCATCCGCGGTGTTCTAACACGCGGTGTTATCGGTCTCTGTCCGCCTGAACTGCAGGATCAGAAGCTGGCCGAAGCGATTCGCATTGCTCGTGATTGGCACGGGAAGGCCGAAGGACGGATTACAACAATGATGTCGCCGCATGCTCCGTACACATGCCCGCCGGATTATATTGAGAGGTTTGTGCAGGCAGCGCATGATCTTAATTTGCCATTACACACACATATGTCCGAGACACGAGCGGAGGTCCAACAAAATGTTGACCAGTATGGCGTACGTCCTGTTCAACATCTGCTTAACCTGGGCTTCTTCTCCCGTCCATCTCTGGTAGCTCATGCGGTGCATCTGACCGATGAAGAGATTGAGATTCTTGCCGCCCACAAGGTGGCAATCTCTCATAACCCGGGCAGCAACCTTAAGCTGGCTAGCGGGGTAGCGCGGGTACCGGAGCTTCTGAAAGCAGGCGTTACGGTGTCGCTAGGTACAGATGGCCCAGCGAGCAACAACAATCTCGACATGTTCGAGGAGATCAGGCTGGCCGCTTTAATCCATAAAGGGGTGTCCGGCGATCCGACGGCCGTACCTGCTCTTGAAGCTCTTCGTATGGGAACAGAGTATGGAGCGAAATCGCTCTACTTGAACAATACGGGCAAGTTGGCAGCTGGAATGAAGGCCGACATGATCGCCGTAAATACAGACCAAGCTCACTTCTTGCCGCGGACTGATTATATCTCTCATATCGTCTATTCAGCAGGTCCCAAGGACGTAGAGCATGTATGGGTCGATGGCAAGCAGATTATCCGTCACGGTGAATGTTTGACGCTGGATGAGGAGCGCATTCGTTATGAGGCGCAAACGGCCTTTGAAGGACTTCTCGGTCGGTAAGGTGGGAATTAGAACTCTAACTGGGAAGGAAGAGAAGGTTGAAGAATAGAACCAAATGGATTCTGCTCTCCATTGTGATCCTGCTGATCATCTTCTTTGGCCTTTACCGCTTCTATTTATATATTCAAGAGGATATTTGGCAGGGAGAGAATGCGGCGGTAGCACTGGCCAGACAAGAGACCGGGCTTGTTGAATCGGAAAAGGTGTGGAAGTCGGTCTGGGATGAGGTGTGCTGGGTCGTTCAAGGTAAAAATGCGGACGGCGTAGAGGTCATGGTCTGGCTGCCCGAAGGGAAAGCAGCAGTAGAGAAACCCTTATCCGAAGGGGTATCCGAGCCGGAGATTCGTAGGATTATACAAGATCAGTTGCCTGGAATCAATATTGTTAGATTGACTCCGGGTATATATAACAATCAATATGTATGGCAATTGTTCTATAAAGATAATTCACATTATTATTACCGTTTCTATAGTTTCAGCAATGGTGAGTCGTTATCAGAAATGTTCACATTGCCAAATCGTTAGAACTGAAGACAGATAACAAGTCTTGTTCCAAAAGAAAAGTGAAATCGTAGCATTACTATGCGATCGATGCGCTTTGATTTCTTTTGAACAGGGCTTGTTTTTTTATGTATATAAGAGAGAATAGCCAGGGATGGAAACATTTAATATCTTAGATTTAAAAGGATGTTCACACTTCACTTTCTTCTTGGGTATAAGGTGTGATATACTAAATCCAGTTGTTTTGATAGATTAAAGTATATACAATTTATATATCATACTGAAGGGGGACATCTCGTGAAACTGCGAATTGGAACGATCGCGGCTAGTGTTGCGGTTTCCGCACTGCTATTATTTGGCGGCTGGTATTCTTATCAGCATTGGGTGGTAGAGAGCCCGTTCGAGAAGACAGTGAAGCAATTTGACGGCGTGAACAGCGTCGAATCCGATATAAACCGGCAGCAAGTAGCCTTGAAGCTGGATCTTAAGCCCGGCACCGACCTAGGAGAACTGGTCAAGTATATTCAAGAGGATGGCAAGAAGTGGGTGGGTCAGCGTCAGTTGTCATTTGAGATTAAGGATCAATCGAATCGTGATCTGAACAGAGCATGGAACAAGGTTCTGTTCCCGATTGCCCAAGCGATGGAGAACAAGCAATATACCGATATTAATACAGCGCTTGATCAACTACAGCAGCAGAATAAGTCTATTACAGCGAAGGCTGAAATGGATGATAAGAATGTGTATATAACACTTACAGACGGCAAGGCTAGTAAATTTATAATTCTGCCTCGCGTTCCAGAGCGAATGGGGGCATGGCCTAATGCGTAAGAGAATAACGGAAATGATCATTGGCGTAGTACCCGTACTGCTTATTTTTCTAGCATTTATCGGCGTTAATATATTGCCTTTGGTATTCATCGGCTTGATCGTTGGCGGTTTGTTCATTCTGGCCAAGATGCGCGGCGGAATTGCCGTAGGTGCAGCACAAGATCGTAGACGCAGAAAGAATGGACCGGCAAAGCTGACGTTCGCAGAGATCGGTGGCCAGGAGAGCGCTAAGCAAGAATTGATCGAGGCGCTTGATTTCATGGTCCGTTATGAAGAAATAACGAAATTCGGTATCCGGCCGATCAAAGGCATCCTGCTTACAGGGCCGCCGGGAACGGGGAAGACGCTGCTGGCTAAAGCCGCCGCCCAATACACGAATTCCGTGTTCGTGGCCGCTTCCGGTAGTGAATTTGTTGAAATGTATGTCGGGGTTGGGGCAAGCCGGATCCGCGATTTATTCAAAGATGCGCGTACCCGTGCCGCGAAGGAAAATAAAGAAAGTGCCGTTATCTTCATCGATGAGATTGATGTGATAGGCGGTAAGCGCGAGGGTGGACAGCAGCGTGAATACGATCAGACACTGAACCAACTGTTGACGGAGATGGATGGGATCTATACTTCGGATACACCTCGTATTCTGTTAATCGCAGCCACCAACCGCAAAGAGATGCTCGACAATGCCCTATTACGTCCAGGTCGATTTGACCGTCATATTCAAGTCGATCTTCCCGACAAAAGAGGGCGTGGGCACATCCTTCAGCTTCATGCTCAGAATAAGCCACTGGCCGAGCATGTAGATCTGGAGAAGGTAGCCGAGGAGACATATGGCTTCTCGGGTGCGCAATTGGAGAGCGTGATGAACGAAGCAGCGATCTATGCGATGCGTGAATCCGAGGAACTGATCACACAGCTGCATCTGTCGCTAGCAATCGATAAGGTCATGCTTGGGGAGAAGACGGATCGTGAGTCAACCGTGGAAGAGAAGCGACGGGTTGCTGTGCATGAGCTTGGCCATGCCGTTGCTGCCGAGGTTGTCTCGCCAGGTAGCGTCAATCAGGTCGTCTTAAGTCCGCGCGGTCGGGCGCTCGGCTATGTTCGACATAATCCGCAGGATGAGAAATATTTATATACCAAAGATTATCTTGAAGGACAGATTATCGTTGCGCTGGCGGGAGCAGCGGCGGAGGAAATCTATTACGGAGGACGAAGCACGGGTTCAAGTAATGACTTTGAGCAGGCCTTGAACATTGTTCAGACGATGATGACATCCGGCCTTACCTCTTTGGGAATTATGAATATGGATATGATGACGAAGGAAGTGCTCATGAGAGAGAATTCCAGAATACTGGATGAGCTTGCTGCCAAGTCCAAGCAAATTCTAATCGACCATTCGGCGATATTCGACAATTCCTTAGAAATCCTTTTAAAGGAAGAAAGACTGTCTGGGGAACAATTCCGATGTCAATTTAGTGAAATCAGTAATTTACCGGCATAAAACATGATGCCGGTTATTTTTTTTTACTTTTTCTTCGTGCTAAGATATTATTATATGTTGGGTATAAAAAGATGTATTATTCGACATCTGGGGTACAATATTACGTAAGATCATGAAAGGATGGAGCGAGAGAACCATGAATTTCAAAAAGATAGGTGTCATAGGCGGCGGCACAATGGGGCAAGGGATTGCTGAGATGCTTGCAGCTAAAGGACTTGATGTACTGCTCGTTGAAGAAACGAACGACAAACTGAACCATGCTTATAGCATGATTGAGACGAGCCTTGATAAGCAGCTCGAGAAATGGGCAATCACAAAGGCTGAGAAGAAACTGATCTTATCCAAAATTCATAAAGTAACTCATTTTGCCGAACTCGGTACCTGTGATATGGTCATCGAGACCATTTCGGAGGATTTGGATGCCAAGAAAAAGGTATTCAAGCAATTGGATCAGGTATGCCCAAGCAACATTATTCTGGCCAGCAATACTTCCACCCTCAGCTTGACTGAAATTGCCGGCTCCACGAAATATCCAGAACGCGTTATTGGTATGCATTTCATCTATCCAGTAGCTAAAATTAATCTCGTTGAAATTATTCGCGGATTGAAAACTTCGGAATCCACTTTCGAAGAGACCAAACTTTTCGTGGAAGAAGTTGTAGATAAGCACGGAATTATGGTATACGAATCCCCAGGCTTCGTGACCTCCCGAATCATCTGCTTGATGATTAATGAAGCTCTGCATGTACTTGGCGAAGGCGTAGCTACGGCCGAGGATATTGATGATGCAATGCGCATCGGTTATCAATTCCAATACGGGCCTCTGGAAATGGCCGACCGCTTTGGTCTTGATTCGGTACTTGCTGCTCTTGAGCGCATGTTCCGTGAATTTGGCGAACTTAAATATCGCCCTTCCTTCGTGTTGAAGAAAATGGTTCGCGCCGGATCTCTCGGTGTGAAAACTGGTGAAGGATTTTTCAAATACGATAAGGATGGTGACCGGGTGTGAAATTGCTCGTAATTAATGCAGGTAGTTCATCTTTGAAATATCAATTGTATGATATGACCGATGAATCGGTATTGGCTAAAGGCCTGGTTGAACGGATTGGTATGGATTCCTCGATCCTGAATCATAAGGCAACAGGCAAAGAGGAAGTTACTGAAGTTAGTGAAATCCTCGAGCATACAACGGCTATCCGTAAAGTGCTTGACAAATTGACCGATAAAGAGCACGGCGTTCTGAACTCCGTAGAAGAGATTCAAGCTGTAGGCCACCGCGTCGTTCATGGCGGAGAAGCGTTCAAAGGTTCTGCGCTTGTTACGGGCGATGTAAAATCGGAAATCCGCCGTCTGTTCGACTTGGCCCCTCTTCATAATCCGCCAGCTATTCTGGGTATTAATGCAGCGGAGAAGAATATGCCTGGGGTACCTCAGGTTGTTGCCTTCGATACAGCTTTCCATCAGACGATGGACGAGAAGGTATATCTGTATCCGATCCCGAAAGTATTATATAAGAAGCACCGGGTTCGTCGTTATGGAGCCCACGGTACATCTCATGACTATGTGAGCAAGGTAGCGGCAAAGTACTTGAACCGTCCGCTCGAAGATCTGAAGATCATCACTTGTCATATCGGAAACGGCGCTAGCTTAACAGCTGTCAAAGACGGTAAGTCTATGGACACTTCTATGGGCCTAACACCACTTGAAGGCCTCATGATGGGAACTCGCAGTGGTGATCTCGATCCAGCTGTCGTTACGTTTGTCATGAACAAAGAAGAGCTCTCGATTAGCGAAGTTAACTCGATGCTGAACAAGCATAGTGGTCTGCTTGCGATCTCGGGAAGCAGTAGTGATATGCGCGATATTACTGATGGTATGGCTGAAGGCGAGCCAAACTCAACATTGGCGTTTGAAATGTATGAATACCGTCTACGCAAGTATATCGGGTCTTATGCAGCAGCGATGAACGGCGTTGATGTAATTGTGTTTACAGCAGGTGTAGGGGAGAACTCTGTAGTCGTCAGAGAGAAGGTATGTGAGAACCTGACTTACCTCGGTGTTGAGATTGACCCAGAATTGAACAAGGTACGTTCCGGAGATCCGCGCCGTATTTCTACGCCGAATTCGAAGGTGGAAGTATTGGTTATTCCGACCAACGAGGAATTGATGATTGCGCGTGACACGTACCGCATCGTTCAGGAGAATAACTAGTTTACTTAAAAGTAAGTGTTCAACCTATTAAGAGGAGAGAGATGGGCATGGCGAACAAAAGCGTGATTCGTCAAGTTGGCGAGCATGTTGGCGAGACTGTCGTCATTGGCAGCTGGCTCAATAACAAACGTTCCAGCGGCAAAATTCAGTTTTTGCAGCTTCGCGACGGTACTGGATATATCCAGGGCGTTGTCGTGAAGAGCGAAGTGGGTGAAGAGGTATGGGAGAAGGCCAAGAGTCTGACCCAGGAATCCTCCATGTATGTTACCGGAGTTATTCGTGAAGAGCCTCGCAGTCAATCCGGCTACGAGATGACAGTAACGGATATTGAGATTATTCATTTGACAGAGAATTACCCAATTACGCCGAAAGAGCACGGAGTAGACTTCCTGATGGACCACCGTCATCTATGGCTGCGTAGTCCGAAGCAGCGCGCGGTTATGGTCATTCGTGCAGAGATTATCCGCGCGATTCAGGAGTTCTTCAACACGAACGGATTTACAAAAATGGATCCGCCAATCTTGACTCCGACCTCGGCGGAAGGAACAACCAATCTGTTCCATACAAAATATTTCGATGAGGATGCCTATCTGACACAGAGCGGCCAGCTCTATATGGAAGCAGCAGCGATGGCACTCGGTAAAGTATATTCCTTTGGACCGACATTCCGGGCTGAGAAGTCGAAGACTCGTCGTCATTTGATCGAGTTCTGGATGATTGAACCGGAGATGGCGTTCACGGACCACGAGGAAAGCCTCATTGTACAGGAGAATTTCGTTACTCACGTTGTTCAATCGGTATTGAAGAACTGCCGTCTTGAACTGGAGACACTAGACCGCGATATCTCCAAGCTGGAGAATATCAAGGCGCCTTTCCCTCGCATTTCGTATGATGATGCGATCGAATACTTGCATACGCAAGGCTTCGATATTCCATGGGGCGAAGATTTCGGAGCGCCGCATGAGACTGCGATTGCTGAACGCTATGACAAACCGGTGTTCATTACGAACTATCCGGCAGGCATCAAAGCATTCTATATGAAGCCTGACCCTAACCGGCCTGAAGTTGTATTGTGCGCTGATATGATCGCACCTGAAGGCTATGGCGAGATTATCGGGGGATCGCAACGGATCGATGATCCAGAATTGATGGAAGAACGTTTCAAGGAGCATAATTTGTCTCCAGAAACTTATCAATGGTATATGGATTTGCGTAGATATGGTTCTGTACCGCATTCCGGCTTTGGTCTTGGCTTGGAACGTACGGTGGCTTGGGTTTGCGGACTCGAGCATGTTCGTGAGACGATTCCGTTCCCACGGATGCTGTATCGCTTATATCCATAAGCAGGGTGGTTAAGATAGAGATGAACGATAGCTGGAAAGTATGGTCCAAAGGGATTTCCTTCGGACTTGAGGCGGCAATGGTGAATATTCCTCATGTTCTGTTCGTCCATTACCGGCAGCTCCATTTAGATGAAATGGAAGTCATGCTGCTCGTTCAGCTGCTTTCATTTAAGCAGGTGGAGTATAATGATTTTCCTTCTATCGATCAACTGGAGCTGCGGATGGGCACTGCGCCTGGCGGGCTCTCCCCTGTCATCAGACGGCTGATGAAGGAAGGCTGGCTTAGTATCGATGACTTCATGGATGAGGCTACCGGGATTCAATCGGAGCGTTACAATCTATCGGGGATGTATGAGAAGCTAGGGAAATGTCTGGCAGAGCAGCGTGCCGCCGGGCGGCAGGCTGAAGCGCAAGTCTCGGCACCTGCGCCGAAGGAGGAAGAGCAACGTAACTTATTCGTTATTTTCGAGAAGGAATTTGCTCGTCCGCTGTCGCCGATGGAATGTGAGACGATCTCCGGCTGGGTGGATCAGGACGGTTATCCGGAGGATTTGATCCTGCTGGCTCTAAAGGAAGCGGTATTTGCCGGCAAGGTTCATTTCCGCTACATCGACCGGATTCTACTGGAATGGAGCCGCAATCGCGTCAAGACGGTAGAGGATGCGAAGGCCCATATTCAGAAGTTCCGTACCGGGTCCCGCTGAGATGAACAGGATCAGGAAGCAATGAATTGCATAAGAAGAGCCAGGCCTCCGTAAGGAGCCTGGCTCTTAGTAATATAGCCGTTACTGATTAGGTGCGGGACCGATCAATCTCCATGGTCCCCATTGTCCAGTCGTACCTGGCTCTTGGTTCTGTGTCCACCAGAGAGCTTCCCACAACTGTCCGTTGTGCAGGACAATTTCACCCTCTGTGTATACTCTGACATTATTCCAGACGAGATATTCGCCGAAGCGGTCAGGATCACCAGGGAAGCCTGGAGCCGGTGTTGTAGGTGCAGACGGATTCTTGGATAGATTCACGTCCATAACTTGATAGAAGGCATTTGGCGTGTCCGCGATATCCCATACAGCGACGATGACATAATATCCTTCACGGTCATTCGGAACGAAGCAGTCATTGTAGACGTCATTCGGCGGGATTGCGCCGTCATCGACATATCTGCAGAACAACTCCAGATCGGAGCGCTTGAGCGGCGAATTCGGGTCCCAGCCTTTCTTAGTAATATAGTAGTCCCAGGTGTTCGTGCTATGGTTAGCGACGATCTTCCAGTGGAATGTATGTTCACCGCCGGTCATATTCACTTTGCTCCAGCGAGTTGATGTTTGTGCATCAAGCTCCAGGAATATTCCGGCACTGGCGATTTTGCCATCAGGTACGCCGAACTCAGGGAAATCACCACGGCCTTCTACACTAAATGGTTCGTAGACGATAGCCCCACAGTTCGTATTTTGTCCAGTTGAACACAGATGTGCGCGGCTGTCTACAACATAGCCATGTGCGGAAGCGCTATTCGCGAAGATCAGAGAGCATGCAAAGATGAGAAATAAGGTACCTGCTGTAACGTAGAGCATCTTCAGTCTTGAGAAATGAGTGCCAGCAAAAGCTTGAACCGTCATATTAATCTCCTCCTTCGTTTAAATAAAATAAATCCCTCTTTATTCTAGTTAATACAAAGTTAGCGCTTACATATGACTTGATTCTTGGGTCATGTAGATCTCAGAAGTGCAGTCGCAGCAGTGAACCACTCTCCTCCTTTCATAACTAGCAATTATGATCAAATCCCTATACCCAAACCCAAACGATAAATGAGAGCCGAGCTTCTTCAGGAGATGATGTCGGTGTCCTGTAGAAGAATCAACTAAACCTATGAAAATGAACTCTATATCAATGTGTGTCGTATATTAAATTTTTTAATAGTAAAATTTGTTATATATTATTCCAAAATACTAGAAATGTCAATTGCTTTACATAAAAAGATATATTTTTCTTTATATGTTATTTGGTAGCGCGTTTATGGTCGCATAATTTTACAAATGATTCTTTTCTATGAAATCTAATCAGAGATGCTAACTAAGTTGCTCTATATCCGTTACATAGTACAGGGAACAAATTGTAGAGATAACGTAGGCGACAACAAATAAAATTTTTTTTAAAAAATGATGCAGGGGTAGCCCAGCTAGCCCACGTCTATTATATGGAAGGAGGGGAGAAAGATTGGCGAAAAGGATGAAGTGCGCTTTATTCAGAAGCTCAGACAAGGGGACCGGGAAGCGTTCCGCGAGCTTGTGCAGACTTACCGGAACCATGTCTATCGAATAGCTTACTCAGTACTGCATGATGAGCAGGAAGCCGAGGACGCTGCGCAGGAAACTTTTCTGCAGATCTATAACTCTCTCTCCGAATACCGTGAGCAAGGCTTCAAGACCTGGTTAACCCGAATAGCTCTACATAAAGCGATTGATCTGAAGCGCAAGCGGGAGCGTCGCAGGGAACAGCAAGGGGATGTAATTGAGTTGGCTTCACGAATGCCGGTCCAATCGGAGCATATACTCCAAGGGCTGCTCGCAGAGGAGCAGAGGGATGAACTGAGACAGAAAATCAAGCAGCTTCCGGACGGGCATCAGACGATCATTACGGCCTTCTACTTGGACGGTAAAAGCTATGGTCAGATCGCCGCTGAGCTGGATATCACCGAGAAGACGGTGGAATCGAAGCTGTATCGCGCGAGAAGATGGATGAGAGAGCATTGGAAGGAGGAGGAATGGTAGTGAGACCACAGGATCAAGCTTCCATGCAGATCTGGAAGGCGTATATTCAAGGAGAATTAACTTGGGAAGAAGAGAAGCGGTTGGAGAATATGCTGCTTGAAGATGAGGAAGCCGCACTCCTCTATTCTGAAGCTCTATCATCGTTAGAGAGTGAACTGCCAGAAATGAGAGAGGATGAGCGTTGGCTAGAGGGGCTGATGACCTCATTGCCGGATGCCTCGGATAAAGCAGACCCTGCGAAGGAGCAGAGCTTCATCGGCAGATGGTTCAATCAGGCTTGGCTGCAATACGTGATCGCTGCGTCGATTACTTTGTTGCTGATGACAGGTGGTTTCTTCGATCATTTATTCTCAAGGGCTAATGAGGCAATCCACCGTCCTAATCAGGATGTATCGGTTAGTGATAGGCTGATGAAGGCGACTACCGGTTGGTTCGATAAATTGAATAAGTAAATGGGATAGCATGACTAATACTTGATACAGAAAGGAAGGAATGACATTGGCACATTATCGCAATCGCTTGCTTGCGCTTATATTAAACCTGATTCCCGGCCTGGGGCATCTTTATTGGGGGAAGAAGGTAAGAGGCGTGCTCTACCCGGTATTTTTCTTTGGGGGGATTTTGTTCGGAATTCTATTAGCAATAGCATCAAGAGAGGAAGTATTCCTTGGTATAACCGCTGTTGCAGCGTTTATTCTCTGGTGCATCTCCATGCTCGATCTTATTATCGTGCTGCTGCGGGAGCCGGCTGTCATTCAGCAGCCTATTGTTGCAGATCCGCTTGATCCATTGGGAATTATTCCTCCACCGATGAGTCAAAAAGATAAGGATACGGAGCGTTTCTTCATTATTCTGCTCTCGTTCGTGCCTGGCCTCGGCCATTTCCAGTTGGGACTGATGCAGAGAGGGCTGTCCTTCCTGATCTCGTTCTTCGGACTGTTTACAATGCTGCTGTTCGTGACGGGCATAACACATGAGTCGGTGTTTCTTCTGTTCCTTGGGCTGCTGCCAATCATCTGGCTCTATTCTATGTTCGATGCAGTAGGGCTCGTTCACCGCAAGCAGGCGGGGGGGATTATCCAGGACCGCAATTTGTTCGATGAATGGGAATCCGGCCGGATCGACGGCAGACGAAGCAAAATTCTTGCCACCTTGCTATCGGCGTTTCCAGGTGCGGGTCAAATGTATCTCGGTCTTCAGAAGCGTGGTTTGCAATTAATGGTGCTGTTCCTCGGCAGCTTCTATGTGATCGATGTACTGCGTTTAAAAGTATTTCTATTCGTGATTCCAATCATCTGGTTCTTCAGTCTTTTCGATGGGCTGCAGCATATTAGTCGTTATGGCATTTTGCCGCTAGAGGATCGGCCATTAATCGGTAGCAAAGGAAATTATCAGCACTGGCTTGGCATCATTCTGATTCTGTTAGGAGTCTATTATGTCTCTATGGATCTGCTGGTTCCGATGATCGAGAAGTATTTCCCGGGACTTCGCATCACTTACTTTGTATACGAATATTTGCGTCCTGCCCTGATTGCTTTCCTGTTAATCGGCGGAGGATTGAAGTTGCTGTCTGCTGGCACGCGGAATAAATCGGTACTCTGAGGCGATGAATCGAGGGTGATCACTGACTGTGCTAACTTTAACCAGAACATAAGCGTTTAATATTAGAGGCTTCGCTCCCAAAGAGCTGTAGCCTCTCTATTTTTATATTGATGTCTATTCCCATATCGCCTATGCAGTGATCGCTGTGGGTGCACTCGCCTTTGTCGTGCTGTTCTTGCGCAAACGAAAAAAAGTGCAGTCCTAGAGCAACCCAATCTTTATAGCTTAGGAGCGAAAGCAAGCAAATGGATATCATTTCACTTATAAAAGCATTTATTCTCGGTATTGTAGAAGGGCTGACAGAATTTGCTCCGGTCTCGTCTACGGGGCATATGATTATCGTCGACGATATGTGGCTGAAGACTGATCTGATCTTCACCTCTAAATATGTCGCTAACACGTTCAAGGTAGTGGTTCAGCTCGGGTCCATTCTGGCCGTGCTTGTCGTATTTAAAGATCGCTTCATCGATATGCTTGGGCTGTCTCGGTTCAAAGCCAAGGGACGGGGAGAGCCGAGGAGTGGGAGTATGTCTGGGCGGTATCAAGGGAGACGCCTGAAGCTTCTCGCGTTCCGGATCGACCATATCTGGCGGCGTACTGCTTGGACTTAGCTACCGAGCGGCCGCGGACTTTACATTCATTATGGCGGTGCCGATCATGGCCGGTGCCAGTGCGCTCTCATTAATTAAGAATTGGCAGTACTTCACACTCGACGCTCTGCCCTTCTTCATCGTTGGATTTATCGCGGCCTTCTTGTTCGCTTTGCTGTCGATCCGCTTCTTCCTGAAGCTGATTAACCGGGTGAAGCTGGTCCCGTTTGCGGTGTATCGAATATTACTGGCAGTCGTCATCTGGTTTGTATATTTCTAGAATAGTTGCCTGGAAGATTTCTGAAGTAAAAATGATCTGCATACAGCTCTTTGGACCCTCTGTCGGTTAATCCGGCGGGGGGTTCGTGCATTAGAATCAAACTTCGATAAGATACGAGAGCCATAGATTTAAAATGAAAATGCAGGTATTTATTTTCCAGACAAAGAAATATATAGGGTGAAACATGCATCTAAGAATTTGAATGACATGCAAACGGGACAGGAGGCCAATAATGCGATTTATGATGATTGTCAAAGCTACATCCGATTCCGAGGCTGGCGTGAAGCCCAGTCCGGAGCTTCTGGAGGCGATGCTCAGGTATAACGAGGAATTGGCAAAGGCTGGCGTTCTAGTGGCCGCAGACGGTCTGCGGCCGAGCTCGGGCGGAATCCGTATTTCCTATCCGGAGCCCGGAGGAAAGCCAAAAATGGTGGACGGGCCGTTCACCGAATCGAAGGAGATTATTGCAGGCTATACCCTGATCGAGGTGAATTCACGGGAAGAGGCAATTGAATGGGCGCTGCGTATGCCGGACCCGCATGGTCAAGGGCAAGGAGAGATCGAGCTGCGGCAAATATTTGACCCGGAAGAGTTATCGTCCGACGCGGACACCCAAGCTAAGATCAAAGGGCAGTTCGGATTATGAACGTAGGCAAAATGGAATAAGACATGTTTTTAAAAAAATATTTTTGGTTGTTGTCGATTTTGCGATTTCCCATTCGTCGTTTAGATAGAAACGGCTTCCAAGCAGTTTGAAGCACGCAGGTTTCAATCTAATAAATGGTGAAAGGTAGGTCGTTGAAATGAATGCAAAACTAGTTCCTTATCTGATGTCGGAGGATGCAAGAACTCAGGCGGAGTTTTACAAAAAGGTACTTAGCGGCGAGATCCTAGCGATCAAGACATATGGTGAGGTGCCAGGTACTCCTGAAGAGATTAAAGATAAAGTGATGCATATGGTTTTATCTTTGGCAGGAGGAAATATACTATTCTTTAGCGATATTTTTGAACCTGTGGAGGGCAACCGCAACATAAGTCTGTCATTGACTTTCGAGGATGAGACGGAGGCGAGACAGGCCTTTGCAGAACTTAGGGAAGGCGGAGAGATCCGTTATCCGTTCGAGCTTCAGCCATGGGGAGCCTGTTATGGTGAAATCTTGGACCGATTCGGTGTTACGTGGCAGTTTGCTACAACAATCTGATCATAGATTTGGAAGAACTCTATTTTATACCTAAGGGGGAAGATGATATGAATCAAGAGGTCACGGACTTTATCAATGAAATCAAGGAGACTTGGCAAAAGGAAGTAGCGATCAGCTTACGTGAGTTGGTTTATCAGGCAATCCCGGATGCCCAGGAGCGTCTTCAATATAAGAAGCCTCATTTCTTGAAGAATGGAAAATATGCCGCTGTCATTTCCACCTCCAAGGATGCGGTCAGCTTTACGATTTTTAATCCGGCGGGGATTGAATTTCCCGAAGGAATATTCGATGGTCCTCCTGAGCGAAAAACGTTGAAGCTGCGCCAGGGGCAAGCTTATGACTCGGAGCAGCTGGCGAATCTTGTTACCCAGGCTACGAGTATATAACCATCCACTAGAAATAACCCTTCGATCATTTAAAATGATGGAGGGTTATTTTGCAGACAATCCTTTGTACATGCTTCGGTACACGGCAGGGGTGAGGCTCTCAAACTTCTTGAACGTCTTAATGAAATAGCCCGCATCGCAGAAGCCCAGATCATCACTCACTTGATTAACCGACAAATCGGTGGATTCAAGTAGCTGCTTGGCCCATTCAATCTTCAATCTGGCAATGAAGACCGAGAAAGTCTCTCCCGTCTCCTTGGTGAAGATCCGACTGAAGTAGCTGGGACTGAGATGACAGAGCTTAGCCATCTCCTTCAAGCCGAAGCTCTCCTGTTTATGCGCATAAATATAATCAAAGGCAGGTTGGAGTACAGAATTCGAGGAGATGAATCTGTCAGCTCCGTTTTTTAACTTCGTGTTGATTAACGCCCCCGACAACTCCTGCTGGATCGATTGAATTTTACGATATGTACGGTCGGATGGGTCTAGTACTTGGCTAGAATTGGGACTGGAAGCGTCTAAATTTGAGGTCAGCATTCCTTTGTACAGATCGACGGTCGTATGCTTCTGAATCGCTTCTTCCACGATATAAGTGCTTAATTGCAGCAGCAGGTCCACGCATTTCGTCACTTCATCATAAGATAAGACCGGCAAAGCATTGTAATGCTCCTCTAGCGCTTGGAACTTGCGATAGGTCTCAACATTGGGAGGTCGCGATACGACCTGTTCCAGCAGAGGCATATCAGGTTCACGCAGCTTAAGCTGACCGGCCATAATAGCACCAAGATATTGATTGTCGATAATGATCGGTATGGCGATATCGATAATATTGAAATGGCATAAATAGATATATGGTTTATTCTGACGGACGGCTTCAAGCCCGCCGCGGGCATCACATTTTTGACAATATTGCGAGAGATGGGAGTCCTGACGTACCCCTTGACAGAAGGGCTGACAGTAGCTGTGTTTGGTCACAGGAATACCCTTATAATCAACCGTCAGAATGGCCATCTTCGTCACAAGCGATAGAGCATCCTGCAGCTTTTCCCATTTCCCCAGATCTATAATCTCTTCTAAGTCAAATCGGGATTTGGACATGGTTGTCATCTCCAGTTTAAGTAATAGAAACACACACTATATTTATTATAGCGAATTGTTCTATTAGAGGACAAGAAAATACGATTACATAGAACAATGACAAGAAAACACGATAAGAAAACGCTTTAAATCGAGCTCTTTGTTTCATGCTTCTCAAAATAGTGCATCCTATAATTAATGTATAAACGATTTGAGGAGGATGTAAGATGAGAAGAGCGTTTATTAGTCCAACGAAATATGTGCAAGGGGAAAATGAACTGTTAAATCTGGGCTATTTTGTGAAGACATTTGGTGATTCTGCACTGTTAATTGCACATCCTGATGATGTAGCACGAGTGAAGGACAAGCTTGAGGCAACTAAACATAAATTCGACATTACCTTTGTAGAAAGCGGATTTCATGGGGAATGTTCGCGTCCGGAAGTAGCTAGATTGCAGGCGTTGGCGAAGGAGCATAACTGTGCATGTACGATTGGTCTTGGCGGCGGCAAGGCGATTGATACGGCAAAATGTGTAGCTGAAGGCGAGGCTCTGATCATCGTACCGACGATCGCGGCCACCGATGCACCAACAAGCCATTCCGCCGTTCTCTATACTCCAGAGGGAGAATTCGATGATTATGCGTATTTTAAGCAAAGTCCGAGTGTAGTCATGATCGATACGACAGTCATTGCTCAAGCGCCGACGAGATTTCTCGTTGCCGGGATGGGAGATGCACTCTCGACTTATTTTGAGGCTAGAGCTACAGCAAATTCGTATTCCAATGTGAACGCCGGATTGCCGTGCGGTGTCCGCGAAGGCGTATGCGGTGATGCCAAAGGGACGATTACAGCGCTGGGACTCGCCAAGCTATGTTATGAGACCTTGCTGGAGAACGGTTATAAGGCCAAGCTGGCCTGTGATCAGAATATTGTGACCCCGGCTCTGGAGAATATCGTAGAGACGAATATTCTGTTATCAGGATTAGGCTTTGAAAGCGGCGGACTGGCTGCGATTCATGCCATTCACAACGGCCTAACAGCTCTAGAAGGGACGCATCATTATTACCATGGGGAGAAGGTTGCCTTCAGTACGATTGCCCAATTAGTGCTTGAAAATGCCGACCGGGCAGAAATGAAAGAAGTGCTGGATTTCTCCCTCTCCATCGGCCTCCCGGTATGTCTGGCAGATATCGGTGTAGAGCATGTGACCTATGAGGAACTGCTTGAAGTGGCTAAGAAAGCATGTATCGCTGAAGAGTCCATCCACTCGATGCCGTTCCCGATTTCCGAAGACGCGGTTGCGTCGGCGATTATGGCTGCTGACCATTTAGGACGTCAATATAAATTAACTAAGGAGGTTTAAGATGAAAAAAATTATGAACAAGCCTGAAACCTTGGTTCGGGAAATGTGCAACGGGTTAGTGCTGGCGCATCCTGAACTGGATTTCAATTATAAATTCAAGGTCATTTCCAAAAAGAAGACCAATCCCGATAAAGTGACGCTGATCAGTGGCGGTGGGAGTGGGCATGAGCCCGCTCATGCCGGATTTGTAGGCAGCGGAATGCTGGATGCGGCCGTATGTGGCGACGTATTCGCTTCTCCATCGCAAATCCAGGTATATCAAGCGATTCGCAATACGGCAGGTAGCAAAGGAACTCTGTTGATCATTAAGAACTATAGCGGCGATATTATGAATTTTAAAAATGCAGCTCATCTTGCTAGCGAAGACGGCCTTGAGGTGGATTATGTCAAGGTGGACGATGATATCGCTGTTGAAGATAGTCTCTATACGGTAGGGAGAAGGGGCGTCGCCGGAACGGTACTCGTTCATAAGGTTGCAGGAGCGGCTGCCGAGGCAGGCTTATCATTGCTTGAAGTGAAGGAAGCGGCTCTGCACGCGATTGACAATGTGCGCAGTCTTGGCTTTGCTTTTACCTCCAGCACGGTGCCAGCCAAGGGTACTCCTACCTTCCAAATCGAAGATCATGAGATGGAATTCGGGGTAGGGATTCACGGTGAGCCGGGCATTCGCCGGGAAGAGCTGGTGTCTGCTGATGAATTGGCAAAGCGCATGGTCGAATCGCTGTTGGACAATCTGCACCTCAATGATCAGACGGAGCAGGAAGTCGCCGTATTGATTAACGGGTTCGGTGCTACACCGCTTCAAGAGCTGTATTTGCTGAACAATTCGGTTATTCGGGAATTGACGGCGAAGAACAAGCGGGTGTTCAAGACGTTTGTCGGCAACTACATGACAAGCATTGATATGGCCGGTGCCTCGGTAACCATCATGAAGCTCGACGATACGCTGAAGAAATGGTTGTCTGCACCTTGCGATACACCGACATTAGCGGTTAAAGGCCCGTTCGAGCCGGTAAATTATACAGAGGTCATCCGTGAGGAGAAAGTGGCAGGCGAAGTATCATATAAGAACGAGACCGACCCTGCGGCAGCAGTCATTCAGAACGATCGGCTATCGTTGCAAAATATCGTCTACCTAATCGATCAAATGAGTGAGGTCATTATCGAAAATGAAGTTCCGTTCTGTGAGCTTGACGCTCACGCGGGTGACGGCGACTTTGGAATGAGTGTGGCCAAAGGCTTCAAGCAGTTAAAAGTGGAGTGGAATGAGATTATCACTCACCATCAACAGAATATCGGCGATTTCCTTGACGCCTGCTCGCTCGTTATTATGGAGCACTGCGGCGGGGCCTCTGGACCGATCTGGGGATCGGGCTTCCGGGCCGCCGGCAAGTATGCTCAGCAGAAGCAGGAGCTGTCCGTCAGCGAGGTTGCCGATATGATGCAGGCCGTAGTCAAAGGAATCCAGGATACGGGTGAGAGGTCCTTTGGCCGGGGAGCCGTCGTTGGCGACAAGACACTTATCGATGCGCTTGTGCCGCTTGCGGACCAGTGGACGAAGAGTGCTGAGCAAGGCGATAATCTGAAGCAGGCGGCTGTTAAGGCGGCCGAGGCTGCAGTTCAAGGTGCGCAGAAGACAGCGGAGATCGTAGCCCGGATGGGCCGAGCTGGCACGGTAGGTGAACGGAGCATCGGTTACCCGGATGCTGGTGCGTACGCGCTTGGGGTTATTTTTACGGAGCTGGCGAAGGCAATGAAATAAAACGAACTGTTTTTGGAGAGATTCGCCTTATTCCAGTGAATGCCCAAACAATTGCAAAAACAGCCCTCGTTAGGAAACATCCAACGAGGGCTGTTTTATTAGATATTTACAAGCAGTGGGGGTAATAAGACAGAGAAATGACCACCGTCATGCGATGCCACACCGCACGCCGGGAGCTGCGGGTCCTCGGGCGATTGTATCTAAGAGGCGTCTACAATTTCATACCAAAAGTAAGAGGCGTTTAAAAGCAGATCATCGAAGCAAGGCGAGTCGTCGATATTCCAGTTCAAAAATAAATTCGAAGGCTTCCAAATGCCGTTTGGCTTCCCAGATGCTGTTGCCCCAGGCATAAATGCCATGATTGCGCAATACGAATCCGGGAATATCGGAATGGATGGCTCCGGGCACCAGTTTGGCAATGGAAGGGATATCTACATAGTTAGGTAGTACGGGAATTTCAATCGCTGCATTCTCTTCCCAGATTCCGAGCTCTTTGATCAGTTCGTTGCCCTGCACGGGGATGAATCCTTGATCCCCGTAAAATTCGCTAATCAAATTATTAAACACCGTATGTACATGGAAAATAGCACTGCAGCCGGTCATTCGGTAGATTTTAGCGTGAATCAAGCTTTCCCTACTTGGCTTAAGAGAGGTTGTCTCGCAAGCTTCGCCCACAGCATCAACGAACAGAAAATCCTCCGGTGTGTGCATCGCTTTATCCTTGGCGCTAGAAGTGATCGCAAAATAAAATTCGTCTGGAGCATACTTGCCGACACAAGCAGATAAATCGCCGCTTGTACCTGGGAACCAGCCCCTGGCAGCCAATTGTTCTTTTACGTCTTTAAGCTCGGCAAGCCTGGCTTGCTTCTCTTCCAAGGTAATTTGTGCAAAGGCCATCATTGACTACTGTCCCTCCTTAAAGATGCAAATCTCTTCTAACTCGTTAGATCAAATATATGCCTGCTCGCTAAGTCCCTAGCTGATTTGAAGTGAATACATAATTGCTAGAAAAATAATATCCCTGCCGACCATATGTCCCCCTGAAGTTGGCCTGATCCGGCGGGGAAGGATCGGGCCTACTTCAGGGGGAGACCATTCCTTGGCACAAGATTGGAACTGACTTGGCCTTGTAGATACAGTATGGTGTCAGTCGTCTGGAACAGCTTATTGCAACGTGTCCTTCACGGCTTGCCCCATCTCACGCGAGCGTTCCTCTGCTCTGCGGACGGCGGCTTTGACTGTCTCTGTAAAACTACCCTCACGCAGTACATCCAATGCGGCCTGGGTCGAGCCATTTGGTGATGTAATATCTGCGCGCAGCTTGGCCGGGTCCTCGCCGGTCTCACGCATCATTACAGCCGCGCCGAGCACGGTCTGTATCGTTAATTCCCGCGCTTGCTCTGGCGACAGCCCGCCCTCCATACCGGCAGCGATCATCGCTTCCATCAGGAAGTAGACATAGGCCGGGCCGCTGCCTGAAACACCGGTCAGAATTTCCATTTCCTCTTCCGGAATGACCGAGACGGTTCCGACCGCCTCGAACATCGTCAGTACCTGCTGTTTCTGTTCTTCGCTGACTTCGTCAGAGAAGGCGATCCCGGTTGCCCCGTAGCCAATGGAGCTTGAGGTGTTCGGCATCGTTCTGGCAATCGGGGCGGCGAAGCCAAGCAGCTTCTGAATCGTCTCGATGGACAAGCCAGCGATGACGGAGACGAGCAGCTGCTTCTTCGAGAGGTGAGGAGAGATCGCAGTGATCGCATCTTTGGCATCCTTCGGTTTCATCGCTAGCACGATGATGGAGGCTTCTTCCAACAGTTTGTTCTTCTGTTCCTCCTGATTGCTCGTGACTACTCCATATTGATTCGTCAGATAGGCCAGACGCTCCTGATTGCTGCGATTCAGCATCGATATCGAGGCAGGCTTGGCTACCTGGTTATGAATGAGTCCGCGGGCGATCGCTTCGGCCATGGAACCGGCGCCGTAGAAGCTGATCGTACCTGGATTTGGAGTGTTTTTGTTCTCGTTAGTGACCATGGTAAGACCTCCACTTTGATAACTGGATTGGTATAGTCTAAGTATGCCCGATGTGGGACTGAGTAACTAAAAATAAGCGGCAGATCAGCATCAGCGCAGCTTGTACTTGAATTCCAACCTCTAACGGAACAGACAGCCGTTATATTGCAAGCTTCAAACCTTCGGAAATGTAGCGGAAATAGATTCCGTTATTCGCTGTTCCATCAGATGATTTCAGTATTATTGCCTGTAATAAGGCTCCCCAATTTCCGTTAGATTTGCCTTAACTCGCTTTTCGGCAACGATAACGTCCTGTATTTCCGCTACATGTCAGATGGATCCATTTAGCTGCGCTGAGCTGACAACTCCATATAATTGTTGAACATTCTATCCAAGCAAAGAGAGAATTTCCGGATAATCATAGCTATGATTATCCGATATCAATCTATGATTGAAATTGGACAACACGGCTGCAGTCCATGTGATTATCCACGGATTTGGCCATTGCCGTGAATGATATATTTGGTTGATGTCAAGGCTGGAAGTCCCATTGGGCCTCTGGCATGCAGCTTCTGTGTGCTTATGCCGATCTCAGCGCCGAAGCCGAATTCGAAGCCATCCGTGAAGCGGGTGGAGGCATTATGGTAGACGGCAGCCGCATCTACTTCTTGCAGGAAGCGCTCGGCATGATGCAGATCCTCTGTCACGATGCACTCGGAATGCTTCGTGCTGAAGCGGGCGATATGGGCCAGCGCTTCATCCAGATCCTTGACGATCTTAACGTTAAGAATATAGTCGTTGTATTCAGTTGCATAATCCTCATCGGTTGCCGGCTTAGCCCAATCAACGAGAGCTCTCGTCTGTTCGCAGCCTCTGAGCTCTACGTTTGCTTCGCTGAAGCGCTGCGCCAAAGCAGACAGATGCGCAGCGGCGAAATCCTGATGAACGAGCATCGTCTCCATCGAGTTGCATACAGAAGGGCGCTGTACCTTGGCATTGAGCGTAATGTCTGTCGCCATCACTGCATCTGCAGTGGCATCCAGATAAGTGTGACAGATGCCTGCGCCTGTCTCAATGACCGGAACGGTGGCGTTGTTAACAACGTTCTGAATGAGTGAGCTGCCGCCACGAGGTATAACGACGTCAAGCAGGCCATTCAGCTTCAGCATCTCGTCCACCGAGGAACGGTTGGAATCCTCGATCAATTGCACCGCATCGCGTGGAATAGAAGTCGAATCCAATGCTTCATGGATGATCTCGACGATCTTACGGTTGGAGGCAATGGCAGCTGATCCGCCTCTAAGGACAACGGCGTTACCCGTCTTCAGGCAGAGGCCGATGGCATCAACCGTCACATTTGGCCGAGCTTCATAGATCATACCGATGACGCCAAGTGGAACGCGGCGCTTCACAATATGCAATCCATTCGGGCGTTCGAACGTCTCCAGCAATTCACCGATTGGGTCCGGAAGCGAGACAATCTGTCTCAGTCCTTCTGCGATACCTTGAATGCGCTGTTCATTCAGGGCGAGTCGGTCGAGCAGGGATTCATTTGTTCCATTGCTGCGTCCGCGGTCAAGATCCTCCTGGTTTGCGGCAATGATCGCCTCGTTGTTCACCACCAGCGCATTGGCCGCTGCAAGCAGCGCTTCGTTCTTCTGTGCGGTAGTCAGTCCGCTCAGGGCGGAGCAGGCCTTACCTGCAAGTTGTGCTTTCTGTCTCACTTCACTCATTTGAAATACCTCCTTAGAATTTATATGAATTGCCTAAATACCTAGATGATCAAGCTTTCAATGAAATCCACTCGTCGCGATGTATGACCTCCAGACGATGGACGCTGTTCATCGTCTTCACAACCTCCGAGCTTGGCAGTCCCATGATGTCCTGCATTTGATCAGCATCATAGTTCACAATGCCGCGCCCGAGAATCTCGCCGTCCGGGTTCACGACTTCAACGACATCCCCGGCCTGGAAATGTCCGGTCGATTCACGTACCCCGACTGGTAGCAGGCTGCGTCCCCCATGAATCAGCGCTTCTTCTGCGCCGGCATCGACCGTCAATGTACCGATCGGAATCGAGAGGAAGCCGAGCCACTGCTTCTTGCGTGGCAGCACCGAGTCATTTGCTTCGAAGTAGGTTCCCTGCCCCTGGCCGTTCACGGTTTGCGCCAGTTGCCCCGGTTGATTGAGCTTACCGATGAAGACAGGAACCCCTCCGCGCGAGGCGATCTTGGCCGCATCGATCTTGGAGCGCATACCTCCGGTTCCGACAGAGGTTCCGGCACCGCCAGCGATTTTATAAATGTCATCATCGATCTCCTGCACATGGTCAATGCGCTGGGCTGACGGATCAATACGCGGATCTTGCGTATATAGTCCGTTCATATCCGTCAGGATGATCAATTGATCCGCCTTAATCAAATTGGCGACTAGGGCGGATAACGTGTCGTTATCACCGAATTTCAATTCATCAATAGATACCGTATCGTTCTCATTGATGATGGGAATGACACCTCGGCCAAGCAGTTCTTCCAGCGTCATACTGGCGTTGCCCATCCGTTTACGGTTCTGAAAATCGGAGCGAGTTAGTAGAACTTGCGCGGCTGATACGCCGTGTACAGTCAGAGCCTCGCGATAGTTCTGCATCAGCAGCGCTTGGCCGACGGCTGCCGCGGCCTGCTTCTCATGCAGCAGCTTCGGCCGCTCGGCATATCCGATCTCGCGGAATCCCGCTGCGACCGCTCCGGAGGTGACGAGCAGGATCTGGTAATTTTCAGCTTTCAGGGCAGCCAGCTCGGAGGAGAAGAAGTCGATCGCTTTCCGGTTTAATCCCCCTTCCGAAGAGGTTAATGAGCTGCTGCCTATTTTGACAACGATGCGTCTTAGCATGGAGTTCACTCCCAAAGATAAGTTAATATACAAAAAAACTTCCGCCTTTGCTCGCAAAGGACGAAAGTTTTACTTCCGCGGTACCACCTTAATTGATGATTGACTCATCCAACTTGATTACCCGGTAACAGGGGCACTGTCCGCTCTTGGCGAGCGGCCGCTCGGGGGTAGGTTTCGAAGAGTGCGAAGTGCAAATTCTTGCAGCCGTGGAATCTGCTCTCTATGGTCCGCATCGCTCTTGTACTTGGTCCCGTCATCACGTTTATATATTCCACATATGTAATCGATCATTCTCCGAGAATACGCAGGTAGAGGTTTTCTTGTTAATGCTAGAATACCATGTGTCGCCGGGCTTGAAAAGAAGTGCAGGTCAAACTGTTCTCGGAACACGCTCTGAATTTACCGATATGAGATTTATTTGAAGGGTCTATTGACAGATGGAAAAAGGTGGATTAATATCAATACATAATTGATCTAATTTTTTAGATCGAACTAAATTAACAGATCGAATTAGAATTACAGATTGATTTCTGCATCCAAATGGGGAGGCTTTAACATGAACAAGGAACAATCGCAGTTTCTAGATATCTCCTTAGCACAGGCGAAGCTACTGGGCAGCGCGCAGCGAATTAAAATTATTAGAGCCATGGTTGACACCGCCAAAACCTCCAAGCAAGTGGCTGACGAATTGGGAGAATCTCCTGGCAGTATCCACTACCATATCCAGAAGTTATATGAGGGTGGGCTGATCGATCTGGTCAACACCCGAACCGTAGGGGGAATCGTGGAGAAATACTATCAATCGAAGGCCAAGTGGTTCAATACCCGGGGGGCCAATATGATCGATCCTGTGCTGGCTGATGGTTACGAAGCAGCTTCTGCGACAAAAATCAGCTTGCGTATGCAGCTCTCGCCTGAGCAAAGGGAAGAGATGTTGACGGAATTCAGGTCCTTGCTTGAGAAATGGGTTACGATCTCCTCGACTTCGAAGTCGGATGATACTGAGGAATATGCAATTGGCGTCAACGTGGTTTCGGCAGAAAAGCTCAATCAGTAATTCTATACTGCTGAAGGCGGGGTATTCTGTGGAAATATTTAAAAACCGCAATTTCACATTGCTTTTTGTTGGCCGGATTCTAACGAATATCGGCGATAGCTTATATGCGGTAGCAGCCATGTGGTTGGTATATAACTTGGGAGGCTCAACATTATATACTGGGCTTGCAGGATTTCTATCGATCCTTCCCCGTGTTATTCAACTCTTCTCCGGTCCGATAACTGACCGTGTTCCGCTGCGGGGGCTGCTTGTATATACGCAGTTGTGTCAGGCATTACTGCTGCTTATCGTACCGTTTGCGTATTATTTTGACTTTCTAACCGTTGGCTTGGTCCTCTCCATTACCCCCATTCTTACGACATTAAATATGTGGTTCTATCCGGCGCAGCTCTCGGCTCTTCCGAAAATTCTCGATAAGAAACAACTATCTCAAGGCAACTCCTTATTCTCTATTGCTTACCAAGGTATCGAGGTGGCCTGTAATGCGGTATCCGGGGCTTTGATTATCGTCCTCGGCGCAGTCTCGCTCTACCTATGGAATTCGCTGGGCTTCTTTATTGGAGCTCTGCTATTTACTCAACTAAGAATCAGAACTTCCAACACCAATTCAACGAATGACAGAGAGAAACCTGCTGACAAAAACGAAGGGAATCACTCCGTACCAGCTCGTAATCATGTAAAAAGCTACATATCAGATATGAAAGAAGGAATTAGACTGATCGTTGCTACACCGCTGTCGCGTATTCTGTTCGGCGTAATTGTCATTAATGCGGCCGGGGGAGCTACCTTTACAGTAATGCCCGCTTTTGCAAATAGTCTCGGCGGAGCGGATATCTATGGATTCCTGCTGATGTCGCAGGCCTGCGGAAGCTTGCTGGGAGCTATTCTTGCCCCTTATATGAAACTGGAACGTGTGCGTTTGGGGTATCTTTTTGCCACGGCCTTTTGTCTAGCAGGAACTGTCTGGTTCCTTAGCATATTCGGCCACTATATCTGGCTTGTAGTTTTGGTCTACGGTTTGGTATGGTTTCCGGGGGGAGTGACCAACGTTATTGTTAACACGGTACTGCAAAAAGGCGTGCCAGAGAAAAACCTGGGTACTGTCTTCGCAGCGGCTTCGGCCATTAGCGGTATTGTTATGCCGCTCGGCAATCTGATTGGCGGCAGTCTGGGGGTTATCGCGGCAAGTTCAACAGTGATTGCTGGCTGTGGAATTACTGTACTCATTGTAGGTATATGTTGGCTGCTTGATCCGGTCACCCGAAGACTTCCAGCGGTAGAGCAGGTTGATACATCCTGGTTTGCGTCTGCAAGCCCGGCGTCTGCCTCAGCCTCTACCTCGATATAGAATGAGTGCTGAGGTCAGTCGAATTGCTAGCTCTACCCTCATTTGAGAGCATTATCTTGCTTGAACATAGAAAATAGCTGCGTACTCGCAGCTATTTTCTATTTATGTCAGTAGTAGAGTATGTGATCTTATAGTAAGTTAGCGTGGGAACGGCGGCATCGGGAGACCTGGGTAAGCCGGGGATGGGAGCGGGGCTGCTTGCTGCGATTGTTGTCCTGCTTGCGGACCTCCATAGGCCGGATAACTGCTTGCCATTGCTGTCCATTCAGGCCTAATTGATATCGAATAGGACTGCATCTGCTGCGACATAGTCTGGTATGGCGAGGGGAACGTGGAAGCTACAGGCTGAGGAGCTGTTGGGACACCATAAGCTTGAATCGGCTGTGTCCACTGAGGCATGCTTTGATGCGCACCTTGTTGAGTAGAGCTTGGCATCTTCTGGAATTGTGTTGTTTGGTTGCTGCGTTTCTGATTGTTTGAGGAGCCGGATGGTTTGCAATCTTTGGGTGGGCCAACAATGATGGTTGAAGTGATAGGGGCGAGCGTCTCCTTGACCTCGTCTTCATTCAGACAGTACGTGTCAGCTAGCACATTGGCAGGAGTCAATCTTAGAATATCTGAACCAAAAATAACCTCAGGAATCGGCGCATCAAATACGGCTAACAGATGGGTATTATCCCTTGTTGCAATTTCATAATGCCACCAGCCCTGTGGTACATTGGCAACCTGACCCGGGGTGATTGGAAAATGAAGTAATTGGTTCGTGAAAGGGTTGATCAGTGAGACGACGGCCGATCCGGCAATACAATAGACTAATTCGGAAGCGTTCTGATGATAATGGGGCTCTACCGTGCCGCCATTGCTAAGAAATATATCTAGCAGTGAGTTGTTCCCAAGCGTGTTCAATTGATTGATTGACAAGACATTAATATAATTCTGATTGTCTTTCTTGAAGAACAGGTTGTTCTTCAAGTCATACGTAAATTGGACATTGGGTGAGGTATAATCCATGTAGGAGATAGACATATGCTGTTCTCTCCATCCTTTCGGTTGCGATTGATGGAGTATTCTATGCATCCGCCCAGAGAAGAGTGATTGGGCTTTATTTGATAGGATCAAGGATTAGAAGGTTTGGCAGATGCCTTTAGAAGGGGGATGAAAATAGTGGAAGATAAGACTATGTGGCAAATTGCTCTAATTCAAACTAACATCAGTGCAGGTGACCCGGATCGGAATCGAGAAGTCCTGGAAAGTAAAATGCAGCAGGCTGCAGAAGCCGCCTTGAAGCCCGATATTATCGTTCTACCTGAAATGCGGAATACGGGATACGCGCTTGAGCAAATTGATAAGCTTGCCGATCCTGAAGGACTGGCGAGCCGGCGCTGGATTTCGGAATTTGCACGCAAATTTAAGGTTCATATCGTTGCCGGATCCGTTGCTGAGAAGAGAGAGGATAAGGTATACAATACGATGCTGGTCTTCGATCGGACGGGCGCTGAAGTAGCGGCCTATTCCAAGATTCATTTGTTCGGACTTATGAATGAGGACAAGTATATGGCGGCAGGAGATCAGGCGGTTACCTTTGAATTGGATGGGATAAGAGCCGGGGCGTCGATCTGTTATGATATCCGCTTCCCTGAACTGGCCCGTACATTGTCGCTGAACGGGGCGCAAATCATGTTCGTGCCGGCCCAGTGGCCGCACCCACGGCTGCAACACTGGCGCACTTTGTTGACCGCACGGGCCATCGAGAATCAAATGTATGTGATCGCCTGCAATACGACTGGCAGAAATGGCAATGATTATTTCTTTGGACATTCGGCGATCATCGATCCCTGGGGGGAATGGATCGCCGAGGGCGGGGAGACAGAGGGGATCATTACCGGCCAGCTCGATCTGACCCTCGTCCATCAGGTGCGAGAACGGATTCCAGTGTTCAAGGATCGCCGACCGTCGGCTTATGAACTGTAGCGTTCTGCCAGAGTCTGCTTGAACGTCTCGATGAAGGCCTCTGCAGCTTTTGATAAATAGCGCCCTTTACGATAGGCGATTACGAGTGTCCGACTAGGAGCAGGGTCGGCGAGTGGAAGATACACGGGAATTAGCTCACTGCGCTTGGCTCTCGCTATGAAGTGGGGAACGAGTGTAATTCCCATCCCAGCAGCAACTAAAGACTGGACGGTCTCAATGTTATTGCTCTCAAATACGACGTTCGGTTCGAAACCGGCTTGGCGGCACAGATCTATCGTTATTTTCCGGAAGCCTTGTCCTTTCTTCAATACAATGAAGGGCTCGTCCTTCAACTCCGCCAATGAGATTCCATTTCGTTCTCCGGCTTTACTAGCCAGCGGATGCTGAGGGGGAACTGCCAAATCGATCGGCTCTTCGCCAATCGGCTCGTAGGTTAGCGTCGGCTCCTGCAGTGGCAGGGAGAGCAGGCTCAGATCGGTGCCGCCGCCAGCCGTCAGCTTCTCCAGATTAAGTGAGGTATCTTCCCGCAGTACGATGTCAATGTCTGGGTAAGCGACCTTGAAGGCGGGCAGTACATACGGAAGCAGATGCGAGCCAGTAATCGGCATACTGCCGATCACGACGCGGCCGGCGCGAAGCTGGGAGATATCGTCCATTTCCTGACGCAGCTCCTTAACGGCATCCATAATCTTTCGGGCATGTTCAATGAAGCTCTCACCGGCATAGGTCAGCTCCACCGTGCTAGTATTGCGCTGAAACAATTTGACACCGAGCTCCTGCTCCAGTTTGGATAATTGCTGGCTTAGTGAAGGCTGGGCGATATGAAGCTTGTCGGCCGCCCGTGAGAAATTCTTCTCCTCAGCAATTTGTAGGGTATATTGCAGCTGTCTTAGTTCCATACGGTACCTCTCTTGATTTATAGATTTAGTATTGTGCATATTTGCGCTTCTTATTTGTTTTACCTATAACTATTATATGATATATAGGCATGATTAGTCAGATAGAATATCCTCTTCCGGTAATAAATGTCGAACATGTTTGTTATAGGCGATTCATTCTATGTATAATAGGAGTATAGAACTCATGGGAGGTATTTTGTGTGCGAAAAGTATGGAAAGAGGTTCAAGGCTGGGGCATTTCAATCATCATTGGATTTGTGCTTAGCATATTAATTGGAATATTCGTGATTCAACCCTATAAAGTGGATGGTCATTCCATGGAGCCTACGTTGAAGGACAGTCAACGGATCTATGCGTGGAAGATCAAACACACGCTAGATAAGCTTCCTAAGTATGGAGATATCGTTATTGTAGATAGTCGTGTGGACCGGAGCCGTACTTTTATGGATGATTTTTTGGAGCATCCTATCATTAATTTATTTTCTGGCCAAGCGGATAATGAAATTTTCTATGTCAAGAGAGTCATCGGACTGCCGGGTGATACGATCGAGGTTAAGGAAGGCCATGTGTATCGCAACGGGGTTCAGCTAAGCGAACCTTACATAAAGGAACAAATGAACCTGGGTCCGGCTCAAACCTGGGAGGTCCCACAGGGAGATGTTTTCGTGATGGGGGATAACCGCAATCATAGCAATGACAGCCGCAGCATCGGTCCAGTACCGCTGGATCATGTGATGGGAATTGATTTCAAGTAGATTTGAATATTGAACTCTATCAGGCATCCGTTAAGGGTGCCTGTTTTGATTTTGCCAGGGGCGCATGTCTGTAACGAAACACCATAACTTTATTTGGGCTAAATCCAGTCTAAAAGCCACTAATCTAGTGAAATAGCGATACCCAGTTTCGTTACAATTTAGGACTGCTCTTATCGGCGCTAATAGCGATACTGTGTTTCGTTAGAAGTCATTTAGCAATTGGTTACCTCCTAATTCCCCAAGGTCCTTCTCCTCAATCACTGCCAAAGCGTAGATTGCCCAGCTTCACCAGCCCTTACTTATAGGTTAAACCTATCGTTATTATAGTTATTATATCTTGGAACAATGAAGAATTAAGTGATATATTGATTTCAATATACGAGTCACTGGATAATGGCAGAATTGCCGTAGCTGACTTGTTCAATGTTCGAATCCTTGTGTGGGGTGAATTTTATGAGCAACCAAAAGAAAACGTTGTATGAGAAAATTTGGGACAATCACGTAATTTATCAGGAAGAAGGCAAACCTAGCATTTTGTACATCGATTTGCACCTCGTTCACGAGGTAACGTCACCACAAGCCTTCGAAGGCTTGAGATTGAATGGACGCAAGGTGCGTCGGCCAGATCTGACGTTTGCAACGATGGATCATAACGTTCCTACGAAGGACCGTTACAATATTACTGATCCAATCTCCAAGCAGCAGATCGACACGCTGTCGCAGAACTGTAAAGATTTCGGCGTTACCCTGTATGATCTGGATACGATCGACCAAGGTGTCGTTCACGTTATGGGGCCTGAGCTTGGCTTGACACATCCAGGCAAGACGATCGTGTGCGGCGACAGCCATACTTCGACGCATGGCGCCTTCGGTGCGCTGGCTTTCGGGATTGGTACGAGCGAGGTTGAGCATGTAATGGCAACGCAATGTCTGCAGCAAGCGAAGGCGAAGACGCTGGAAGTGCGCTTCGTCGGCAAGCGTAAGCCAGGCGTTACAGCCAAAGACCTGATTCTTGGCGTCATTGCCCAGTACGGTACAGATTTTGCAACGGGTTATGTTATTGAGTATACGGGTGAAGCTATTCGTACACTCACAATGGAAGAGCGGATGACGGTATGCAACATGTCGATCGAGGCTGGAGCAAGAGCGGGATTGATCGCACCTGACGAGACTACCTTCAACTATTTGCGTGGACGCGAGCATGTACCGCAAGGAGCGGATTTTGATCGCGCGGTAGCTGAATGGTCTGCTTTGAATACGGACGAAGGAGCTTCATATGATCGCGTCGTTGAGTTTGATGTGGACTCGTTGGTTCCACAAGTAACCTGGGGAACGAGCCCGGGAATGGGTACTAATGTGAATGCAAACGTACCTAATCCCGCTGATTTCACTACGGATAATGAACGCAAAGCAGCCGAGAAGGCGATTGAATATATGGGGCTTACTCCAGGCACCCCAATAACAGAAATTGAGATCGATTATGTATTTATCGGTTCTTGTACGAATGGTCGGATTGAGGACTTGCGTGCAGCAGCGGAAATCGCCCGCGGTTACAAGGTGTCCAATAAAGTAACGGCAATCGTTGTGCCTGGCTCTGGTCGCGTGAAGTTGCAAGCTGAGCAGGAAGGACTTGATAAGATTTTCACTGAAGCCGGATTTGAATGGCGTGAAGCTGGATGCAGCATGTGCCTGGCGATGAACCCGGACGTATTGCAGCCAGGTCAGCGCTGTGCTTCTACTTCTAACCGTAACTTCGAAGGCCGTCAGGGTCGCGGTGGCAGAACTCACCTCGTCTCTCCAGCAATGGCTGCAGCTGCTGCTATTAAAGGCCGTTTCGTGGATGTACGTGAGTGGAATGTCAACAGCGAAATCGTGAGCTAAAATAGGTTGTTCAAAACTCGGTGCGAAAATCGGACTTTTTGAACATGCACTATAAGTAAGAGGGGAGCATTATCATGGAAGCATTTAATAAATTTACGGGTATCGTCGGTCCAGTAGATCGGGTGAATGTGGATACGGATGCGATAATTCCGAAGCAATTTTTGAAGCGTATTGAGCGTACTGGATTCGGACAATTTCTGTTCTATGAATGGCGCTTCGACACAGAAGGTAATGTGAATCCGGAGTTCGAACTCAATAAGCCGCGTTATAGCGGAGCATCAGTTCTGATCTCCCGTGCCAACTTTGGCTGCGGCTCCTCCCGGGAGCACGCGCCATGGTCGATCCTTGACTATGGGTTCCGTTGTGTAATTGCACCTTCTTTTGCGGATATTTTCTATAATAACTGCTTCAAGAACGGCATTCTGCCGATTAAATTGTCGGAGGAGCAAGTGGAGGAACTGTTTCAGCGTACAGCACAGCATGAAGGCTACAAGCTGAGCGTCGATCTGGAGAGCAAGTCGATTGCTGATGAGTTCGGGCTAAGACTCTCCTTCGATCTTGACGAGCACCGTCGTCAATTTTTGCTGCAAGGTCTGGATGACATCGGTTTGACATTGCAGCATGAAGAATTGATCACTGCCTACGAACAGCGCAAATTCGCTTAAGCTAATCATTTCATCGATAGCCGATTCCCCGTTCCCTCCATCTCGGAGAAGAAGGGAGTCGGCTTCTTTTTGTTTATGGACTGCAACTTTACTGCAACTAGATTTGGTAGAATTGCCCTCAAATATGAAACTTTCTTCATGAAAACTTCGTTATAAATTTTGTATGCATTTGTCATTCTATGAAATAGGAGTCTATCAGAAAACGCTATAATCTGATATCATGGAAGTTATTAGCAAACTGTGCGGTTATTGAGTTTTTTGTTTGTCGGACGGTTGTCAGCGATTTGTCGTATGTCGGGTGATGTAGTGTAATTGAATGTCGGATGCCGGAAATTTGCTTTGTCAGATCTTGCTGCAGAAGTTGTTGGTGCTGCTCGCACTTGCTGCGATCTCGCGGTAAATTACGAGAATGGTAGGGATAAGATGATGAAGAAATTGAGGTTCATAGTACTGTTCATGCTCTGTTTGTTTGCTATTCCGGGAATCAGCCAGGCGGCTTCCCCGGTCAGCACCCATATTTATCTTGATGGTCACGAGTTGACGCAGCCTGAGAAGGCGCAGGCCGGAATCGTCAACGGGAATGTTATGGTACCTCTACGCGTTGTATTAGAAGGACTTGGATATGATGTTGCGTGGGAGAAGAAGACAGGGAGTGTTACGGTCTCCCAGGCTGATACAACTCTTAAATTCGTGATCGGTGAGAAAGTGGCACAATCCGGGGATCAGGAGATTACTCTAAGGGCGGCGCCTTTTCTGCAGAATAACACTACCCTCATTCCGCTACGCTTCGTTGGCGAGGAGATGGGACTTCAAGTAAGCTGGGATAATAAGACCAAATCCGCTCATTTATTTAGTCCTGACGGTGGATCGGGTTCGGGTGTCGGAGGAGGCAAATCCGCTTCGAATCCTAATGAAGAGGGCGGGACACCAGAGAACGTTCCGCAGCAAGGTAATTCTAACGGTGGCGGAAGCTCTGTCCCTTCAGCGACACAAGCGATGCTCAATGGGATCAGCTTCAGCGATAATCGTCTGCAACTCTCGGCATCTAGCGATATTGAGCCAAGTGTGTTCAAGATGGACGGGCCTAATCGGATCGTCATCGATCTGCCGCAGACCTCTTTCTCCGAACAATTTGCAAGTGCCTTGCCGCTGGACGACACAATGCGCGGGGAGTTTGCTGTAACGGATCATCCTAGCGTATCACAGATCCGTTATGCTCTATTTACTCGCAATCCAGATACGGTTCGCATTGTACTTGATCTCAAAGCACCAAGTCCATATTCGGTTACTCGAGATGGACTAGGGCTGATTACGATAGATTTGACGGAATCTACCGCAGTTACACCGCCCCCTTCCGGCGGCAACGGGAAGAGGATCGTTGTGATTGATCCTGGCCATGGCGGAACACAACCAGGGGCTATAAGCAAGAGCAAGAAACAGGAGAAGGATTTCACCTTGGCGGTCGGCTTAAAGGTACAAGCTCTGCTGGAACAAGAGCCTGATATCGATTTCGTCCTAACGAGGACGACTGATGTCACGCTAAGCCTGCAGAACAGAGCTAAGCTGGCGAATGACCTGAATGCGGACATATTCATATCTATTCATGGGAACAGCATTGATCCGCCTGCTAATCCTAGCGGTTCCGAGACGTACTATACGAGAGAAGAGAGTATCCCGTTAGCGAACGTTATGCATAAGCATTTGGTAGCGGCGACAGGGCTTGCTGATCGTAAGGTGCGTTATAGCAGTCTTCATGTTACGAGAGAGACAAAGATGCCAGCGGTGTTGCTTGAGGTCGGGTATTTGAGTCATGATAAGGATGACGCCCTGATGTATACCGAGGATTTCCAGCAAAGTGTTGCTGAGGGAATTGTAGCTGGTATTAAGGAATACTTAGGACTGTAATTATCCAATTTAGACGCTTGAAAATGCGTAAGTCCCAAAGGGGGAATGAAGTATGAAGAAATTATGGCTCTCAGGATTGCTGGCAATATTAATTATCGCGGCTGTTGGCTGTGGCCAGAAACCGGAGGCTTCACCGCAAGGAAATGACAGCTCTTCATCCATCCAGGACCCGGTAGCTGCGAGTCCGGATTCGAATGGCGGTGGGGACAATGCGGGGCAGGGGCAAAACGGACAGAGCGGAATTACCGATCCGGGCACCTCGGAACAACTGCAGGCTGACATAACGGTATATTTTACCGATAATGATATTATGGATTTGAAGCCGGTCGAGCGTGCAATAACATACACCGATGCGAACGATAAGTATGAGACAGCCTTTAAAGCTCTGCAGATGGCAGATGAGGGATTGATATCACTGTGGGACAAGGTTGAACTTAATGCGTTAGATTTCTCAAAAGGGCAACTCGTGATCGATATTACACTTCCGCCTGAGGCTAGGCTTGGTGCTGGTGGTGAATCACTTGCGATCGAAGCTTTGAAGAAGACGATGTTCCAATTTGATGAGGTGGACAGCATCGAAGTGACTGTGGATGGAGAGCAGCTTGAATCTCTGATGGGGCATGTTGATTTAGACCATCCAATTGCTAGGTGATAGTCCCGAATTCTGAAGCAATAGTTTCCGAGAGTCTCGGAAACTATTTTTTTTGTATTTTGCAAAATAAGAAAATTGGTATATTATCGCAACTTTTGTGAGTTTTGGACGTCTAATATTTCGTCTGATGATGGCCGGGGCTATTATCAGTTACCCGACATCATGAGTCAAAATACTTGAATGGTAGGGGTGAAGGATGAAAAAAATTGGCTTCGGTGTGTTGATGTTTTTTGTAATGTTTATGCTAGTCCTTCCACAGATCGGACATGCCGCCTCGGGTGGGACAAGCATCGTCTTGGATGGAAAAGCGCTGAATTTGCCGGCGAATGGACAGGTTCAGAATCTAAAGGGCAATGTAATGATTCCAATTCGTGTCGTCTCGGAGGAACTGGGTTTTGACGTCAATTGGGAGAAAAAGACGCGCACGGTAACTATACAGCAATTAGATACTGTATTGAAACTGGTCGTGGATCAGAGCACGGCTATCGTCAATGGTGATAGCGTAAGACTGCCGGTGGCACCGAAATTAGTGAGTGACACGGTGATCGTTCCGCTTCGCTTTGTAGGGGAGCAGATGGGTCTAAAGGTAAGCTGGGATAATAAGGCGAAGACCGCATATCTTGTATCTCCAAATTCCGGATCAGGCTCGGGAAGCGGTGGAAACGCCGGCAGTGGCAATCAACCGTCCAATCCTGGACAGGTAGAGAATTTGGCTAATATCAATGGAATCAGCTTCAGTAACAATCAGCTTATGATCGCAGTGGACAAGAATGTGAAGCCAAGTGTGTTCACGATGAATGGGCCAGATCGGATCGTTATCGATATTCCGAATGCTCGCTTCGGTGACAGCTTTGCAACGGGGCAGAACTTGGACAGTAACAAGAACGGATCACTGGAAGTGAGCGATTATCCGGGGATATCACGGATTCGCTATGCATTGTTCAGTGACAATCCTTCGACGGTACGGGTTGTCATGGATATGGACAGTGCCAAGAAATATAAACTCGTGAACAACAATGATGGACTTGTCATTATTGATCTTAATGTTGAGGATTCTACATCTCCAGGAACTACTCCGGGGGGCGGTGGCAATGGTAAGAAGCTCGTTATTATTGATGCCGGCCACGGAGGAAGCGATCCAGGAGCAATCAGTATTACCAAGAAGAATGAGAAAGACTTTACCCTGGCTGTAGCGTTGAAAGTTCAGGCATTGCTTCAGATGGAATCGCAAATTGAAGTCGTCATGACTCGGGAAAGCGATACATATCCGACATTGAGTGATCGCTCCAATCTGGCTAATAAATTGAATGCGGATATCTTTGTATCTATTCATGGCAACTCAGGACCGTCAACAGCGACAGGCGTGGAGACGTTCTACACACGATCGGATAGCGCTCAGCTTGCTAAAGTTATGCATAAGTATCTTGTGAAGTCTACGGGGCTAGCTGATCGTAAAGTTAAAACGCAAAGCCTGCATGTAACCCGAGAAACGAAGATGCCCGCTGTACTGCTGGAATGTGGGTTCCTCAGCAATAGTAGTGATGAATCCAAGATGTACACGGAGCAATTTCAGGATAGTGTAGCTGACGGAATTGTAAAAGGAATTAAAGAGTATTTCGGAATGTAATCATTCGCGTTACTCAAAGTTAGAGTTCAAAAAGTTCGATCGAGATCAAAATCGGACTTTTTGAACTACCTCAATTAAATGAATGTTCAAAAAGCGGAAGGACCGGCTAAATTCAAGAGTAGATGCCGAGTTCTCTTTCTGGTTTATTTCGAGATTATAAGAGACTTTTTGAACTACCTTGCATAGGAGGTTACGATGATGAACAGAAAACTAATTGTATCAGGAATGCTGGTTCTTCTGCTCGTCCTGAGTACCGGTTGCGGACAAAAGCCGCAGGTTTCCCCATCTAATGGAGTTACTCAGGAACAGGTGGGAGCAGACGGAAATAGCGATTCGCACAGCTCAGATCATGAGCAGGGAAGTAATAGCGGGCAAGAAGGTAATACCGGTGATTCAGGGCAAGCAGGAAATGGGGCTAACCAGGAGACTGGAGGGAGCTCGGTGAATGAGAAGAAGACTGCAAAGATCGAGACTTATTTCAGCGATGACCAGATGCTTGAAATGCAAAAAGTGGAGCAAGAAATCACCTATACAAGTGACGATGATAAGTATTTGGCAGCACTAAAAGCTCTGCAAAATACAGAGGATCAAAAATTGTTCCCCTTGTGGGGAAAAGCTGTGTTCAACTCTGTCCAAATACAAAATGGTGAAGTTGTAGTAGATTTGTCTCTGCCGAACGAAGCAAGGCTTGGCGCTGGCGGCGAAGCGATGGCACTTGACGCGCTTAAACAGACTCTCTTCCAATTTTCTGAAGTGAAATCGATCCAACTGTTAGTCGACGGTCAGCAAGTGGATACACTGATGGGCCATGTGGAACTTGAACAGCCGCTGACAAGAAATTAGCCGTAATTGGAGGAACTTAGGTACCTTCTGTCGAATAGAGATCTATAGAAGTCGAGTTCAAGGGCCGGTTTCATATCGCAAAGTTGGTTTTTTGAACAACCTCTAGAGATTATTTTGTAGAAAGGGAGAATTTAATGTCATCATATAAACGCAAGTTTCAACGGAGTATGAACAGAGCGGTATCTACTGTGCTGGTAACAGCCTTATGTCTAGGTGGAGGCGCAGCAGCCTTTGCGGATGGAGTACAGGAAGATGCCTCTCAAGCACAAACACAAAATACGTCCTCATTTCAATTATTTAGTGATGTGAAGAGCGGCTTCTGGGCGGAGAAGCATATTTATAAATTAGCTTCCGAAGGAATTATTCTCGGCGATGCCGGGAAATTCCGTCCGGGAGACAGCGTTACTCAGCAAGAAGCGATTACTATGGCAATCCGCTTCATGAATTTGAATTCGAAACTGGGCAGCGGCGAGAATGCACCTAAGGAATTGACGGTCGGCAATTACTTCAAGCCGTATGTCGAGCTGGCTCTACAGCAGAAGCTGATCGACAAGGCTGAGGAGATCACCAACACCCGAGAGAAGGAAGAATGGGGCAAGAAGCCAGCTTCCCGTGAGTGGATAGCCAAAATTCTAGTGCGTGCCTTGGATAAAGAAGCAGAAGCCAAAGCTGCTGCGGGTACTTCTACCGGCTTCGCCGACGAGAGCAGTATTTCAGCAACGGCTCGTGGCTATGTTAATGTAGCCGTTCAACTCGACCTTACAAAAGGTGTCGAAGGTAATAAATTCGATCCGCGCGGCAATGTGACGCGTGCGCAACTCGCAACCTTCTTCAGCCGCGGCGGTGAACATGTGAATCCGGGCTATGACAACGTATATGAAGGCATAGTCACCTCGTTGAAGGATGACAGCCTGACATTGTTTGTGAACGGTACGACAAGGACCTTCAAGCTGGATAGTCGTTCTGTATACTTCACGAAGGATTCAGAGACGAAAGCATCCAAGTCCGCTTTACAGATGTATACGAAGGTGCTCGTTGTAGATAAAGTAGGCTCGGCATCTTATGTTGAGGTGCGGGACGCTAGCCAACAGCTTGAGAAGACGGAAGGAACGCTGCTTAGAGTTCTAAGCGGTAACCGGATGCTATTGTTGGTGAACAACGATTCCGTGACCTATACTTATGACGCAAATACAATGTTCCTTGATCAAAACGGCAATACGATCGCGCCGGATAGTCTAACTCCAGACAGCACGGTGGAAATTCAACGTGAGACATTCACGGCAGAGAAGAAGCCGATTATCGTACAGGTTAAATCTGCGATCACGAACAAGAGCGGTAACGGTGTCGTGGAAGATTTTGATCTGACGAAGAAGACGGTCAAGATCAGAGAAGCCTCCGGCATAGAAGAGACCTACAAGTATGATGACAACACAATTATTCTCTATCAGGATCAACTGCTGAACAACCTTGGCGAATTGCAAAAGGGTGCTGCAGTTGAATTCACAGTAAAGAACAATGTGCTGACCAAGCTCGAAGTAACACAAAGCGTCGAACGGACAGTAACAGGGACGCTTCTTAGCATCGAAGGAAAGTCGCTGATTAGCTTCACAAATGCGAACGGCAAGGACGAGATCAAGCGTCTTGTTGAGAAGCCGCTTATTGTGATCAGCGGTATTGCTGAAGCAACACTTGATGATCTGATCGCTGACGTCAAAGGCGGAGACAAGGTCAAGCTGACAATCAATCCTGAGGAGCAGGTTACGAAGATCGAAGTAACCGGTCGTCAATCGGAATCTGTTGGCGCTGTATCTGTCGTTAAATATGAGCCTAAGTACAAAGCTCTGATGGTTGTGGATTCCGCGAAGAAGGTACATGCCTTTACTCTGGATGAAAAGACCAAGGTGGAATACAATTCTGCTAACCCGACGCTTGAAGGAGCAGAGTCTCTACTGACCGAGGGCAGAAGAATCAGTCTAACCTCGATTGGAGACCGGGTTCTCTCGTTGCAAGTAATCTATAAATATGAAGGTACCTATGTATCGACGGATACGACCAAGAAGAATGTAACGATTCTGCAGGCTGATGGTACCAAGATTGAAGTTCCTTATCAAGGAATCTCACCTTCCGTATCTATGTACGGTAAGAGCAATGTGAGCTGGACAGAATTGAGGACCGGCGATCCGGTTACTGCCTTCCTGAGCACGAATCAAGATGCGCTGCAGACACTTGCTATCAAGAAGACCGTCCAGTTCGAGCTTACGAATGTGAATGTCAGCAACAGTCGTATTAGAGCACTTACCAATGGTATTTCTAATGAGTTCTATGTGGATCAGGCAGCCTTGTTCGGAGAAAATGGCATCGGAATTAAGATTCATGATCTTAAGGTAGGCCAGACAATCAATGTTACCTTTAGCGGACAAACGGCAACCTCTCTGCATGTAGTGAAATTATCACTCGGTAAGGTAGAGCAGGTCGATGGTTCTGTATTAACGTTGAAAAAATTCGATGGTACGAGTGAGACATTCTCGCTTGGCAGCGGCGTGAAGGTGGTCCGTAACGGGTCTGTAAGCTCAGGCAGTTCCAGCCTGAATACCAAGGATCATGTTGAAGTTCGCAAGGACACGGATGGCTCGCTACTGGTCAAAGTATTGACCTCGATGGAGCGTCAAGTATCACGTTATAACACGTTGGCCAAGGAGCTTTCTGTACTCAGATCGAGCGCAGCGGATAACAATTATCGCTTCCCGATTACAGATGATATATATATTCACCAAGGTGACACGACTTTGTCCGTGCAATCACTGAAGGAAAATGATAAAATTGTTCTGTATTTCAATGGCGACAAGCTGATTGAAATCGAAAAACAATAATCGTTTTCGTGAGAAGAACCGTCTTGATGCGGGATGTTTCCCGGATCAGGACGGTTTTTTAACCGTTAATGAGGCTGAATGACCTTAGGAAAGCAGGTGAAGAGATGAAAGCTGAGGCGGTTCGTCATATTTTGGACAGTATCGCCGTTATGTTCCCGGATGCACATTGCGAGCTGAATCACAGCAATCCGTTCGAACTGACCATCGCCGTTCTGTTGTCTGCGCAATGTACGGACGCTACCGTCAATAAAGTAACGGCTGATTTGTTTCAGAAATATAAAACGCCAGAGGATTATATCTCTGTCCCGCCTGAGGAGCTGGAGCAGGACATCCGGCGGATCGGTCTGTTCCGCAGTAAGGCCAAGCATATTCAGAGCTTGTGCAAAATATTGATTGAGCAGTACAATAGCAAAGTACCGAGTGACTATAATGAGCTTGTTCAATTGCCTGGTGTTGGCAGAAAGACGGCGAACGTTGTCATTTCGAATGCTTTTGGCGTACCTGCCATAGCGGTGGACACGCATGTGGAACGCGTCAGCAAGAGGCTTGGACTGGCAGGTTGGAATGATTCCGTGCTAGAGGTCGAGAAGAAATTGATGAAGCAGGTTCCTAAGGAAGAATGGACCGTGACTCATCATCGTCTGATCTTCTTTGGCAGATATCATTGTAAGGCTCAGAATCCGGCTTGTGCCGATTGCCCGCTGCTGGATGTGTGTCGCGAAGGAAAAAAGCGTATGAAAAAGTCACAACTTAGCAAGGATAGAGATAAGTGACGAAACCAGATTAAGATAGTGAGGATGAGAACCAAGATGAAGTGTATTTCTGTCTATACTGACAACTTTGAGCAATTTTCCGATGTATTTGAACAAGTGATGGAAATGAACCTGAAGGAAAATGATGAATTGGAACTGGAGGGGCTTACTGTTAGCGATTCCGGAGAGGTTCCAGCACATTATCTCGAGCGCATGGCTGTGAAGCCTGAAGTCGTTGTGATGAAGGACCGTCATAAAGGTGTTATGATTCTACAGCATGGCAAAGTGTTCGAGATTCTGATTCCGACTGAGACGGATTTGGCAGAGAACGCGGAAGAGAGCGCTTCTGTATAATAGTTACCTATATAATAGAATGCATGATGGCTGAGCGGGCGAGATTTTCCCCGTTCGGCCTTTTTTGTCCCGGTGTTAGTAGCGACAAATAGTGTGAAAAACGGGGAGGAAAGTTGGATTGAGGATGTGATCGTTTCAATTTATATAGATAAAAGAAGGAAATCATACATAAATTCGATTGATTGCAAATGAAGGCTTCCATGTGATGAACATGTAGGGTAAAATGTATGTATTTCAAAAGGGATAGAGTCAGATTGAACGATCTCTTTTAAATTAATTTGTTCAAAAAGTCCGGTAATTCCTGATTTACTTCGTGATCCAAAGTGGATTTTTTGAACTACCCACTATAAGGAGAATTATTTCAATGGAAACGATTACAAATAGACAAGGCAGCAACCTGCACAATCGCCTTGTCCGACTTGGCGAGTGGTATAAGAGCCAAGCTGATGGAGTAGCATCCGGAGAAATCGAAGATCTCCTGCATAAGCTGGCAGCCGATGAATTGACCCTCGCTTTCTGCGGCCATTTCTCTGCCGGTAAATCGAGCTTGATCAATATGCTCTGCGGCAAGCAGGTGCTGTCATCCGGGCCAATCCCGACGACGGCGAATATCGCAGCGCTTCGATACGGAGCTCCACAGGTCAGGCTTACAAAGGTCGCGAGCGAAGCGGGTATTAGCAGAGAGCTTATAACCCTCGCTCCGACTGAGTTGGACGATTATTGTCGTGACGGAGATACATATGCAATGATTGAAATTTGGGATGAGATCAAGCTGCTTGAGCATGGTGGAGTACTGCTTGATACTCCTGGCGTCGATTCAGGGGAAGCTGCACATATGGTAGCGACGAATTCCGCACTGCATTTAGCGGATGTAGTATTCTATGTCATGGATTATAATCATGTGCTCTCCGAGAGCAATCTTTCCTTTGCCAGACGTCTTGCGGATTGGGGCAAACCGCTGTATTTGGTCGTGAACCAGATCGATAAACATCGGGAGAATGAACTAACCTTTGCCGATTATCGCAAGTCCGTCGAGCAGGCCTTTGAACTATGGGGCATTGTGCCCGCCGGTGTGTTCCACATTTCGCTTAAGGAGCTTGCACATCCGCTAAACATGCTTGAGCGACTTACGGAGACGATCACTCATCTGCAGCATAGTCACACAGAGCTGCTTGAGTACAGTATCAACTGTTCAATCCGTTATGGCGCAGAGCAGTTCATCGCGCGTACCAAGGCCGAGGGAGAAGAGCGGGAGCAGGAACTGCTGGAGCTTGTCGGCGGAGAGGCTGCAATGCAGTCTATCGAGAATGAACTGTCAGCGTTTGAGAAGGACGTAGAACGCTATGATGAACAGATTGCCTTCACGAAATGGGTAGCGGAGCTTGACTCCCTGTTGAATAATTCTTATATTATGAATCCGTCCTTACGAGCTGCGGCAGAGGATTATCTTGAGAGTCGCCGTCCGGAATTCAAGACCGGATTCCTGTTCCACCGCGGCAAGACACAGCGAGAGCAGGAACGACGCAAGGAATTCTTCATGGAGAAGCTTGGGGAGCAGACGGCAGCGCAGGTAGACTGGCATGTGCGTGATTTGCTTCGTAAACTGGGCCGGGGGTTCGATGCCTGGGATGCGCGGTGGGAGCAGCAGCTCGATGAGCGGCTGCCGCAGCTGGAAGAGTCATGGATCACGGAGCCGATCAAGGAGGGCGCAATGCTCTCTGGCGAGTACACGCTGCGCTACGCTACCGAGGTGGCGGCCGGAATCGCCGGCCGCTACAAACGGGCAGCCCTGAGCATAGCCGAAGGGCTGTTAGCGGAGCTGGCGCCGCGCCTGGCTGAGGCGCGGCAGAGCCTGGCCGCGCAGCGCGAGACGCTGCTGGCGCGGTCCGCGGCCGCTGCGCAGCTTAGGGCGCAGCGCAGCGCCGCAGGCGAGCGCACCGCACAGCTCATGGCGCTGTGCGGTGCGGCCCCGTCCCTCCCTCCGGGCATTCTGCCGGAGGTGTGGGACGAGGAGCTGCCCGCGCTAGCGGGGCAGCTTGCGGCGGTGCCGCCGGCACCGCCTGGCGCGCCATCTGCCGCGCCAGCGGTGGCTCCCGCTGCGGCCATCGGCCTGCAGCGGTTGACGCAGGCAGCGGCGGTGCTGGAAGCCGCCGCTGCCAAGCTCTCTCCGTACCCGGCCTTCGGCTCAAGGGTACGGGAGCTGCGCAGCCGCGCGGCAGGGCTTGCGCATGGCCGCTTCACGGTGGCGCTGTTCGGAGCGTTCAGCGCCGGCAAATCGTCGTTCGCCAACGCCTTGCTCGGCGCCTCCGTCCTGCCCGTATCGCCGCATCCGACGACTGCGGCGATCAATCGCATCCTCGCGCCTGAGCCCGGGATGGAGCATGGAACAGGCAAGATCATGTTCAAGACGCAGGAGGCGATGCAGCAGGATCTCGCTGATTCCTTTGAGGCGTTGCAGCTGGGAACGTGGAAAGAGCGAACCTGGATTGCAGAGGTCGACAAGCTGCGGGCGATTGATGTTCCGGCTACAGGACGTGCCCATTACAGCTTCCTGAAGGCCGCTGCCGCAGGCTGGGGAGACAGCTTCTCCAAGCTGGGCACCTCCGAGATCGCGGATCTTGCCCAGTTCGCTTCCTATGTGTCGGTGGAGAGCAAAGCCTGCTTCGTAGAGCGGATGGATCTCTATTATTCCTGTCCGCTGACCGAGCAGGGGATCGTTATTGTGGATACGCCTGGTGCAGATTCCATTCATGCCCGTCATACGGGCGTAACCTTTCAATATATGAAGAACTGTGATGCCTTGATCTATGTAACGTATTACAATCATGCATTCTCGCGGGCTGACCGGCAGTTCCTGGCTCATTTGGGCCGGGTCAAGGGCAGCTTCGCGCTCGATAAAATGTACTTTATCGTTAACGCTGCCGATTTGGCAGCGACGTCCACTGAGCTTGCTTCGGTGGTGGAGCATGTCGAGGACGGATTGCGCAGTGCCGGTGTAGAGGCGCCGCAGATTTATCCGGTTTCCAGCTTGCGGGCGCTAACCGCCAAGGCCTTGGGAGATGACGAACAATTGGCCAGCTCGGGATTCGTGGAATTTGAGAGCGCATTCTTTCATTTTCTGGGAAATGATCTGGCGGGGCTGGTTGTTCAGAGCGCCGAGCGTGAGCTGAAGCAGATGATCCGCCAGGCTGATCAATGGGCCGATACCCTGGCACAAGGCCAGGAGGCAAGACAACTGCAACAGAACCATTTACAGCAGGATAAGCAGGTCTTCCAGCAGCAGACAACTGAGCTTGCGGCAGAAGATAAATCCTCCGAGGTTCGCCAGGAGGTGTCTGAGCTGCTCTATCATGTGCGGCAAAGATTGCGTCTTCTTGCTGGAGATTTGTTCTCGGAGTACTTTCATCCGGTGCTGCTGCAGGACGATGGCGGCGATATGAAGCGTAAATTTGCGGCGTCGATGCATGAATGGCTGTCTTCGCTGACGATCGAGCTGCAGCGTGAGCTTCAAGTGACCTGCTTGCGGACGGAGAACCGCTGCATCGCCTGGTTGAATGAGGCCGGTGAACGCTGGATCCAGCAATTACAGCAGCGATTGACGCTAAGTCCGGCATTGAGCAGCGGAGAGTTGTCTGCCTGGAGCATGCCCGAGGTGCTCGAGGCAGAGCTCGAACTTCAATTAAATACGGCCGAATACTGGCCTTATTTTAAAAATCCAAAATCCTTCTTTGAGGGTGGAGGAAGAAAACGGCTGCGTGAAGCGGTCGAGGAACCTTTGTCAGGCGTATTAAAGGAGGCTGTAGACAGAATCGAGGCAAGATTAAGCGATTACTACTGTCTGGAAATGGTTCAAAAGTTTGCTGAATTAACGGCAAGATTTAACTTGCAATGGGAGGAATGGGAGCAAGGACTGGCTAGCCTGTCTGAGGGAGAAGGCGAAGGGGCTGAGACCTGGCTGCAAATTACAGCCGAGCTACGCGTCTTGGCTGAAGACCTCAAGCAGCAATAGCCGATGTAAGAGAAGACAACTGTCGGAAGCCATGAGCGAAATGTAGAGAAAGAATGACAGAAAACAAAGAGAGCAGAGAGTTCACAAAGAGAACTTTTTGAACAACAGCTAGATCAAAAAAATTTCAAATGGGCTAAAGACTTAGGCGGATTTTAACCATCTTTTACAAGAAGTCCTAAGTTGCTGGAGGTAATGACATGGAGGTTCTGAAGCAACTCTCGATTTATTATCGTGAGCGGCGTTACTATTTAATATTATCTATACTATGTCTGGCAGCTACAACCGGGCTGGGCCTGGTATATCCGCTTCTGTTAAGGAAGCTGATTGACGATGTCATCAGGCAGCAACAATATAATCTGGTTGTGGGCATCGCCCTGACCGCTTTATCTATAGTAGTTATCAAAGCATTTATGCAGTTTCTGCACGGCTTCTTTGGCGGTCGATTAGGCAACTATCTGGCCTATCGGCTGCGCAATGCCTGTTATGAGAAGCTGCAATTTCTATCCTTTCGTTACTATGACCGCGCGAAGACAGGCGACCTGATGTCCCGACTTACCGGCGACCTGGAAGCGATTCGGAACTTTGTCGGTTTCGGCTTTGCTCAATTGCTGAACTTGGTGCTGATGGTAACCTTTGGGATGGCCGTGATGATGTCAATCCATTGGCAGCTTACGCTCATCACGCTGATTACGATTCCGTTCCTGGCAGGAGTAGCCTTGAAATTCGAATCGAAGATTCACCCGGCGTTCCAGGAGATGCGTCAGGCGCTAAGCTCGCTGACCACAGCAGTGCAAGAGAACATTACCGGGGTGCGTACTGTTAAAGCGTTCGCACGCGAGCCGCATGAAGTTGAGAAATTCTCGCATCGGAATGAGCGCTATAAGAACAATCAGATCTTTGCAGCAACACTGTGGAGTAAATTCTTCCCGGTGATGGAACTGCTCGCTTCGATCAGTGTAGCTGTTCTGTTGGCCGTTGGCGGAACCCTGGTTATTAAAGGCCAGTTGACCCTCGGCGATCTGGTCGCGTTCTTCAGTCTGATCTGGTTCATTATCGGCCCGATGTGGGGACTGGGGTTCCATATTAACAACTATACACAGTCCAAAGCATCCGGTGAACGTGTGCTTGAGATTCTGAACCATAAGATTGATGTAAAAGATATCGAGAACGCAACCGATCTATCAGCAGCTAATGTAAAGGGCGAGGTGACCTTCGAGAACGTTACCTTCGCTTACGGCAATAAACTGCCGGCTGTCAAAGATATTAGCTTCGAGGCCTCACCAGGCAAAGTGATCGGTTTCCTTGGCGGAACGGGATCTGGTAAATCGACGATTATACAGCTGTTGATGCGAGCCTACGATGTGAGTGAAGGAAGCATTAAGCTGGATGGGCAGGATATCCGTACCGTTAGTGTACAGAGTCTGCGCCGTCAAATCTCCACGGTATTCCAGGAGACCTTCCTCTTCTCATCCAGTATTCGTAATAATATCTGCTACGGGATGAACGAGGTGTCCATGGAAGAAGTGATTCGTGTATCTCAGTTGGCCAAGGCTCATGAATTTATTATGGAATTGCCGGACGGCTACGATACGGTTGTCGGGGAGAGAGGGATGGGGCTGTCGGGCGGTCAGAAGCAGCGGATTGCTATTGCACGGGCGCTGCTGAAGAACCCGAAGATCCTTATTCTGGACGATGCGACCAGTGCGGTCGATATGGAGACCGAGCAGGAGATCCAGGCCGGATTCCAGGAGGTTATGCGCGGGCGTACGACCTTTATTATCGCTCACCGTATTTCCTCGCTCAGACATGCCGATGAGATCCTTGTATTAGATGAAGGCCGTGTTGCTCAGCGAGGAACGCATGATGAGCTGACACAGGTACCAGGACCTTATCAGGATGTATATCGTATTCAATATGCCGATCATTTGGCCAAACAAGAAGCGCGTGCGAAGAGGGGGGAGGCATAACCCATGAATACAGAGGCACAGACTTGGCAACAGAAGCCACCGCAGAAGGGCAAGGTCAAGACGAAGATTGAGGATCGCTTTGTATATCAAGACGATGAGATTATTGATAAAGCATTTGATTGGCAGCAGTTCCGTCGCCTATTTGGCTATATGAAGCCTTACGCTCGAAAAATGCTTCCGCCGGTCATTCTGATGACTATTCTTGGAACAATCACGAAGCTGACGGTACCGTTCTTAACGAGTCTGGCAATCGATAAAGCGATTGCTCCCGAAAATGGCTCAACCAGCTTAACGCTATTATATATTTTGTCCGCTCTAGTGGTAGTTCTGTACATCATCCAATGGGCATCCGGGGTCTACCGGATTAAGTACACGAATGTAATCGGACAGAGGGTCATTTATGACCTGCGTTCCGATCTGTTCCGTCACATCCAGAAGCTGTCGTTCAATTTCTATGACAAACGACCTGCAGGTTCTGTACTGGTCCGTGTTACCAATGACGTTAACTCCTTGCAGGATCTGTTCACCAACGGGGTCGTCAACCTGATGATCGACTGCGTTCAATTAGCGGGTATCGTTGTCATTCTGCTGTTGATCAACTGGAAGCTTGGCCTGGCCGTGATGATTACCGTACCGATCATGTTCCTCATCTCGACCCGGCTGCGGCGCAAGATTCGGATTGCTTGGCAGGAAGTACGGATGAAGAACTCGCGTATCAATTCCCACTTGAATGAGTCGATTCAAGGGATTAGAGTAACACAGGCTTATACGCAAGAGCATGAGAATATTCATTACTTTGACGTAATGAATGCCGATAGCAAGAAATCATGGGATAAGGCTTCGGCCATGAACCAGATGTTCGGCCCACTCATTGATATTACCGGTGGGGTTGGTACATTCATTTTGTTCATCCTCGGTGCATATTTGATTCAACAAGGACAACTGACAATTGGTCTGCTCGTTGCGTTCAGCAACTATGTGGGCAACTTCTGGGAGCCGATTAACCGTATGGGGCAGATGTATAATCAGCTGCTCGTAGCGATGGCGTCCTCGGAACGGATCTTCGAATTTATGGATGAGGAGCCTAACATCGCCGACAAACCTGGAGCGGTGGAACTTCCTACGATTCAAGGAGACGTTCGATTCAAGCATGTCGTGTTCGAATATGAGAAGGGGCGTCAGGCACTCAAAGGAATTGATCTGGACGCGGAGCCAGGCCAATCGATCGCATTGGTCGGTCACACCGGTTCAGGTAAGAGTACGATCATTAATCTGCTCAGCCGGTTCTATGATATCAATCAAGGCCAGATTCTGATCGATGGCCATGATATCCGTGATGTGAAGGTGGAGAGCCTACGCAAGCAGATTGGGATTGTACTCCAGGATACGTTCATCTTCTCCGGTACGATCCGCGATAATATTCGCTTCGGTCGACTGGATGCTACGGACGAGGAAATTGAAGCGGCAGCCAAGGCGGTTGACGCTCATGACTTCATTATGAAGCTACCTAAGGGCTATAACACGGAGGTTGAAGAACGAGGCAATGCATTGTCAATGGGACAACGCCAGTTGCTGTCCTTCGCTCGGGCTCTGCTGGCTAATCCGCGTATCCTGATCCTCGATGAAGCCACGGCGAGCATCGATACAGAGACGGAAGTGAAAATTCAGAATGCACTGAAGGTGCTGCTGAAAGGTAGAACTTCCTTCATGGTTGCACATCGTCTGTCAACGATCCGCAGCGCGGATAAGATTATCGTACTTGATCATGGTGAGATTAAAGAGATGGGCAACCACGAACAATTAATGGAACACAAGGGAATTTATTGCGGATTGGTTGAAGCACAATTCCGCTATATGTAGAAATTTGTCGAACTTATTCGAAAAAGCGGTCTAGAATGTCGCCCTGACTATTGCATTATGGGTTGGAAAACCTGAAAATAGAATCAGTAATATACTTTCATATTTTCAGGGGGGATTCTTAGGCTCATGTGGGGTGCTCCAGTGTCTAAATATGCCAAGAGCATCATGCTCCTTGGCGGAGGAGAATTGGGCAAAGAAGTAGTCATTGAGGCGCAGCGTCTAGGCATTCGAACGATTGTCGTTGACAGGTATGATTATGCACCGGCCATGGGTGTTGCTCAAGAATCCTATGTGCTTGATATGTTGGATGGAGAAGCGCTTAGATCATTGATCGTTCAAGTTGCTCCGGATCTGATTGTCCCGGAGATTGAAGCGATTGCAACACCCGTGCTGGTGGAGCTCGAGCAGCAAGGATATAAGGTCATCCCTACTGCCAAAGCAGCTCTATTGACGATGGATCGTGAAGGAATTCGCAGATTGGCATCCGAGGAGCTTGGATTACCCACAGCGAGATATTTGTTCGCTGACAGTCTGGAGCAGTTGCAAACAGCTGTTGCCGGGATTGGTGTGCCTTGCGTAATCAAACCGTTAATGAGCTCATCCGGCAAAGGACAGAGCGTCTGCCGCAAGGTAGAGGATGTCGAGACATGCTGGAATACGGCTCTTGAAGGCGCTCGGGCTAAGAAGATGCGAGTCATCGTAGAAGCATTTGTGCCTTTTGCGAGCGAGATTACGATGTTAACGGTTCGCTCGGTATCTGGAACGATATTTTGTCCGCCCATTGGGCACATACAGAAGGATGGGGATTATGTCGAATCTTGGCAACCTCATTTCCTGAACGAGGAACAGCTCAAGGAAGCGCAACAAATTGCACAAAAAATTACAGATGCGCTTGGCGGATATGGACTATTTGGTGTAGAATTATTTGTGACGGATGATGGCATAATTTTCAGCGAAGTGTCGCCAAGACCACATGATACAGGAATGGTGACGATGGTTACGCAGGATTTGTCAGAATTCGCGCTCCACGTAAGAGCAATTCTAGGTCTTCCTATTCCTTCGGTTCAACTTCTGACGCCTGGTGCATCAGCAACTTTGAAGGCTGATCGCGAAGGCGAAGAATTCCAAGTCGCAGGATTGGAAGAAGCATTAGCATTACCGAGAACCCAGGTTCGAGTGTTCGGTAAACCGCTCAGCAAGCCGGGAAGACGGATGGCTGTAGCCCTGAGCGCAGCAGAGGATGTTGAAACGGCCCGCAGCCGCGCCAAACAAGCGGCAAGTATATTAAAGGTGGTATGGTCAATTGAGTAGTCAGGTGAGTGCTCCTGCGTTAGTTATTCGGAAGGGTTGCTGTGACGATGTCCATCATATGCTTCCTTTGATGCGACAGCTTCGTTATCCAACAACGTTCAGCGTGCTAAAAGAGCGTCTTCGTATGTTGGAGGACAATCAACAGCATCATAGCTTGGTAGCCGAGGTGGATGGAGTGGTACGCGGTACCATCTTCCTGAAGCAGTATCAGACGCATGATATGAACCGACCTATTACCCAGATCATCGCTATGATTGTAGATGAGGATCATCGAAGCAATGGCATCGGTAAACGGCTTATGTCTGAAGCGGAATCCTGGAGCAAAGATCGCGGGAGTTCGCAATTGTTCTTATCTGTAGCAGGCGAGAATAGCTTGTCTGCCAAATCATTCTACGAGCGCATGGGCTTCACTTGTACCGGACATCGTAGACTTAGCAAAACATTAGCATAGAAAATTCATGAATTTATGAAATGTAAACCCGGCTCCCTATTATGGGAGCCGGGTTATTTGTCATTCTTATATTATAAAGAATGCTATCAGTTCGCCACGTATAGATGCGAAGCCTCCATGGCTGACTCATCCAGGTACTCATAGCAGCTCTTCCTGTAAGAGACGAGGGAGCCGCGAAAAATTAGCTTCAGCATGGAGCACGTAGACAGATCATCTGGCGTTGTAAGTGCGGCCGATTTATTGCATAGTTGCAGACCGGCTCCCTCAAAGACAGCACTGACGAATTGTGAGCAGAAATAGGAGTTCTCCCCGCCAAACTCCATATTCAGGACGACGCCCAGAATACCAAGAAAATTGTAGCTGTAAAGTTCACTGTTCTCCTCGAACTGGCGAACGAAGTTTCTCATTTTTGTATAAGTAGCCTCACTGACCGTGCAGCTATACACCGCACATGTTGCCCGCTCAAATATCCCTGAATATATATCTTCCTTAACAAATCCGCCAATGAGCGGAATCAGAGGATGCTTCCTCCCGAAACTGTACATTTCTCTTAATTCCGGATCAAAAGCTATGGAAGCGTGATTATAAGGGGCTTTCGTATATATACCGATCATTCTCGTCACAATTGTTTTCGGATTACTTAGTAAGATGTAGATTTTCTTCGTGTTATTCATCATTTTTCAACCGCCATTTTCTATTTAATTAGTTAGCTATTTACAAATGATGTATCCATTTGATATTACCATGGTAATCGTTTTCGGGGAATAGCGAAATGGTCCGGAGACGGAATAAAAACTAGACTAAGGTCGTAATTCAGTAAGGAATCCACTAATTTACTTTTATGGATGAGTGCGATAAAATCGATGGCAATTAGGTACTATTTCTATATATAGAGAAGGCGGGAGATTACATGTATAAGTTAATCTTGGCTGATGATGAGGCAGATGTAAGGGAGGGATTAATGGAGCTAATCGATTGGGAGAGTATCGGGTACAAGGTTGTTGACACGGCCGAAAATGGTAGAGAGGCTGCGGAACTGATAGATAAGCATATGCCTGACGTTGTCGTTACCGATATTCAGATGCCTTTTATGGATGGATTGCAATTAACGGAGTGGATTCGTCAGGTGCATCCTACGATGAAAGTTATTATTCTGACAGGCTATGAGCAATTTGACTATGCTAAGCAGGCCATCCGATTGGATGTTACCGAGTATGTGCTGAAGCCGTTCTCTTCGGAGGAACTGGCGGGAATACTTCGTAAGGTCAAAGAGGAAATTGATGAAGAACTGGAGATGCGGAAGAACATCCAGACGTTAACGGAGTACTATCATCGTAATTTGCCTGTATTACAGCGGTTGTTCCTATCTTCTCTAGTATCTAGGCCGCTCTCTCAGCACGAGATTACTGATAAATGTCGGAGCTATGCACTGCAGTTGGAAGGGGAAATGTACGTCATTTCGATAATCCGGCTTGACCCTGCCTTTCGCTTGGAGCGAGCAGCTACCATGTATGAACAGCCTGCTTTGGGATTGGCCTTACCGCACGATACCGATGACCAGCAGTTAGAGTTATTTGCGGTACTGAACATCGTCGACGAGATCATCCGTGAGCATCCCTGCGATCAGGCGTTCATTTATCATGATGATGTTGTGCTGTTAAGTGTATATGACGATCCAAATCCTGATAGAGTCATAGAAGTAACGTTGAATCTATTAGAAGAAATGAGATTCAGCTTTGAGAGATATCTTAAACTCCGTACAACGATAGGCGTTGGGACTGCCTGCGCGTCCTTGTCCAATTGTTACTACTCTTATAGAGAAGCCGTGCATGCGCTAGATTATCGTCTTCTCCTGGGTGGGAATAAGATTATTTACATCGGCGATGTGGAAGCTCCTGTAGAGAAAGTATTCGAATTCGATGAACTGAAGGAACAGGAATTGATACGCTGTCTGAAGGTCGGAAGTGATGAAGAGTTGGGGCTGCTGCTTGAGCAGTTGTTCAGGAATCTAATGGATTGCCGTAAATCTCTTCAAGATTTTCAGCTGCGTCTATTAGTCATGCTGACTGTGGTGATCAAGGCGGCAAATGATATACATATTGATTTTGAGAGATTATTTGGAGAAGGCGGGGGATTTATCAGTCAGATCTTCCGATTTACGCAAGCGGACGAAGCCCGGGTGTGGTTCATCGATGTATGTTTGAAGCTGAAGAGGATGATATCGAGTCAAAGGCAGACAAGCTACAACTTGCTCGTGGATCAAGCCAAGGCATATATTATGGACCACTACTCCGATCCGGACATTTCCATTAATAAAGTCTGCGCTTGTTTACATATTAGCTCAGGGTATTTCAGTAATATTTTCAAACGTGAGACGAAGCTTACCTTCGTGAATTACTTGCAGAATGTGCGCATGGAAGCGGCCAAAAACCTGTTGGCCTCGACGGACAAAAAATCATTTGAGATCGCCGAACTGGTCGGATTTTCGGACCCGAATTATTTCAGTTTCTGTTTTCGTAAGAAATACGGCTTGTCTCCCAAAGAATACCGAAATGGGTCTAAGATCGTATGAAGTCTTGGCAGCGTGCAATGACACGCTTTTTGCGAGGCTTTCACTTACATAATATTCAAGTCCTGCTCTCGGCTTCTTCCATTATTGTGACAGTGCTCGTTGTTGTGCTGGCTAGTCTAATGCTGTTCAATCGCTTCTCCAACGTGGCTGAGGAGAACACCTACCTGAATCTGAAGCAGATCGTAGAGCAGGTGAATTCAAATCTGGAACTATATGTAAGCGGAATGCAGGACATATTTGAAGTAACTCAGAACAAAATCGATCAAGCTTCCGATGTATCTTCGAATCAACAACTGGGAGAACAGATGGAGACGATATTGAGTACACGGGAGGATCTCGTCTCTATTTCGCTGTTTACGACAGACGGGGTATTGGTGAACAGTGTCCCGGCGCAGCCGATGCGCAAAAATACGAGACTGACGGAGCAAACGTGGTTCGAATCAGCACTTCTCGCTCCTGGGATACTGCAGTTCACACCCCCGCATATTCAGAACCTATTCAAGAACGATTACCGCTGGGTAGTCTCAATGAGTAAAATGATCGATTACAGGGATGAATCGGGAGTAAAACATGGGGTTCTTGCTATCGATTTTAATTTCCGGACGATCGATCAATTGAGCCAGCGTGTCAGTCTGGGGAAGAACGGTTACGTCTATATCATCGATGGAATCGGCAATATCGTCTATCATCCTCAGCAGCAGCTCATCTATGCGGGTTTGAAATATGAGAATTTGGAACCGGTGCTGAATTACAAGTACGGCAGTTATCTGGATGAACAGAATGGGGAGCAGCGAATCATTACCATTCAGACAGTAAAAACGGCAGGCTGGAAAATCATTGGTGTCGCTTATGCAGATGAGTTCCTGGGCACAAAGAAGGAGCTAGCGGACTTTCTCTACCATTTCTTACTTGTATCAACCCTGATGATCCTGATCATTAACATCTATGTCTCGGCGACGATATCCAAACCTATCCGACGTCTGGAACAGTCCGTCAAGCTGGTGGAGAAAGGTGATTTCACACCGCAAATTTCGGTAAGCGGAGTCTATGAGGTCGAGCAGCTGTCCAAACGCTTCAATCTGATGCTACGCCGGATTCGTGAGCTGATGGATCAGATTATCCAGGAGCAGGAAGCGAAGCGCAAAAGCGAATTCGATGTACTGCAATCGCAGATTAACCCCCATTTTCTGTACAATACGCTGAATTCGATTACAAGAATGGCTGAAATGGGGCGCAATCAAGAAGTAGTAACGACAATCACTTCCCTGTCCCGCTTCTTCCGGCTTAGCTTAAGTAAGGGCAAACCGATCATTACAGTCAAGGATGAACTGGAACATATAAGACATTATTTGATTATTCAATCGATACGATTTAAGAATAAGTTTCATTATGTTATCGAAGCCGAAGAAGAAGTTATGGATTGTCTAACCTTGAAGCTGATCCTGCAGCCTCTCGTCGAGAATGCGATTCATCATGGAATTGAGAACTCAGTTGAGGACGGAATGATCGAGATCAAGGCGCAATTGCAGGGTGAGAAGCTTCAATTCATCATTCGCGATAATGGCATCGGAATGACACAAGAGCGGCTCGTCAAGCTGTTAAGTGGTGATATCCGCAGCGAGAGCGGTTCCGGGGTGGGCGTGTTCAATGTACAGGAACGAATTCAGCTCTACTATGGACGCCCTTATGGATTGCATTACGAGAGTGAGCCTGAGGAAGGGACGACGGTAACGGTGACACTTCCGGTACAGTGGACTTCAGATCAGGCTGAGGGGGAAGGAAATGATATCAGGAAATAGCTTACTGAAGGGGCTGGCGTTATCCTTTAGCCTGATGATGCTTGCAGCCTGTACGCCTAGTGGGAGTATTCCGGGAAGCGACAAGCCGTTAACGATCGATATGGTCGTAAAAATGGATCGTGGAGATTATTGGAATACGATTCGCATGGGTGCTGAAGTGGCAGCGAAGGAGTACAATGTGGAGCTGAATTTTCTAGCCCCCAGCCAGGAAAACGATTACAAGCAGCAAATCGAGCTGATGCAGGAGTCCATTGTTAGAAGGCCGGATGCGATTGTGTTGGCCGCCAGTGATTATGAGGCGCTAGGACAAGTGACGGATCAGACGTCCTATTATAATATTCCTGTCATTTCTATGGACTCGGAGGTCGCTTCGACGAAAGTAAAAACTTATGTCGGAACGAACAATTATGAAGCTGGACAAGCAGCGGCAGAACGACTCAGCGAGTTAACTGGGGGACGAGGGGAAATCGGTATTATTAATTTTGTGAAGGGAGCGCGCAGCACCGATGAACGGGAAGAAGGCTTCCTCGACTATATGGCCCGGTTCCCTGAAATTCAAGTTATGGATATTGTCTACAGTGGCTCGGATGAGACCTTGGCGTATGACCTCACCTGTAAAATGCTTCAGCTCCATCCGAGACTGAACGGGATCGTCTCGCTTAGCGCCGAGTCCTCGATTGGTGCAGGATTAGCCGTAGAGGATATGGGGTATAGCGGCATCGTTAATATGATCGCCTTCGATAATCCGTCCGAAATGCTGGAGTTGCTGCAGGATGGAACGATCCAGGCGATGGTAGTGCAAAATCCATTCAATAACGGCTACATGGCGGTATATGCTGCAGTACAGGCAGCACATGGTGCCAAGCTTAGCGATAAAATTCCGACGGATGTGAAATTGATTGACCTCGATAACATGCTCTGGCCAGAAAATCAGAAGCTGATGTTTCCTTTTGTAAAGTAAAGGTCATCTTCAAATCATTAGAATTTTGATATAAAAACGCAGTTTTCTTAATTCGAAAATACCGCTTAATCCAGCATAATGTAAACGTATTCAATACAGGGGTACATCAAAAGGAGGTCAATAAGTATGAAAAAAATGATATCCGTATTGGTCGGATTCGCTCTGCTTGGTACAGTTATGGCTGGCTGCAATAGCGGCTCCGGCGGGGGGAGCGGCAGCGGAGATGCGCCGAAGGTAGGCGTAGCTATCTATAAGTTCGATGACACCTTTATGACAGGGGTGCGCAATGCGATTGAGAAAAATGCCAAAGGCATCGCTCAGGTTGATATTGTCGACAGCCAGAACTCACAGCCGACTCAGAATGATAAGATCGATTTGTTCCTGACGAAGAAGACCAAATCACTGATTGTAAATCCGGTGGATCGTACAGCAGCAGGTGTGATTATCGATAAGGCTAAGGGCAAGGATGTTCCGGTTGTGTTCTTGAATCGAGAGCCTCTTCCGGAGGATATGAAGAAATGGGATAAGGTTTATTATGTAGGCGCAAGAGCCGAGGAATCGGGAACATTGTCCGGGCAAATCATCGTAGATTATTGGAAGTCCCATCCTGAGGCGGATAAGAATGGCGATGGTGTATTGCAATACGTCATGCTAAAAGGCGAGCCGGGACATCAGGATGCTGAGCTTCGTACACAATATTCCATTCAGGCTTTGGAAGACGCGGGAATCAAGGTGGAGAAGTTACAAGAAGATACGGCGATGTGGGATCGGGTCAAAGGTCAGGAGAAGATGGCGGCCTTCCTGGCGGCCAAAGGCGACAGTATCGAGGCGGTATTCGCCAACAATGATGATATGGCACTAGGGGCGATTGAAGCCTTGAAGGCAGCAGGATATTTCAATGGGGATAAGTATATACCGGTCGTCGGCGTAGATGCGACAGCACCAGCGATTCAGGCCTTGGAGCAAGGCACATTGCTTGGTACAGTGCTGAATGATGCGGAGAACCAAGGTAAAGCTTCGATTAAGATCGCTTCGCTATTGGCTCAAGGCAAAGAAATCAATCTGGATAGCGTAGGCTATGAAATTACGGACAATCAGTATGTCTGGATTCCTTATCAAAAAGTGACAAAAGAAAACGCAGCAAATTTCAAATAAGCGGCTTGATTGGCAGTCGTCTGTCTCGCGATTCTTGGAAGGTTCGTTGCCGAAAGGTGCGAACCTTTCATATTTAGTATGCAGGATGTACGAAGAAGCTAGCTGCGCCTCTATGCGGAACAGTAAAATAGGAGGCTGACATAATGACAAATGAGCAATATCTACTTGAATTGAAAGGGATATCCAAGGAATTTCCCGGTGTCAAAGCGCTCGATAACGTTAGCTTACAGGTAAGGCCGGGAACGGTTCATGCGCTGATGGGTGAGAACGGAGCAGGAAAGTCGACGTTAATGAAATGCCTGTTCGGCATCTACAAGCCTGATGAAGGTGAAATTTATTTGGACGGGCAGAAGGTAGACATTAATCATTCACGAGATGCGCTCGGAATGGGGATCTCGATGATCCATCAGGAACTTCATCCTGTACCATTCCGGAGTGTGATGGAGAATATTTGGCTTGGACGCTTCCCATCCATGGGATTCTGGCCGATGCGGTTCATTGACCATACGAAAATGTATCGCGATACTGAAAAATTGTTCGAGCAACTGGATATCCACATTAAACCGGATACGATCATAGGGAAGCTGTCTGTCTCACAAATTCAATCGATTGAAATAGCTAAGGCCGTCTCCTTCCATTCCAGGATTATCGTCATGGACGAACCTACATCATCTTTAACAAGCGTCGAGGTTGAGCATTTATTTAAGATCATTCAGGAGTTGAAAAGCAGGGGCGTATCGATTATATATATCTCGCACAAGATGGAGGAAATTTTGAGAATTTCCGATGAAGTCACCGTTATGCGTGATGGCAAAAAAATAGGTACCTGGCCTGCGGCAGAGCTGACGACCGACTTGATTATATCCAAAATGGTAGGTCGTGACCTGACACAGCGTTTTCCGCAGCGACATAATGTTCCGAACGGGGTTGTACTTAAGGTGGAAGGGCTAACTTCTATTCACCCCAAATCGTTCAACAATGTCTCCTTTGAGCTGCGGAAAGGAGAAATCCTCGGAATTGGCGGATTAGTAGGAGCGCAGCGGACGGAACTCATCGAGGCGTTATTTGGTTTGCGTGAGATTCAGTCTGGATCGATCTCGATAAATGACAAGCTTGTGCGGATCAAGAGCCCGGCTGCTGCCAAGCGGTATGGGATGGCACTGTTGACCGAGGAGAGACGCACGACAGGCATCATTCCGGTATTGTCGGTGCATGAGAATGCGGCGATTGCCAATATGCGCAAATATATTCGGCCCTATGGGCTGCTGAATGAACGGAAGAAACGCGATGAGGTCAATCAGGTGGTGGAGAAATTGCGAACCAAGACGCCTTCTCCAAAGACGCTGATTATGAATCTGTCCGGAGGCAATCAACAGAAGGTGCTGCTTGCCAGATGGCTGTTAACTAGCCCGGAAATTTTGTTGCTTGATGAACCGACGCGAGGAATCGATGTCGGTGCCAAGTACGAAATTTATACGATCATTGCCGATCTAGCGAAGCTGGGCAAGAGCATCATTATGATCTCATCGGAAATGCCGGAGCTTCTTGGCATGTCTGACCGCATCATGGTGATGTCGGAAGGGAAGATCACGGGCATTTTGAATGGTCAGGAGGCCTCGGAAGAGGAAATTATGCGTCTAGCCGCTCAGCATTAGAGTCCGAGAAGGAGAGATTAGGAATGAATATCAAGAAAACCCAGAGCTTTATAACGGAGAACGCGATCTATATTGTATTGGTTGTACTTGTGATCGCAATTGCAGTCTATGACCCCAATTTTATCGGTTTTAATACACTCCGCGATATTCTGATTCAATCATCGACCCGTGTCATTATTGCGTTAGGTGTAGCATTCATTCTGATTACGGGCGGGACCGATTTGTCGGCGGGACGGATGGTCGGTTTGACTGCGGTCATATCAGCTTCGATGCTGCAGGACCCGGATTATGCACGTCGCTTCTTCCCTGATCTTCCGCAGCTCTCGCTGTTCATCCCGATCTTGATTGCGATATTTGTTGGTGTTATCTTTGGCATGATTAATGGAGTCATCGTCTCCAAGTTTAAGGTTCCACCTTTTATTGCTACTTTGGGTACGATGGTAGCTATATACGGGATTAACTCCTTGTATTTCGATACGGAGCCGAACAATTCACAGCCGATTGGCGGACTTCGCGACGACTTTACGACGCTTGGATCAGGCAGTTTTGGTAAAGGAGACTTATCCTTGCCCTACATCGTTATTTTTGCCGTTGCTATCTGCTTTATTGTATGGGTTATGTTCAATAAGACTCGGTTGGGTAAAAACATGTACGCGATCGGCGGAAATATGCAAGCTGCAAAGGTGTCCGGGATTAATGTGATATTGACGCTAATCATTATTTATTCGATCGCTGGGGCTCTGTATGGTACTGCTGGCGTGCTGGAAGCCGCTAGAACCGGCGGGGCAACGAACAACTACGGGAATATGTACGAGCTTGATGCGATCGCTGCCTGTGTCGTTGGCGGCGTATCGACGACAGGCGGAATCGGTACCGTTCCTGGAGTAATGGCCGGGGTATTGATCTTTACAGTCATCAATTACGGTTTGACTTTTATCGGGGTAGGCCCTTACTGGCAGCAAATTATTAAGGGCGCCATCATCGTCACTGCAGTTGCATTTGATATGCGGAAATATGCGGCTAAGCGCTAATGCTATTGTATTTATGCTATCTATAAGTCTTAACAGAGAAGAATTGTGAATCCCCCGTATTGTTGGTAACAACAGCAGGGGATTTTCATTATTTACCGTACATGGAAGGTCAGCATATATTTCCATCAAATTCCCATGCAAGGAAACGACAAGCATGGTAAAATTAGAGAGACTATTTTCCAGATTGATTATCTTGCTGAGGAGGGGATGTATCATTGAAGAAAATGATGATGAAGGCCGCAAAAATGGGATTGATATTCTCCGTACTAGCAGTGTCACTGGCAGCTACTCCTGCTGGTCATGGAACGGCAAGCGCTGCTACTGTAAGTAAAAGTATGGCGGCAGTATATGCGCAGGTTCAAGCGGAACGGGCTGCACAGGTTGTAGCGCTAGTTAATAAAGAACGGACTTCGGCAGGGTTGAAGCCTTTGATTGTACACACGAATTTATCAAAGATGGCTAAGGACAAAGCAATCGATATGTTTAGGAGCGGTTATTTTGACCATACTTCGCCGAAATATGGTTCTCCATTCGATATGATGGATGCGTATCACATTACTTATCTCTACGCAGGCGAGAATATTGCCAAAGGGCAGCGCTCGGCTGAAGAAGTCGTGAAGGATTGGATGAACAGTCCTGGTCATCGCGCCAACATTTTGAATTCCAAATATACGCTGATCGGCGTAGGTTATTATAACGGATTTTGGGTACAGGAATTTATTGGCAAATAGGGTGTGGGCTTGCGCATATAAAGACAGTTAAATATAAAAATAGGGCCGTGGCGGATGTCACGGTTCTTTATTATGCCATTTACCGTTTGGAATCTGCATACATATCTTAGGAGGATAACTTAAGGCAGGGAGGAGCCGACGAATGTCATTTTTCAAGCGGGAACAGAATTTGACGAATTCAGATTACAATATCACGAGTAGTGAGGTAGTAGATCTGAAGCAGCTTGCCAATAATCGTACGGATTGGGATTATTCGAACGGAGATGTAGAGGCGGGGGATGAAGTCCTTCTACAGCTTCAGGCGCAATTGGACGATACGGAGAGAGAGCTGGCTGAGAGGATCGCTTTGGAGAGAAAGTTCAAACAGCTCTTTGTAGAGCAGCAGGCATTCGTCAATAGACGTGTTCGACAAGCTCATATGGCTGCCATAGCTCATCAGGAGGATTTTGCTCGTCGTGCGCTTTCTGAGAAGAGGTTGGCCGAGGCAAAAATGAAGGAATATTTGGCGAGTTACGATCTATATAAAGCGGAGGCGGAGCAACTTCGCGATAAATTTGCCCATCTGCTCGGGCAGCTTGAGGCTTTGGAGCAGGAGCGGGGAAATCCAGCGAATCGGAAAGAACATGGTGACGGATCGATGTCTATGCCGGATATTCAAAGTTCTTTAAGCGGGGCAGATTATACTGAAGGTGGGTAATCCAATTCATAAACACGACCTAAAGCTTGCCTGGGAAGCGGTTCTCAGGCTTTTTTTGGTGTGGAAATGTGGGAGAAAAGGGATGAATAAGATAAATAGACTTTATCATAGGGAAAGCAGTCCAATCTATTTATTGTAAAATTGAATAGGATGGTGTGTACTCTAAATGCAAGGAGGTATGAACTATGGGTGACGTCCACGGTGGTGGATTATTTACATCAACTGCAGCGATTCTAGTTCTGTTCATTTTGCTTGTTATCATTACTAGAGCCTTTGTTTTTTAATTGATTACTCTTATTCTAACTAAACTTCAACTTCCAATAGTTAGGGTGATATGTAAATACGTTATCTGCCCATACCGCCGTACAATCCGAAAGAATCAGTATAAAAGAAGCCCACTGACTGGTGGGCTTCTTTTTTCATTAAGTAGGCCACTATTCCAGTGAATTGGCAGTGGATTAGAATAGATGATATTATGGGTGCTATTAGAGTGTTCCGGCGATCCAGAAAAAAAATCACATTCTCGGCAATCATGTATGATCATAGATGGTCAATTTTTATTTCAATTGTTTAATAAATAGGATAAACTCAATAAAAATGAACAGATACGATATTCAACGGCTATACCTACGATATAAGTTGGTTAGATTAATTAAAGGATGGGATCAGGGATTCGGGCATATATAGGAGGAAGACAACCATGAACAAATCGTCGCGAATATGGCTAGTCACGGGCCTGCTCTCGGCGGTATCAACACTGCTGCTTATTGTTGGATTCATATATGCCGTCTATGATATGACGGTTCCGGCAAGCGAGGCAAGTAAGGCCAAGCCCGACAGCGGCGTACAAATGTCTGTCACGGCGGCGCCATTTGATATCACTGCTATTGGCGATTCGCTCGCCAAGGGTACCGGGGACGATACAGGCAATGGATTTGCGCGTAGAACGGTGCAGTTATTAACGAAGCAGGGTAAGTCCTCTAAATTAGTTAACAATCTCGGAATCAACGGGCTGACGACGAAGGCACTACTTCCGACGCTCGATGAACCTGGAGTCCAATACGGCCTCAAACAGGCCGGAATCATTATTCTGTCGATCGGCGGAAATGATTTGTTTGCTGGAGCTCAGAGCTATCAGAGCAGCGGGGAACTTCCGACGGAGGCGGAGATGAATGCTGCGGTGAAGACATCGGGAGAAAATTTCAAAAAGATCGTTAGCAAGCTGAAGCAGATTAATCCCGATGCGCAATTGGTGTACGTTGGCTTATACAATCCCTTTGCTGATTTGAAGGACATGAAGGAAGCTGGAGATCAAGCGGTGGCGAATTGGAATTTGAATGTATTAGATACAATGAATCAGTATCCAGGGACGATCGTTATTCCAACCTACGATTTATTTACGAGCAACTTGGATCGCTATTTATCGGGTGACCATTTCCATCCGAATGGCGAAGGTTACCAGAGGATCGCAGAGCGGATTGTACAGAGCATCGCGCTGAACTAGGTTTAGAGGTAGTTCAAAAAGTCCACTTTTGATCACGAAGTAGATCATGAAGCTATTCGACATCGAATCTTGAATTCAACCGGGCCTTCCGATGCTCACGTAGGTTTTGCCTACGCTCCGCTCCTCAGTCCCTAGCTTCATCCAACCTTCTCGGTGCTGAAAACTGGACTTTTTGAACACACACGTTAAGGAGGAGAAAAGCGATGCATCATCGAACGAAGACAAATGATGAGATTATTTTGTCGGTGGAGCATTTGAAGAAGCGGATCGGCAAGCGCTGGATCGTGCAGGATGTATCTTTCGAGGTGAAAGCCGGAGAGATCTTCGGATTCCTTGGGCCGAACGGAGCTGGCAAGACGACAACGATTCGCATGCTGGTTGATCTGATCCGCCCGACAGAAGGACAAGTAGCTATCTGCGGATTCGATGTGCAGAAGGATCCGGAGCGGGCCCTTAGCCTGGTCGGGTCGATCGTGGAGAATCCGGAGGTATATACATACCTGACTGGCTGGGAGAACCTGGAGCAGTTCGCCCGGATGATGCCGGGAATCGATGCGGCGAGAATTCAGGAGGTTGCTGATCTGGTTGGACTCGATCAGCGGATTCATGATAAAGTGCGGACGTATTCCCTCGGAATGCGACAGCGTCTTGGAATTGCCCAGGCTCTGCTCGGCAGACCTAAGCTGCTCATTCTGGATGAACCGACGAATGGTCTTGATCCGAAGGGGATCAAAGAGATGCGCAGCTTCATTCGCCTTCTGGCGAAGGAAGGGCTGGCCGTGTTCGTCTCAAGTCATCTACTTAGTGAAATTCAAGTACTCTGTGATCGTGTGGCGATTATAAGCCGGGGGCGGGTCCTTGCAGTCGGTGCGGTTCATGAGCTGCTTGACTCGAGTACAGGGTATGTTGTCTGGGAGCTGGAGCCGTCTTCAACAGGTGAGGAAATGCTGGCTGACCTTGGAATCAGCATCGTTCAGAATGTGGATGAGGTGCTGGATGATGCGATCATTGCCGGTTTTGGCGGCGAGGCGATCGTAACCCAGATGCAGGTGGATCAAATTGCGGATATCGTGCCTCGGCTTGTAAGTTCCGGGCTTCAGGTCCGTTCCGTTCAGAAGGTAATTCCAACGCTGGAACAATTGTTCCTTGAGATGACGGATGGTGAGGGTGTTGAATAATCTGCTGCTGTTAGTTAAGAATGAGACGATCAAAATGATCAAGAAGAAGCGATTTTACGTCGTTCTGCTGGTGCTGCTCGTTCTAGTCCCGATGTTCACCTATGCCCAGATGCGGGAAGCTTCTGCGAAGCGTGAGAAATTCGGTGCAGACTGGCGCAGGGAAGTCCAGCAGGCCATTACGGATAATCAAAATTCACTCGGCAGCGACCGCGTGCCTGAGGAGTGGAAGAAATACCGCAAAATATACATCGAGCAGATGAAATATTATCTTGAGCATGATGTGAATCCAATCCAGGCCGGTGGTGTATCGTTCACCCGCGAATTTCTGGATAACGCATCTACGTTGTTCATTCCTCTCCTGATCATGGGCGTAGGATCGGATATTGTATCCTCTGAGCGAACAGCGGGTACGATCAAGATGCTGCTTACAAGGCCGGTGCGAAGGTGGAAAATCCTGCTCAGCAAGCTAATTACGCTGATCATGTTTGTCTCGTTGATTATCCTATCTACGCTGCTCGTATGTTACTTGATATCGGGGATCTTTTTTGGCTATGGCGGATTTCAGCTTCCGGTATTTAGCGGCTTCCAGTTGCATGGTAGTGAAGTAGATATGTCCAATGTTCATGCCGTACCGCAGTGGAAATATATCTGTATGCAGGCTGGGCTGATCTGGTTCGTTGGAATTGTAGTAGCGATGCTGGCTTTCATGGTATCGGTGCTCGTTCGCAGTACCGCCGCGAGCATTGTCATTATGATGGCCGCGCTGATCGCCGGCAATATTCTCGCCAATATGGCATCGGCCTGGACGAGCGCCAAATACTTGTTCATGGTCAATCTCGGTCTTACGAACTATTTATCGGGAACACCGGCTCCGATCGAGGGCATGACACTGGGATTTTCACTCGCTGTTCTGGCGGTTTGGGCGGCTTGTTCAACAATCGTCTCATTCCTTGTCTTTACGAAACAGGATATCTTGAATTAAAATGGACAAGGATAACAAAACATTTGTTTGCATTTGTAGTATATTAGAGGTTGTTCAAAAAGTCCGCTTTTGATCACATAGTGAATCAGGAAGCAGATTCGCATCGAATCTTGAATTCAGCCGGGCCTTCCGATGCTCACGTACCAACTACGTACGCTGCGCTTCTTTCGTCCCTGGCTCATTCAACTGAAGCGTTTTGTAAAAACGCACATCGGAAGCATAAGCTTCGGTGCTGAAAACCGACCTTTTTGAACACTTATATTAACGACTACATAACGAAAGTAAAAGGGGGAGCATGAATGGCGGAACAAATCGATTTGTTCGAAGAAGCTTCCGGTATCAGTTCCGGAAGTGAATCTTCGGGATACGACGCGGACGACATTCAAGTGCTCGAAGGGCTTGTCGCAGTACGGAAACGGCCAGGGATGTATATTGGCAGTACGAGCTCGTCGGGACTTCATCATCTGGTCTGGGAAATTGTGGATAATGCTGTCGACGAGCATTTGGCCAAATTTTGTTCCAAGATCGATATTACATTGAATAAGGATGGTTCTGTAACCATAGTAGATAATGGCCGCGGTATTCCGACCGGGATGCATAAGATCGGTGTTCCTACACCGCAGGTCGTCTATACGATCCTGCATGCTGGGGGCAAGTTCGGCGGCTCCGGTTATAAGAAGTCCGGGGGGCTGCACGGGGTTGGCGCATCGGTAACCAACGCTTTATCCGAGTGGCTTGAGGTGGAGATCTACCGTGAGGGCAAAATTCACCGCATGCGGTTCGAGTACTGGGTGGATAAAAAAGGGGTCGAGCATGTCGGCGAACCGGTAACTGGTCTTGAAATTATCGGCAATACGAATAAGAGCGGCACGAAGGTCACGTTCAAACCGGATATTCGGGTGTTCCCGAATGGAATTGGCCTTAATTATGATACGCTCGCGGATCGTTTGCAGGAGATCGCTTTTCTGAACTCAGGTCTAAAAGTGACTTTGAAGGATGAGCGTTCCGGCCGCTCCGACGAATTTTTTTACGAGGGCGGCGCAAGCCAATTTGTCGAATTCTTGAATGACGGCAAGGATGTCCTCCATGACGTGGTTCATTTCTATGCGGAACGGGATGAGATCGAGGTAGAAGTAGCGCTGCAATATAATGTGGGCTATACGGAGACCTTGGTATCTTTTGTGAACTCGATTCCTACGCGGGGCGGCGGTACACATGAGACTGGCTTCAAGACAGCGTACACGCGTGTCATGAATGAGTATGCTAGGAAGAATTCAATCCTGAAAGAGAAGGACAAAAATCTGGAAGGAAATGATCTTCGCGAAGGGATGATGGCTATCATCAGCGTGAAGATGTCCGAAGTGGAGTTCGTCGGCCAGACGAAGGACCAGCTCGGCAGCGCTTCTGCGCGGAGTGCCGTGGAGTCTGTCGTATCCGAGAAGATGGCTCTGTTCCTGGAGGAGAACCCGCAGGTCGCTCAAGTTCTGATCAAGAAGGCGGTGCAGGCCTCCAAGGCTCGGGAAGCGGCGCGCAAGGCACGTGATGAGATGCGGACCGGCAAGAAACGCAGCGAGAGCACGAATCTTGGCGGCAAGCTGTCTCCAGCACAGTCGAAGGACTATGCGCGCAATGAATTGTTCATTGTCGAAGGGGATTCCGCTGGCGGCTCGGCGAAGCAGGGCCGGGATTCCAAATTCCAGGCGATTCTGCCATTGAAGGGTAAACCAATGAACCCGGAGAAGGCTAAGCTTGCCGATATTCTGAAGAACGATGAGTATCGGGCCATTATTGCGGCGATCGGTGCGGGCATCGGCACAGAATTCGCTGTCGAGGACAGCAATTATGCGAAAATTATAATCATGACGGATGCCGATACAGACGGAGCACATATTCAGGTTCTGCTGCTTACGTTCTTCTATCGTTATATGAAGCCGCTGATCGATGCCGGACGGGTCTATATTGCCCAGCCTCCGCTATACAAGATCACGAGGCGTTCAGGCAAGCTAGAGACGGTGCGCTACGCATGGAGCGATGAGCAACTGCAGAATTACTTGAAGGAATTCGGTAAAAACTTCGAACTGCAGCGATATAAAGGGCTCGGGGAGATGAACCCGGATCAGCTGTGGGAGACGACGATGAATCCGGAGAGTCGTACGATGCTGCAAGTGAGGATTGATGATGCCGCGAAGGCGGAACGGCGCGTATCCACCTTGATGGGGGATAAGGTCGACCCACGTAAGCGTTGGATCGTAGAGAACGTCGATTTTACGGAGTATGAGGAATAGAGGGTGACTTGATTTGAGTATGTTGGAGAACTTCTTACCGGCTTATTTGGAAGAGGTCGTAGGGGATCGCTTCGGTCGGTATTCCAAATATATAATTCAGGACCGTGCCATTCCTGACGTGCGCGATGGGCTCAAGCCGGTTCAGCGGCGGATACTGTATTCGATGTATGATTCGGGGAATACGCCGGACAAGCCTTATCGCAAGTCAGCCAAGACGGTCGGCGATGTGATGGGGAATTATCATCCGCACGGTGACTCTTCGATCTACGAGGGTATGGTGCGGATGGCTCAGCCTTGGAAGATGGGGCATGTGCTGGTTGACGGGCATGGCAACTGGGGTTCTCAGGATGATGACCCGGCTGCAGCGATGCGTTATACGGAAGCGCGGCTGTCGCCGATCGCCATGGAACTGCTGCGTGACATTGAGAAGCGGACGGTTCCTTTCAAGGATAACTTTGATAACTCGACATTAGAGCCTGTGGTGCTGCCGTCCCGTTACCCCAATTTGCTCGTGAACGGGGCTAGCGGGATTTCGGCAGGGTTCGCGACGGAAATTCCGCCGCATAATCTGCGTGAGGTTATCGATGCATGTATTGCTGTCATGGAACGGCCAGAGCTTGAACTGGAGGAGATCGCCTCCTATGTGAAAGGACCGGATTTCCCGACCGGAGGAATCATCATGGGCGAGGACGGCATCCGCGATGCCTATCGCACTGGGAAAGGACGCATCTATCTGCGTTCCAAGACGGAAATCGAGAACATGCGCGGCGGGAAGCAGCAGATTATCGTTACGGAGATCCCGTATCAGGTGGTTAAGTCCCGTCTTGTGACGGCCATGGAAAATATCCGGCTGGAAAAAAAGGTAGACGGAATTGCCGAAGTTCGAGACGAGAGCGGACGTAACGGATTGCGAATCGTCATAGAGCTGAAGAAAGATGCTGATGCCCAGGGGATTCTGGCTTATCTGCTGAAGAAGACGGACCTGCAGGTCACTTATAACTTCAATATGGTGGCGATTGTCAACAAAGCACCACGTCAGCTCGGCCTGAAAGCAATTCTTGAGGCTTATATCGCTCACCAGCGTGAAGTCGTTACATTCCGGACCCAGTATGAGCTGGAGAAGCTGGAAGATCGCGCCCATGTGCTCGAAGGTCTGGTCAAGGCGCTGAATATTCTGGACGAAGTCATTGCGGCCATCAAGGCCTCGAAGAACCGTCAAGATGCGCAGAACAACCTGCAATGGATGTTCGGATTCACAGAACGTCAGGCCGATTCCATTCTTACTTTGCAATTATATCGTTTGACAAATTTGGAAATAACGTCGTTACAAAAAGAGCTAGATGACATCATTAAGAAAATCACCGTTCTACGTGGAATTCTGGAGAGCGATAAGAAGCTCGTGGCTCTGATCAAAAAAGAGCTGCTGGAAATCCGTGAGAAATACGGGATTGACCGTCGTTCTGAAATTCAGAGCGAGGTAGAGGAGCTTAAGGTCAATCTTGAGGTGATGGTCGCGCAGGAAGATGTGCTGGTAACTCTGTCCAACGAGGGCTACATTAAGCGGACCAGCATGCTCTCATTCACTCGTTCCGGCGGAGAACGCAATGGCTCCGGGGTGAAGGAAGGCGACTATATCAAGCATGTATTTGATGTGGACACGCTGCAAAATATTCTTATCTTCACGCAGCGCGGACAATACTTCCTGCTGCCGGTGCATCAGATTCCTGAGTTCAAGTGGAAGGACAACGGGACAGCGATTGTCAACGTCATTCCACTAGCCAAAGAGGATTCGATCATCGGTGTCATTCCGCTCAAATCCTTTGATGAAGCGGGCGTCAGTCTTGTCTTCGTAACAAAACGTGGGCAAGTGAAGCGAACGGAATTGAAGGAATATGAGACGAAGCGGTCGACGGCAGTTGCCGCTTGCAAGGTGGCTAATGGGGACGAAATTATTACTGTCCAGGTTAGCCGTGGCAATCAGGATATTGTTCTGTTAACGAAGCAAGGAATGGCGATACGCTTCGCTGAGAATGAAGTGAATGCGATGGGCCGCGTATCCGCTGGTGTGAAGGGAATCGGGTTGAAGGAGGACGACGAGATCGTCCGTGCGCTATGGGTTCAAGGCGATGAAGGCGAACTGCTTGTCATCTCTGATCTGGGTTATGCGAAGCGCAGCCTGCTGCTCGATTATCCGCTCCAGAGTCGCGGAGGCAAAGGCGTTCAGACGTTTGAATTCAAGGAAGGCAAGCGTGTGAAGCCGAATGGCACACGAATTGTAGGCGGCTTCCACTGTAAGGAACCGATCACAATCATAGCCATGACCCGGGAAGGCCAGGCTTATAGCTTCAGTTCTGAATCGGCGCCGCTTGCAGACCGCAAGTCGATCGGCAAGATCATGGCCCATGTGGAGAAGCAGGATGAAATTGTTGATTTGCTGGAGTCTTAATTGGGTCTAAAAGAACATCATCGGTTGAATCTATTTAATAAATAAACGCAAAGAACCTCCAAATCCGTCAAGCGCGGACATGAAGGTTCTTTGTGTTATATTCACCTATATGTTTGTACCGGGATTATTTATATCTGTAGACGTGAAATGATCTAATACCATGCACCCGGCTCCTTGGGCCACAATATTGTAGGCTGTAGAGGATTGAACAATCTTTACATGACAGTTAGGATAAATAGCCACTCGTTCATGTGCAATTCTTGATGCTTCTTCGTAGAAGAGTGGTTTAGGTACAAGCGTTCCACCACAAATGACGATATCGGGACGCAGCAAAAAGATAAGATTAGCTAGACCTATGCCAAAATAATAAGCGGCTTCCTTCACAACCTCCAGACAAAGCGAATCCTCTCTATCCATTGCCTCCAAAATGTGGTGAAAGTCTACCTTGTCCACATCTTCCATACTTTCTTGAAGAATAGATCCTTGGCCCCGTTTGAGCCGGTGAATGACTTCGTGATGAATGGCCGGCAGGCTGCTGTATGTCTGCAGACACCCATAGGCACCGCAGGAACAACGCCGTCCATGTATATCGATGATCATGTGGCTTAGAGCATCATCCATCTCATTGATTTGATGGACAAGCTTACCTTTGATGATCATGCTGCTGCGAATTCCCATGTCACTAGAGACAAAAACCAAGCTATCTGTTTCCTTCCAATATTTCAATCGGTATTCTGCCAATGCCGCTAAATTTGTTCCATTATCCAGGAATACGAGGGTATCATTGTTCTTCTCTAGGTATTCGACGATGTTGAAATCATTCCAACCATCCGCAGGAAATAAATGCGGATCAACGATGATTCCTCGCTCAAGATCTACCGGATCAAGGACTCCAACACCAATTCCCAGCATTTTATCCGTTGGGATATTGTGCTTGGCAAGCAGCTCTTTAATACACCGGGACACATAATCCAATGTATATTGCGCCGTGCATTGCGAATTCATTTTTAACTTCTCCGTCCCAAGAATAGTTAAATCTAAGTCGAGAAGCAATACGGTAGTATATAAATTGCTGATCTCTACGCCAATTAAATAGAAGGCGTCAGGATGGATTACATACATTAACGGCTTCCGTCCGCCGCTGGATTCCCCTAAGCCGCTATCATGAATCAGTCCCACATGGACAAGTTCGTCCAGTAGACGAGCACAGGTTGTAGGTTTATATCCCGTCATCTCGGAAAGTGCTTTTACTCCTATCGGACCCCATTGACGAATTAAACCATATAGAACTTTTAAGTTTTTCGTCTTTTGAGACGTTATACCCATAAATTGCCTTAGCATAATCCTTCCGAACTCCATTCTTAATCATTAAATTATGAGTAGTTTACTCTATTTTGCAAAAAAGAAGAAGTGTGCACCAGGCAAGTTTTAGCTCGGTTTGATAAAAATACGGCTTATATCGTACTTTTTCATGAGTATGATCATGATTTATCATTAACTTTTTATCAAAATGAGATTTAGTCTATTTACTTTATCCGCAGAGTCATTTAAACTTTCAGTGATGAAAAGTTCTAGGCTAGTATGACGAGTCATTTGCTCTAAGTTTTCCAAGATCATAATTCGTTCAACATTTCTAAGGAGGAAGGATTCATGCATAACACGCAACAAATTCTGGAAGCAAAAGATTTCATTATGAGTAAGATTAACCATCGTCCTACCATTGGTTTGATTCTAGGCTCTGGCTTGGGAACACTGGCTGACGATATCGAAAATCCTGTAACCATTCCTTATACTGAAATCCCTCATTTTGCAAAATCTTCTGCCGTCGGCCATTCTAACGAGTTGGTGATCGGACAGTTGAAGGGGAAGACAGTAGCTGCTATGAAGGGGCGTTTTCATTATTACGAAGGCTTTACTTTAGATGAAGTCACTTTTCCAGTGCGTGTCATGAAGGCGTTAGGCGTCGAGAATCTGATGATTACGAATGCCTGCGGTGCGGTGAATACTAGCTTTAACCCAGGGGATTTAATGTTGATTACGGATCATATCAATCTGGTCGGCACGAATCCGTTAATCGGGCCAAATAACGATGAATTGGGTACTCGCTTCCCAGATTTGTCTCAAACCTACAACCCTGGTTTACGTCATCTTGCTGAGGTAGTAGCTAATGACCTTAACATGAAAATACAACAGGGTGTCTATGCATGGTGGAGCGGACCAACGTACGAGACTCCAGCTGAAATTCGTATGATCCGTACGATGGGAGCCGATGCAGTGGGTATGTCGACCGTCCCAGAAGCGATTGTAGCTGTCCATGGAAATATGAAAGTGCTCGGAATATCCTGCTTAACGAATATGGCTTGTGGCATTTTAGATCAGCCTCTGAACCATGAAGAAGTGATTGAAGTGGCTGGTAAGGTTAGAGTGAATTTTATTGCATTAATTAAAGGCATTTTAGAAAAAATGGAATAGTAGGCGAAGAACAGGGATCTCCCATGCCTTAAGGGCCTATACAGAATACATCGTACCGGAGGTCAACAAGAAGATGAAAAGGGTATATCTCGCCAGTCCATTTTTTAATAATAAAGAGATTGCAGTTCTAGAACAGGTAGAGAAGATTTTAGCCGACAAAGGCATGAACGTCTTCTCACCATTTCGAAAAAATAATGAAAATGCTGAGTTCGGTTCACGGCAGTGGTCGATTGAAACCTTTATGACCGATATTAAATATATTAAATGGTCTGAAATTGTGGTAGGCATTTATCATGGTAACTATTCGGACACGGGAACAGCCTGGGAATTTGGCTACGCTTATGCGACGGATAAACCCGTGATTCTAATTCATGTTGGCGAGAACAGCAACCTGATGGTTCATGAAGGAGCCCATGCTAATATCACATTGGAAGAGCTTGTAGATTATGACTTTGATAAACTACCCAGCTCTTTCTATTCAGGCGAGATGTTGTAATAATCAGCTAGAAAACATGACTAGGGAGTGTCAACATTGACACTCCCTAAAAATTTGACCTACAGATATTACGGTTCAATTAAGTTGTTACTAAAAGGAAATTAAATGGTCAACAAAAGCACGGATGATCGAACTCTCCAATGTATCCTTGCGGTAGACAAGACCTACCTTTTTTCGTGGGGCGGGATCGGCAAGGGGAATAATGGCTACCTTGTCGCTAACAACGGTCTTGCCATAGGATTTGGGCAGAATCGTACCACCTACATTTTGCTCGGCCATATGTAATTGGGATTCCAGGGTGGAGAGCTCCATTACAGGATTTAGTTGAATCTCCAGCTCGGCACAGGCGGAGTCTATCATCTGCCGGACCAGGAATTTCTGTGGAAATAGTACAAGTGGGAGATTGGCCAACTGCTGAATCGTTATATTGGAGCAAGTAGCATATTCATGGCTGCTGGAAATTGCCAGCACCAATTCTTCATCATAGAGAGGACGATAACCCAACTGTTCATCGAATAGGGGCAGAAATACGACACCTACATCCAGATGATTGTGCAACAAGCCATCTCTTGTCTCCTCAGTAGCAAGCTCTGTCACAGTCAGTTCAATTCCGGGATAGAGGCGATGGAAAGCGACCAAGGCATCGGTTAATAAATGGTTGCCAGAACAGCCGATTCGCAGCTTCCCCCTCTGCAGTCCGGATAGTTCATTTATTTCAAGCCGGGCCAGCTTAATCTCGTTAATCACTCGGTGGGCATGACCAAGTAGAATTTGACCTGCCTGGGTGAGTAATGTCTTCTTGCCAGAACGGTGAAATAACGGGGCTCCTAGCTCGCGTTCCAACAGCCGTATCTGGTGACTTAATGTAGGCTGGGAAATGCCCAATTTCTCAGCAGCCCTCGTAAAATGAAGCTCTTCGCATACGGCCAGAAAGTACTCCAGTAATCGATGTTCCATGAGCAGGCTCACCTCCTATCGATAGATAATTTCTATGATTATAATCGATACCATATTATTGATCAATAGAGATTAAATCGCTATAGTTATTAACAATAACTACCGTACCTAAGAAAGGGAGCGCTTGACATGGAACCGCTACAAGTAATTCGGACTAGTCAGCCGAAGAGCAAGCCAAATGAAGGGGAACTGGGCTTCGGCAAATATTTTAGTGACCATATGTTCGTTGCAGATTATACGTCAGAGCGAGGCTGGCAAAATGCTAGAATTATTCCTTATGGGCCTATAAGCCTGGAGCCGTCAGCAATGGTGCTTCACTATGGGCAGGAAGTATTCGAAGGTATGAAGGCATACCGGGGAATGAACGGAGAGATCAATCTGTTCAGACCGGAGAAGAATATCCAGCGCATGAATATGTCCTGTGATAGATTAGGAATTCCTCAGGTTGATCCAGAATGGATGCTTGAGGCGATCTGCAAGTTGGTTGAGATCGATAGTGACTGGATTCCGCAGCGGGTGGAGAATTCACTCTATATTCGTCCGTTCATTATTGCGACTGAGCCATGCCTTGGTGTACGCGCAGCGAAGGAATATCAACTGCTCATCATTACTTCACCGGTTGGGGCCTATTATTCCAGCGGGATGGCGCCAGTATCGATCTATGTAGAGGATCATTATGTTAGGGCGGTTCGTGGCGGAACCGGTGCGGCTAAGACTTCGATCAACTATGCTTCGAGCATCAAAGCGCAAGAAGAGGCCAAGCGACAGGGCTACTCTCAGGTATTGTGGCTAGACGGCATTGAGCAGCGTTATATCGAAGAGGTCGGAAGTATGAATGTATTCTTCAAGGTAGATGGCGAGGTTATTACACCAGAGCTGAACGGAAGTATTCTACCAGGGGTCACACGGGATTCGGTCATTGCGATGCTGAAGCATTGGGGAATTCCTGTGACAGAACGAAAAGTTACCGTCGAGGAGCTGTTCGAGGCGCATCGGCAAGGAAAATTGGAGGAAGCCTTCGGAACTGGAACCGCTGCGGTCATCTCCCCGATCGGCGCGATGAAGTGGGGGGAGCAGAGCATTCAGATCACTGAGGGTCATATCGGAGAAGTTTCCGGTAGACTGTATGATTCGATTACAGGAATACAGCAAGGCAAAATTGACGATCCTCTTCACTGGAGATATTTGATCGGGTGAAGGAATTCGTGAATTTATTCGATCATAAAATAAAGAGATTGGAGCAGGCTGCCTAAGGGGCGGCCTTTTTTTTGCCCATTTCAGTCTGGACGGCATTAATCTTAGATAACCCGGAAGGGCATTGTGATAAGAAATAATTGGATAGTGACGAACCACTTTCTGTCCCATGGCAGGATTTTGAAAATGAATGTCGAAAAAATAAATTACACCCGATTGTGATCATTCCACATCTATTACGTCTGCCCGTTACTTGTTGGTCAAGCGATCATCAATTCACAAATGCATGATATATTCCGATAATAAGCGGGATATCCATATATTTTTTAAGAGTAGAGTTATTGACTGGAGTTCAACCTAGGGAGGGATCGGATTGCATACAGAGGAATTTGTCAAATTACTTGGAAGGATCATGAAAGATTTTCAGACCCATATGGAAGACCATCTTGCACCTTCCTTAACAACATCGCAATTGAGCGTTCTGGAAGTCATGATTCAGCATGAGAATTACAGCTTGAAGCCTTCGGATCTTATTCCGTTTCTCTCTACTACACCTGCTGCCGTAACGATGCTGCTGGATCGTATGGAACGCGGTGAACTGATTCGTCGAGAGCGCGATGAGGCCGATCGCCGGATCGTATGGGTATCCATTACGGAGAAGGGAAAAGAAGAACTCGAGCGCGGAGTCTCCATTCGGGATACATACATCAACAGCATTCTTGATCGAATCTCAACGCATAATCAGCAATTGCTAGTTTATTTGCTTGGGAAAATTTCAGGAGCGAAATCTTGAACAGAACAAGGGGGGTCATCGTAGGATTAATGGATTAAATATGGGGACCATTTACACCTGAGACAAGTCGCTAGAGGTAGCGATTTGTCTTTTTTGCTGAATAAAGGATGAAATTAAAGTGCCAGGAATATATTTAATAACATATTGGAGGTGTCCTTATGGGATATGTTGAGGATTTGAGAAAGCAGGTAGGGAATCAACCTTTGATCTTAGTGAGGCCGAGCGCTGCAATTATAAATGAATTTGGGCAGATTTTATTAGTGAAGTATCATGACGATTCCTGGGGGATCCCGGGGGGACTGATGGAACTTGGAGAGTCGACTGAAGAGTGTATTAGAAGAGAAACGAAAGAAGAGATAGGCCTTGATCTGGGGAAGCTTCAATTATTCGACGTATTCTCAGGGAAGCAGCTATATACGAAACTGAGAAATGGGCATGAATACTATAATGTCATCATCGGCTACATTTGTACTGAATTTGAAGGGGAAATCGTCCCGGATGGTGTTGAAGTCATTGAGGCGAGGTTTTACAGCTTGTCGGAAGTGCCTGCCAGTACACAACCGTATATTCGGGAGAAATTATATGAATTAGGTCCAAAATTAGAGCAAATTTTTCGAGCGGCTAAATAAAAGCTAATATGTCTATTCCATCTTGAACCCATCAACCTGCAGGGTGGTGCTGAATAGTGATTTTCTCAATATTGCAACTCATCGGCGGAGTTATTCTGGCCATCGGCTGGATTCCTCAGATTTTGCAGATTATGAAGACGAAGTCCGTCAGGGATTTAAGTCTGAAATCCTATTTGTTTATGTTACTGGGAATAGGACTCATGGAGATTTATGCCATTGATTTAGTCGGTAACGGCTCTGGGATTGCATTTTTAATGACGAACAGTCTATCTTTATTAGTGGTGCTATTTGTAATAATGCTTGTTCTTCGATATAGAAATAGATGATCAGACGAAGAACAATCGGAATATATCTTGTTGATCCACCAGTTTGGAAATTCGGTAGAATCGTTGAGGCCAGCCCTTATCCATGCCAGAAACTATGTAAACGATGCCGAGAATAGGAGCGAGGTGCTGGCAGGCGTCGATCTTTTAAGAGAGGGATTGCAGGGGAGATAGATGCAGATTAAAATAAAAGAAATGCAGAATTTAAAGGAGATACTTCGTAAATGACAGAAAAGCAACTTCCCTACAAATTTAGTTTCTCGATTTCTTACAAAGAATACCAGTCATTAACCTTGGCTCATTCTAAGAATCAATTGATTTTCCTTAGTTTGTTCATATTTTTGGTGTTTACAGCAACTACATGGATCAAAAGCTCCGATTTTAATGTGATGCTGATGAAGGCGCCAATAGGCATTGTTGTTAGCCTTGCTCTGACTTTCTTCATGTGGTTGCTAACTCTTTATAAGGCAAGACGGGTGTTCGAGTCTAGCGGGATGTTGAAGAATGAACAGACCCTCACCCTATCCGAGGACGGAATACAGATGACGATAGATTCGAATGATTCGTTGATTCCATGGAATGATGTTGCTAAGGTAACCGAGTCGAAGCATCTGATTATTGTCTATCTGGCTAAAAATCAAGGTGTACTCATTTCTAAAAACGCCGTGGACATTGCTAGACTTAAGACAATTCTTCAATCATTTCTGGAAAGTAATAAATTACGGATAAAATAATTACAGTGTCTTAAAAACATCACCCAGCCTCGGATGGTTTCTATCTGAGAACTGGGTGATTTTTTTGCGGAAACGAAAATGAATGACTTATGCAGTTACATCCGAGTTCTTCAGCAGCTGGACTGCAATAGCGGACGCCAATAAGGTGAACAAGCAGTTCATTATAAAGAATCGTATAGTGTCTGCAACGGTTAAGCTCTCCTGGCTCAATACCCCCATCCCGATCGTCAATAGCGAATAAGGAAAATATAAGCCAATCTTCAGAACATACATCCCCAATCCGATAAATACAGCGCACACACTAATACCGATAGGTACAGCGAAGCTGCGGATACGCATCGATAACAAGAGTTGGATAGCGCTGAGCATGGTCGAAGCAACCCAGCCGCGGGCAATCCAGCCGAAGGTCTCCGGCGGGAAATGCTGCCGTAATCCAAGAAGCAAGCCTGCACTGCAGTAGAGCGCTAGAAATAGCATCTGTACGGTCAGTATAAGAATGCTCACAATAACCAGTTTGGAGATAAATACGTGCCAAGCAGAGACAGGGGCGCTCATCACCATGTTCCAATTTTTATTCAAGTGCTCCAGTCTGCACACATAAGCACAGCAGATAGCAATGAGTACAGGCAAGAAGAACTCGCCGTAGAACAGACTTACCTGCGTCCATAGGCTGTACCATCCATTCTTTAAAGCGCTCTGGTTCAAATAATAATTAGCGCAGCCGATCAACACCGCCAGGACAGGCAGTGCGGCTAGAATTAGCCACATGCGGGAATGACGCAGCTTGAGCTGCTCAGCCCGGATACATCTGATTAACATAATGGTCCTCCTATAATGTGGTTTCTTCAGCGGTATAAGACACTACTTCTAAACTTCCTGCCGTGATACGTGGATACTGCCAATGATGTATATCGTGACGCCCATGATGAAGAGAAAAACCGGCGGCAGAAATCCAACAGGTCGTGTCACGAACCGCATGATCGAATCCGAATAATCGTAAGTGATCGGATATAGACCAGTATAGTAAGACCAGACGAACATACGTCTAACCACGGCTGGGAACAATGGAGCCGCCATACCAATGAACCCGCCGATCATTCCGAGGCAGAGGCTGAAGGCCTGATTTTTAATAGATAGTGACAGCCACTGCTGCAGCGCAATGACTACCTGATTCGTCAAAATAGCTCCCCCTAAAAACGGCATTAACAAAGGAAGCAGCGTGGACAACTCGAATTGATGCATCACCCCAAAGCCAATGAGCGCAGCAGATTCGAGCAAGATGGCGAGCAGCATCAGGGCCGAGGCACATAAAAACTTGGAGGCATAGATCCGGCCACGGGTAATGGAGACCGTGAGTAGTAGCTTCCAGGTGCTGCCCTTATGCTCCATATCACAGACTCGGGATACGGTCACAGAGGACAAGATCGGGAAGAATAGCCCGTTCATTGAGGCAGCTGTCATAAAGAGCCCTTCCCATCCTGCCAAATCTGGATTATTTGAGAGGGAGATGCTTGTAGAAAGGAAGAGCCAGGCTAACTCTACACTAAGGAACAAAGCGATCATTAGTAACACGCGTCTTCTTCGCAGCTTATAAAATTCCAGGCCCAGTATGCTCATTAGAGGCTGCTCTCCTTTCCCGTCATTTCCAGGAAGAGGTTCTCCAGACTTTTTCTCTGCTCTTCTATTCGAATGACATCTATCCCTGTATGCACAAGGGTTTTGTTAATTCTGGCCACTTCGTTATCCTCGACCCCTCTAAGAGTCAAGTAGCCATTCTCAAGCAGCGGTGACAGCCCTTGATTAAGCAGGATACGCTCTGCTTCTGCGTTATTTTCCGTTTTCAGGGCGATACGGGTTTCGCTTTTACTACGGAGCTGATCCATGCTCCCTTGAAATACCAGCTTGCCTTGGCTGATAATGCCCACCGAGTTAGCGATCTGCTCGATCTCCGACAAGAGATGGCTAGAGATCAGCACGGTTATGCCGTACCGATGCGGCAGGGATTGAATCAGCTCCCTTATTTCTCCGATCCCCGCCGGATCAAGCCCGTTCGTCGGTTCATCGAGGATCAACAGTTTTGGAAACGAGATCAGAGCCATAGCAATTCCCAGACGCTGCTTCATTCCTAGCGAAAACTGATTTACCTTCTTGTCCTTTTGTTTCTCTAAGCGGACAATTTGCAGCGCCTCGTTCACATTCCGATCTGGGACATTACGCAGGCTCTGCATGATCCGCATGTTCTCATAGCCGGTCAAATGCCCGTAAAAAGAAGGCGATTCAATAAGTGAGCCGGTTTGACTAAGTATAAGTCGGCGGTTCTTGCTGAAATCTTTGCCGAAGACGGTGACCTTGCCGTCTGTCGGCTGGACTAATCCAAGGAGCATCTTCAACGTGGTCGATTTTCCTGCCCCGTTAGGTCCTAGAAATCCATATACATCACCTTCGTAGACGGATAAATTCACATTGTTGACACTAGAGATGCTCCCATAGCATTTCGTAAGGTTACGCGTTGAGATAATTGTGTTCATTGACTTCTCTCCTATCCCATTTTCTTGTTCACAGCTTCAGCATACAAGGGGGACCCTTCCTCAACCTGAAGACTACCTTACGAGAACCTTAAATCGCAGAAGTATAAGCCATCTTTGCTGAATCGCCAGTGCTCGCTTGCTATAATGGCAATAGGTGATGAACACATGGAAGATTTGAAACATAAGAAATTGCTCATCGTCGAGGATGAGTATGAAATCCGCCAAATGGTGGATCGCTTTTTACGCAAGGAAGGCTATTTCCGTATATTTCATGCGGCGGATTGCAAGGAGGCTCTGGAAATCTGCCGATCGGACAAGCCGGATATTGCGATTCTAGACGTTATGCTGCCTGATGGCGATGGCTTTGCTCTGCTCACTTCGATCCGGCGTTTCTCCTCTATGCCCGTCCTGTTTCTGTCGGCCAGAGGTGAAGATGAAGACAGGCTGCTGGGTCTCGGGCTTGGGGCAGATGACTATATGGTGAAGCCGTTCTTGCCACGTGAGCTTGTACTACGGCTTAACATAATTTTGCGGCGAGTGTATGCTTCTTCAGCCGTAGAGCATTTGCCGGTCTTCCGGCTCGGCGATTGTATCGTTGATTTGGAAGGCGCAGTGGTGCGCAGCGATCGAGGAGAACAGGCCTTAACCGCCAAAGAGCATGCGTTGCTGGCGAAGCTCTATAGCGAACGGGGGCGGATCATTACAAGTGATGCGCTATGTCAGACGGTATGGGGGGACGATTATTTTGGATATGAAAATACGCTAATGGTGCATATCCGAAGAATACGGGAGAAGATTGAGACAAATCCCTCCAGCCCGGTCCATTTAATTACGGTTAGAGGGCTTGGCTATAAGCTGCTTGTGAAGGAGGAGTGACATGGACGGTGCTGCTCGTATTTTACGCCGTTTTGCTGGAGCAACCATCGTAATATCCGTGTTTCTACTCATTTTAAACTTTATACTGCTGGGAGTCTGGATCTTCAAGGGAATGAATGAGGGGCAGTCTCCGGACAGCATTACGCAAAAGGTAGCAGTGGCCCTGCAATCAAATGCGAGTGGGTATTCCCTCCATGAAGATGGTCAGCGGCTATTGGAGCAAAATGAGGCCTGGGCTATGTTGATTAATGGCAAGGGTGATGTCGTATGGGATTTCGATGTACCTGCCACACTGCCTCGATCCTATACGCTTACCGAGGTAGCCCAATTTACACGCAATTACTTAATGGATTACCCCGTGTATGTATGGGAGCATGCTAATGGATTGATTGTGATCGGGTTCCCGAAGACAAGTATGGCAAAATATCAATTTAATGTTCCCGTCGAATGGGTTCAGAATTTACCTTCCCGAATCGTTATGATGGTGATTGCAAATGTACTTCTCGCCCTTATGCTGTCTCTTCTGATTGGCTCCCGTCTTATTAAATCGATCAAACCGCTTCTGCGCGGAATCTATTCGCTTGCCCATGAGCAAAGCGCATATGTGGAGCCAAAGGGAATGTTCAGCAGCTTGGCACAGAGCATCAACCACACATCCGTATTGCTTGAGCAGAAGGATGCTGCACTTAAAGCTAGAGATGAAGCGCGTTCCAACTGGATCGCCGGTATATCTCATGACATCCGTACGCCATTGTCTATGGTGCTGGGTTACGCGAGTGATCTAGAGGATAGTCTGGTCATGCCTGTAGATCAGCGGCAGCAAGCGGCCATTATCCGACAGCAAGGCGAGAAGCTGCGTTCCCTGGTCAGTGATTTGAACCTCGTCTCTATGTTGGAGTATGAGATGCAGCCGCTTCATCCCAGAAGACTCCGGCTCTCGGTGCTGGCCCGGCAGATTGCTTCCGATTTTCTGAATCAGGGGCTGGAGGATAAATTCATGCTGGATGTGGATATTTCTGAAGAACAACTGCAGGTCAATGGAGATGAAAAGCTGCTAACTCGCGCGATTACAAATTTAGTGCAGAACAGCCTCTTTCATAATCCTGAGGGTTGTTATATCATTTTGCAGACCAATGCTTCTTCAGATGGACAGGTCTGTCGACTGATCGTAAGGGATGATGGACACGGTGTAGCGGAGAACGACCTTTCTGACCTGCTTGAGCTGCCTTATTCGTCGAGAAGACGACGTCCGGCCCATTCTGGGCATGGCCTAGGTCTTCCGATGGTTGCCCGAATAGCTAAGGCTCATCAAGGGCAGTTGCTATTGATGAGCGGGGAAGGTAAAGGAATGGAAGCGATCATCGAGCTACCTGCCATGATATGAAAAGATTTATCCGGAAAAGAAAGGACTTCTCCCTCCAATAATGTCCATGTATAATCATGGAAGAGGTGACACTTATTTATGAAGCAAATCGGTCAGGGTCGGACGGCGGATATATATGAGGTTGATGAGAGCAGCATTCTGAAGCTGTATAAGAAAGATATTTTCCATGAGGCTATAGAGATAGAATTTTCGGTTAGCCAATTTGTGTATTCTCTGGGTATGAACACCCCCAAGCCATTAGATTTGCTGTGGCAGGACGAACGACGGGGGATTATTTTTCAACGAGTATCCGGCGGATCGCTGCTTGATGCTATAACTCGAAGACCATTGCTTGTGAAGAAATATGCCCAAATTCTTGCCTCCCTTCATGCTCAATTACATGCATGTGAAGCGAGGGATTTAAAGAGAAAGCAAAAAGAAATACTGGCTTATAACATTAAATCCGCACCATTATTAACTGAAGAAGAGAAGAACAAGATCATTACTTATTTGTATGAATTACCGGATGATTACAAGCTTTGTCATGGTGATTTCCATCCAGACAACATTATGCTTGGCGAGCAGCATTGGGTGATTGACTGGATGACCGGAGCTGTCGGCCATCCGGCAGGGGACGCCGCTAGGACTGTGATTTTATTAAGTTTTGGTGCGTTGCCTCCAGGAACCCCTAAATTTATGGGAACGATAATCCAGATGCTACGAAAAAAAATCAAGAATGAATATCTGAAGCACTACTTAATGGTTACAGGAAGAGATTTTGCAGATATTGATCCATGGATATTGCCGATTGCGGCTGCCAGGCTTGTAGAATGGGTACCTGAAGAAGAAAAAAATGAACTACTGCTGGAAATAAAAAAACGGCTAAGCAAAACTTTATAGATAAATAGGGGGAAGAAGGATGATTCTAGAAAAACTTGAATTGCTGACTGCAAATCTGCAAGCAACGAAGTCGTTCTATCAAGATGTGCTTGAATTGCAGCTTGTTGAAGACAAGGAAGATACTTTCACGGTACAGGCAGGGGCGACCCGCATCAGGTTTGAGGCAACGGAGGCATATGATCGTCCATTCTATCATTTTGCGTTGAATATTCCCGAGAATAAATTCCATGAAGCGAAGAGTTGGATTCAGTCCCGGGTGCCATTAATTCAGGAAGAAGGAGACGACGAGGTATTCTTTACCTCCTGGAATGCCCACTCGTTATATTTCGAAGATCCTTCGGGCAATATTGTTGAATTTATCGCTCGTCATAACCTCTCTAATGCGATCTCTCATTCTTATAACAGCGGTGAGATCAACGGCGTGAGTGAGATCGGTGTAGTTGCTGAAGAGGTAATCCCGTTTGTGAGGACCTTGAATGAGATCGGTCTGCCTAACTGGAAAGAGGACAGTGAGGGACTTACTCCGGTGGGAGATGAGCTTGGCTTATTCATCGTCGTCAAGAAGGGGAGGATCTGGTTCTTCTCGAATCAGAAGCCTGCCGAATATTACCCGCTGCGAGTTTCCATACAAGGGATTGGCTGGCTTACCTTTGCAGAGGATTCAACGTTTACTGTTATAGAAGTATAGAGAGTAGGAATATAGGTGACTAATCTGACTTTGGAATTCCTATCGCAGGAGAACACGGAAGAAATTCTTGAATTTGAGAAGGAAAACCGGGATTTTTTTGAAGCCTTCGTCCCTTCGAGAGGGGATGAATATTATCAACCTGCTATTTTCCAGGGAATCATAAACAGCCTGATTGAAGAACAGCTTCAGGATCTATGCTATATGTACGTTATTCGGAATCAGGAAGGCGAAATGGTCGGCCGGATAAATATAGTTAATATTGTGCAGGAAGGATGTAGAAGAGCGGAGCTTGGCTATCGAATTGGTCAGAAGCATGGCGGAAAGGGATATGCCACAGCGGCTGTGAAGCTTATTATGAGTGAAGCCTTTGGCCGACATCGGATAGAGCATTTGGATGCAGGTACTTCACCTTCCAATATGGGATCACAGATCGTACTCCTCAAGAATGGATTTGAATTTGTTCGCAGAGAAGAAAAGGCCGTGCAGGTGGGTGACCGCTGGGAGGACAGCATTTGGTTTATGAAGAAAAAGATGGCGGACTGAGCGGTAAAGTTATTCGTAGGATTGAGTTGCAGCTTGTCATGACCGAAAAGAATTTGGATTTCGCCTAGGAGGAACCCAATTATGTATGAACTCAAAACGAAAGAAACCGATGGTAGCGTTATTGAATTTATCGAGAGCATTGAGAATGTGAAAAAGCGTGAAGATGCATATCAACTGCTCGATATATTCACGGACACGACAGGCTATGAAGCGAAAATGTGGGGGCCAAGTATTATCGGCTTCGGAAGTTATCATTATAAATACGACTCCGGTCATGAGGGGGATGCTCCGCTCGTAGGTTTCTCACCTAGGAAAGCGAAGACGAGTCTGTATTTTGCCACAGGTGATTCTGGACGGGTGGAACTACTAAAGAGGTTCGGAAAACATACGGCCGGAAAGTCCTGTGTCTATATCAACAAAACAGCAGATATTGATGTGACGATCTTGAAAGAACTGATCCAACAATCTGTTGAGTTCTTGAAAAGAACCTATCCGAATTCATAGTAAATAAAGAACCTCATCTCTGGAACAATGCCAGAGGCGAGGTTCTTCTTCTTAATGGGCCTTAGCCTCTAGTTCACAGGGTAGTAAATAGTCATGCTTAGCCGAGTTAAAGTATTACTTGGATTATAGTAGGTATGCGGTCTGTCGGCCTTAAAGCGTAAGGAATCCCCTTTATTGATAGTGTATTCTGCTTCTCCTAACCGAATGGTTACTTCTCCATCAAAGACAGTTATAAATTCTTCGGTTCCTTCCCGGTGAGAATCCGAGTTAACTATCCCCTTTGGATCAATCTCAATCGAATAAATTTCAAAACGCTTGTCCTCTTGGAAATGGAAACAAGGAGATATCCGGTATCTTCCTTCGTCCTCGCACAATACCTGGATTTCATTGCTGCGGACTACTGTCGCATCAGGCTGAGGACTATAGATTAGCGAAGTGAAGGAAACTTTCAATCCGTTCGCTATTTTCCAAATGGTTGCCAGTGTTGGGCTGGACTCTCCTCTTTCGATTTGCCCAATCATCGTCTTGCTTACTCCGCTTAATTGAGACAGCTTCTCTAGACTTAATTTCTCCTTCTCCCGAATTGCTTTCAGATTTTTGGCTAGAGCAAGATGAATTTCCTCCAATATAGTACACCCTCTTTTTTTGGTTTACAATATAACGACCGATTTGTATAATAAAAAGCACAAACGTTATATTGTCCATTTTAGACATTATAGCATACATAACGAGGGGGAGATCCATTGTCTTGGCTATCTTTTATTTTATTTGTTGTAATTACTAGCTTCACTCCAGGGCCCAACAATTTTGTAGCGATGAATTATGCGCAGAAATTTGGCTTGAGAAGAATCATATCGTATTGCTGCGGTGTGGCTGGAGGTTTTTTTCTAATTATTCTGTTAAGCAGCATTTTTAATAGATTGCTTACAAAATTCATGCCGGTGATTGAGCTTCCATTGACCATTTTTGGCGCAGCCTATATGTTATACTTAGCGTTTAAAATAGTTACCAGTAAAAATTATGAATCCAGAAGTGTCAATGAAGTTCGTAATTTATTCATAGTAGGAATACTGCTGCAATTTATTAACCCGAAGGGGATCTTGTTTGGCATAACGGTTGTCTCCGCCTTTATTCTCCCTTATTATGATAGTTATTCCAGCTATTTTGCTTTCGCACTTCTTTTGGGGACCATCGGTTTATTGAGTACATTTAGCTGGGGATTATTCGGAACCGTGTTTCAGAGGTTGATCTTGAATCATCAGAAGATTTTTAATGTAGTTATGGCAATTATGTTAGTATATAGTGCGATTTCAATCATGATTAAATAGAATGGGAGTTAAGAGAGTATGAGAAATTGGCCCACACTGTTTATGGAACCGGAAATGTTGAGACAACGGATAGCCGCAATGAGTATTCTGGATGCTATATTGTGTTCAGAGGATTGGTTGCGCAGATACAAATATAACCTTCGGTGGGATGAGGATGCCACGCTGGCCTCAGTAAGCAATGGTGCAGGAGACGAAATGTATATCGTATTCACTCCCGAGGGTGTCATTGTGAAGGGGTTTGATCATGAATCAGACATGAGTCCTTATGCTACGGATGATGGGGAGATTTGGCCAGGAATCTATGAGCAGACACCGTCTTCCTTGCTTAGTAGGTTGAATGACGAAGCACTATGCAAGGAGGACGTTACATTCTGCTTGTGGAGAGAGCCTGGGGATCAAGTATGGAGATGCGGCGATATAGACTTCAAGGGACTGGATGACGGTTCTCGATTTCTGTTAGGAATGATCTATGAAGCTCCACAGGATTATGTAGACTGGGCAGAGGACTATTATGAAATAGAGCTGTCTATTGACGTAGTTGCAAAAATTTATAAGGGTGAGACCGTCGGTGAAGAGATGATCTTAGCCTTGAATCCGGAACGAGATGTACGGATAGCCCTGGAAGAGATTCGTGAGATAGGAAAATAGCATTACTCTAAAGATCAACTATGGCATGACCCAGCCTGAGTTAGAAATATCGAGGAGGGGATGTTCAATTCTTAACTTCAGAAGTTGCATAGAATTGAAAGAAGGGGCTGTCTCCTAAGTCTTTATTGACCTGGGGACGCCCCTTCGCAGTTTTAAAAGGTGATATATCCATGCTTTAATTTAGGATTTACATAGTTTTGCTCTTTCTAGTGGATAGTCCAGAGCTCCGATTTCCGCTTTTCCAATAAAATTGTAGCGCTAATCTTGCGCAGATGCATGCGATGAGTACGAACAGTAGAGCCCACACGACCGCAGGAAGGATTGTCATATTGGCCAGATTGGTTGCGTCACCCGCTTGACTAGGGCTGATGATAGATTGTGCCAGCAGGAAGATTGGACCTACGACTGATTCTTCGAGGCAGAGAAAGGCCAGCAGCAAGTAATAGAAATTGCGGACCCGTTCTCCTAAGAAGTAAATTAGTACATTTAATAGGATGAAAATGAGGAGCCACCATAGCCCATAGCCCGAATGCACAAATAATACAATGGTAATCAAGGCCAGCGAGCTAATCACGATGAGTCCAGCTCCTTGCTTCTGCTTGTAATAGCCGTAGAACATGACGATAGAACATAAGGAGGATACGATGTAACCAGCAAGGGAGACGGTAATCTGGCTCCAGCCTGGTTGCAATAAAGAATAAGTCACTCCACTATGATCCGGATTAAGCTCAATGCGCAGTACGCTTCCGGACATGATCAACGTCAGCAGGGCATGGCCAAGCTCATGAAACATCGTATCGAGAATACGAAACCAGCCGGAGAACGGAATCAACCGGGTCAGAAATGCAGCGCCTAGCAGAAACAACAATGCCTTAAGCCATTTATTCATAGCGTACTTATTTTTCATAGAGGATCCTTTCATAGGCTTATATTATTGAAGATACAAACAAATACTCAGATACATATCATTATAAGGGAAAATATGCAAAATGCGACTGGAATTTCGGTATATCCCGAAACATTGAGTAGGAGATGAACTAATGAATTATTACTTCCTAGCAGTATAGAAATTAAGAAGTCACCAAAATGCTAGAATAAGGTCACAAGAATAGTAGTCTCCATTTTCGTTGTCCGTTTATAATCGGCGCGTAAGCATTTTAGTCACATCATTCTAAATCAAAGGTGGTTTTGAAATGAGGACAAAGATGGTTAGAAAGCTGATGGCCGCTGTAATGAGCACATTGCTTCTGACAGTAATGACGATGCCGCTTACCACGCATGCCGCAGCTGCGGATGTCAGCATCAATTGGAATGACGTAAAGCAGGAAATCGACGGTTTTGGTGTCTCCCAGGCTGGATGGTCAGGTGCGATATATGATCTGCAGGAGCCGGCGAGGAGCGAAATTATGGATCTCTTATTTACGCAGGATCAAGGAATCGGCTTGTCTATTCTTCGGGGTGCTTTATTCGCCGAATTCAATCCAGCACCGGGTCAATTTGATTTTACCGTAAGACCGGATCAGGTTTGGGTTATGCAGCAAGCCAAGGCAAGAGGTGTCGACAAGCTGGTCGCATCGACCTGGAGTCCTCCGGCTTGGATGAAAACCAACAATTCAACGACGCATGGCGGATATCTGAAGCAGGAGAATTACGGCGACTATGCGCTTCTGATGTCCAAATTCATTAAAGAGTACAAACAGCAATTTGATCTTGACTTGTACGCTGTCTCTATCGCCAATGAACCGAATTCAATGACCTTCCTCACCTGGGATTCATCGGAGTGGAACTCAACGAACTTCCAGGTGTTCCTGAAGGATTATTTGAAGCAGGCGATGATTAATGAAGGCGTGTCCCAGACGAGAGTAATCGCTGGTGAATCTTCCTGGTGGTCTGAGGATCTGATCAAGGATTCGTTAAATGACCCTGCCTCGGCCGAGAGACTTGACATCGTTGGGGGACATAACTACCCGATTCCAATTCTGAATTTGGAGCTTCCAACTACGCCGTTCTCTACGGCTGTCTCTAAAGGTAAAAAAGTATGGATGACCGAGGTGTCCAAGGTGGATTCCTATGATCCTAGCATCAATTCCGGTCTCAAATTCGCGAAGCAAACCCATGACTTCATGACGAAGGCGGGTGTCAATGCCTGGATGTACTGGACAGGGGCGATACCCGGCGACAATGATGAAGGATTGATTAATGTTGATAAAGATACCAGTACCTATAAGATGACGAAGCGTTATTATACATTCGGGAATTTTAGTAAATTTATTAAACCGGGATATGTCCGGATTGGTGCGACTGAGAATCCTAAATCCAATGTATATTTCTCGGCTTATAAAGATCCTGCTACAGACAAGTTTACGATTGTAGCGCTCAATACTGGTGACGCGACCGCAGAGGTCAATCTGATTCCAAACGGCTTTACAGCTGGAACGTTGACCCCTTACACGACTGATGATCAATTGAATCTGGCCCAGGGGCCCGCTGTAGCGGCTAGCAATGGCAAATTCCAGACCATCATCCCAGCCCATAGCGTTGTTACTTTTGTCGGGCAGAAAGGCTCACCACCAGCTCCTCAAGAGCAGACCCTTGTTGATGAGTTGGACGATTGGTTCAAGACATCCTCCCATACGAGTGGACTTGTGATGGACTCCAGCAATAGCGGTTATTTTAATGGTGATAGATCTCGGGTAAAGCGTCTGAATGGAACGACGGAGAGCTTCGTATATAACCTCCCCAATATCAGTTCCTTTAGAGCAGATATGTATCAGTTCAGCGTATGGGATGGTATAGCCTTCTATGTTTCTTCCGATCAGGTGAATTGGACGAAATTGGCTCATGCCAGCACCCCGGGAGTTTATACCGGCAGCCAGTGGTACCAGAAGACCTATTATTCTACAGAGCTTCCACCGCCGGGAACACAATATTTGAAGATCGAATTATCGGGTAGTGATTCCTGGGAGAAGCAGGTGTCCCGGATGACCATTAAATACGCGACGTAGATGTAAGAATAATTATTGAAGAGGGCGTGCATCGTGCATGCTCTTTTTCTCTTTTCTCCAATAAATTAGGAGAGGAACTTAATATTAGTAACGAGAATATTAATGGAGATAGTAGAGATGGGAGGTTTGACATTGACTAGAATCTGCTTCGTCAGGCATGGGATTACTGAATGGAATAAGGAGAGACGGGCACAGGGCCAGTCGGATATTCCGCTCAATGACTCTGGAAAAATTCAGGCACAGTTGTTGGCTGCACGTATGAAGGAAGAAGGATGGGATCATATTTTCTCAAGCGATTTGTCGCGGGCTAAGGAAACGGCAGAAATTGTTGCAGCTGCTATCGGATTGCCGGTTTATACGGATCAGCGATTAAGAGAGATGCATAAAGGCGAAACCGAAGGAACGACCTTGAGGGAGAGAATCGCTAGATGGGGAGAGGAATGGGAGAGCCTGGAATTGGGGATAGAAGCAGATCCATCTATTTCTAGTCGGGGCACTTCGTTTATTTCTGATGTTGTGGCTAGTTATCCGGGCAGGAACATTCTTGTAGTTAGTCATGGGGCATTGATTACTTTAACCGTCAAATCCCTTGTGCCTGAGCAGGATACTAACCAGCATTTGCATAATACGTCTGTGACTATATTAGAAAACAGTGGCATCGGTTGGAGATGCGAGCTCTTCAATTGCGCCCTACATCTAAAGGGAGCTGCACAGCAAATTCGCTGTTCACTGTTGTAGTATCCTTAAGAATAAATACAGAAGAAGAAGGAGTCCGCGCGAAGGCGCGGATTTTTGTGTGCAGCCATTGGCACCTAGGGATAGAAGATTTTAAACCAAGCTACAGAAAAATTTCAACTATACAAATACTACGCAGATCAATAATATAAAGGTGCAAGTTTTACTTTTTATTACATAAATATATTTTTTTATTTTGTTGTCCATCACATAGGTTTAAAAGAAAATTTTTCATTCATTCTTCATCAAAAGAGATGCAATGTTTATTGAAAGCGCATACCAAAACTCCGCATCACGACACGTTGAATGGATTCTAATGATAAATGATGCTCTTAACCGCGTAACTTTTTTCCATTACATTCAAAGATTCATAGAGTTCATACCAGATACAGCCTTGTTAGGAACATACAGCTTTTAGCCTACTATTTATGTTTTGTCACATAGGCCCGGAGCGAACCTTCGCTCTAATAAAGGGGGTGGTGCCAAATAAATTCAAGGATGAGAAGCAGACGATTATTCCTTCATGGCACAGTAGACCGCTGACTGGAACAATAGTGACGGTGTACCGGACGGTACGCTAGTTAGGGAATTGAACCGCAAACCATCAATAATTAAGGAGTGATCCCATGAATTCGAAATTGTTCAAACGATTAGTGGCGATTACGGGAGTCGCGGCTTTGGCGCTGACGCTATTTCAGCCTTTTGGGGCAGAGAAGAGCTATGCTGCTGAAGCGCATGTCGACAATCCGTTCCTGGGTGCCACGATGTATGTGAACCCCGATTACGCGGCGCTGATCGATACTTCCATCGCTCAAGTTAGCGACAGCACATTGAAGGCCAAGATGGAGACCGTTAAGTCATATCCTACAGCCGTCTGGCTAGACCGCATCGCGGCGATTAATGGCGGTGCAGAGAATGGTGGACGGAAGAGTCTGGAGCAGACGATGGATGCTATACTAGCTCAGAAGCAAGGAAGTACGCCTATCGTTGCTCAATTTGTAATCTACGATTTGCCAGGCCGGGACTGTCACGCCTTGGCTTCCAATGGGGAGCTGCCTTTGACAGCCGCAGGCTTGCAAACTTATAAGACAGATTATATTGACCGAATTGCCGGGATTTTTGCAAATCCGAAATATTCCAGCATCCGTATCGTTGCCATCATCGAGCCTGATTCGCTGCCGAATCTGGTGACGAATCTGAGCGATTCCAGATGCGCTCAAGCGAATTCCAGCAATATTTATCGGGATGCCACGCGTTATGCACTCGATAAGCTGCATGCGATTCCTAATGTCTACAATTACATGGACATTGGCCACTCCGGATGGTTAGGCTGGGACAGCAACCGTCAACCGACGATCGATCTCTTCACCTCGGTTGTTAGTGGGACTGCTGCAGGACTTGCCAGTGTGGACGGATTTATTTCGAATACAGCAAATACAACTCCACTTGAAGAGCCGAATCTGCCTGATCCGAATTTGACGATTAGTGGCAATCAGATCAAATCAGCAACTTATTATGAGTGGAATCCATATTTCGATGAAGCTGATTTCACCGCTGCTTTGTATTCGGGCTTCGTGGCCAAAGGCTGGCCATCCAGCATTGGCTTCCTGATTGATACCTCCCGGAACGGGTGGGGTGGACCAAACCGACCAACTAGTGCAAGTGGTACATCCGTTAATGCATATGTTGATTCCGGACGAGTCGACAAACGTCTTCATCGTGGTAACTGGTGTAATGCCAGTGGTGCTGGTATTGGGCAACCACCGCAAGCTGCGCCTGCGGGTTATCCGAACTCGCATCTCGATGCCTTTGTATGGGTGAAGCCGCCAGGTGAATCGGACGGTTCGAGCTCTGAAATTCCGAATAATGAAGGCAAAGGCTTCGATAGAATGTGTGACCCAACTTATACCAATGCCAATGGAACATTGACAGGTGCATTGCCAAACGCTCCAGTATCCGGACACTGGTTCCACAATCAATTCGTAGAGCTGGTTCAAAATGCATATCCGGCAATTCCAACAAATGGCGGTGGAACACCTACGGTTCCTTCTGCACCGGCAGGATTGACAGCTACCGCGGGCAATGCGCAAGTAACGCTGAGCTGGGTAGCGACAAGCGGAGCGACAGGTTATAACGTGAAGCGAGCAACGACAAGCGGCGGCCCATACACGACGGTAACGACTGGAGTAACGGCAACGAGTTATACGAATACGGGTCTGACGAACGGCACGCTGTATTACTATGTCGTTAGCGCAGTGAACAGCGCAGGCGAGAGTGTGAATTCTGCGCAGGTAACAGCCACGCCGCAAGCGACAGCGACTGTACCAGCTGCGCCGACAGGATTAACAGCTACTGCGGGCAATGCGCAAGTAACGCTGAGCTGGGCAGCGACAAGCGGGGCGACAGGTTATAACGTGAAGCGAGCTACGACAAGCGGCGGCCCATACACGACGGTAGCGACCGGCGTAACGTCGACAAGCTATACGAATACGGGTCTGACGAACGGCACGCCGTATTATTATGTCGTTAGCGCAGTGAACAGCGCAGGCGAGAGCGCGAATTCTGAGCAGGTGACAGCAACGCCAAGCGGTGGTGGAACTGGAACGTCCAGTCTGGTGCTTCAATATCGGGTTGGGGACACTAGCGCTACTGACAATCAGATCAAGCCTCAATTGAATATCAAGAATAACGGCACTTCTGCTGTGAACTTAAGTGACCTTAAAATTCGTTACTATTTCACGAAGGATGGCAATCAGGACGTTAATGCCTGGATCGACTGGGCACAGGTAGGTTCAGCCAACATTACTAATACTTTTGGCACAGTATCCGCTACGAAGGCGGACACCTATATCGAGCTGAGCTTTAGCGCTGCAGCCGGATCTATTGCAGCCGGAGGGCAGTCGGGAGATATTCAATTGCGGATGTCGAAGGCGGACTGGTCCAATTTTGACGAGAGTAATGATTATTCCTATGACGCCACAAAAACAGCCTACACTGATTGGGATCATGTCACTTTGTATCTGAACGGCGTGCTGGTCTGGGGAATTGAGCCTTAATGAACGACTGGACCGATCTCATATTCATTCAAGTTAGCCTAAGTCCATGAAAGATGGTGAGAATGAATGTTCAAAATATTAGCCAAAACTCTCTTGATCGGTTCGCTCGTTATAGGAGCTATGGGACTAGGCGCAGTAGGTGCCGGAACCCAGGAGGCTAAGGCTGCCGCTAATTATTACCACACATCAGGGAATAAGATTGTCGATTCGTCGGGTAAGCCAGCTGTATTCAACGGGATTAACTGGTTCGGATTCGAGACAGCGAACTATGCTCCCCATGGCTTGTGGACCAGATCTATGGATGATGTACTCGATCAGATGAAGTCTCACGGCTACAATTTGATCCGTCTTCCATACAGTAACCAGATGTTTGATTCAGGTTCTGCCGCGAACGGGATCGATTATGCGAAGAATCCGGATTTAAACGGTCTGACTCCGATACAGATCATGGATAAGCTGGTTGACAAAGCGGGCGCCCGTGGAATGAAAATATTCCTGGATCGTCATCGCCCTGACTCCAGTGGACAATCCGAACTTTGGTACACTTCTGCCTATTCGGAGCAACGCTGGATCGATGACTGGAAGATGCTGGCCACTCGTTACAATGGAAATGACACCGTAATTGGTGCCGATCTTCACAATGAGCCACATGGCACAGCCAGCTGGGGGACTGGAAACCAATCAACAGATTGGAGACTTGCCGCAGAGCGTGCGGGTAATGCGATTCTATCTGTAAATCCGAACTGGCTTATCATCGTAGAAGGGATCGAGAAGAATGTGCAGGGCTTCAGTGACAGCTACTGGTGGGGAGGCAATCTTAAGGGAGTTGCCAACTATCCAGTGAGACTGAACGTTCCGAATCAACTCGTCTATTCCGCCCATGATTATGGTCCTGGCGTCTCGAATCAGACATGGTTCTCAGATCCGTCATTCCCAAATAATATGCCAGGGATTTGGGATGCGTACTGGGGATATATCAGCAAACAGAACATCGCTCCGGTCATCGTCGGTGAATTTGGCGGCCGTGGTGTTGATCTGACTAGTGTCGAAGGTAAATGGCAGAACAAGCTGGTAGATTATATTGGTGCGAACAATCTTTACTGGACTTATTGGTGCTTGAACCCGAATTCCGGGGATACGGGTGGTCTCCTGCAGGACGACTGGACTACGTGGAATGCACCGAAGCAGACGATGCTGGATAAGATCATGCAGCCGCTGAGTGGTGGAGGCGGAGGAACGACTGTACCTGCCGCTCCGACCGGACTGACGGCTACGGCAGGTAATGCGAAGGTGAGTCTCAGTTGGTCGGCTTCGGCTGGAGCAAGCACTTATAATGTAAAGAGAGCAGCAACGAACGGTGGCCCATACACGACTGTGGCGGCTGGAGTTACAGGCACATCTTATACCGATCAGGGGCTGACGAACGGAACCGTGTATTACTATGCAGTTAGTGCTGCAAATTCCGCAGGTGAAAGTGCAAATTCAGCTGCAGTATCTGCTACGCCATCAGGAGGATCTACTCCTACTGGCAATCTAGTTGTTCAATATCGAGCTGGTGATATTAACGCAACAGATAACCAGATTAAGCCTTTCTTCAATATTAAGAACAACGGAACGACAGCTGTAAACTTAAGTGATCTCAAGCTTCGATATTATTTTTCGAAAGATGGCTCACAGAGCATGGAGTCCTGGATCGATTGGGCATCCATCGGAGTAGCTAACATTCAATGGACCTTTAACGACACTTATGTTGAACTCAGCTTTACTTCAGCAGCAGGCTCAATTCAGGCAGGAGGCCAGACGGGAGAAATTCAGCTGCGAATGGCCAAGTCGGATTGGTCGAACTTCGATGAGACGAATGACTATTCCTTTGACCCAACCAAGACAGCTTTTGCGGATTGGAATAAGGTAACCTTATATCAGAATGGCACGTTGGTATGGGGAGTAGAGCCTTAAAAGGAATGAGATTGAATTGGGAGAGGAGCCGCTTCGGCGGTTCTTTTCTTTTTTATTTTACAGCTCAAATTTATGTGTCAGGTTAAATAAGTCGATTTCATTATAATAGGGTGATTCTCAAAATATGGGATGCATGATATAACTGAAAAGAGTATTGGTAATCAAAAAGTTAAAGATCGAATCGTAAAATATGACGGTTAGGTATGAAAACAATGCGGAGGGGCGTGAAAAATATGGAATTGAGTCCGTCGGAATATGTAGTGAAGGAACGAATACCGGCCAATCTATTTAGAAGTGTTGAAGCGGTCGGGGGAAGATTAACAATTACCAATGAAAGACTGCTGTTCACTCCGCATATGATTAACATTCAGACAGAATCTGTTGAGATCAATATGGCCGACATTGTCGGAGTCGAGAAGCGAAACACGATGGGGCTAGTACCTAATGGCATCAAGATCACGAATCGCTATGGTAGTGAATTCAAGTTTGTCGTATACAAAAGGGCTCAATTGATTGAGCTTATTAATCAGTACAGGGTTTATGGAATGTCACCAGATTCTAATAGGATCTATTAAAGCTTTAAAATAACTATTTTAGGAGGAGCATATAATGAGTCAAAATCCGATTAAAACCGTGCATTTGGAAGAGAAGAAATTCGTCGGGTTCCCCGTCACTTCCAGCTTTTCATTCCATGATCCTAACCGAATAGAAGAGGCAAAACGTCAATTTCTTGAGCGCAAGCATGAGATTAGAGATGTTGTCAATCCTGAAGAATACGTGTGCCCACACTTTGCCTCAGAGGTATTGTTTACTTACTTCTACTGTATGGAGGTTAGTGCACTTGAGGATATACCGGAAGGAATGATCGGTTTCACTATCCCAGCGCGCAATTATGTGACAACGAGAGCGAATGCCGATCCTTACGAAGTACTCCATGCCTACATCAAAGATAACGGAATCGATCACCATCCAAGAGCGCTTGCTTTGGAAGTGTATCCATTTGCCGACCCGGAATGGCCTGGAAAAGTCGATGTGTTTGTTCCGATTATGGAAGTATAGTCGAAGATACAGATATCTCTCCATCATACAGGTGCCGGAGGTTAGAGCGTATGCCGCACGTACAAGTTCAAGATTTGCAGATGTTTTACGAGAAGCTGGGTACAGGGGAACCGATCATTTTTTTTACATAGCAGCTATTCTCGGGGAATTCTGGCTTTTGCGAGCCAACTGCTCGATTTTCAAAAGAGTTACACTTGTTATTATCCCGATTTCAGGGGCCATGGCCGGACACGTTGCGAGAGTATGGACTGGAATTCTCCTCGGCTTGCCGAGGATATCATTAATTTCATGGATATGCTTCATATTCCTAAGGCCCATCTGTTTGGCTATAGCTTAGGAGCGAATGTTGCGCTGTATTGTGCTGTTGAGCACCCGGAGCGAGTTGCTTCCATCATTACGATTGGAACAAGCGGCTTTGCTGAACCCGCCGGTGTCGAGGAGTTTGAGCCGGAGTGGCTGGCCCGGCACGGACAGCAAGAGCTGATTGAGCAAATGCTCGAAAGACATGAAGAAGCACACTTGGGAAACTGGCAGGAATTTATGCGTCAATCGGCCAATGAATGGCGTTATTATCCACAGTTGACGGTGGAGCAGTTAAGTGGGATTCGCTGCCCATCCTTGTTCATTACCGGTGAGCATGATCCTTTTGCAGGAGAAGAGAAGATTAGGAAGTTAAGCTCGCTCGTTCAAGGGTCGCAGTATCTGGTCATTTCCGACTGCAGCCATAGGCCACACACAGTTAGAGAGAAGCCGGTGCTCGTTAATGACTCGATCCTTCAGTTTCTTAGTCGAACTTCAATTTAAGCTTGCCAGAGCTATTTCTTATATTAGATTAGAAGGTGGTGTACATATGGACTTGAAGCAAAGGAAATGTTGGAACGAGAATCACAAGCAATTAACGAACCTGATCTTTACGATGGACAAGCATGCGCAGGCAGTTGAGCTTTTTCTGAATCAGCACGCTCTATTGCATTCTTCGCAAATGAGCCATTCGAGTGTTACGACGTTAGAGGATTATTTATTAGATCAGATGGCCGAGCATGCTTTTCGCACATATCCAGTGAAAGTTCCAGGTACGAAGAACTCCATTGCCTGGCATTTATGGCATATCACCAGAATCGAGGATATGACAATGAATGTCCTTCTGAACGATGAGGAACAGATCTTCGAGATGGGGAATTGGAAAGAAAGGCTCCAGGTGAATTATTTCCACACGGGGAACGGGATGATGGAGGAAGAAGTTGCTGATTTGAGCTCGAATATAAATCTTTCCGCGTTGTTAGCGTATCGGCTTGAAGTTGGGCGCAGGACTCGTGAGATCGTAGCCTCTATGCTGCCGGGACAGTTCAACCAGAAGGTTGACCCAATCAGAATCAAGAAGCTGAATGATAATGGAGCTGTTAAGCAGGGAGAATCATGGCTGCTTGAATATTGGGGTAACAAAAGGCTAGGTGGTTTAATTCTGATGCCTGCGACCCGACATCTTTTTCTGCATTTGAATAAAGCGGTGCGGATAAAAGAGAAGCTGCAAAAACTCAATGAACTTGGCTAGAGAATGGTTAGGAAATCGATCTGCTGCTAGTAGTGAATACATATAAAAAGACGCTTCTACCCAATAGTATCGTGGTTAAGAAGCGTCTTTACGCATTTACATACTACTGCTCGAGACTAAGTTCTCAGCAATCTGCGAATATGTCCGTGAATCCCACAAATCCCATGGAAATTGGGATGGGGGGGAGGAGACAAGGTCGACAGGCTCCTTGGTTACCGGATGAGGGAAGCCAACATACAGCGACCAGAGTGCGATTTGCTGGCCTGGCTTGTTAATGTGTGCCCCATATTTCTGATCACCGTATAACGGACAGCCAAGCTGATTCATCTGCACGCGGATTTGGTGTGGGCGCCCGGTGTGTAGCTCGATTTGTACCAACGACAGTCCGTGCTCAGCTGAAACGCCAAGCACATGATAATCGAGAATTGCTTCCTTGCTGCCAGGCGTCCCCTTGGCCACGACGGATACCGTATTGGTCCGCTCATCCTTCAGCAACGTGTCGATCAGGCGCCCACGCTGCTGCGGTGGCTGTCCATGAACGACGGCAACATAGGACTTAGCGAATTTCCGTGTACGCACAGCATCGGAGAGGCGGGAAGCAGCCTTGGACGTCTTCGCGAAGATCATGGCTCCGCCGACTGGACGATCCAGGCGGTGGACAAGGCCAAGATATACATTCCCGGGCTTATTAAATCTTTCCTTAATATCTACTTTCAGCAGATTTAATAAGTCCGGATCTCCGCTAGCATCCTCTTGGGTCGGAATGTTCACAGGCTTCTCAATGCCGAGCAGATGATTGTCCTCATACAAAATTTTCATTGCTGGATGTCCCGTCGTCCAAGACACTGCAGGATCCATCATTATTCCTCCCAGCGGCCTAGAATACCACAAGGCAGATTCATGCCGGACTTCGTAATCGGGAGACCAAGCTCACCAGCAGAGATACGTCCGCCGTACCGTTGCTTCACAGTCATCGTTAAAATGTTGTTCAGTACCGTTGGCGAAATTCCTGTTGTATAGGAATTGATCAGGAAGAACAACGGCTTATCCGAGAGGATTGACAAGCAGGATTCCACGAACGGATACAGGCTCTGTTCCAGCTTCCACGTCTCCCCCGATGGTCCCCTGCCGTAAGAAGGGGGGTCCATGATGATCGCATCGTAGTGATTGCCGCGCCGCTGCTCGCGTTGTACGAACTTGAATACATCGTCCGTAATGAAACGGACAGGACGATCGCCGAGTCCAGATAGAGCGAGATTCTCCTTGGCCCATTGCACCATTCCCTTTGCCGCATCGACATGCACAACAGAAGCGCCAGCAGATGCGCAAGCGACGGAAGCGCCGCCTGTATAGGCGAACAGGTTAAGCACATTAATCGGGCGCTTTGCATTGGAGATCTTGTCCATCATCCAGCGCCAGTTGGCAGCTTGCTCCGGGAAGAGACCCGTATGCTTGAAGCTGGTCGGTTTAATATAAAATTTGAGCTGATCAAAAGAAATCGTCCAGCGTTCAGGAATCGGCTTCTTCATCTCCCAGCTGCCCCCGCCGGAAGAGCTGCGGTGATAGTGTCCGTGCACATCCCGCCATGCCTTATCCTCGTTAGCGATCGGCCAGATAATTTGCGGATCTGGACGGCGCAGAATTACGTCGCCCCAACGCTCCAACTTCTCTCCATTTCCTGTATCGATAACTTCATAGTCATTCCATTCATTAGAAACGTACATTTACTATAATCCTTCCTTCCAAGACAAGGTAGTTCATTGAATTCCCGATCACCAGTAGGCCTCCGGGACGATTCATTCGGTAGTTATTGTACCTTATTTAAGGGTCTCCATGCTACTGATTGATGAATCTTGACCGAACCAAGAATAATTATAACTGACTTGGGACTGTGAAAAGACTCATAACTGTGATAATCTTTACACAAAAATGCTTCCTGCATGACAGATTGGAGAGAACGCCGAAATGCTTCGAGATTTTTTTTCATATTATCGTCCTTATAAGAATCTGTTCCTATTAGACTTCACCTGCGCTGTCGTCGCAGGGCTGCTGGAGCTGGGATTCCCGATTGCAGTCAACCAATTCGTGGACAAGCTGCTTCCCGGCAAGGACTGGTCACTAATCGCGATGGCCTGTGCCGCGCTGCTCGGAATATATATTTTGAACACGGTATTGAACTATATTGTTACTTACTGGGGACATATGTTAGGGGTTAACATCGAGACGGATATGCGTAAGAACATGTTCGAGCACTTACAGAAGCTGAGCTTCAAATTTTATGACAATCACAAGACCGGTCACTTAATGTCCCGCTTGTCGAATGATCTCGACAATATCGGGGAGGTCGCTCACCACGGGCCGGAGGATGTATTTATCGCGGGTATGACCTTGGTCGGTTCATTTCTGCTTATGCTGTCGATCAATTGGAAGCTGGCTGTGTTGACCTTCTTAGTTGTGCCCGTTCTCGTCTGGGCTGCGCTGCATTTCAATCGGCAGATGACGAAGACCTACCGTGGGCTGTTCGGGGCACTGGCAGATTTCAACTCCCGGGTTGAAGAGAATATTGGCGGCATTCGTGTCGTTCAGGCTTTTGCCAATGAAGAGCATGAGAATAAGCTGTTCGCCGAGAACAATGGACTCTATCGCCGTACGAAGCTGCGTGCTTATAAGATTATGGCTGGCAGCTTCTCCGTCAACTATATGCTGATACGGCTAGTCTCTTTATTCGTCATGATTTGCGGGACTTGGTTCGTTATTCGCGGCGAGCTGTCCTATGGGGAATTCGTTGGATTCTTGCTTCTAGCTAACGTCTTCGTTCGACCGATCGAGAAGATCAATGCGATCATTGAGAGTTATCCGAAAGGGATTGCCGGATTCAAGCGCTATATGGAGATCATGAATACGGAGCCAGATGTAGCGGATAAAGCGGACGCATTGGAAGTGGGGCAGTTAAAGGGAGATATCGCCTTCCAGAATGTGAGCTTTGGATACGACGGCAAAGACAGAGTGTTGAACAATATTAGTCTGAATATTCACGCTGGGGAGACCATCGCCTTTGTCGGGCCTTCCGGTGCTGGCAAGACAACGTTGTGCAGCCTGCTGCCACGGTTCTATGAGGTGGATGGGGGCCGGATTACAGTGGATGGCACAGATATCCGAGATGTTACCCTATCCTCATTACGCCGCAACATCGGGATCGTCCAGCAAGACGTATATTTATTCTCCGGCAGTATCCGCGAGAATATTGCTTACGGTAAACTAGGGGCCAGCGACGAAGAGATTTGGACGGCGGCGCGGCGCGCCCAGCTTGAGGATTTCATTGAAGCACAGCCCGAGGGAATGAATACCGTAATTGGGGAGCGCGGTGTGAAGCTCTCTGGCGGACAGAAGCAACGTCTGGCTATTGCCCGTATGTTCCTGAAGAATCCTCCAATTCTGATCCTGGACGAGGCTACCTCGGCACTGGATACGGAGACGGAGCTGGCGATCCAACAATCTCTTGCCGAATTATCGGAAGGGAGGACTACGCTCGTGATTGCGCATCGACTGGCAACGATCAAGAATGCCGATCGTATCGTCGTTGTAACGGAAGAGGGCATATCAGAGCAGGGACGTCATCAGGAGCTGGTGACCGCAGGCGGCCATTACAGCCGCCTGCACCAGGCACAATTTGGTGCTATTTAAGTTCGATCATAAGTAAAATAGTCCTGCGCACTGCGCAGCTGAAACCCGGCTGTCTCATAGAGCTTCATGGCAGCCGGGTTTTCTATGGCGACATCTAGCCATATGCTGCGCCCGGCGGCATGCTCCCGAGCGATAACCTGCTGCAATACAGCATGTCCAATCCCTCCGCCTCTATAGCGGGAGTGAATAACGAAGCCATAGATCCAGCTCCGATCTTCTAGCCTCGAGACGCGGATCTTGCCGACGGTCTGGCCATCAGCAATGATCAGTTCGTTCTCGGCGATGTCCTTCGGGCTCAACCGGATATTATCCTGTAGCGTCTGTTCATAGTCACACTGAAAGCCGTCCGCGTCCAGCTGGCTGAGCGATTCCGCATCTTCCGGTGTGGCAGGACACAGCGATATGCCTGGCCGCACATTGCTCAGTTTGTTCTCCGCCGCAACATATTGCATCTGGTTTTCGGTGAAGGAATAGCGACATCTGACAGTCTTCAGGAAAGCTTGGCCTGAGGCAGATGCCGCTGGCGTATTCAACAAGATGGAAGAGTACCTTACTGCTTCTTCTCTAGTAATTCCACTTTGCAGCAATCTTGTGAAAATCCCTTGTCTTCGGAAATCAGGATGTACCATCCCGCAAATCTCCATATTTCCGCCGATGATATACTTGCCTAAGAAGGCAAGGAGCCGTCCATCCCGATATTCTGTGAGGTGAAGGCTGTTGTCTTCCTCCGGATTAAGCAGCATATCCCAATTCAGCTTGAGGCCGATCTGATCATTTTGTTCGCAGGTCGCCTGCAACTCTTGCAATTCATCTACATTTAGTCTCAACATATATCTACCATCCTTTGCTAGTATTCTAGTATAAGGAACAACGAGATAGCAATATAACAGGATCAAGGATTCATTCACCTGCTGAATACATCAAATTCTTGACAAATTCATTCCGGCAGAGTAGCTTGGGATTATTATACAAAAAACGGAGGAAGGCAGGGGAGAGCTATGGAGAAGAATGTTGTAGAGATGAAGGGTGTGAGCTGGCGGCGCGAAGGGAAGACGGTGCTGCAGCAAATCGATTGGACGGTACAAGAAGGAGAGCACTGGGCTTTATTTGGCCTCAATGGCTCAGGCAAGACTACTCTGCTTAATTTACTCTGCGGTTATATCTGGCCGACCAGCGGACAGATCAGCGTACTCGGCCATAAATTTGGCGAGGTAGATTTAAGAGAATTGCGCAAATCCATCGGCTGGGTCAGCTCTTCGCTACAAGAGCGGCTGCACGGGAATGAGAAAGCGCAAAATCTCGTTGTGAGCGGTAAATTTGCCTCCATTGGTCTTTATGAGAAGCCGACGGAGGCGGATTACGAACAAGCTTCAGCCCTCATGGAGCAATTGCGCTGTGGGCATTTGCTGGATCGCACTTACCAAACCTGTTCTCAAGGAGAGAAGCAGAAGCTGCTGATTGCCAGAGCTTTAATGGCGGCACCGCGTCTGCTTATTCTTGATGAAGCGGCAAATGGGCTTGATTTTATATCGAAGGAAGGCTTGCTTGACAGTATCAGTGAGCTGGCGAAGCAACCTGATGCCCCAAGCATGATTTATGTGACACACCATACGGAGGAAATTTTACCGATCTTCTCCCATTCCTTATTGATTCGGCGCGGAGAGATCTTTGCCCAGGGCAAGACGCAGGAAGTACTGAATAGCGACCAATTGTCCGATTTCTTCGAGATGTCGGTTGATCTGAATTGGAATCAAGGCCGTGCCTGGCTATCGCGAAAATAAACTCTGTTGCAAATTTTGCTACTTTTTCCAGAGTGCAACGTACTATTAGTAATGTACGTTCAAAAAGGCCGGTTTTCAGTACTGAAGCTTATGCTTCCGATGTGCATTTTTTCAAAATGCTTCAGTTGGATGTGGCAGGGTGGACTTTTTGAGCAACCTCTACAGAATAGCAAAATAAACGGAGGGATCCATATGGAGATGGGAACAAACCCTGGAGTGAAGAAGCCAGTCAAGCTACGAGGATTAACAGGTGTTATTATTACGGTCATTATTGTCGGAATTATTGCGATGGGCAGCTTTACGCAGGTAGAATTCGGCCATGTTGGGTTGTATAAAACATTTGGGAAATTGAATAGCGAAGTGTTGTCTCCAGGGATTCACTTCAAGATTCCGTTCATTCAGTCCGTCATTCAGGTGAACACCCAGGTGACCAAAGCGGAGACGGATACAACAGCTTCTTCAAAGGATTTGCAGCCAGTGTCAACACATGTTGCCGTCAACTATTCTGTAAATAAAGTGTCGGCCTACAATCTAATGAACAATATTGGAGGAGCCTTCGATACGATCATTATTAACCCGGCCGTACAGGAGATTGTCAAAGAGGTGACCGCGAGATATCAGGCCGAGGATCTGATTGCCAAGCGGGATGTCGTTGCTGGAGAGATTAGCGAACTGCTGACAGCCCGTCTCGCAAAGTACGATCTTATTGTCAATGAGATTAACATCGTCGACTTTAAATTTTCCGATGCTTTCAATCAGTCAATTGAAGCGAAGCAGGTAGCTCAGCAACAGGCACTCAAAGCCAGTAATGATCTGAAGCGGGTTGAGATCGAGGCTAAGCAGAAGATTGCCCAAGCCCAAGCCGAGGCGGAGTCTCTTAAGCTGAAGAAGCAGGAAGTTACGCCAGAGCTCATCCAATTGAAGCAGATCGAGGTTCAAGAGAAGGCGCTGGAGAAATGGGATGGGAAGCTTCCATCTGTAACAGGAGGAGCAACACCATTCATCGATATTCAATCGTTAACTAGCAAATAATCTACATTTGTGAAATTAAAAATGCCGCCTCTTTGGGCGGTATTTTTATGTTTGCTGCTGCCCGGGCTTAGAGGAACGACTACGGATCAGATAGGAGATCCAATAGATGATAGGTATTAGAATCTCACACACGATTAGCAATCCGGGCAATTTGAAGGAATATAGATCATTCAGTTCGGTCTGAGTCCTGATCATTATCATGGATAGTATCGTTATGAAGGCGGTCAGAGACAGTGTAAAAGGTCGATGATCCTTGACTTTAGTAAGCTGTGAGATGCAGAACGTGGTCATGAAGACCGTGAAGCATATTTTGACAAATAGGCTCGTTAGCCACAGGATGATCAGAATCGGGTCACCTGTCTGCAGGAATGAACCGGTCGAAATGAAGGTCGTTATTTCCAGATCCGGGTAAGACAAATTTGCCGTGATCTCGGGTCCGAAGGCGGACAATACAACGAATAAATGCGACAAATTCATAAAAACTGAGAGTACAATTGCCCACAGTATAGTTTTATGTGCTTTTTTCGGAGTTTTCATATAAGGCATTAATAGGAACAGGAAGGATATTTCGCCGAACATGGCGATGTTTAAAAAAATTCCATTCCCCAATTGAGCGGGTTCAAGATGCGTAAGGAAGGCCGGTAACATCTCTACCTGTAGCTCCCCAGCAGCCAGAAACGGAAGAATAAAATAGGACAGGGCACTAAGTAGAAAAATGCCCTGTGCAGCCCGGAATATCGTAAACACACCGGAATAGACAGCATAAGCTATAGCCAGACTGAAGGTGAGGAGAACAGCCCAGGACGGCGTGCCGATTAAATACTCCGTGAGCAGGAAGTTTGACATTTGTCTTATGTTGATCGCGGCAAGCATTATATTGGTAAATATCACCAAAGCCATAAAAAAGGTATGCGGCCACTTGCCGACCAGTTCATGCCCGTATTCGACAGCAAATTCATCGGGTCTGGCCCGGCTTACTTTCAAGGCAGGGTAGATCAGCAGCCAGGCCAGAAATGGGCCTATTAGTGAGGCGAGGAGAGAGGAATATTTGCTGGTATCGGCCAGAGGGTTTTCGATAAAGGCCGCGAAAGTCGTATACATCGACATACTGTACAACGTAAAAATCTGAAGTGAAGTAATTTTCTTCATTTTCGCTGTTCCTCCTCTAGGCTATTTTCTTCCCGGCCCTATCAAGATGTGATTTTCAATATAGTCTAACACCGTGTAAAGGTTGCACGTCTCCTTGAATGCGTACTGCAGTTCAATCAGGATCAGCAGAAGGATTGTTATCGATAGACCGATGATTTTTTTCTTCAGACTTGCCTTTAGGCTACGCAGTTTGAACCAGTCAAAGATGATAATCAGAACAAACAAGAATCCGATCCAGCCCATATCCTCCCTCCGCAGCTCAATTTTTTTCTATCGTTCTGTAGAGCGATAGAAAGTCCCCGTATGATTTAATGTAATATCTACATCGATTTCGATCTTTAGTTGATCGGCATAATAGTCATCCCATTGATGCTGTATCTGTCTCCATGCCTTTGGATAACGCCAGTCCAAGTAGTCGCTGAGCCGGAAAGCATCGCATTTTATCTGTTTCGTAGATTGAAATGTTTGATGCATAAGTCGTGCCAGATCTTTATTTAATGTTTCCCGCAGTTTGATCAACATCTCACTATTCTTGATATCAAGATTCGAGTTGGATGAGAAGATATATGCGGCTCCCCGGCTCTTGACCTGAAAGCTGATTTGATTGTTATTAAACATAGGCTTTATCTTTGTTTTAATATCGCTGATTCTAAATGTTATCTCTTTACTGTCCGTTGGGGATTTGATAGAAGATATAGCTTCATCAATTTGTGATGTGATCCAGAGAGCACCCCTAAGCTCATCATAGGACAGATGGCGGCCAGCGACCATTTTGCCATTCTTGAATAATGCAGCACCGTCCGGTCTGGCCCAGAGATGTTTGTCCGGATTAACAACATCGCTATTTTGGAACTCTTTGAAGCTGAGCCGTGGTATTAGAATATCCCCGGTCCTTTTCTTGGCCATTAAGAAATCCTTGACCGTTGTATTGAGTGTCAGATGCTCGTCAATAAACTTGCTAAGAACTGTTGAGATGAAGCGTTCGCCTACCGCAGGAGATTTCTTAATATCCTCGACCGAATCCTCGGTTACGAATAAGTTGGCGCTAATATGAAAATTAGGCTGTCGACTGATTAAATCAATGATGGGATCCATTCCTTGTTCTGCGAAACGACTACCAACGACAATGACACGTGTCTGGCCGAAGAAGATATCTCTCGTCGTATCTAATTGAAGATCCCGTAAAATTTGTCCAATCTCTTTACCCTTTTTAGAAATGAAGGTGAACGGCTCCCCGCCGCCCTTGCTTTGGCCCCCCGTCTGGCTCGGGACCATCCGGTTGGGAAGAGGAATGCCGAAAGAGACTTCCAGATGACCGTCCTCCAACAGATCGATCGTCATAATCGTTGGAAAAACCCTGTTATTTAACTCAGAGGATGACCAGCATCCGCCCAACATAAGCACTAACAATAGCAGCGGCGCAGTAAAGTATAGCCTAGCCGGCCATTTCTTCATTCATTCTCACCCTTCGGCTTGGCCCATCCGCGGGCATTCTTTGAAACTCGATGACGATTATTAGAGGTAAGGGGAGAGCGGGTACGCATGGATGTCCAGGGTCCCCTTATCAACGTATCGCTCTGATCTTCCATAATAAACGGCGTCAATGGAGATAAATAAGGAATTCCAAATGATTGGAGATTAACTAGGTGAATGTAGATTAAGATCAGGGCGCAGGCAATCCCGTAAAGTCCGAACAAGGATGCTAAGATCATGGTAGGGAAGCGAAGTATCCTAATTGCAATTCCAAGATCATAATGCGGGATAATGAACGAGGCAATGCCAGTTAACGAGACGATGATCACCATAGCAGCGGATACGATTCCCGCTTGTACCGCAGCCGTGCCGATAATGAGCGCGCCAATAATGGATACTGCCTGACCGATCGATTTAGGGATACGGATCGAGGCTTCCCGCAGCGCCTCGAAGGCGATCTCCATCATGAACGCTTCATAGATGACCGGAAAGGGTACAATCTCCCGGGAGGAAGCGATTGTAACCAGCAGCGGAAAGGGAATCATCTGCGGATGAAATGTAGTGATTGCAATGTATAGAGACGGCAGCAGAAGGGAGACAAAAAAGAAGAAATAACGGATCAGTCGAATAAAAGATCCAGCGATGAACCAAATATTATAATCGTCCGCCGATTGCATCAGCATAGACAAAGTAACGGGCGCAACCAGGCAGACGGGAGTTCCGTTCATCATAATCGCTATTCTTCCCTCCAGCAGAGAGGCTGTAACGGTATCCGGTCTTTCCGTATATTCAACCTGAGGGAAAGGGGAGTAAGGATTGTCCTTAAGGAATTCCTCAATATAGAATGTCCCTACAATGCCATCTATCTCAATGTAGGATAATCTCCGTTTCACCTCTTCTACGAGTTCTGGCTTACATACGCCTTCAATATAACTGATGATTAGTTTGGTCTGGGTCTTCTTGCCGATAATAATACTCTCTGTTTTGAGGGCCGGTGTTTTCAAATGCCGACGCAGCATAGTTAAATTGGTTGGCAGATCCTCAATAAAAGATTCCCGTGAACCGCGGATAATGGACTCATTCGGTGTCTCCTCGATGGAGCGAGTCGTATAAGAGGCCACTTCAAAGTTGATCATTCGGTTATCCCCATCAATGAGCAGGGAGGCACAGGAACTAAGGATATGGGTTAGACATTGGTTCATGTCGGAAGTAACAGTATAGTGTGAGACGGACAGGGACCTGCGTTCAAATAGAGTCTTATAGACATTTGAAGAGTCCGATGCTTCAGTTAATAGATCGTGCAATATGAAGTGCTGAAGTGAGTTCTGGTCTATCATTCCATTGAGATAGATAATGGCGCAGCCCTCGCCAGAGGATAGTTCAAATTCCCGAAAAATAACGTCCGAGCAATTGTTAAATTGCTGCTTGAACCAGTCCAGACGTGGTTTGAGGTACTTGTCAGTCGTCTCTAGGGCAGGCAATTCTGTACGTGGAGGTTGTCCGCTTTTGGAAGGTGATGATTTTGGATTACGATCATGAACGCGTCTTTTGCGTCCCCAGGGCCACATGTTAACATCTCCTTTCAACCCAAATTATGTGATTCAGATTATAAGGTTCGCGAATAGAGGAAGTTTTATGCAAATGAATCTTAAGTACTATTTAGAGAAAGCGTTTTTTATTCGATATTAATAGTGCAAAGTATCGTGATTATTGTGATTCAGTTACATACACCTATACTTAATAGATCCGTCAGACTAAGAAGGCCTAAATTTGTCGAGAGGAGGCTGAATATTTATGAAAATGCATATTACTGATCTCAAGGACGGGGACCGGTTACAATCCGATTTGTTCAATCGTGCCGGGCTCCACGTATTAGCGAAGGGAACGAGCGTACATAAAGAAGAAATTGCTCTTCTGTACAGGCAGAGCATCGACTATATCGATATCGAGCCGCGGGTTGATTCAACCGCTCTATTCGGGCTGGATCGCAGCGGATTCTCCAGCCGATTGCAAGAGAACTTCGAGCTCACGGTCAAGGGGTACCAGTCGATCTTTCTGGAGGCGTTGACTACCGGGAAATTCAATCAAGCGATGGTGGATGACAAGCTTCAGCCCATGCTTGAGGTTATAGATGAGAAGAAGGATGTCGTGTCCTTGTTGATTTATTTCGGGCAAGATGACGTCAATATTTATAATCATTCCTTACAAGTGGGACTCTTGTCTTATTACATCGCATATTGGTTAGGTTATTCCCAGCAAGAGTGTGTAGATGTCAGTAAAGCGGGGTATTTGCATGATATAGGCAAGAGCAGGGTACCGCAGGAAATTCGCAATCAGTCCCATCCTTTGAACGATGAGGAGAAGGTGGAGCTTCGAAAACATACGAGATACGGTTATGAGATTATCAAGGATTCGATGTCTGATGAACGGATCGCCTTGGCGGCCTTGCAGCATCATGAGCGGGAGGATGGCTCCGGCCATCCGCATGGATTGTACAAAGATCAAATCCATCCGTATGCTCAAATCGTGGCGGTAGCGAATGCTTACGTTGATATGACTGCCCCGGATGAGAACGGCAACAAGCTTACGTTATTGACGGTGCTTCGCAAAATATATGAACTTGGTTTCGGTGTATTGAATGAACGCGCAGTTCAAGTGCTGACCCGTAATCTGATGCCCAACTTTATTGGAAAGAAGGTACGACTCAGCAACGGGGAGACCGCAACCATTGTATGGACGAACCCTTCGGATATTTTCAGACCGTTAGTTCAATCTGAGCAGAATTTTTACGATTTATCCACGGAACGGAATATCGAGATTACAGATGTTTTTATGTAATTTACAACATCAAGGCCGCTGCCGGAATTTTCCGGTCAGCGGCCTTGATGTTGTTTATAGGGTTTCAGCCCCGTATCTTTAGATGGAGCCGCTCGCTTTAGTTCCGCAGTTTGTGCGGCTTGCGTGATAACAAGCTGACCAACTCGAGTAGCAGTACAGGCAGAGATACATTTGTCGGATAAGCCAGATATCGGGGTTCCCATCCGGGCGTAAATTTCTCTTTATAGTTCCTTGTTCCCTGGCGAATTCGAACAGACTGATGAACAGCTGATCCATGGTTCCATTTGGAACTTCAGGAAGATGGCGCATGAGGTCTACGGACAGAGTTACGTCATGGTCGTAGACAGGAGCGACGGAAGCGAAGGCGATAACCTTATTTTCTTGATCGATAATCAGAGCAAGGGGAGCGAGTTGTAAGTAATTCTCATCGAACCAGCCGATCGAGAATCCTTTTTCTTTTTTCCCTCGAAGCCATTGATCTGAAATATATTTCAACCTCTCCATCAGCTTCTCCTGATGGGGAGGAGATGCAACCTCGAACCGGAAGCCCTCTTGTTCGAAGCGGTTGTGAACCGCTCTAAGTGCAGCATTTCGCTTGCCTCTCAAGGTGAAGCTGCTCAAGTCAACTAGCGCTTCTTCGCCCAGCTTGAAGAAGCGGTACCCATTCTCATGGTAGAGCGGCAAATAGTCAGGAGTCGTCTGATAGAACACAGTCTCTAATGCATATTGGTCAGCATAGTTCTGAAATTGCTGGATAGCTTCGCTTAACCATTTCCCTTGGTCCTAGCGGATCACCTAATACGACGAGCTTGTTATGCATCTTTGCATAAGGGATCAACACTTGATGTCCATCGCCCAGAAGAAGCCCTTATCTCCCGAAAATAACATATGGGTAAGCATATTACCGGGATATTGCTCTAGGAAATCACTTAATTTAGCATGATCTACATTACTAATGCTGGGCATATTCAGCTGCTTTGGACGGAGTAAGTAATACAGGGTTAGCAGAAGCCAAGCAAGAAGCAGCCCACTCACTGCCGAGAGAATGAATGCACTGGATCCGAGCAGCTTTGGCGCATGCTCACCAACGTGAAAATGAAAAGGCTTCTTCAGAAAAGGGCGTGTACTGGCCCCGATGAAGTAATAAACTCCAGCAATACATGCCGTAATGATCATCCAACCGATGATATGATATTTTCTGAGAGGAACCGACAATCTGTAAAATTGTTGTCTGGACATCCAAAGCAAGAGTGCGATGACCAGTAAAATGATGGCCTCTTCATAATCAAATGCGTTGGCAAAAGTAAAGATAGCACCGGTACAAAGCAGGAGCAGCGTCCAGGAATAAGCACGTTTGACGCGCAGCGTTATTCCCCTTGACAGCACGATCAGCATAATGCCGATATCGGTAATGAAAGAATATTCTCTATATAATGAAACCGATATAGAAGGGCAGGAGTAGCCGCCGATAGAATCAACAGCGCACCCGCGCCGAAGACAAGCTTGCTTAGTGACCAGGCGCTGACTTCTCCGATGAAACCGAGAGGGCCTGGCTAACTGCGAAGCTTCCGCCACGTATTTGCGACAGTTGCCGCCTCACCGCTCTCATCCAATGGCTTCTTTGCAGGCATCACTTGAGATGATTCGTCAGATGCGGGAGAAGCCCCTTTCTTACGATCCCGTGAAAACTCATAGGCCGCCATAATAAGGCCGATCAACCAAGGCAGAATGTAATACAGGATTCTGAACAGAATGAGTACAACTGCGCTTTTCTCAGGAGAATGCCCTAGCAGTTGAAGTCCAAGGAGGGCCGTCAGATCGAAGCCACCAATCCCGCTGGGCGCCATACTGATCATACCAGCAATTGCTGCTACGATGTATATCCCGAAGATAGCGGTAAAGGATAGATTCGGGAAAAAAGCTCTGCAAATGAGCCAGAAAGTGAGCCCGGCGAACAACCATTCCATGAAGGAGACGGTGATTACAGAGACAATCGTTCGCCACTGCATTTGTCCACGGTCGCGATTGAACCATTTAGAGAACAGCGTCGTTCGCTGCAAAAGTACAAATAACGGCAAATATAATGCCGAACCCCATACTGCGTATATGAGCCAGTGATGAACCTCTGTAATTTGACTGGCGGGGAAGACAGCAAAAATATTGAACCAGGCAAGCAATGATAATCCGGTAAACGGGATGGTCGATAGGAAACCAACAGCAGCGGCAATTGTGGAATACGAGGTTCCGCGGCTGCGCAGCAGCGCAGTCCTTATGCCAGCTCCGGTCAGACCAGCGAAGCCTAGCAGGTTGCTGGAGGTATTCGCGATCCATCCATATCTGAAAGTCTGCCAGCGGCTTAGTGGAAGCTGGAAATGACGTCTGATTAACAGGTCATATAGGGTCATGATCGAGACTGCAATGAGGGAGAAGCAGAATAAGAACAATAATGTCTCTGGGTGAATATGGCGCAGATAGTACAAGGTTTTGCCCCAATGAATCGTGCGGAATTCCTTTTGCCCTTCCCAATATACGAGACCGATGATAACGATCGGTGGAATGAGCCTAAGTACTTTAATTTGATACAGGGTGGAGATCCATTTTTTTATCTGTAATCTATCGATGAGACTTCGAATGCGCTGCATATTGAATGAGCTCCCTTATGACATAAGTAATTATATTATGGTGTCCAGTAAAAGAATATGTCAAACATTGCCGTCATACCGAATCATAATAGGCGCTGCTAAGGATGGATCCAATAGGCTACTTTACCCGTAGCGTGCCTATTGCATTAATGAGGAGGATTATGCGAAGGCGGTGGGGCCTATTCAGGAGGCAGTCATCTTAGGTCCTCCGGTCGGTTGCTATAATGAATCAACAAATGTATCTTCAAATATGAAAAGCTCCTAATCATTTTTGGTATGAAATGATATAATGGGGTATCGGGTATACACTTGGATTTATATTAATGAGGTGGAACTATTTGTAGTAAATTACTTCAAGTCGGTCGGCAGGACATTCCTAGAGTGGCTGCTGTAATGGCCGAAGCTTTTGCTAAGGATGACCCGCTGTATCGATACATTTTGCCGAACGAGAAAACAAGATTGCAAGTGCTGAATATATTTTTCAAGTATTATATCGAGATGTTATACCCCTATTCCGACCTAGTGACAACTTCGGATCGCTATGAAGCGGTAGCCCTGATCTTCCATTCGGAACTGGAGCCGAAGACATGGCGTTCAAAAGTGAGCTATTGGCGTGAAATCGCCAGGGCTATAGGTAAATCTTTGCCGATCTGCCGCTATATAGGGCTTCGCGGATTCGTACGCGGCATAACGATTCTTCGCCAAATGGACTCATCCTGGCTGTCAATGCTTGGAGGGCATAGATATTTACATCTGGATATGTTAGCCGTTCAGGAGCAGTATCAGGGGCAAGGCTATGTTTCGCAGATTGTTAGACCTCTATTGGAGAAATGCCAGGAGGAAAAGACGATATGCTCGCTGGAGACACAGACGGAGAGCAACCTGCCGATGTATGAGCATTATAATTACCATATCGTCAAGACAATTCCATTGCCCGGAAGTTCATTGCAGCAGTATTGCCTGCTACATTATTGATGTAATTGTAAGCGGCCCTGCTTCTAAAGCTTTCGAACAGAAATATCATAAGAAAGAGCATTTTCGACTTGACGGAGGATGCTCTTTTTTTATTCTTATGTTTGCATATAATAGCATTTACTGGATTTACATTGATAGGTTTAATTGCTATTATAGCATCTGTAAACTCCTGAAGTTTTTAGGATTCAGTATTATTTAGGAAGGGAAGATGTTGATGGGGGAAAAGCAGCGTAAAGAACATCCTATATTGTTCTCATTAATGCTGGGGATTGTATTAACGTTGATAGTGGCAATTGCATCCGCTGTTGCGACTATTCTGGAGTCTCATGATCGAGGTATTATGATGGCACAAGGCATCGCTTTCTTGGTAATGGCGATCATTATCACATTTTATATGAGGAAGAGAGATGCTTCACTCGGAATATTCGGATTTAAAGGCATGAATATGTCGCAGGCAAAAGCTGTTCTTTACTATGTCCCTTTGCTTGTGATTGTGATGGTTCAGCCGATCATCGGCGGGCTTAATACTTCACTTTCAGTGATTGATATCGTTATCATCCTATTTTTTTCTCTCCTTGTCGGTTATACGGAGGAATCCATTTTCCGGGGGATACTCCGGGAGAGATTACGCCCCAAAGGCGCTGCTTTCTTTATTGTTTTTTCTTCTTTGTTTTTTGGCATTCTTCATATGGCCAATGCGTTTAATGGCAGCGGCTTTCTCCATATTTTCCTGCAAGTCGTTAATGCACTGCTAATTGGTTTTATTCTGGCATTAATCATTGAGGCAACGAACAGTATATTTCCACTTATCTTGTTTCATTTCTTGTTTGATGCCTTGGCGCAATTGACCAGCAACTCCATCCTAGAGAAGGAAGTGTTGGCCGTATCCATTCTGAATATATTGTATCTATTATATGGAATTTATCTGGTTTACATATTGTTAAAGCGCAAAAGGACAGCAATCCATGCTACTGGGCACATAAGTCAATAGTCAATATAAAATGTAGGGGACCCCAAAGAGGTCCCCTACAGCTGCTATTAAAGCATTCTTTCAATAGCTCCTTTGAATTGGTCCAGCGCTTTGCTAAGTAGAGGTCGAGGACAGGCCAAATTGATACGAAGGAAGCCTGTACCTTGTTCACCATACAACGAACCTTCATTGAAGGCGATCTTGGCTTCTTGATACATCAATTGCTTCAAAGCATCTGTGTTCAGACCGAGCTTGCGGCAATCCACCCATAGCAGGTAGGTTCCTTCTGATACGATCGGATTCAGCATAGGCATTTGGTCCTTGATGAAGGAGATCGCATACTCCATATTGCCGCGTACATAGTTCAACAATGCTTCAAGCCAATCTTCACTTTCGTTATAGGCAGCAATTGTAGCAGGAGGTCCGAAGAAGCTGACTCCGCCTACAGCAAGTGTCTGAACCTGTTCATCGAATAACCGCTTCATCTCTGGATTCGAGATGCAAGTAAATGAGGAATTAAGGCCAGGCATATTGAAGGTCTTAGACGGTGCGAGACAGGTGACTGTCCGTTCAGCGATCGTCTCTGATAGGGTTGCGAACGGAATATGTTTCTTGTCGGCCAGTATCAAATCACAATGGATCTCATCGGAAATGACGCGGACATCATATTGCTCGCATAGCCGTCCCAAATGCTCTAGTTCCTCACGATCCCATACGCGGCCGCCTGGGTTATGGGGACTGCAGAGCAACAATAACTTGGCACCGTCACGCATCAGACTCTCCAGCTGTTCATAATCCATCTCATAACGACCATTACGGAGCACTAATGGATTCTGGGCAACCTGGCGGCCGTTCTTGCGAATGACATCGTAGAATGGATTATATACTGGTGATTGAAGAATCACCTGATCACCTGGTTCGGACAATACTTGAATAGCGACGCCGAGTGCAGGAACGACTCCTGGTGTATCCGTCAACCATTCAGGCTGGATCTGCCAATGATGGCGCCTGCTGAACCAGCTCGTAATTGCATCTAAATACTCATGAGTTCTAATCGTATAACCATACATTCCTAATTCAGCCCGCTGCTTAACGGTCTCGATGATAGCTGGCGGACAACGGAAGTCCATGTCTGCTACCCATAGTGGGAGAACATCCGGATCGCCGAACAAGCTTTCAGCTTGATCCCATTTTAAAGAAAGTGTCCCTTTTCGTTCGAACTGTTCGTCAAACTGATAAGTCATAGATTTGTTGCCTTCCTTTCTAAGCTGCAATATTATCTATTAATCTGCAGATGTATCATGCTGTTATTCATACCCATTAATGAGCAGTTCTAGTTCCCCGGTGGTCGAGTCGATCAGCATGCCGTGAACCGGAAGGTTGGCTGGAAGCAGGGGATGATTTTTAACAATCCCAACCGTATGGATAACGCCTTCCTTCTCATTATTCACACCACGCAGCCATTTGTTCAGTCTAATCCCGGAATGCTCCAATGTGTCCAAGACTTCGTTGGAAATGCCGCGTTCCCGCATCGCTTCGATAACTCTATCCGAGTTTATGGCAGCCATCCCGCATCCAGTGTGTCCGACGATGAACACTTCTTCTGCTTTTAACTCATAGATAGCTACGATAAGACTACGCATAACGCTACCGAAAGGCTGCGAAATAATTGCACCGGCATTTTTTATGATTTTGGCATCGCCGTTTTTCAGATTCATTGCCTTCGGAAGCAATTCCACTAATCTGGTATCCATACAGGTGACAATAGCTAGCTTCTTATCGGGAAATTTGTCAGTAATATAAGACTCGTAATCCTTGTTCTCAACAAAGTGGCGGTTATGATCTAGAATAGTTTCTACACGGTTCATAGCGTGAACCTCCTTTCAAATTAAGCGGAGCTCTGATAATGGAAAACAAATAATAAATCCGCTTAAAATTTAATTATACGTATTTAAAAAAGTATCAGCAAGAGAAATGACCAAATAAAAAGAACCTGCATTGTGGGCCTAGTCTGTTTGTACTTACATAAAATTCTGACGTGTATACGATCTCAGGTAGTTGCTTCTTCTTAGGTCACGTTGAATTCTGTGGCTCGTCTGTGATAATGTCATGGTGTATTAGTCCTTCTATATGGATGACATCGTCTCAGATAATGAACAGAAAGTGGTTTAAATTAAAAAAGAGGTGAAAATCGAATGAATCAAAAAACGACGGAAATATGGGAGCAGTTCCGGGAACTTCTTCGCAAAATGACAAGTTATGATGAAGCAGTTGCCTTATTGCACTGGGACCTGCGAACCGGAGCGCCGAAGAACGGGGCCGAGGCGCGTGCCGCTACGATTGGCACGCTGGCTACGGAACATTTCAAGCTGCAAACTTCCGAGGAAATGGGCGTTTACTTAGCTTATTTGAACCGGCCCGAGGTACTGGCTGAGCTTGATGAGACGGGCAAACGTCTCGTTAGCACTGTGCAGGAACAATATGACTATAACGTAAAGATTCCGCCGCAGAAGTTCCAGGAGTACACGGAGCTCGTCTCACATGCGGAGACGCTCTGGACCGACTTCAAGAGAAATAGTGATTATGCTGGCTTCGAGCCTTACCTTACTAAAATTGTGGAAAAAAACACAGGAATTCATTGACTACTGGGGACCGAAAGCCACCCGTTACGACACGCTCTTACATATGTATGAACCAGAGCTGACGGTAGAGAAATTGGATGAAGTGTTCGGACGTCTCCGTAATCGGCTTGTACCTTTGGTCCAGCAAATTGCAGAAGCTTCGGACAGACCGGATGCGTCTTTCCTGGACAATACATTTGATATTGCTGAGCAGCATAAATTCAGCCTGGCTATGCTGAAGGAAATCGGCTATGATCTCGACGGTGGTCGGGTCGATGAGACGGAGCATCCATTTGAGACGACGATTAATCCGGGAGATGTGCGGATAACTACGCATTATTACGAGGATGATCTGACAAGCGCTTTGTTCAGTTCGCTGCATGAGGGCGGTCACGCGCTCTACGAACAGAATGTAGATTCCAAGCTGAATGGTACTCCGCTTAGCCAAGGTACTTCGATGGGGATTCACGAATCCCAATCCCGCTTCTGGGAGAATTTTATTGGTCGCAGCCGTGAGTTCTGGAATCGCTACTATGTAGAGTTGAAACAACATTTCTCTGAACAACTGAAGGATGTTTCTGTCGATCAATTCTATCGGGCGATCAACCGGGTGGAGAGCTCGCTGATTCGTATTGAGGCAGACGAGTTAACCTATAACCTCCATGTCATTATTCGTTATGAGATCGAGAAGATGATCTTCAACGAAGGCTTGCCAGTTAGTGATTTACCGAAAGTATGGAATGAGAAGTACCAGTCCTATCTCGGAGTTACCCCTTCCAATGATGGAGAAGGAGTGCTGCAGGACGTGCACTGGTCCGGGGGGAGCTTCGGGTACTTCCCTTCCTACGCGCTCGGCAATATGTACGCAGCCCAATTTGCCCATACGATCCGCAAGGAGCTGCCTGAGTTCGACAGTCTGGTTGCTGCCGGCAATCTGAAGCCGATCAAGGATTGGCTTACAGACAAAATCTATAAATACGGCAAGTCGCTGAAGCCTGCGGAAATTATTAAGCAGGTGACAGGCGAGGATCTTAATCCGGATTATTTGGCCGATTATTTGGAGCAGAAGTACAAAGAGGTTTACAAATTATAAGCTTGAAAAGTTATAAATGACTTATCATCATGAAGCGAATAGGGGCTGTTTATTAAACGGTCAAAAATGACCGTCCGAGTGATCAGGTCAAACGCAATAGAGGCGTCTCCAAGTCAGAAAATCGACTTTGAGACGCCTCTATTTTTATTATAGTGGGCCTATAAAATGAGTAGTTTTTAATCTACTTGCTTAAGAGTTTTCTCAATATTAGTTAAGCGGGTGTTTATTTCTTGTATTTGTTGCTGCAGCAGATTTGCATTTTCTTTGTCTAGTTTTAGACGCTCGTCTGCCCGTCTTTCCATACGGCGGACGACACCAGTAACAAAAACAATAATGATGATAAATATTAAAATAGGAATTAGCGATATGAATAAATTGGGCCAGATGATATGCAAAATGATCCAACTCCTTTGCTTAATTTTATTTTCTCTACTAAATAAAAACGCGATTTATTCTTGTTTGTTTTTGATGGTTAAACTACTTGCTGCTTGAGCGAGCAAATCCTCATTTAACTCGATGCTGAAGGGATTGATTTCATAATACTTCATCGCTTTTCCGTTGTCGGAAATTTCATGATACCCTTTGACAAGCTTAGCGTCCTCCAATCTTTGTAGATGCAAATAAAGCAGCGGTCTGCTAATGCCTAATTCTCTGGCCAGCTGGCTCACATATTTCTTTTCTTGATGAAGTTTAGCAATTATAGTGAGCCGAGTTCTCGAAAATCATAAAAAATAAATTTGATAAAATATGAAAATCCCTGTTGACGTGTAAGCGCTTTTAAAATACAATAAAAACGTATTAGCAAAACGTATTAGCAAAACGTATTAGCAAAACGTATTAGCAAAACGTATTAGCGGGTTGGGTTTATTAGAATATTCGTTTCAGATCCTTATCCGCTATGTTGCCTAAGCTCAATACGTTTAGTCTGACGTATTCGTGAAATTGTGTTAATGAATTGATCTGATCTCGCCTAAGCATATACAATGGATTAGGATATTTTGCCAATATGATGAAAGTTATGAGGTGTTATTAGCATGGCAAGCATTAAGGAAATAGCCCAACTTGCAAAAGTATCGCAAGGCACGGCTTCCATGGTGTTGAATGGCAAAGGGGATAAATACCGGATATCTGCCGCGACCCAGTTGAAAATATTAGAAGCTGCCAGAGAACTGAATTATCAGCCGAATATTTCGGCTAGACGGCTGCGGAGCGGAGGAGAAACGGTGCTGCCGATCATTGCCTTGTTCTGGACGCTCGACACGCGAACAGCACTTGTTGGCCGCTACCTAAAAGGCTTTCAACACGCCCTGAACGAGCTAGAGGATGAATATGAGCTATTGATTCAGCCCTATGTAGGTACTAAATTGCATGAGGTGAGAAGCTTAGTAACGGGAACAAGGTTCAATGGAGCGATCATTGCTAACTCCACCGAGGAGGATGACGAATTTCTTGAGCAGGCCGAATTGAACGTTCCGATCGTGCTGCACCAACGTGAATCAAGCAAATATTCATCGGTTAACGTCGATAGCCGCAAAAGCGGCGAGATGGTGGCAGAGAGATTATACAGGAGAAATCACAAGAAGGTAGGACTGATTGTCCCGGACGTTTCCTCCAAAGCGATCACGCTGCGCAGGGAAGGATTTCAGGATAAAGCGGCCGAGCTTGGCTTGGAGATTGATGAGGAGCATCTGATGTATGAAGACTTCTCGGAGCAGGGCGGCTACGAAGCGGTTATGAGAATGAAGGAGCAGTCGGGCTCCTTGCCTACCGGTGTATTTTCGATTAGTGACCAGATGGCTGTAGGGGCGTTGAAGGCGCTGAATGAAATCGATATTAGAGTGCCGGAGGACATGGAGATCATAGGATATGATAATGACGAAGTAACCAATTTTACGATACCTACATTATCTACAGTTCATTTACCGGTAGAAGAAATGGCGAAAGAGAGTCTGAGAATGCTGACGGATATGATGCTATACAAGACCAATGTCAAGGTTCATAAAATGTTTGACACACACATCGTAACCCGTAGATCCTGCGGGGAGTAAGCTGACACGAACTGATAGTATTATAGCCTTGTTTTGACCTAACCGGGAGGGGACGGTGATCGTTTTCTCCCTGGTTAGTGGATATATGCTACACACCATAATTCACTGCCTGAAGGGGGGTGAGCGTTAAATCGGGATCGCATTAAAGAAAGCGCTTACATTATTTTGGCAGGCAAGTTTAACTAATCCTTAAAGGGGGATAAACGTGAGAACAAAAAGATGGCTTGCAAGTTTCCTTATCGTAATGCTGTTAGCTTTACCGTTGGCAGGTTGTGCTGCCGACCCAAAACAGAAAGCGACGAATTCACCGGCATCAGCAAATAACGGCGGCAGTGGCAAGGTTGTCAACATCGATTTTTGGGGCGGATGGACAGGACCTGACCTCAATACGATGGAAGGGCTAGTTAACAAGTTTAACCAGGAACAAAGCGGCATTCATGTTGAATTCACTTCCCTGCAATGGACACCGCTCTTCACTAAATTTTTGACGGAAATGAAAGGCGGAAACCCGCCGGATGTATTGGTCATGCATCCTTTCGAATTGGGACAATTCGTGGAAATGGGTGTCCTGGACAGCAAGCCGATTGCCGATGTAGGCATAGAGACAGTGAATTACTCCTCATTTGCCTGGGGCGGGACGTTCTATAAAGGGGAGCAATATGCGGTTCCGTTAGACGTTCACATGCATGGCTTGTATTACAACAAGGAGCTTTACAATGAATCCGGAATAGCAAATCCTCCTTTGACCGGCGACGAGTTGATCGCGACAGCCCAGAAGCTGACGATCGACAACAATGGCAAACATGCCGACGAAGAAGGCTTCGACGAGAATAACATCGTACAATACGGTCTTGGCTTCTCCATGAACCACCATGTGTTCTATCAAATCTATGCTCTACTGAATCAGCAAGGTCATAATCCGTTCACCGAAGATATGAAAGCGGTTGAATTGGACGAGGACAAGATGGCTAACGCAATTGCTTTCCTGCAAGACCTTGTATTCAAATATAAAGTCGTGCCAAAAGGCGAGAAATCCCCGGTTGATGATTTTATGGGCGGAAAAGTAGCGATGTTCATTGACGGACCATGGCAAATGCCGAAGTTGGAAGATTCCAATATCCAATGGGCAAGCGCGCCTTATCCTAAAGTATTCGACAAGTCAGCCGCTTGGGGAGCTGCTGAAATACTTACCTTCCCGCTCAAGAAAGATAATGATCCTGAAAAAGCCAAAGCAGCGATCGAATTCGTCAAATGGCTGGACAATAACTCCGGAGAATGGGCTAGATCCGGTCAGCTTCCATCAAGCAATGCAGGCATGCAAACCGCCCTAAGCTTGGAAGGCAGAGAAGCATTTATTAACAGCTTAGATAACAGCGTTCTGCTTCCATCCCATCCGAAAGCGGCGCAAATTTTCTCAAGTACGGCTCCAAGCCCGATTCTGACTGCCGCTCAGGATGCCATTTTGAATAATAAAGATCCTCATGAAATTGCCAAGCAATTGAAGAAAGAGATGGACAGTCTGCTACAAGAGTAGAGAGCATCCGTTACGTCGTTGGCACGAAATGACTCGATACGGCATGGGGGGGACCTGCCTTTGTCGTATCGGGTTCATGTACCACTCTATAAATGCGAGTTCAGAACTCTATAATAACCTTAGTGGTAGAAAGGTTGACAACTTCATGAAATCACAAGGGAAAGTCGCGGCACTGTTCTTGCTGCCTTATTTGCTCGTATTCCTTGTCTTTCGCTTTGGACCGAGTGTAGCAGGGCTGTTCATCGGCTTTATGAAATGGAATATCGTTGGCGATGCCGAGTTTGCGGGGCTGGCCAACTTTAAGAAGCTATTTAATGATCCGATATTTTGGGTCTCTTTGAAAAATACATTGCTGTTTCTCTTATTAACATTGCCGCCGCTGATTGTGTTCAGCCTTTTGATGGCAGTACTGCTGAATCAGAAGCTGCGTTTCCGGAATGCTGTAAGAACGATTTCCATCATTCCTTACGTATTGATTCCGGCTGTCGTCGGTATTATTTGGAACTGGCTTTACGATAACAACTTCGGAATTCTCAACTACTACTTGAAGCTGATTGGTCTCGGGCCGATCGAATGGCTGACGAGTGAAAAATGGGCCCTTTTCTCGATCGCTCTTGTCACCGTATGGTCGTACCTCGGCTACAACATGATCTTGTATCTTGCCGGTCTTCAGGATATTTCGGCGGACTTATACGAAGCTGCCAAAATTGACGGAGCCACAGGCGCTCAGGCGTTCATGAGAATTACCTTGCCTATGCTAAAGCCGATTACCTCGATGGTGATTACGCTGACCCTCGTGAATACGATTCAAATTTTTGACCAAATTTTCGTCATGACGAACGGTGGGCCTGGAACGGCTACGCTCACAATAGTGCAATATTTGTACGGAACCGCATTCCAGAACTACAATCTTGGCTACGGCTCTGTGCTTGGCATAGCGACATTGGTCATTCTGATCGTATTTGTGCAAATTCAATCCAGATTGCTGAAGCTGGATGACTAGGGGAGGCTCACGGCATGAAATTAAAAAACACTTTGACCTATGTTGCCATGGCATTCATGGGTGTCATATTTCTATTTCCCTTACTGTGGTCTGTCGTTTCTTCGCTAAAGCCGGAAGCGGAAATTATGAATTACCCGCCGAAATGGATCGCTGATTTCACGCTTATTAACTATAAATCCGTTCTGGCTCAGTATCCGTACACTGGCTGGATGATGAACAGCTTAATTATTACCATATTGTCCACGTTGTTCGTGTTAGTTCTGACGACGCCTGCGGCTTATGCATTCGGACGGCTTAACTTTAAGGGGAAAAAAGTTATTTTTACTCTGATCGTCTCTATGCTGCTTATTCCGATTCAGGCTTACATCGTTCCTTTATTTTTGCTTGTTTCCAAATTGAAGCTGCTAAATACATTTGCTGCGCTGATTTTGGTAGCGGGCGCGAACGTCATTAGCGTGTATATTCTAACCAGCTTCTTCAAGGGGATTCCAAATGAGCTGGAGGAAGCCGCGAGAATCGATGGCTGCAAGGATTTCGGGATATTCTGGAAGATTATGCTGCCATTAACGAAACCCGCTGTCTCCACGGTAACGATCCTAATGTTCATCTCAAACTGGAACAACTTCCTGTGGCCGATGATAGCGATTCGTGCTAACGCCTTAAAGCCGCTGACAGTAGGGATCGCGCAGTTTATGGGTGGGGCGAATTCCACCGCACAATTCCAATACGGCACATCGCTTGCCGCTGCTTGTATGGCTATTATCCCGTCCGTGATCGTGTTCTTGTCTTTGCAGCGCTATTTTGTGGAAGGAATCACGAATTCAGGGATTAAGGGTTAAAGAAATATCAGGAGGGAATTTCAGCATGTTCAATGAGATTGCCAATGAATTGATTATGGGTATGGACAAATCTTTTGCCAGCTGTCACGCTTCACATCTAGCTGTCCTGCCTAGCGGAGATATGCTGGCTGTCTGGTTTGCGGGGAGCAAGGAAGGTGCGGATGACAGCGCGATCTGGTGCTCTGGCAGAACAGGCGGGAACTGGTCGCAGCCGGTGAAAATTGCCGCTGGAGTAGAGGAACCATGCTGGAATCCGGTACTTATGAATTTGCCGGGCGGCGAGCTGCTGCTGTTCTATAAAATCGGACGCCTTATCAAGGAATGGCGAACCCTCTATAAAATTTCCAAGGATGAGGGAAGAACCTGGTCGGAGGCGAGTGAGCTTGTTCCCGGAGATCGGGGCGGCAGAGGCCCGGTTCGCAATAAAGTGGTCGTTCTTTCGGATGGAACCTGGATTGCTCCGGCTTCCGCCGAGGACGGAATTTGGACGTCATTTGCGGATCGCTCGCAAGATCAAGGCCTGACCTGGAGGAGGAGCGAGGACATCGGCATCGCCGGGATTGATCGGAGTGACATCCATGCGGTGAAAAGTGAAATTCCGGTGTCGGAGCAATCTTTTTATGGCCGAGGGGTCATTCAGCCGTCTGTATGGGAGTCTCAACCGTGCCAGGTTCATATGCTTATGAGAAGCTCGGAAGGCTTCATTCATCGCAGTGATTCGCAGGATGGCGGCGTTCATTGGAGCGCGGCTTATCCTACGATCGTTCCGAATAATAACAGCGGTATGGATGTTGTACGCATGGATGATGGAACTCTGGTGCTCTGCTGTAACCCCGTTGGGACCAATTGGGGGCCCCGCACACCGCTTGTATTGATGGTGTCCTCGGATAATGGACTGACCTGGGTGGAGGAAGTTGTGCTGGAAGAAGAGGAGGGAGAATTCTCGTATCCGGCGATTATTGCCCGAGATGATCATATCTACCTGACTTATACATGGAATAGAGTCAATATCGCCTTTAGAGAGTTTAGTAGGATCTCGAAGTAATTTAGGTGATCGTGATCCGAATTTTGAAAATATTGCAGGGGCAAAAGGTTAACGGATAGGAATTGTTGTTTATTGATTACATTCGTGGAGGGAACATAGATGTTGAATCAGCCGCAATCACATATTCCGAACGGTGTGTGGCCGACGATGGTCACGCCGTTTAAAGAGAACGGAGAAATCGACTTTTTCGCCCAGGAGCGGGCGGTCGAGTGGTATATCCGGCATGGCGTGGACGGTCTGTTCGCGGTTTGCCAATCGAGTGAAATGTTTCATTTAAGTTTGGAAGAAAGAGTGAAGCTGGCCTCTTTTATTAAGGAAAAAGCAGCAGGGCGAGTGCCTGTTATTGCTTCAGGGCATATTTCTGACGATATCGAAGACCAGATTGAGGAGCTAGCGGCTATGGCCGCAACGGGCATCGATGCGCTCGTACTGATCACGAACCGGGTGGCTCGCGAGGATGAGTCGGATGATGTTTGGAAGATCAATCTTGAGAAGCTGCTGAGCAGATTGCCGGAGGAAATTCCGCTGAGCTTCTATGAGTGTCCGTATCCCTATAAAAGAATCATTTCTCCAGAGCTGCTTAGGTGGTGCGCAAGTACGGGCAGATTCCACTTTTTGAAAGATACTAGCTGTGATGCGGACAATATTCGGCAGAAGCTGAAGGCCGTACAAGACAGCTCTTTGAAAATATATAATGCAAACTCAGCAACGCTGCTGGAGACGCTTCGCCTAGGCATTGCGGGATATAGCGGCGTGATGGCGAATTTCCACCCTGACTTATACGTTTGGCTGCTAAGAAATTGGGAAAACGAGCCGAATAGAGCAGAAACGCTCATTAATTTCCTAAGTATGACCTCTCTTATTGAGAAACAATTATACCCGGTAAATGCCAAGTACTATTTAATGCTAGAAGGCGTCTTTGATAACTATTATTGTCGGGTGAAGAATCATCATGAATTCACGGCGACGAACCGCTTGGAAATCCATCAGCTGCATCAATTATCCAGGCAGTTATCAGAGCAATTCATTTTATAAGGAGGCTTATTCATGAGTACACCGATGATTGTAAACCGATTAGAGGGCGATATGCCCAAAATAGGCATACGTCCGGTCATTGACGGACGGCGCGGTGGAATCCGCGAATCGCTCGAGGAGCCAACGATGAATTTGGCGCTGGCTTGCGCCCGTTTTCTCTCGGAAAATCTTCGTCATGCCAATGGATTGCCTGTAGAATGCGTGGTGGCAGATACGACGATTGGCGGAGTTCGTGAGGCGGCCAGTACGGCTGAGAAATTCCGCCGGGAAGGCGTTGGCCTAACGATTACGGTTACCCCATCCTGGTGCTATCCGCTCGAGACGATCGATACAGATCCATGGATGCCGAAGGCGATCTGGGGCTTCAATGGGACGGAGCGTCCGGGAGCGGTCTATTTGGCAGCAGCGCTGGCCGCTCATAATCAGAAGGGCTTGCCCACGTTTAGCATTTATGGACGGGATGTACAGGATATTGGCGATGACAGTATTCCGGAGGATGTGCAGGCCAAATTGCTGAATTTCGCTAAGGCGGGGCTTGCTGTAGCTACGATCCGTGGTAAATCCTATTTGTCGATGGGAACGGTGTCGATGGGCATTGCCGGATGTATCGTGGACGAAGGCTTTTTCCAGAACTACCTCGGCATGCGCAATGAGTACGTCGATATGACCGAGTTCATCCGGAGGATGGAGCGGGGCATTTACGATAAGGAAGAATATGAGCGCGCGTTGGCGTGGACGAAGGAGAACTGCAAGGAAGGGGAAGATATTAACCCGCCGGAACGGCGAAGAACAGCGGAGCAGAAAGTAGAGGATTGGGAGACCGTGGTCAAGATGGCGCTGATCGCCCGCGACCTCATGGTCGGCAATCCGAAGCTCGCGGAAATGGGATATGGTGAGGAAGCCGAGGGGCGTAATGCCATTGCCGCCGGATTTCAGGGACAGAGAGCCTGGACGGATCATTTGCCTACCGGCGATTTCATGGAGGCGATCCTGAGCAGCTCCTTCGATTGGAACGGTATTCGTGAGCCGTATATGCTGGCAACGGAGAATGACAATTTGAACGCGGTCTCGATGCTGCTCGGTCATCAATTGACGAACGGTGCACAAATTTTTGCCGATGTTCGTACGTATTGGAGCCCGGAGGCTGTCGAGCGCGTTACCGGGAAGAAGCTGGAAGGACGTGCAGCATGCGGAGTGATCCATCTGATTAACTCCGGCCCGGCTTCCCTGGACGGTACAGGTCAGCAGTCGCTGAACGGTCAGCCGGCCATGAAGCCTTTCTGGGAAATAAGCGAAGAGGAAGTTCAGAAGTGCCTTGATGCAGCAGCCTGGTGTTCGGCGAAGGATTTCTTCCCGTCCGGCGGTTTTTCAACAGATTTCACGACACGTGGCGGCATGCCGCTGACGATGGCTCGGATCAACCTGATCCATGAAATCGGCCCAGTACTGCAAATTGCCGAGGGATATTCCGTAGAATTGCCGGAGGATGTACATGACGTACTTGATCGCCGGTCTGATCCTACATGGCCGACCACATGGTTTGTGCCGAGATTGACCGGAACGGGAGCTTTCAAGGATGTTTACACCGTCATGAACAATTGGGGCTCTAACCATTGCGCCGTCAGTTATGGCCATGTTGGTCCCCAGTTAATTACGCTTGCTTCGATGCTGCGTATTCCGGTAAATATGCATAACGTACCTGAGGAAGATATTTTCCGTCCAAGCGTATGGTCGGCCTTCGGCGCTAATGATGTAACCGGAGCGGATTACCGAGCATGTGCTGCCTTTGGACCTCTGTATAAATAATTGCTAGTGCGGAACTGGAGAGAAGAGGGGAGGAGCATAGATATGGATGTACGGTATGTACTCGGAATTGATTATGGCACGGAGTCAGGGCGTGTTGTACTTGTAGATGTGAGTGATGGCCAGGAGATAGCTTGGCATGTGACGCCTTATCCTCATGGCGTCATGGATGTGGAGCTTTCGGGAACTGGGGTCAAGCTGGGAGCGGAGTGGGCGCTGCAGCATCCTCAGGATTATGTGGAGGTGCTGAGGAAATCCGTTCCCAAAGTTCTGGAGATTTCCGGCGCTCAGCCGGAGCAGATTATTGGGATTGGTGTCGATTTTACCTCCAGCACGATACTTCCCGTCGATCAAGATGCTAATCCGTTATGCTATGCCGAGGAGTTCCGCGGTGAGCCTCATGCTTATGTAAAGCTGTGGAAGCATCATGCAGCCCAGCACGAGGCTAATCTTATCAACGAGCTTGCAGCTTCGCGGGCAGAGAGTTTCCTCGGAAGGTACGGCGGCAAGGTGTCTTCCGAATGGATGACGGCCAAAGCTCTCCAGGTGCTTCGGGAACGCCCCGATATTTATGACGCGGCAGACCGCTTTGTAGAGGCTGCGGATTGGATCGTATTTGTCATGACCGGGGCTTTGAAGCGAAATAGCGGGTGCGCTGGTTATAAATCGCTTTGGCATCGCAGAGAGGGATATCCTTCGACGGAATTTTATCGGAATCTGGATCCCCGCTTTGCTTCGTTTGCTGAGGTTAAACTGAAGGGAGATATCGTGACACTGGGCGAGTCGGCAGGCTTACTCACGGAAGAGGCTGCAGGCATGATGGGCCTGCGACCAGGTATAGCCGTGGCCCCGGGCATTATTGACGCTCACGCAGCGGTCCCGGGGGTTGGAGCGACCACATCCGGAGATATGGTACTGTCGATGGGAACCTCGTTATGCCATTTACTGCTTAGCGATCAGGAAATTCAAGTGGAAGGCATTTGCGGCATAGTGGAGGACGGAATTATTCCCGGGCTGTATGCTTATGAAGCCGGCCAGCCGGCTGTAGGGGATATGTTCGGCTGGTATGTGAAGCAGGGGATACCTGCTTATGTGGAAAGGCAGGCCGAACAGGCGGGCGTGTCAGTTCATGAATGGCTGGAAGCCAGAGCGGCTAAGCTACTGCCCGGCGAGAGCGGGTTGATCGCACTCGATTGGTGGAACGGGAACCGTTCGAACTTGGTGAATTCCGAGCTCAGCGGCATGATTATCGGCCTAACACTGCAAACAAGACCCGAGGAGATTTACCGGGCTTTACTGGAATCTGCGGCGTTTGGGACTCGCCATATTATCGAGGCGTTTGAAGCTGTCGGGGTAGAGGTTCAGGAACTGTACGCTTGCGGCGGATTGCCGCAGAAAAACAAGCTCCTGATGCAGCTATATGCGGATATCACTGGTCGAGAGATTAAAATTGCCGCTTCAGCACAGACTCCCGCACTAGGAGCAGCGATGTTTGGGGCGGTAGCAGCTGGTTCCTTACGAGGCGGCTATGATACGATTCAGGAAGCAGCCAAGCATATGGTTCATCTCCAGGAACAGAGCTATTCGCCGAACACAGCGCATCAAGCAATGTATGATGAGCTATATAGGGAGTATCGCCGACTGCATGATTATTTCGGCCGGGGCAGTAATTATGTAATGCCTAGATTAAAGCAGCTGCAGAAAAAGGCCGTTACGACTTCCTGACTCTTTACAACGAAGCGATATCAACCTTAGATTTAATTACATTTGTAAAAAGAAGGAAGGAAAACCGATGATACTGGGTGACATCAGGAACCTGGATCAAGAGAAGCATTTATACCCTTCGGCTGTACGAAGAGGGCTGGAATATATAATGCTGCATCAGCTAGAGGATGCTCCACCCGGTAAATATGAGCTGGAAAGTGAAGAGATGTTTGCTATTGTCCAGGAGTATACTACGATGCCGATTTGTGGTCAGCAATACGAATCTCACTACAGCTATATCGATATTCAGTATTTGGTGAGCGGTATGGAACGGATCGGCTGGAAAAGATATGATGAGAGCTTGAAGATTAGCGTAAACCGCCTTTGCGAGGACGATATACAATTTTATGAGGATGGCTTCAGCTTAAGCGAGACAGATAAATTGTCCGGTAAAGAGAGTTGGCAAAGGGAAGGCAGTGACTTGATTATGGAGCCAGGGTTGTTCGCTGTGTTCTTCCCAACGGATCTGCATCGCCCATGTGGTCACGTGCACAGAGAGAGCAGAATTCGCAAGATCGTTATAAAAATTCACCGAAGTCTCTTCATGATTTAATAAATCCAACAAGGTAGAAATCCGTTCACAAAGGCGAATGCAGCATAGGCTTCCGAAGCAGCTGTTCTTTTGTTCTTAGTTCCCTCAGTTCATTTTAATAGAACTGAGGGTTTTGTTTTCTCTTCTCATTTTATGCGGGAAGTCGAAATTCGTTGGGTGACAAGCCATTTAAACACTCTGTATAGCGGTAATTTCCTATCACTTAGTCTTCAATCAAAATAAACTCTTTAAGGTTGTCTCGAATATAACTGCCAATTTTTTGTATGGTTAATGGAGAGGCTTCATTGAATTTATTGGACAAAGGGCTTATTAATTCAAACAGTTCTTGATTACGGACAATATCTTCACGCGTCACATTAAACTCATCCAAACTTCTCGGATGATGATATGTTTTAAGAACCGACTCGACGCTTTCGAGGATTTGTAGCATATGTTCATCCCTATAATAGTTGACTCCAGATTTGATTGCTGACCAAATTCTAGGCTGAGCAAAAAAATAAGCACTCCACCAATAAAACTCTTCCAGGGATTCAACTGCGTGATCATAAAATACGTGAAAAGAGAACAACGCCCGTTGACCATCGGTAAGATCACTATAAAATTTTTCCTTGATCATCGAGCTATTCTCTAAGGTATGATCGGCCATTCTTTGCTTGTAAGCGCGTATTAGCGGCTCGAAACAAACATGGCACACTTCTTCAAGACTTAGCGAATCCAATTCCCATCTTTTCACCTTTGAAATCAATATATAAATCACTCTCCTCTCCAACATTATACAGGAGAAGATCGAAATGGATATACATGATGTGCATCTTGACAATGGAGCATCGCCCCCTTCCTGGTACTTAACCATTTGCCCAGTTCACGCATACACATAGAACAAAGCCTAATTTTATGGTGACTGTGAAAGAGGTGACAGGCATGATCAAGCGAAATGCGATGCTGCTGATTGCCCTCCTGGTGCTGTTTACGTCGGGATTGGCGGGTTGTGCAGGCGGTAGCGGGGCAAAGATCAGAATCGGTGAGGTTACGCGTTCGGTCTTCTATGCACCCGAATATGTTGCTCTGGAGAAGGGATTCTTCAAGGAAGAAGGTCTTGATGTTGAGCTGCAGACGACAGCTGGCGGAGACAAGACCATGACGGCGTTGCTGTCCGGTGCAATAGACGTAGCTCTGGTCGGAGCTGAGACATCCATATACGTATACCAGCAAGGTGCGGAAGACCCGGTCATTAACTTTGCCCAGCTGACACAGACGGACGGTACCTTCCTTGTTGCACGGGAAGAGACAGGTGAATTCGATTGGTCGAAATTGAATGGGAGTGTCTTCCTCGGTCAAAGAAAAGGCGGTATGCCGCAGATGGCTGGTGAGTTTACACTCAAGAAGCATGGAATCGACCCTCACGCCGATCTGGAATTGATCCAAAATATTGAATTCGCCAACATAGCCGCTGCGTTCGCATCAGGTACGGGACAATATGTTCAATTGTTCGAACCGCAAGCTTCGATATTTGAACGTGAAGGCAAGGGCCATGTTGTAGCTTCGTTTGGTACGGAGAGCGGACAGCTGCCCTATACCGTATTCATGACCAAGCAGAGTTATATGAACAAGCATAAAGATGCAGTCCAGAAGTTTACGAACGCGATCTATAAAGCCCAGATGTGGGTTGGATCACATACGCCGGAGGAGACCGCGAAGACGATAGCACCCTACTTCAAAGATACAGATATGGACATTCTGACCAGCTCAGTGAAGCGCTATCTCGAGCAAGGAACCTACGCTTCAACACCAGCCCTACATGAAGAAGCCTGGAACAATCTGCTTGATGTTATGGATAGTGCGGGAGAACTGAAGGGACGCGTAGAGATGGCGAAGGTGGTTAACAATGATTTTGCGGAATCTGCAGTTAAGGCAAGTTCCAAATAATTAACCGGACGGAAGGGAGTGTGAGCGGTGGTTCCTGTCGTAGAACTGAAGGATTTGGATCATTTATATTTAACGGATCGGGAAGCGATACTTGCACTCAAGGGGATCAATCTGGCCGTGAATGCGGGTGAATTTATCAGCTTGGTTGGCCCTAGCGGCTGCGGCAAGACCACGCTTCTATCACTGATTGCCGGATTATTGTCCCCGTCCCGGGGACAGGTGCTGCTGCATGGCAAGCCGATCATGGGGCCAACACCTGAGATCGGCTACATGCTGCAGCAGGACTATTTATTTCCTTGGCGGACGATTCTAAGTAATGCACAACTTGGTCTTGAATTAACCAGAAGATTGAATGAACGTAGCACCCTTATGGTCATGGAGCTTCTGGAGGGGATGGGGCTAGGGAATACAGCGAATCAGTATCCGCATCAACTCTCAGGGGGGATGCGGCAGCGTGTGGCGCTCGTCCGTACTTTGGCAACGGACCCGGACCTGCTGCTTCTGGATGAGCCTTTCTCGGCGCTCGATTATCAGACGAAGCTTCAGCTGGAGGATCTTGTCGTTGATACGCTTAGGCAAAGGGGCAAGACCGGGATACTGGTCACGCATGATTTGTCAGAAGCTATTGCGGTGAGCGATCGGGTTATTGTCCTTGCCGCGAAGCCGGGAAGAATGAAGAGCACTTATGATATCCCGGACAACATTCGAAAACTACAACCTTTCTATGCCAGAGAGGAAGAAGGCTTCAACGAGTTATTCCAGGAAATATGGCGTGATCTGGAGACTTCGGAGGAGAGGGGGATGAAGGATGTCGCTCACACAAACTTTGAAGGTTAATCATGGGGAGAAGGATTGGATCAAGGAGCAATGGCACAGGCATCGTCGGCAAAAAAGCATGCGTAGACGTCTTGTACTAAGTACTCAACTAGCGCTTCTGTTTATATTCATCGGGTTATGGGAGCTGGCTGGTCAATTGAAATGGATTGACGTCTTAATCTTCAGCTACCCATCCAAGGTCGCTCGGCAAATTGCCAAGGATGCCTTGTCCGGCGAACTGTGGCCACACCTTGGGATTACGGTGGCTGAGACGGCGGTCGGTTTCTTACTTGGAACGTTGATCGGAACTGCCCTAGCGGTTGTAATCTGGTGGTCGCCGTTCCTGTGCAGGGTGCTGGATCCTTATATGGTCGTGTTCAACAGCATGCCTAAGGTTGCGCTAGGGCCGATATTTATCGTGATGTTCGGAGCGGGTTATACAGCGATCGTCATTACGACACTGTCCATTACGGTCATCGTTACGACCCTAGTGGTATATAACAGCTTTAACGAGGTGGATCAGAACTTGATCAAGGTTATTCGAACGTTTGGCGGCACACGCCGTGACGTGTTCTTAAAGGCGATTCTGCCAGCCTCATTCCCTACGATCGTATCCACCTTAAAGGTGAACGTCGGCATGGCTTGGGTAGGTGTCATCGTTGGAGAATTTCTCGTCGCAAAAATAGGGCTAGGCTATTTGATCGTCTATGGTTTTCAAGTGTTTAATTTCACCCTGGTGCTGTCCAGCCTGGTCATTATTGCTATTGTGGCGACGGCGATGTATCAACTGGTCGTATATATTGAACGCAAACTGCTGAAGGAGCGGTAAGCTCCTTCTTTTTTTGTTGCCATCGCATTGCCCGTCTTTGGCAAATCGAGTACGATGATGAAGTGAAATAGATGAATTTTGAATCCAGGAATTCAGGTTAATTTTGCGCAAATGTTCAAAAGGTATATCTAGAGTCTGTTAATAAAGGGTGATTAGATGGGATTCAGAGTAATTAAGACAGCGATCGCCACGGTACTGGCTATCATCATATCTGACGCGTTTAACATCGAAGGCGCACTATCCGCCGGCCTGCTGGCCATTCTGGGGGTTGATGTAACGCGCAAGCGCAGCATTGCAACGGTATCTTCCCGATTCTTTGCCTCCATCTTGGGCCTCATTATGGCGTTTATTCTTTTCTACATACTTGGCTTCCATATTTGGGTGTTGGCCGTCTACATCTTAATCGCATTCCCGCTCCTTTCCCGCGCGAATTTCAAAGAAGGAATCGTCACGAGCTCTGTCGTGGTGTTCCGTGTATTTGGTGGTGAGGTGATTAGTCTGCAGGTGATGGCAACGCAGATCGAATTACTATTGATCGGCCTTGGCTCCGCCATGATCGTGAATCTGCTATATATGCCGAAGGAGGAAGATAAGCTGTTCAAGATCCGCCTTAAAGTAGACGGGCTATTCTCGGTTATTTTCAAGCATATTGCGACATCCCTTCGTGATCCGGAGCATCTATGGGATGGCAAAGAGTTAATTGAGGCAGGCAAATTGGTTGACGAAGGGCTAGCCTCTGCAAATCGAGCCCTTGAGAACCAGTTGATCTCGCCGAACGAGGCATGGAATGTCTATTTCTATATGCGTAAACAGCAATTGGATCGAATCGAAGGGATGCTTGAAATGATCTCTCTCGTCTATGAACGGATTCCACAAGGTGAAGCCGTGGCCACGCTATTTGAGCAGCTAAGTGTCGATGTAACCCGGGAGTTCTATTCAGGGCAGACGGAGGAAATGCAGATCCAGCTTGACCAGCAATTCAAACAGATGAGGCTCCCTGCATCGCGGGAAGAGTTCGAATTACGAGCCCATCTCCTGCAACTCTCCCGCGAGCTAGCTTATTTCCTAGAGATCGCTAAGAAGGACAAGTCACGTCGTACGGTTCAGAATTCGGCTGGAGCTGATGCAGAAGAGTCTTGAGCCAAGGAAATATGTATGTTTAGTTCATATTGTAGGCAATAACGAACCTCTCGGGGGTGCTTTTGCACAGAAGCCCGAGAGGTTCTTTGTAAATTGCAGAATAACCAGAGAACATATATTTTGAGTTATCATTACATATATATATTTTAAGGATTTGGATGGATAAAGCTTGACTTATAGGCATTCACATAATTATTTATGCTTACATATTCAACATTTGCCTATGTCCCGCATACATATGTATGGAATGATGTATGGAGGAGGTTCTAACATGTCATTGAAATATCAAAGTAGAGAGATTATCACGAAAGCGATCTGCGGAAAAGGTCGTAAGTTCTCTACCGTAACACATACCGTGACTCCGCCTCATAAGCCGTCTAGCATTCTGGGGGCCTGGATTATCAACCACCAGTATGAAGCGGTAGCGGCCGGCGACGGAATTGAAGTTATTGGTACTTACGATATCAACATCTGGTACTCCTATGATAAAAATTCGCAGACTGAAGTAGCAAAGGAAACGGTGTCTTATGTAGATAACGTTCCGCTCAATTACCTGGATTCCAGACACCGCCCTTCAACGGTAGAGGTTACTGCGGAGGCAACGCAGGAGCCTAGCACCGTTGAGGCAAGTGTGACTGGCGACGGACGGGTATCGATTCGTGTAGAACGTGAATTCGCCGTAGAACTCGTGGCAGAGACGAAATTGAATGTTCTTGTCGTGCCTGGCAATGCTGAAGACAAAGAATATGATTTCGGATCTGACTCCGAAGATTACGAGGATTTAGATCCAGACCTCCTCGACGACGAGCTTTAGGAGAGTGCTTCAAGAAGCGAGCTGCTGCATTGCAGTTTGAGCCCCGAAGCTTTTTGACATCCTTAAAACGTATGTTCAAAAAGTCAGACCTTCAGCACCAAGCAGCACCGAGATTCCTGCTCCGATAAGCGTTGTCTTGATAAGCTTTGGCTGATCGTCTAAATCGTGATCCGAGGGGGACTTTTTGAGCTACCTCTTAAGAAGTGGGTAATTGGATTATAGTCTACTATATGCGGCAGGGGCGTCGTCGTCGAGGGCGGCTGCCCTCTTTTTGTTTTTAATTTGAGGATTGAGTGGTCCATGCCTAGGTAGTTGTTAACGGTTATCTATGAAGGGAAATCCAAACTTTGTTAATTCCAAGCTGAGTGGGGGTATCAATGAAATGAATTCTAAAAAAAGCCATATCCTACGAATTTGTATGCCCACCAGTGCATCTTCACGGGAAATGACCTATAAGCTCAACTCGTTGGCTGGGCCCTATCGTGTTCTGCAAGACCCTGTCGCCAATCCACGACCGTGGGGGAATGAATCTGCGACCGCCATGAACAACGTCGTCTATGGGCTGCCAGAGGCCTATCTAGCGGATGAGGTTGTTGAATGGAATATCAACCGCGAACTTGGCCGCTATATGAAGCTTACCTCAACCGAACGAGAGCGACGTTTGGTTACTGCTGGTTTACTTGCTTCTTTTGAATCCTCAAGATCAGGCAGACAACGAATATACAAGCGCCGGTTCGTAGTGAGCGTATTTCATCTGCGTACCTTGCGTGCAATTCCGCTAGGCCGTTCAGGAGTTGTCCGGTCACCCGGGCTTGAGCCGGAACAGGGCACGCCGCTATGTAGGCGACTGGGGAAGACGGCGATCCGGGCCCTGTACGCGTTCGGTCTTGACATGGGGGATGTGGTTATCGCTGCAGGCGAGGAAGGCCAGTATACAGTTGAAGAGGTCTCACCGATTCCTGACTTTACTGATACCGCAACAGTACAGCTGTACGCGGATGCGATGGCGGATCATTTGCGGGAGCTAGATCAGTTCTCTAACGAGGAGGCTGAGGTGCTCATCGGGATGGATCCGGAATTTATACTCTTTAACCACAATACGGGCAAAGTCGTACCTGCTTCGCGGTTCCTCAGTCATCACGGAGAAGCGGGTTGCGATGTGCTGCGTTTCCAGGGACGTAGATTGCTGCCGCTTGCGGAACTGCGTCCTGCGCCAGGGCGCGACCCTGAAGAAGTTGTCCGCCATCTGTTGCATGCTTTTCGAACGGCGAACACCTACATTTCCGACCGGAATCTACTCTGGCAGGCCGGGGGGATGCCACAACGCGGCTTTCCGTTAGGCGGGCATGTTCATTTCAGCGGAGTCCCACTGACGAGCGAATTTCTACGAGTTCTAGACAATTACTTGGCGCTGCCCGTATTTCTACTCGAGGACAACAGCAGCTTTCGGCGCAGGCCGAACTATGGATTTCTGGGCGACTACCGAATCAAGAGCTATGGTGGATTCGAATACCGCACACTGCCAAGTTTTCTCATCTCGCCTTTAGTCACCAAAGGAGTCATTGCCCTGGCTAAGCTAATCGCGGAAGATCCAGAACATTTCAAGCGCAGACCATTGCAGAACGAGGAAGTGTTCCGTGCTTTTTACAGCGGCCAGCCGGGGCGAATCCGGCAATCCATACTTCCGCTATTGTCGGATATCGTGGAGGCTGAAGGCTTTAGTCGTTATGAGAAATATTTGGGTCCCTTTCTAGCAGCGGTAAAGTCAGGAGTAACTTGGGATGAATCCACCGACATTCGCAGGCCCTGGAAAATACAAAACCACTCGTAAGCCTCCATTCCTTTCTGTTATAATAGACTTCTAGTGCGAGTTTAAAAATGGACTCTTTGAATGTCTTTTTATGAATGGTAAGGTGGAGGTTTCTCATGGCTAACTATACGCCGATGATTCAACAATATTTGAGTGTGAAGGCTCAGGCGAAGGATTCCTTTCTGTTTTTTCGTTTGGGCGATTTTTATGAAATGTTCTTTGATGACGCAATTCTGGCATCCAAGGAGCTGGAGATTACGTTAACCGGCCGCGACGGAGGCACTTCTGAGAAGATCCCAATGTGCGGTGTTCCCTATCATTCGGCTGAGAACTATATTCAGCGTCTGATTGAAAAGGGGTATAAAGTGGCGATTTGTGAGCAGGTTGAAGATCCTGCCACGGCCAAAGGCGTCGTCCGACGTGAAATTGTACGTGTGGTCACGCCAGGCACGATTATGGAAGGCAAGACGGTAGCGGAGCATACGAATAACTACATACTATGCGTTACCGAACAAGGCGGCAATATGGCGCTGGTGGTCTGTGATCTCTCTACAGGGGAGCTCTATGTAACTTCGGCTCCTGCCAATAAAGAATGGTTGCGTGATGAGATCGGATTATATGATCCGTCCGAAATTATTGGCGATGCCGAACTGCTTGAATGGATCAAGAGTCAGGCGTCCACGATTGGAAAGCCAGTAGTGTATACCCCCTGGGATCGAGGGAAGGAAGAGACGGGACGCAAGCAATTCGGTGAGGCAGCTTGGCTTAGACTTGAACCGGAGCGTCAGCAGGGAATTTCTCTGCTTGTCGGATATCTGAGTGAGACCCAGAAGCGTTCACTTGGGCAGCTTACAAAGATCACTGCCTATGAGCCAGAGCAATATATGATCCTCGATCCGTTTACCCGTCGTAATCTGGAACTAGTCGAAACGGTGCGGGAACGCTCTAAGAAGGGCTCCTTACTGTGGCTGCTTGATAAGACCGAGACATCGATGGGTGCGCGCCTGCTGCGCCGTTGGGTTGATAAACCGCTGCTGCAGAGGAGTAAAATTGAGGAGCGGCTGGAGGCGGTTGATGCGCTGCATCGCGACTTCATATTGCGAGAGGATCTCCGCATCTTGCTTGGTGAGATCTATGATCTGGAGCGCCTGACCGGACGGATTGCCTTTGGTAGTGCAAATGGACGGGACCTGATCGCCCTGAAATCTTCCTTACGACAAGCACCAGCATTGAAGCAGCTGTGCGCGACTTCAGCATCTGACACGCTGCATAAGATCGCTGCCAGCATAGATATATGCGAGGACTTGGCCGAGATGATCGAGACCTCGATTGCGGACGAGCCCCCGATATCGCTGCGTGATGGTGGAATTATCAAGAAGGGCTTCCATGCTCATCTGGATGAGCTCCGGGAAGCGGGGATGAACGGAAAACGCTGGATCGCCGAACTGGAGGTATCGGAGAGGAAATTGACCGGGATCAAGTCATTGAAGATCGGTTATAACAAAGTGTTCGGTTACTACATCGAGGTGACAAAGGCCAATTTGTCCATGCTGCCGGAGGGCCGTTATGAACGGAAGCAGACACTGGCGAATGCCGAACGCTATGTAACGCCAGAGCTTAAGGAGAAAGAACGTCTCATCCTTGAAGCAGAGGAGCAAATGGTCGATCTGGAGTATGCGCTGTTCCAGGAAGTGCGTGAGAAGATCGCTGCCGAGATAACGAGATTACAGTCACTGGCAGAGAGAATCGCTGAGATCGATGTGTATCGTTCACTGGCTGTCGTTGCATCGGATGGGAAATTCGTCCGGCCGGTCCTCAGCGAAGGCTATGACATGGTCATTGAACAAGGTCGCCATCCTGTGGTGGAGTCGGTGCTGAACGATGCGGCATTTATTGCCAATGGAACTGATCTGCGCAAGGATGCAGCAAGTATTCTATTGATTACCGGTCCGAATATGGCCGGGAAGAGTACGTATATGCGTCAGGTTGCACTTATTTCCATTCTGGCGCAAATCGGCAGCTTCGTACCGGCGGGAAAAGCGGAAATACCGTTGATTGACCGTATATTTACGCGGATCGGGGCAGCTGATGATTTGATTGGTGGGCAGAGTACTTTCATGGTCGAGATGGCCGACATTCAGATCATGACGGAAAAAGCGACTCCGCGCAGTTTGATTATTATCGATGAGCTAGGGCGCGGAACGTCGACTAGCGAAGGTATGGCGATCGCTCAAGCCGTAATCGAATATGTACATGATCATATCGGCTGTAAGGCGCTCGTCTCAACGCATTTCCATGAGCTGGCTATGCTGGAGAAGAGTCTGGCGAATCTCCACAATTACAGCATGGCTGTTCAGGAGAGCGGTGATAAGGTCCACTTCCTGCGCAAGCTGATCCCAGGCGCCGCAGACTCCAGCTACGGGATCTACTGCGCTCGCCTGGCAGGGCTTCCCGAAGGCATCATTGACCGCGCATACGGTTTGCTGCAGGGCTTTGAACTGTCGGCGGCGGAAGCAGCGGCAGCTCAGCAGGAAGATCATGATGCATCGGTTACTGGGAATCGTGGAACAAATGGTGCTAGCCTCGGCATGAGCCGTCAACATACATCTGAAGATGTGAAGAGCGTGGTTTCGAGTCAACAGGCCTTTGCGGACAGAAATGGGATTGACTCCGATGTTAGTGAGGCTGGTGCGGATTACAGGGCACTGCAAAGCTCGGATATGGCCGGAACTAGTCAGCCGGAAGGGCTTGGTATTAGTGGTAGTGGAACAGGAAGTATGGGCGTCCCATTGGGTGAAGTCGATACTAGTAATCCTAGTGAAGTTCAGGTTGCTGCCGGTGAGGTTGTCCAGCTATCGATGTTCGAGGATGATCTGCCCGAGCCGAGACATGGCAAGCAAGCATCTGCTGTTCATCAGCCGGCGGCGCTGAAGCAAATGGTAAGCATGGTGAAGCATGCTGACTTGATGAACATGACACCGATTCAGGCGATGCAATTGATTAATGAGTTGAAGATGAAGGCGAATGAGCTGTGATCAAGTTTTTATAAACTCTAACGAAACTATAGATCGTTATTTCCGCAAAAGCAGCGCTTAATAAAATTTAACGAAACTACAGATCGTTATTTGGCAGAATTCAACATTTTGAGCTGATAATTTGATTAAATAACGATACCCAGTTTCGTTATGATTTCTAGCGTCACTGTTTCGGCTAAATAGCGATATCCAGTTTCGTTAGAGATTGGAGACAATCTGCTAAATACGGTTATTTTCTGCAAATGAGCTCTAAATAGACTGAAAAGTTAATGTTCGGAACTAATATAGTGTCTCAGGATAACTAAAAACGATCAATAAGCGCATAACATACACTTAAAAATCTCAAGTAATCGATTTTTCTGTAATAATTGTAATTTGTACACTTAGAATTGCTCGTGTTCGTAGAATCTATAAAAACAAATACTTTAAGTGTACGTCATACATTTAAAATAGTGTTTATACGGATTGTTACTTTTTTAGTTGTACTTTTTGCAATTGGTTGAAACACCATATTGAAGCATGATGATGAATGGGTTGACTGAGGGGGGAATGAACAATGGCTAAAATTGTAGTCCTAGATGAGCATATTGCCAATCAGATCGCCGCAGGGGAAGTAGTAGAAAGGCCCGCCTCTGTGGTGAAAGAGCTGGTGGAGAATGCAATCGACGCAGGTGCTACGAGCATCGAGGTACAGGCGGAGGAAGGGGGACTGTCCCTGATTCGGGTCATCGATAAAGGCTCAGGGATCGATCCTGACGACTGTGAGGCGGCGTTCTATCGTCATGCGACGAGCAAGCTGCTGCAGGGCCGCGACTTGTTCCAAATCCGCAGCCTTGGCTTCCGAGGCGAGGCTCTGCCAAGTATCGCCGCTGTTGCCAAGGTAAGATTGGTTACGGCAAATAGCGATCAGGGCTTGGGACGGGCTATTGAGATCGAAGGCGGGAGTTTGAAGCTGAACGAAGAAATCGCCACCCCCCAAGGAACAGATATTACCGTTAAGGAATTGTTCTACAACACGCCGGCAAGGCTGAAATATATGAAGACGATTCAGACCGAACTCGGTCATATCTCTGATGTCATGTATCGGCAGGCGCTCTCCCATCCAGAGATTGCGTTCACCTTCCGCCACAACGGAAATACGCTGCTGCAAAGCCAAGGTGGCGGGGATCTGCTGCAGGTTATTGCGGCGATCTATGGAGTGAATACTTCTAAGGGAATGGTGGCCATCGAGGCGGAAAACCTGGATTACCACTTAACTGGTTATATTGGCCGACCTGAGCTGACACGCTCGAATCGCAGCGGAATGTCGACGATCGTTAACGGCAGATATATCCGTAATCAGGGCTTGCATCAGGCAGTCCTTCGCGCCTATCACACGCTGCTGCCGATTAATCGCTATCCGCTTGGCGTGCTGATGTTGGACATGCATCCCTCACTGGTCGATGTCAATGTGCATCCGGCCAAGCTGGAGGTGCGATTCAGTAAGGAGCCGGAGCTAAATGGCTTCATTGAGGAGAGCATCCGCTCCCTGTTGTCTGAGCAGGTGCTGATTCCCCAGGTGGTGAAGCAGAACATCGGCAGAGGCAACACCCAGGCTGTGATTCAAGAACAGTTCCACTTCACGCGTCCTGAGGTGACGAAGGACGCAGAGGAGGGCCGCGAGGGAACAAGCGGCGCTGTTGGTGGTTCGGCCGCCAGTGATGTGTCGGGCGGCGTGGATAATGCGGCCGCTCGCGAGCAGGCGGCCGCCGGCCGGGAAGCCGCGCCAGCCTCCGGCGGCGCGGCAGGGCCGGGCGCAGGCGCTGGCTACAGCGCGCCTGCCGGGGGCAGCGCAGCCGCTTACGCGCTGCGCGAACAAGCCGCGGGCGGCTACGCCAGCGGCAGCGGCGGCGGTGCATCCGCCGCTGCGGCCAGCCGCCGCCCGGCGGCATCCGGCGCGTACGCAGAGCGTGCGCCGGGAGCGGCCAGCCCGGGTAGCTATGCCCCGGGCGGCCGGGGGCAGGCCGCGCCAGCTGCAAGAGGCGCGGCGCCGCGGGCGCTGTACGGCGCTCCGCAGGAAGCGCCGGAGTTGCCGGCCTTCCCTGAGCTGGAGCTGATCGGTCAGCATCACGGCACATACCTGATTGCACAAAATCAGGAAGGCCTATACCTGATCGACCAACATGCCGCGCATGAGCGCGTGAATTACGAATATTACTATGAGAAATTCGGGCATCCAGCAGATGCTTCTCAAGAGTTGCTGCTGCCGATTACCCTCGAATTTACGCCATCTGACAGCGAGAAGCTGAAGGAGAGATTGTCCTGGTTCGAAAGGGTCGGAGTTATCCTCGAACACTTCGGCGGAGGAACCTTCCGCGTCGTATCACACCCATACTGGTTCCCGAGCGGTGAAGAAACTTCGATCATCGAGGAGATGGCGGAATGGGTGCTTAGCGAACGAGCGATCGACCTCTCCAAGCTGCGGGAGAAATCATCTACCTTAGTATCCTGCAAGGCCTCGATTAAGGCGAATCAGAAGATTACGGTGGAAGAGGCAGATACTTTATTGCAGCGGCTTGCCGCCTGCAAGCAGCCTTATACTTGTCCGCACGGACGGCCAATCATTATTTCATTCTCGAATTATGATCTGGAGAAGTTGTTCAAGCGGGTTATGTGAACGGAGGAATTTAAGTTTTGATTATAACAACAGGTGATCATAGCGCTGCGGAGCCGGTGCAGCGCGCTATGGCCCTCTCCAAGAAATCAGGGGCCAGATTCGTTCCGCGAAATCGGACGTCTCTGACCAAATTGGCTAAACGCTACGGAGATGACGATATTCTCGTTATTCTGGAGGGTGGTGCAAGGCTGCACCGGACTGGGTCCGAGCCGCTTACCTTCCATCCCAGCATGGCTTTCGTCCGGGCGAAGCGCCTGCTTCGCGGCGAGCCGGACACGATGCTCGAAGCGGCTGGCGTACGTCCTGGCGATAAGATTATCGATTGCACGGCTGGGCTGGGCGCTGATTCTTCGGTGTTCTCGCTGGGCACTGGGCCTTCTGGGCATGTTATCTCCCTGGAGGATTCCTTATCTCTCTGGGCGCTGCTAACGGAAGGACTCACTTATTATGAGTCGGGCGTAGCTGAATATAATGCAGCGCTGCGGAGGATCGAGACCAGACATGTCCATCACTTACAGGCGCTTCGGGGGATGCCCGACAAGAGTGCGGATATTGTCTATTTCGATCCCATGTTCCGCGATCCAATTATGGAATCGGCAGCCATCTCTCCGCTTCGTACTTTTGCCAACAATGAAGGGCTAAGTCAGGAGACGGTTCAGGAAGCCTGCCGGGTTGCCCGCAGAAGCGTCGTGCTGAAAGAGAAGAAGGGGAGCGAAGAGTTTGCAAGACTTGGCTTCCAGGAGGTTGGACGTGCTCATACCAAAATTGTTTACGGAGTGATTTCACTTGATGATTAACGACAAACCGAACTTGCTCGTACTGGTCGGCCCGACAGCGGTCGGCAAGACGAAGCTGAGCATTGAGATCGCCAAGGCCTTCTCCTGTGAGATCATATCCGGTGACTCTATGCAAGTATATCGTGGTATGGACATCGGCACTGCCAAAATACAGTCTTCCGAAATGGAAGGAATCCCCCACCATTTGATCGATGTGCTGAATCCGGATGAACCATTCTCGGTAGCGCAGTTTCAGGATAGCTGCCGGCAGTTGATCCCCGAGATTGGGGAGCGAGGCAAGTTGCCGTTCATTGTCGGAGGAACGGGCCTGTATGTCGAATCTGTCTGTTATGAGTATCAATTCACAGATACAGGTGCCGACGAAGGATTCCGGTCACAGATGCAGAATATAGCTGATGAGGAAGGGAATGAGGCGCTGCACGCGAGATTGGCGGCTGTCGATCCGCAATCCGCAGAGAGACTGCATCCTAATGATGTGCGCCGGGTAATCCGGGCTCTAGAAATTTATCATATGAGCGGGACGACTTTATCCTCCCAGCTGGAGTCACAAAATAAGCAGTCTCCGTACAACTTATGCATCATCGGTTTGACAATGGACCGTCAAATGCTATATAACCGTATTGAGCAGCGAATCGATGAGATGATGGATGCTGGACTTGTAAATGAGGTCAGAAGTTTGCTCGGACGGGGCTTCACCCGGAACCTTATTTCTATGCAGGGGTTAGGCTACAAGGAGATTCTCGAGCACTTGGAAGACGGGGTTCCTTTAGAGGATGCTGTGACCAAGTTGAAGCGGGATACGAGACGATTCGCCAAGAGACAGCTCTCCTGGTTTCGGCATATGAAGGATATTTCCTGGGTGGATGTGACCGATCATAAAAATTTTTCCGGGAATTTAGAGGCTGTACGTGCTATAATAGCAGGAAAGTTTCAATTAAATCTTGAATATAAATCTAAATACTAATTGATCCTATTGGGGGTACGACGAATGAACAAATCCATTAACATCCAAGATACATTTTTGAACCAGCTTCGCAAAGAAAATATACCCGTAACCGTATTTTTGACGAACGGCTTCCAAATTCGCGGAACGATCAAAGCATTCGATAACTTTACGATTGTCATTGACAGCGATGGACGCCAGCAAATGGTGTACAAGCATGCCATTTCTACCTTCCAACCACAGCGCAATGTATCCCTGATGCAGGAGTCTGCGGGAGAGGTATAATTTGGATTTTGAAACTTTTTGATCTTCAGTACGTTTAAAGGTATAGGATTAAGAGTGGAGCAACCTGATCAAAGGTTGTTCTTTTCTTTCCGACTAAGAATACTGGTCAGAGAAATACGATCATCTATCGAATCTGCTATCAGGTGAGACTGGTATGAAGGGAGTCAGAGAAAATCAATGTCTACTAAGAGACCTTCCAGACTGGAAAGGAGCAGCAAGCCGAGTCACAAGCCGGCCAAGCCGAAGGGAACAAAAAAGAGAAAACTTACGGCAAGACGGATTATGTGGACGTTATTTTTCACCGTAGCGATAGCCATTATATGTGCGATTGCGGGATATCTCTATATTACCGTCAACGGTGAGAGGATCCTAAGCGAGAATGAAGATAAGATGTTTATTTATGAAACTTCGAAGGTATATGACCGCAATGGAAATATGATGGGTGAATTGTCGGTGGACCGCAGCGAGCCTGTAGATTCCGATAAAATCCCTGATCTTGTTAAAAAAGCATTTGTAGCTACAGAAGATAGACGCTTCTATGAACATAAAGGCGTTGACCTATGGTCTATCGGACGCGCTGCTGTGAAAGACGTCATGGCCCGTTCACTCGTTGAAGGGGGCAGTACGATTACGCAACAGCTCGCCAAGAACATCTTCTTAAGCCGCGACAAGACCTTCTTCCGTAAAGCAACCGAAATGTCGATTGCGATGGCACTCGAGAACCACAAGACGAAGGATGAGATCATTACACTCTATTTGAACCGGATTTTCTTCGGTCAGAAAGCGTATGGAATCAAGGCCGCGTCACAGCGTTATTTCGGAGTTAGCAACTTGGAAGATCTGGAGCTGTGGCAAATCGCCTCTTTGGCGGCCATTCCAAAGGGCCCGTCCAAGTACAATCCGGTATCCAATCCGGAACTGTCCAAACAGCGTCGGGCAGTTGTACTTGATCTAATGTTTGAGCAAGGTTATATTTCGGCCGAGGAACGTGATGAAGCGAAAGCTGTGGATTATGACTATACTCCACCAGTGAAGAATGAGAGCTACCTGGCTTTCAAGGATTATGTCATTAAGGAAGCTGAGGAGAAATACGGGTTGACGGAAGACGACCTGAACCGCGGCGGATATAAGATTTATACAACGATGGACGCTCAGGCACAGAAAGCTGTTGAGAAAGCGTTCGACAACGATGATTTCTTTGAGAAGAGTAAGGATGATCAGCCGGTTCAGGCTTCGATCGTCATTATGAATCATGAGAATGGCAGCTTGATTGCTCTGCTGGGCGGACGCGACTATCAGCGCAAAGGCTTCAGTCGTATTGAAAGCCGCAGACAGCCTGGTTCAGCCTTTAAACCGATCGTATCCTATGGCCCTGCGCTGGAGTCCGGCAAGTTCAACGTGAACTCGCAGATCAGCAATGAGAAGCAGTGCTTCGGCGACTATTGTCCGCGCAACTTGCATGGTTATTCCAAGACGATCGATTTGACCACGGCACTGACGAAGTCCGAGAATATCCCGGCCGTATGGTTATTAAATCAGGTTGGGGTTAAGACAGGTGTGAAGTATGCCGAGGAAATGGGCATCAAAATGGATAAGAATGACACCAACCTGGCGATTGCGCTGGGTGGTCTCACTTATGGTACGAATACAATGGAAATGGCTGGAGCCTTCAGCGTGTATGCGAATGGCGGGGAGTATAACGAACCGTATTCCATCAAGCTGATTAAGGATCATGACGGCAAGGATCTGTTCAAATACAATCCGCCGAAGCCAAAGCGGGTATTTAGCGAGACAACCGCTTATCATATGACGCAGATGCTGCAGAACGTTGTTAATGATGGTACAGGTCGACGTGCTAAAATCGATCGTCCGCTTGCTGGTAAGACGGGGACGACCCAGCATGGTATTCCAGGTCTGAAGAGCAGTAAGAACCGTGACGTTTGGTTTGTCGGATACACGCCAGAATGGACAGCTGCGATCTGGGAGGGTTATGACAATCCGGATAAGAACCATCTGTTGAACGGCAGCAGTGGTCAAGCCGCGTCATTGTTCTCGACCATCATGAAGGAAGCACTCAAAGGTGTTCCAGTGAAAGATTTCCCTGTTCCTTCCAGCTTGGAGAAGACTCCAGAGCCACCACCGGAAGAAGTTCAGATTACAGCTCCTACTGATTTGAACGGTTCTTATGATGAGGGTACGGGAACAATCACTCTGAATTGGACGGGTGTAGATCAGCCTGGTGTGAACTATCGCATTTACAAGAGAGAGGCTACGGCAGCGGAATTTACACGTTATATGGATGTGGTCACCACTTCAGCCGAAGACCTGACTGTGACGCCAGGAACCGATTATGAGTATTATGTAACGGTCTACGATCCGTCGAGCGACGCAGAGAGTCAACCGTCGAACATCGCTCAGGTCTCGGTACCTGCTGAAGATAGCGGTGGAGAGGGCGAAATCATTCCGCCTCCAGATGGCGGTAATACGTCAAATCCTGGTGAAGGCGGCAACGGTGAAGTGACGCCTCCACCTAGTGGGGGAACAGGTGAGTCCGGTAATGGCGGTAGTCAGGTGCCTCCTGGCGGTGAAGGAACAGGGCCAGGGAACGGTAGCGGAACTGAGTCCGGCAGTGGAGGCAACGATGGAAGTGAACCGAGTGGGACTACACCAACTGAGCCTGGGGGCACCAATCCACCGGATTCAGGTACCGACCAATCCGGGAACAGTACAGGCGGCCAGAATAGCGGCACCAGTGGAATGTAGACATCCTCAGGTCTCGAGGATATTAACAAAGACAAAGATACACCTCGATGTAAAAGGTTAGAAATAGGATTACGATAGAACCCCGATGTTCCTATAAGAGCATCGGGGTTTTTTTGCGTATTTTTTGCGTTTTTTGCAGATTCGTTTTTGAGTGAACTCTTCAAATGTGGTAAGCTGAAAGTACATTGTGCCAGAGAGGTTTTGAACATGAAGCGAAAATTCGGAGATCGTGCGAACTGGCGCCGCGTGACCCAGCGCCAGTTCAAATCGAAGTATGTTGAAGGTGACACATTTACAGGTTATGCCACGTTTTATGGCATTAACGCCCTGCGGGACCCTCTTTGGAAGACGTATGGAGGTCATACCTTTCGCATTGCCGATAAGGGATACACCTGGCTTCAATACTATCCTAAAGGAGCCCACTATGTAGTAACTGCGATGTTTGATGATCGTGGAAGCATTGTGGAATGGTATATCGACGTATGTAAAACCCAGGGTGTAACGGATCAGGGTGTCCCATGGTTTGATGATTTGTACTTAGATATTGTTGTTCTGAAGAACGGTGAGGTGTTCTTGCTAGATGAAGATGAACTGGATGATGCACTGAGCCGGGGCCTTATCAGTGTCAGAGACTATGATTTGGCGAAGGAGACGGCCCGCGACGTGATGAAATTGATTAAGAATCAAGCGTTCCCTTATTTTGCGATGTCGCTTGAGCATTACCGGACCGGCTACGTTCAATCTGATTCTAGCAATCCTGGAGGTTAATCATGGCTCAATACCGCAAAAGTTCGCCGTATGTTGGGAACAGAAGAAGGAGCAAGAGCAAATTCGTCTGGGTTCTGCGTGTTGGGCTGACATGCATTCTAATCGGCATTTTATGGTCGGTTTACGCACTGGCCCAGATCGGCAGCGTATACAGGAATACGGCTGCGACTACTGCAGCTTCGGAGCCTTCAGATGTAGGTATTATACTTGGTGCAGCGATGTGGGGCGATCAGCCTAGTCCGGGGCTGCAAGAGCGGCTTGAGCAAGGGCTCGCGGATTACAAGGCAGGCCGCTTCCACACCTTCATACTGACGGGCGGGCTGGACAAGCCTGACTACCGTTACACAGAAGCGGAGGGAATGGCGATCTATCTCGAGCAGCACGGCGTTCCGAAGGAAGCGATCCTGCTTGAGAACAAAGCGACCAGCACCTATGAGAATTTAAAATTCAGCAAGGAGATTATGGAGGAGCAGGGGCTAACATCGGCTGTCATTATCACTCATACATTTCACGGCAACCGATCTTATGAGATTGCTAAAGCGCTGGATTATTCCAGTCCCAAGCTATCGCTCACGGAGACTCATGTACTTAAGCGTGTTCCTACCATCCTGCGTGAAATTTTAGCTTATACGAAATGGAAGATAGATTCTGTATTGCTCGCTATTGGCTGGAAATGACAAAACTTCTAATATCGGACGGGGAAAGAGAATACATTTAAAGTGCGTGTTTAAAAAGTCAGACTTTCAGCACCGAGAAGGTTGGATGAAGCTAGGGACGAAAGGAGCGGAGCGTACGAAGTTTGTACGTGAGCACCTGAGATGTTTCCGTAGGAAACATGACTTCGTAAGCATTCGCTTAGGCCCGGCTGAATTCAAGATTCGATGTCGATTAAGCTACCGGTGCTACTTCGTGATCAAAGGGGACTTTTTAAATAACCTCATAAATGTGTAAGCCCCTACCCTATAAAGAGGTGATTTGCGCTATGTCAGGGCGAGTAATGGCCAGAAGTGGCCCTCCTGAGGAGAGGCCTTCAAGACAAATCAATATTGTTCTGCGCAATTCGGATCCGCCGGTTGTCTCGCAGAGCGTTCCGGACAGTGAAGCTCATCCAACTGCCAAGGTTATGCCCCAGAATAGTCTGTTTACAGATTTGCAGAAGGAATTGGACGGACTGGTCGGATTGGATCATATTAAAGAATTAATGTATGAGATATTTGCACTCCTGCAAATCGCCTCAATGCGCTCCGAAGCTGGACTGCTGTCCGGGGCGCAGGTGTTCCATATGGTCTTCAAAGGCAATCCGGGAACCGGCAAGACGACCGTCGCCCGATTAGTGGCTAAATTTTTTCAGAAAATGGGTATCCTCAGCAAAGGTCATCTGATCGAGGTGGAACGGGCGGACCTTGTAGGAGAATATATTGGGCATACGGCCCAGAAGACTCGTGATTTGGTCAAGAAGGCGATGGGTGGTATTCTGTTTGTGGACGAAGCCTATAGTCTGGCTCGCGGCGGTGAGAAGGATTTTGGTAAGGAAGCTATCGATACGTTGGTAAAAGCAATGGAAGATTCGAAGAACCAGTTCATCTTGATCCTTGCGGGGTATTGCGACGAGATGGATTTCTTCTTGGACACCAATCCGGGATTGCCTTCACGCTTCCCGATTGTGATGGAGTTTCCAGACTATACGATCGATCAGTTGATCCAGATCGCGGAAGGAATGGCCAAGGAGCGCGACTATATTCTGATGCCACAGGCGATTGTCAAATTGAAGCAGCATCTGCTGCGTGAGAAGATGGAAGGCGAGCATGTGTTCAGCAATGCCAGACATGTCCGTAATGTCATTGAGCGTTCGATTCGCCATCAGGCTGTGCGTATTCTGAATCAATATAGCGGTGGTTCGCCCGGTAAATTGGAGTTAATGACGATTCGTACCGAGGACTTGAAGCTTGATAAGTAATTGGCTGAGTGTTCATTCGTGCAAGCTGCAATCTTTATACCGAGGAAGTCGTTTTAAAATAGAAGTTTAGGTATTTCCAGTGTTAAGCAGAGAAGAAGTTGAACCTATGGTTAACGCAGTGAGCGACCGTTTCTGCATTCATGTTGGAGCGGTCTACCGACTGCATCATCAGGTTCAACTTTTCAAATTATTTACAGCGAGATTGTAAGGGAATAAGGGAGAGAAAAGTGGGATGGCGGTATTTTCAGAAGACATAGTAACTAGGATGGAAGAGGCAGAGCGTCAAGCTGAACAGCAGTTCCGTGTAATCGATCGTATTGTGGACAGGAATCAGTTCAAAGTGATTGAAGCTTTTCAGAAGCATCATGTGAGTGATTTTCATTTCGCAGGTTCGACCGGCTATGCTTATAATGACCGAGGGCGTGAAGTACTGGACCTCGTCTACGCAGATGTGTTCGGCGCAGAGGCGGCGCTGGTGCGCCCGCATTTTGCTTCCGGTACGCATACAATCTCTACAGCGCTTTTTGGCGTGCTGCGTCCGGGAGATGAGCTGCTCTATATAACTGGCAAGCCATATGATACGCTACATAAGGTGATCGGCAAGCCTGGTGATGGAACGGGTTCTTTACAGGATTTTGGAATCACGTATGATGATGTGGCATTGCTGGCTGACGGAACGGTCGACTGGGGTACGGTGGCCGATAAACTAACACCCCAGACGAAGGTGATCGGTATCCAGCGTTCGCGCGGATATGATTGGAGAGATTCGTTCACCGTAGAGCAAATTGGTGAGATGGTGAAGCGTGTGAAGTCATTGTCCCCGAACTGCATCGTTTTTGTCGATAATTGCTATGGGGAATTTACTGAGGAGCAGGAGCCGACAGAAGTAGGGGCCGATCTGATTGCAGGCTCTCTAATAAAAAATCCTGGCGGAGGGCTGGCCGAGACCGGCGGATATATTTGCGGACGAGCTGAGCTTGTGGAGCTGGCAGCGAATCGCCTGACTGCGCCGGGTATCGGTGGAGAAGTCGGTGCGATGCTGGGTACGACTCGGGGGATTTACCAGGGGTTGTTCTTGGCTCCAACGATCGTAGGACAAGCCGTCAAGGGAAGTATTCTGGCTGCAGCCCTATTCGAGAGAGTTGGCTTTGATAGCAAGCCGCGCTGGAATGATAAGCGGACAGATCTGATCCAAGCGATCTCCTTCAGCAGCTCGGAGCATTTAATTGCTTTTGTTCAAGGCATTCAGCGTGCAGCAGCAGTAGACGGGCATGTTGTACCTGAGCCATGGGATATGCCGGGGTATGAGCATCCAGTCATTATGGCAGCAGGAACCTTTATTCAAGGGGGAAGTCTCGAGCTATCCGCGGATGCGCCGATTCGTGAACCTTATATTGCTTATATGCAGGGCGGACTTACCTACTCCCACGTTAAGTTCGGTCTGTTGACCGCATTGCAGACGATGAAGGATCGTCATCTACTATAAATTTTCTTGTAAGTAAACCTGACATCACTATTGACATGTCAGAATAACTTACATATCATTATTTTATGATAATTAAACTGGAAGGTTGAGAGCGATGAGTGACGAAATTCGCAGAAATATGGCCTTGTTTCCGATTGGTATCGTGATGAAGCTTACGGATTTAACAGCTCGGCAAATTCGTTATTACGAACAGCATGAGTTGATTGTACCCGCGCGCACATCCGGGAACCAACGTCTGTTTTCCTTTAATGATGTGGAACGTCTGCTCGAGATTAAAGCCTTGATTGATAAGGGAGTTAATATTGCTGGTATTAAGCAGGTGATTGCTCCGGCTAATGGCGAATCTGAAGAAGCAACTGTAATGACGCGGGACACTGAAGAAAAACGCAAGGAAATACCGACTTCTGAGCTCTATCGTATGCTGAAGCAGGAATTGTTCACGAAGCAACGTCCTGGTCAGGTTTCATTAATCCAGGGGGAATTATCCCGCTACTTTAAATTAAAATAACTGTTGGGAGATGTTAGCGTGAGTTACACCAAGGAAGATATTCTGCGAATCGCCAAAGAAGAGAATGTCCGCTTTATCCGTCTGCAATTTACAGATCTGCTCGGAACGATTAAGAACGTAGAAATTCCGGTAAGCCAGTTGGAGAAAGCGTTGGACAACAAGATGATGTTCGACGGTTCATCTATTGAAGGCTATGTGCGGATCGAAGAATCTGACATGTATCTGGTTCCGGATTTGGAAACTTGGGTTATCTTTCCTTGGGTTAGAGAGGATCGTATTGCCCGCTTAATCTGTGATGTGTACATGCCTGATGGCACACCATTCGCTGGTGACCCGCGTAATATCCTGAAGCGCGTCCTGAAGGAAGCCGAAGAGATGGGCTATACTTCGATGAATGTCGGACCTGAACCAGAATTCTTCCTGTTCAAGACGGATGAGAAGGGCAACCCTACTATGGAGTTGAATGACCAAGGTGGTTATTTCGACCTTGCACCGACGGACCTTGGTGAGAACTGCCGCCGTGAGATCGTGCTAACACTTGAAGAAATGGGCTTTGAAATCGAAGCTTCCCACCATGAGGTAGCTCCGGGCCAACACGAAATTGACTTCAAATATGCGAAGGCAATTAAAGCGGCTGACCAAATTCAAACCTTCAAATTGGTTGTTAAGACGATCGCTCGTCAGCATGGCTTGCATGCTACATTTATGCCGAAGCCATTGTATGGCGTGAGTGGTTCCGGAATGCACTGTCATCAATCCCTGTTCAAGGGTAAGACAAATGCTTTCTATGATGAGAAGGATGAGCTTGGCCTGAGCCAAGACGCTCGCCACTACATGGCCGGTATTTTGACCCATGCGCGCGCCTTCGCCGCTGTAACCAACCCAACTGTGAACTCTTATAAACGTCTCGTGCCTGGTTATGAAGCGCCATGCTATGTAGCTTGGTCTTCCAGTAACCGTAGCCCGATGATTCGTATTCCAGCTTCCCGCGGGATTAGTACTCGCGTTGAGGTCCGTAACCCTGACCCGGCTGCTAACCCATACCTTGCACTTGCAGTAATGCTCAAGGCAGGTCTTGATGGCATCAAGAGAAAGCTGCCGCTCGTTCAACCCGTTGATCGTAACATCTACGTGATGTCTGACGAAGAGCGTATCGAAGAAGGTATTCCAAGCTTGCCAGTAGACTTGAAGGAAGCGATCGGTGAATTAGTGCGCAGTGATATCATGGCTGATGCTCTCGGCGATCATGCTATGACCCACTTCTATGAGTTGAAAGCCATCGAATGGGATATGTTTAGAATGCAAGTCCACCAATGGGAACGTGACCAATATATGACTTTGTATTAATTCGAGGAATCCCTTGCGCCGTAAGGCGTGGGGGTTTTTTATTGTTGGGTAAATAACAATGAATAAAGCAGTTTCTACTAATTGCCGACAAATGCCCCAAATTTATGAGAAAAGATGCGCAGCTATGTATTGGCTGCCCTAGGTATTATTTCGAACCCGAAACAACCAGACAGAGGATATAACGAGTGTACAAGAATCTAATAAATAGGCCACGTATAGTGATGTATGCCTAATCTTTGTAACGGGCATTTGAATAGAATGCACTGTACCATATAACAGAGGAGGTATTTAAATGGGTGAAATTGGTGGTGTAGGTTGTTGCGGTCCTGGATTCGGAGGAGCAATTGGGACTTCAACTACTGTAATTTTGGTTCTCTATATACTCCTTGTTATTATCTTAAGAACATTTTAATTAGTGACGAACCTCGAGTAATATCAAAAACTGGGGTGTGGTAACGTTCGTGGAAACACCGTAGCACAAGCCGAAAACAGCAGTATTTAAAAAGCCAACTAGTTTAATGGGGACTGCCCCCCGTTTGTGGGACAGGGATTAAAACTCCTTGCAAGTTTAAATAACCAGTCGTCGATATTCTATCGGCGACTGGTTATTTAGTCGTTAGATCAGATCGAGTTATAGTAGTTAATGTAATCTCGAACGGTCTGCTCAATACAGGTAAGCCAATCAATAGTCATTTTACTTTTATATAGACGATAACTACTGTTATGTTCCCAAAGTTGTACAAGTATTTTGATAATTAGACTATAGGATAGGTAGATATGTCCAAACTGTTAATCAAAATTTGAATAGGATGATGTGTACTTTAAAAACAAGGAGGTTGCACACATGAGCGATGTAGTTGGCGGTGTAGGTTGTGGCGGGGGACTGTTTACATCAACAGCAGCAATTTTAGTGCTCTTCATTCTGCTTGTTATCATTACAAGAGCTTTTGTATTTTAACTAATTAATCTTAGTTACATGGCTACGGTGTTTCCGATAAAAGCTGAAACACCGTAGCTCAATCCGATGATGTCGTTAAAAGGCTCCGCTGGCTTGATGCTGGCGGAACTTATTATTAATAGAAAGATCATCTTAGATTCGTTTAGGTAGAGATTTTCTTATCTTGCTGTCATCATTACATTTTAGAATGGCTGTCAGATGTTTACGAAGTGCTTCAATATTTTCAAGGTCCCTATCTCTTCTCTTAATATCTATGTAACAAAGTATGCAAATAATAGGAGGAGAGGTAACGGATATTTACCTAATTAATAAAGTTGTGTGCTTATCTACTATAGTCGTGAATATTGAACCACCTAAGGGTGCTAATATTCAATTTACTTACGCTTTATTGTACGAACAAAAGCGACTATCGAAAAAATCAGTGCAGTTAAGCTGGAAGCAAAAACTAAGAATTCCACATTTCAATCCCCATTCTCGTATATTGAATACTCATTTCTTATAAGAATCTCCGGGGAGGAACTTCCCATAATAGCAATCAGCATCGGAATAACGAACCCAATAATCGTTTTTCTTCTCACGGAACCCCCCGTATTGATATCACGATATTTCCAGTGTCTTACAGTGAATACGATAGCATAATAAACATAATGGTCAAGTGCGTTAGAAACTAGTATCTCTATAAAAAACACTATAAACCTGCTCGGAACATAAAATGACCTTAGAACTTCCCACTGGGAAGCCTAAGGACGGAGAATTTTACTATCTCGTTATTTGGATTTTCATTAACCTTTTGAAAGCGACTAGTCTATATACGTATGCTTGAAGGTCTGGATAGAGGGGGCGACTAGCCCCTCTTTTATCTAATATTCCGGCATGATCCAGACAATTTCGCAAATGCGAACAATAAACTTCATATGTCTTTCTTCAAGTACGACATGGTCTTGTTTTACATCGATGATACATCCGTCGAGTCTGCCGCGAGTAGTTTCCAGAATGACAACTTTACCTTTAAGGGACATTAAACATTCAACAACGCATTGATCAACAGGATGAACAATGATAGATTGAGGCATGTGATGCTTATGTGGCATATTAGGCATATTTGACATACTAGTCATGGTGGGCATTTGATACATCATTGGATAACTGTTCAAAAAATTACCTCCCAGTAAATTGTATACGACATTCTATGCATTAGCCTATAAAACAAACTGGGCGGATGCCTAGAGTTTAAAATTAAAATTCATTAGACAAGTCAAATACGGACTTTGAGAACAAGAGGAGATAACAAAATAATTACAACTTAAAAGGCATCCCAGCAGGGATGCCTTTAATCCATCGTTGTAGCATTAAATCGTCAATAATCGATTGCTGCAACTTATGTAGGATTCGTCCGAACAGACGCAGTCCATTGTATAAAATCAAGATTAATGAAAATCCCGGAAGAGGCCGATGACTTTGCCGAGGATGCTTACGTGCTTCAAGCGAAGGGGCTCCATGGTTGGATTCTCCGGCTGAAGGCGGATATGATCCTTCTCTTTGTAGAAGGTCTTGACCGTGGCTTCATCTTCCTCAGTCATTGCTACGACGATATCGCCGTTGTTCGCGGTCTGCTGTTGTCTTACGATAACATAATCGCCATTATGGATTCCGGCTTCAATCATGCTGTTGCCGACAACGGACAACATGAAAATCTCGCCATCGTTCGCATAATGATTAGGCAACGGAAAGTAATCCTCTATATTCTCGGTTGCCGTGATCGGCACGCCTGCTGTTACTTTACCGACGACAGGAACGCGTGCTACCGAATGGGCGAACAGGCCGGCGCTTTCGGATTCCTCGCCAAGCAGCTCAATAGCTCTCGGTTTGGTAGGGTCGCGTCGAATGAATCCCTTCTTCTCCAGACGATCCAGATGTCCGTGTACCGTAGAGCTGGAGGCTAGTCCAACGGCTTCTCCAATTTCACGGACGGAGGGTGGATATCCTTTCGTTCGTACTTCGCTGCGAATAAATTCCAAGATTGCTTGCTGGCGGCTGGACACCTTAGACATAACCAATCAACTCCAGTTAGTAACGTTTGGAAAAATTATAACATAGAACTACCGTTCGTACAAACATAAGTTCTAACTTTATACGTTTTTGATCCCATTTCATACATATATACCGAATAGATGCCGTCGAATGATGTGAAAAAAATAGAGAACGAATGTTCGAAAAAAGTATTGAATCAAACAAGTGTTCGTGTTATATTATTTTCAGCAATAAGAACACTTGTTTGGAGTGAGGAAAATGCTTAAATATAGCACTTATAAGAGTATTTATACGGAGCCAGTTCAGAAAACTTCTATATTGCCAGGGAGACGGAGCGCCCATCTTTCTAGAACAGCTAAGAGAACGATGTTGGTGCTTGTACTACTATTGTTAACCTGTACAGGAGTGGTCTCGGCTTTTGCCTCATCGACTGATAACGCTAATAAGAAACCGTTGGAGACAGTTATTGTTATGCCGGGTGATACGTTATGGGAGATTGCTTCTGAGCATAAACCCCAGGGCAAAGACATTAGAAAATATATAGATACAATCAAGCGTGCTAATGGAAAGCATTTGAGTTCGATACAAGCTGGGGAAGTGCTGGTTCTCCCTAACTAATCAGTTGTAAGTTCGTTCTAGTAGGTCCACGGAATGAATGTCGATACCGTTTTACGATGAAGAGAAATTACTATATAATGAAGAGAGCTTGCACTAAAGGCGGCACTGCCTTGACAAGCTCTTTTTCTCATGTCAGAGTATGAATAATTACTGCTTTGCATGAGCGGTAAATACGGCTTGAATCTGAATCTCTTCTATAATATGAGGATGAGAGCTGTAATAAAAGACTAACGACTTGGGGAGGGAATTATGGATATAGAATCTGTTGTTGCACGGATCAATGAATTGGCCCGTAAACATAAATCTGATGGGTTAACCGAAGAAGAGATTCTGGAGAGAGCTAAGCTGCGCGAGAGATATCTCGAGAATTTCCGGGCGAATTTCCGTCAAAGATTAGAACAAATCGAAATCGTCGATGAGTAAGCCGGCCCTTTGGGCCTGGCTATACATAACATGCTGCTTACGAACAAGTGTCGGGCTTGATTGGCTGGACATTTCGTAGGCTTATAATGTTGATAGCGCTATTAATATGAGGAGGACAGAATATGGGTTCATTTGACAGAAAAGTAGAACGCAATCAAAAAAGACTGAACCAAAAAGGGAAAGGGCCTACGATCACGACAGGCACGGCATCCAACCCACGGAAATCGCTTGGTGCAAGAGGGGAGGGGGATATTTTCCGGGGGCGCAATATCATCCTGCCGGGAGTGTTAGTGTTTATTGCCTTATTGTATTCAACCGTTGGAATGATCGGTAATTCAGCGGATATGAGTACCTGGCTTTATTGGCTGACGATCGGGCTGTACTTACTGCTGGCCTTCACCTTGTACATGAGAAGACCCTATCTACGCATTAACAAGAATTGGATATATACAACCAAATATAACCGCGACCGAATTCTGGAAGCAGGCAACATTAGCAAAATCAAAGTCAGCCGCAAGAAAATCATGATCGTGCCTAAGATTAAGGATGCGAATTGGGTATTCTATCGTACTCGGAATCAGTTTGATACGGCAGCTATGGGAGACCGTCTGGAGCAGTTCGCACACACTCATCATGTTACCTTTGAGAGAGAGTAGGAAACTTCGAGAGAGCGCATAGCAAATGATGTAATTTGGCATGGGAGAGGGAGGAGTGGTCGAAGTGACCATAAAAGCGGTATGCTTTGATTTGGATGATACATTGCTCTGGGATGATCGGAGCGTAAAAGAGGCTTTCGAGGAGACATGTCGCAAGGCTGAAGCAGTAACGGGCTGCAACTCGATAGAACTGGAAGCGGCTGTCCGCAGAGAAGCTAGGGAATTGTATGAATCCTATGAGACATTTTCTTTTACGAAAATGATCGGGATAAATCCATTTGAAGGGCTATGGGCTAACTTCTCAGCTGGGGAACAGCCGGAATTCCGTCAGCTTGAAGAACTGGCACCGATCTACCGTAAGGAGTCTTGGCGCCGCGGCTTGCTTGCCCTCGGTATTGCTAACGATGAATTGGCCGCCGAGCTTGCAGAAGGTTTTGCTGCAGAACGCCGGGAACGTGCGTATGTATATGAAGAGACATTCCAAATTCTGCAGGAGTTGAAGGGGAAGGTTAAGCTGCTTCTACTAACGAATGGCTGCCCTGCCCTGCAACAAGAGAAGCTGGATGGAGTGCCAGAGCTATCTGGTTACTTCGATAAGGTCATTATCTCCGGCAGCTTCGGCAAAGGCAAACCGGATTCCACGATCTTCAAGCATGCGCTTGAGCAATTAGGAACAGAGCCCGAAGAGACCTTAATGGTTGGGGACAAGCTTACGACCGATATTCGCGGAGCGCTTAGTGTTGGCATTAATGCCGTATGGATCAATCGGGATGAGAAGACCCGAAATGATGAGATCGTCCCGGATTATGAAATTTCTCATCTGTCCCAATTGCACCAGATTATTGCGGAATTAGCTTAATAGATCTCACCGTTATGATTCATGAAGAAAGGAAGATAGCATGCGAAGAAGAGGCTGGAGTGTTCTGTTATTCGCACTTGTTCTCATCGTGATTAGTGGTTGCGGAGATAAGAAATCCGGCAATCATACAGACAACATGGCTATGGAACCTATTCAGGTGAGGCTTCAAGTGAATCCGACTGAGATTCAAGCAGGCGAGAAGGTTCGTTTTGAGGCCAAGGTAACGCAACAAGGGGAGACGGTGGATGACGCCAAAGAGGTCATGTTTGAGATCTGGAAGGACGGGGATACCGAGGATCAGCATAGTAAGGTAACTGTCAAGAGTGCTGGAGAGGGAACCTACGTACTAGAGAAGACCTTTAAAGAGGCGGGCAACTATCAAGTCATCTCCCATGTTACGGCCAGAGATCAGCATTCGATGCCATCAGAGAAATTTACAGTTCTTGAGTAAGGCTTAGGATGCAAATGTTATGTCAAGAGAACTGCTCTTCATTACGAAGGGCAGTTTTTTTTATGTCCTCCTCTGATGTGCATATTTGTCACTGCGAAGTCCAGAACTTCATGCGGAATAGAAGCTCAGTCGTTAGTTCTGCTCGACAGAACGAAGTGTAGAGACGGCTTTTTACTCATTCAATCAAGGTGGATATAAATACGAACATTTATCAATCCACTGGTAAAATTTATTCGTGTTTTTAATTCTCATTACCCTGATGCGATTACCTGTTCATTAATTGATTCTTAATCGAGTTAAATACATCCGGTTATGTGATAGCCGCGTTTGGATCGACGCTTGAAATTCAGCGATAAGGTCAGTCATGGCGCGTACTTTCCGATTTGTAATTGCACCTTTTCTTAATGGCTGACTTCTGATACACTAAAACTTAACGTTTTGCGGGAGGGATTGAACATGAGTAAACCAAGTCTAGAGTCCAGAATGAAAGAACGAATATTAATCCTCGATGGGGCCATGGGCACCATGATTCAGCAGAAGAACCTGTCTCCTGCCGATTTCGGCGGGGAAGACCTGGACGGTTGTAATGAAATGCTTGTGCTCACCCGTCCGGATGTGATTCAGAACATTCATGAGCAATACTTGGAAGCGGGAGCCGATCTAATCGAGACGAATACATTCGGTGCTACTTCTATAGTGCTTGCTGAATACGGGCTGCAAGACCAAACGCGTGAGATTAACTTGGCAGCTGCGCGTCTGGCGATTGCTGCGGCTGATAAATATAGCACACCGGAACATCCGCGCTACGTCGTTGGTGCTCTTGGCCCCACGACGAAGACATTATCGGTTACAGGTGGAGTCACTTTTGACGAGCTTATAGACAGCTATGAGGAACAAGTGCTGGCATTAATCGAGGCCGGTGTCGATGCAATGCTACTTGAGACATCGCAGGATACGCTAAATGTGAAGGCGGGGAGTATCGGAATTACCCGAGCTTATGAGAAGTCCGGAATAAGACTGCCTCTCATGATATCCGGTACCATCGAGCCGATGGGAACGACACTGGCTGGACAGAATATCGAAGCATTCTATATCTCGCTGGAGCATTTGAAGCCGATCTCGATTGGACTCAACTGTGCTACCGGACCGGAATTCATGCGTGATCATATCAGAACCTTGTCCGATATGGCCAGAACAGCTATAAGCTGCTATCCAAATGCCGGACTGCCTGATGAGAATGGTAATTATCACGAATCGCCGGATTCGCTGGCCCAGAAGCTGGCAGGCTTCGCTGAGCAAGGCTGGCTGAATATCGCAGGTGGCTGCTGTGGGACGACACCTGCTCATATTGCTGCAATGGCCGATAAGATGAGCCACTTCGAACCGAGAACGATTAGCGGCGAGCATCCGCCGGCATTATCCGGTATCGATCCAGTCTATGTTGAAGCGGACAACCGTCCATATATGATTGGTGAGAGAACGAACGTACTTGGATCACGCAAGTTCAAGCGCCTTATTGTAGAGGGGAAATATGAGGAGGCGTCGGAGATTGCCCGTGCTCAAGTGAAGAATGGAGCTCAGGTGATTGACGTCTGTGTACAGGACCCGGATCGCGACGAAGCCCAGGATATGAAGCTATTCTTGGAGCTTGTAGCCAAGAAGGTGAAGGTACCGCTGATGATCGATACGACGGATCCCGAGGTGCTGGATCTCGCTCTAACCTACTGCCAGGGTAAGTCGATAATTAACTCCATTAATCTTGAAGATGGTGAAGAAAAATTCGAGACCGTAACCCCGCTTATTCATAAATATGGGGCAGCGGTTGTCGTTGGCACGATTGATGAGAAAGGGCAAGCGATCACACGGGAGGGCAAACTGGAAGTTGCCAAGCGTTCGCATGATTTGCTCGTGAACAAGTATGGCCTTTCTGCGGAGGATATTATTTTTGATCCATTGGTGTTCCCTGTCGGCACGGGGGATGAGCAATATATCGGCTCTGCTAAGGAGACGATCGAAGGTATTCGTCTAATTAAGCAGGAACTGCCTGCTTGCCATACAGTACTTGGAATTAGTAACGTCTCCTTCGGCTTGCCGGAAGCGGGACGTGAAGTACTGAACTCCGTCTTCTTGTACGAATGTACGAAGGCAGGGCTCGATTATGCGATTGTGAACACCGAAAAGCTGGAACGTTATGCTTCGATTCCTGAGGAGGAACGTAGATTAGCTGAAGAGCTGATCTATAATACGAATGACGAGACTTTGGCCGCATTTGTCGCCGCTTTCCGTAACAAGAAGGTAGAGAAGAAGGAGAAGGCAGTGAATCTGTCGCTCGAGGAGCGACTGGCTTCTTACGTTGTGGAGGGCACGAAGGAAGGTCTGATTCCCGATCTGGAGGAAGCGTTGAATCGTTACAGCGCGCTTGAGGTTATTAATGGTCCACTGATGGCCGGGATGGAAGAGGTTGGACGTCTGTTCAATAACAATGAGCTTATCGTGGCTGAGGTGCTGCAGAGTGCTGAGGTCATGAAGGCGTCAGTAGCCTTTCTAGAGAACTTCATGGAGAAGAATGAGACATCTGTCAAAGGCAAGATCCTGCTGGCTACTGTGAAGGGTGACGTCCATGATATTGGTAAAAACCTGGTCGAAATCATTCTCTCCAATAACGGTTACAAAATCGTGAATTTGGGCATAAAAGTACCACCGGAGCGTATTATTGAAGCTTACCGGGAAGAGAAAGCCGATGCGATCGGACTATCCGGTCTGCTCGTTAAGTCGGCTCAGCAGATGGTAGCTACGGCTCAAGACCTGCGCGGAGCGGGAATCGATGTGCCGATCATGGTCGGCGGAGCGGCGCTGACACGAAAATTCACGCGGACAAGGATTCGTCCCGAGTATAATGGGCTTGTCGTCTATGCCAAGGATGCGATGGATGGGCTCGATCTAGCCAACAAGCTTATGGATAAGGACCAGCGTGAGAAGATGCGGGTAGAGATGGAAGTGGAGAAAGAAGCGGATTCCAAGGTGGCCGAGAAGACTCCACTGCCACAGTTAACCCGAGTTGAACGCTCAAAAATATCGCTGGATGTGCCAGTATATCAGCCACCAGATCTGGAGCGTCACATCTTAAGAGATTATCCGATTCAGCACATTATTCCATATATTAATATGCAAATGCTGTTAGGACATCATTTGGGATTGCGTGGCTCAGTAGAGCAATTGCTCGCCAAGGGCGATCCGAAGGCCGTACAATTGAAAGAGACAGTGGACGAGATTCTAGCGCATGCTGCCCGTGATGGTATTATTCGGGCGAATGCGATGTATCGGTTCTTCCCGGCACAATCGTCAGGCAATGATATTATCGTGTATGATCCGGAAGATCATAGCAAAGTCCTCAAAAATTTCAGCTTCCCAAGACAACAGGTTGAACCGTATTTATGTCTGGCGGATTTTCTGAAGCCTGTGGACAGTGGTATTATGGATTATGTAGGTTTCCTCGTCGTTACGGCTGGACAAGGTGTACGTGAATTGTCTGAGAAATGGAAAGACAGTGGAGATTACTTGCGGTCGCATGCGCTACAGGCTGTTGCACTCGAGACTGCAGAAGGACTTGCGGAACGGGTGCATCATATAATGCGTGATATTTGGGGCTTCCCAGACCCGCAGGATATGACGATGAAGCAGCGTCATGGAGCCAGATATCAAGGCATAAGGGTCTCCTTCGGATATCCGGCATGTCCAAATCTGGAGGATCAAGGCCCGTTATTCGAGCTGATGAAGCCGGAGGATATCGGTGTTGAGTTGACTGAAGGATTTATGATGGAGCCGGAGGCTTCCGTCTCTGCCATGGTATTTGCTCATCCTCAGGCTCAATACTTTAATGTAGATAAAGCCTAAGTTAAATAGCGAGAACCCTCCGGTCTACGGAGGGTTCTCAGGCAATTTGAAGGGCTATAAGCCTTAAGGAGGTTAGATTCATGGAATTATATTTCATGGGCACAAATGCCGGGGTTCCTTCATTGGAGCGAAATGTAACATCGCTAGCACTCCGCCTGTTTGATGAACGGCGCAGCTTCTGGTTATTTGATTGCGGAGAGGGCACACAACATCAAATACTACGCTCGCCCCTCAAACTTAGTAAGTTGGAGAAGATCTTCATTACGCATCTTCACGGTGATCATCTGTTTGGACTGCCGGGGCTTATCTCGAGTAGGGCCTATCAGGGAGGAAATACACCGTTGACCCTATATGGTCCGCCAGGGTTAAAGCAATATATAACGACCTCACTGAATATTAGTGAATCAAGAATTGATTACCGACTTGATATCGTCGAACATGAGGGTGGGAAATTGTTCGAGGATGAGACCTTTTGCATTGAGTCCGAACTGCTAGATCACCGGATCGCGAGCTATGGCTATCGAGTCATCGAGAAAGACCTCCCGGGCAAGCTTGATTCTGTTATACTTGCCAGTCACGGCATTAAGCCAGGTCCGCTATATGGTAAGCTGAAGCGGGGGGAGAGCGTTGAGGCTCCAGATGGTGTAACAATAACGCCGGATGAAGTGCTTGGTCGTCCTAAGCAAGGCAGAATCGTCACGATCCTTGGGGATACGCGTCCGTGTCAGGCTGTGATCAGTTTGTCAGAGGGAGCCGATGCTATGGTTCATGAATCCACTTTTCTCGATGAATTGGCACAGACAGCCTATGATTATCATCATAGCACCGCGAAGCAGGCTGCCGAAGCGGCAAAGGCTGCAGGCGCGAAGCAGCTCTATCTTACGCATTTCAGTTCAAGATATAAATCCGAGGAACAGCTTCACCGATTACTTGTTGAAGCGAAGCAAACCTTCGCGAATGCTGAGCTGGCAAGAGAGCATGTGATTTACCCGGTAGTACGTGCTGATGGGGAAGAATAGGGTGGGAAATAATAGCTCTAATGAATTATTTTCCGGGAAAGCGCAGGATATGACAGGCGATTGCAAAGTTTGCTAAATCAAAGAAATGGGATAGATCCGACTTCGATTTTGTTCGACGCGGCCAGACGAGATAACACGATAGTTTGACAGGATCACAGCCCATTTACTGTTTATTTTGACAGCGAATTGTTCGGAAATTTGCTTGTCCTTTTGTTTTCCATGTACAATGATATTTGATACAGAGGAGGATAAAACGATGAGCAAATTAACAGCCGACTGGAAGGCTTATCTTATAGATTTAGATGGAACTTTATATCATGGAAGCCGTATGATACTTGGAGCGGACCGATTGATATCAGATCTCCACGCTGCTGGTATTCCTTATCTGTTCGTTACGAACAATTCTTCACGGACACCAGCTGAAGTTGCTGCTCATTTACAGCAAATGGGAATTCCTGCTGATGAAGAACATGTATGCACTTCGGCCGTAGCTGCGGCGCAGTACATCGCTGAGCAATATCCAGGCAGCAAAGTGGCTCCGATTGGAGAGAACGGACTGCTGGAGGCTTTACGTGAAGCGGGAATAGAGCATGATGAGCAAGATCCTCATGTGGTGGTTCAGGGGATCGATCGTTCTTTTACATATGAGAAATTAACGAAAGCGGCTCGGATGATTGCGAGTGGTGCGCACTATGTTCTGACTAACCCCGATCTGCAGCTGCCATCTCAGGATGGCCTGATGCCTGGGGCGGGTACTATCGCTGCGGCGATTAAGGCGGCATCAGGCGTTGAACCGGTAGTGATCGGTAAGCCGTCGGGGATCTTGATGAAATTCGCAATCGACCGGCTGGGCCTCCACAATGAAGAGGTCGCAGTAATTGGCGATAATATGTTGACGGATATGTCGGCAGGGGTCAATGCTGGCTGCGGCACGATACTAGTACTGACTGGCGTGACTACCGAGCAGAATCTGGAACAATATGTTGCCAGCACAGGGATTCAGCCTGATGCGATCTGTAGGGACCTGGATGAGGTTCGCAAGTTGGTGTGTGGAAAGATAATTTAAATAATGGTTCAAAAAGGTCGGTTTTCAACACCGAAACTTATGCTTCCGATGTGAATCACATCGTGTTAGATATAGAATTTATAAGTTATCAGCGACGTTAATGAAATTCTATATCGCAAGAAAACCTACCTTTAAGTCGCGGTCGCTCCTCCATGAATGGCTTCGATTGATTTTCTTATCAGAAGTGGACTTTTTGAACGACCTCTAAACATGAGAATGAAGGGAAGATGAGCCATGCCGGAACTACCGGAAATGGAAAATTATAAAGTACAACTATCACAGCATATCTTAGATTTACCGATCACTTCCGTGTCGGTTAACCGCGAGAAATCGATCAACGTAGAGGCGGAAGCTTTTAGTTCCGAGCTGCTCAACAGACAAGTTGTGTTTGTAGAGCGCCGCGGGAAACATCTCTTGTTCCATTTAGACAATGGACGTCGTCTGTTGCTGCATCTGATGCTGGGCGGACTATTGTATCTGGGCTCATCCGAGGATCGTCCGGAGCGGACTATTCAGATTGAGATTACCTTTGGTCCTGACCTTGTGCTATATTTCATGGGATTAAGACTTGGGTATCTACATATCCTCAGCGCCAAGGAAGCGGAAGAAGTGCTGGCGCATCTGGGACCAGAGCCACTTGGACGGAGAATGAACGAAGAGAGATTTATCAGCCTTCTACAGAATCGGCGCAGCAGTCTGAAGACTGCTTTGGTTAATCAGGATATTATCGCAGGGATCGGTAACTGTTATGCGGATGAAATCGCCTTTGCCGCTGGACTGCGGCCATCAGCCAAGCTACAAAACTTCGATGCCGCAGACTTCTTGCGTCTGTACCATGCGATGTGTGAGGTACTGGTTAAAGCGACTGAAGCCGGAGGCTATATGGAGATGCCTGTTATTAAAGGGGATACCTTGACGGGCGGTTCCAATGATATTTGTGAGGTATACGATCGGGGCGGGGAGACTTGTTCCCGCTGCGGAGATAAGATCGTAAAGACGGAAATGGGCGGGCGTAAAGTGTTCTACAGCCCGGGTTGTCAGCATGATCGATGAGATTAAAGTCGGCGGACATTTCAGCATTCGTTACGGATATTCCGGTGCTGCAAAGACGGCGCTGCAGATGGGAGCAGGGACTTTTCAGTATTTTCCCAAGAATCCAAGAGGTCTGTCGGTAAAGTCTTTCGATGCACGAGATGCTGAGACTTGCCGCCAGCTTTGTCTCACAAATCATATCGTGTCAGTGGCACATACGCCCTACCCGAGCAATTTGGCCGCTGACCCAGGTAATGGGGATGGACTATTCCAAAGGGTGGTAGAATCGCTGCGGAACGATCTAGAAATCGCCGAAGCATGCGGTTCTATCGGAATAGTAGTTCATTTTGGTACAAATAAGGCTGGAAACCCCTTACAAAGTTATCAAAATATTATACAATGTATAAATAAAGTGCTTGCAAATTGGCAAGGCCAGGCCAAGCTGCTCATCGAGAACCAGGCTGGGGATCACGGGGACATGGGAATGACGCTGGAAGAGATGGTTCAGATTCGCAAATTATGCGATTCTCCGCAGCAGATTGGGTTCTGCCTTGATACCTGTCACGCCTTTGCTGCGGGAATGTGGATGGGAGAGAACGATGATGAATTTGCGGCTAAGGCACAGCGGCTTGGGTACTGGGAAGCTCTCTCGGTCGTTCACCTGAATGATTCCAGGTACCCGCTTCATTCTCGCAAGGACCGCCATGCCAGAGTCGGGCAAGGATATATAGGAGAATCAGGTTTCAGACGGTTACTGCAGATGGATGTTATCCGGCATGTGCCGTTTATTTTAGAGACCGCTACTGGAGCAGATGGAACGTATAGAGAGGATATGGAGCTGATAAGACGGTGGGCGGAGAGCTAGTGCTGGAATAACAGCGGAAAGGAAGAATAACGTGATTCATGTATATATGGACGACTTTCGACGATGTCCAAAAGGGTTTACATTAGCGCGCTCAGTAGAAGAATGCATTGAGCTGCTGCGATTGACTGAAGTTGATATTTTATCGCTGGATCATGATATGGGCCCAGATGAGAAAACCGGTACCGAAGTGGCGGTTGCTATCGCTAGGGAGGGTCTGTATCCCCGTGAAATCTATTTACACACTTCAAGTATGTGCGGCAAGAAGAGCATGTACGAAATTTTGTATCAAAATAAACCGGAGCACGTCGTACTGCATAACTGCCCGATTCCGTTCGAGCGTCTGGACGCTATTGCGCGTCAGGAAGAACAGCGTGCTGGAAAGTAAGAGAGGTTGCACAACTTGAATATTCACATACAAGATAATACAGATGAGGCGCAGACCATTACATCGGCACGATATGTGTGTACAGCGAATCATGGATTTGCTCCGTATGCTCAAGAGGAGCTGCGTAGATTATTTGGCTCGGTTAAGAGTACCGTACTTGTGCCTGGAGAGGTGCTGCTGGTTACTCTACCACAAGAGCCACAAGAAATTGAGAGACAGTTTGCTGACGTGCAGCCGCTATTTTTGCGTCATATGTTTCCGGTAGGTTGGCAATGGACGATTAACGAAGAGAATTCAGGCCAAGCCTGGGAGAATGGATTTGTTCAATATCTTTTGGATGATGAGCGGTTAAAAGGAGCAAGGGTCGCTATTCAGCCACGGAAATCGGAGAGTGCATTATGGCAGGAAAGTGCTGTATCACTCAAAGACATGCTTCAGACGCGGCTGGATGAACTCGGAGCTGAGTTTGTGGTAAGAGATGCCGATTGGATCATATCCGTATTCATCAGCAAGGATCAAGTCCTGGCAGGAATCTCTACGCCGCGACAGAATTTATCTGACTGGAATGGCGGAGCGATCCGATTCCAGCGTGAGGAAGGCCAGATTTCACGGGCGAAGTTCAAGCTGCTGGAAGCAGAATCGGTCTTTGATATTAACTTTTCGGCTTTTCATGAAGCGCTTGATATCGGGGCTGCTCCGGGAGGCTGGTCTTCGTTCCTGTTGGAGCGAGGCCTTAAGGTAACGGCGGTTGATCCGGCGAAAATGCATCCATCGATATTGGCTTCACCCCAGCTGACTCATATCCGTAAAAATGCAGACAGCGTTAAATTCCGCGATGGAGAGTTCGATTTGCTCGTATGCGACATGAGTTGGAATCCGAAGCAGACGGCCAAAATGGTTATCGATTTGCTGTATGCACTCGTTCCGGGCGGAACGGCAGTCGTTACTGTTAAGCTGATGAGTAAGAAGCCAATGGCGCTTATTCAGGAAGTTATATCACTGTTTGAGGCGGCGCAGATGCAGGTTCAGCGTGCAAAACAGCTGTTCCATAACCGTGATGAAATTACGATATATATGATTAAATATTAATGCAATGAATTAATTCTTTTTAAAGTTCCTCTAAAAAAAGAGCTTTACTTCTTGTGAGTTTATGCTATACTGATTCCAAAATTATACATTAATAACAATAGGGAAAGCATCCCGTTTAGTCTCGGTTAATCTGAGCTGAACTTGATTGCTTTCCCTTTTTGTGTTGCAAAGGAGGTTATCGCTTGTCGCATATCGCGATGCTTGCTGAAGGGGATGTTATAGCAGGACGATACCGGATCGAGCACTTGATCGGACAGGGTGGCATGAGCCATGTGTATCTAGCTGGGGATTTGAAGCTTCCAGGGAAGCTGTGGGCGATCAAGGAGATGACGGCTCGTATGCCAAGAGAGCTGCAATTGGAGGAAGAAGCCGCCCTTTTGATCGCGATGAATCACCATCGCCTGCCGCGGATCGTCGATTTCTGGTCCAGTGATTCGGAAGGCCGTTCTTATCTTGTCATGGACTACATTGAAGGGGTTCATCTTGACCAGCATGTGCGAAGGCTAGGCCGAAGCTTCAAGCTGGAAATGCTGATCGGGATTGGAGTACAGATTTGCGAAGGCTTGCATTATCTGCACAGTCGCAAACCGCCGATTATTCATCGCGATCTGAAGCCCTCGAATCTGTTGATTGACGGTAAGGGCGAGATCCGCTTTGTTGATTTCGGCATTGCCCGCAAATTTAGGCCCGATGGACTTGAGGATACGATTAAGCTGGGGACGATTGGATTTGCGGCCCCAGAGCAATATGGCGGTCGTCAGAGCGATGGAAGGGCAGATTTGTATTCTTTGGGTGCGGTATTGCTATATTTGGGAACTCATTGCAAGTATACGGAATTCACGACAGAGGCCATGAATCTGCTTGCTAAGAATGGATTTTCTAGGCTTGCTCCTACTATTGAGAAATTGCTGCATAGCTTCCCAGAGGAGCGTTTCCAGACTGCGCAGGAAGCGGGTGCTGCGTTAGCCAAGCTGCTCGAGCGTCCACAAGCTGGTGGTGTTAGAGTCAGGAACAAAGTGAGGGCGGAGGAGGCAGGGGAAGTTGTCCCTGGCCGTTCTATCGTTATCGCTGTGATGGGGGCAGGTCCGGGAGTCGGGGCGACGCATACAGCGGTTTCACTAGCTCATTCGTTGGCCAGATATTCCCGAAGAGTCGCTGTACTGGAGCTTGATCCCCGGGCAACGGCGTTCGAACGGATTTTCCACAGACTGGGGGCGGAAGGGAGGCATTCCAGGCAGCTACCCAATCGACGTGCCCGTATGGAAGGAGTTGATTATATAAGAACCAGCTCACGCGTTGAGATGCTTGATCTATTCGCAGAGGACTATACCTATCTCATTTGTGATCTGGGTTCCAGCAGACGCAAGGATCTGCTTGAGGAATTTGTTAGGGCGGATCTGGCGATTCTGGTAGGCTCAGCTGTTGCATGGAGGGTCGATGAATTGGAGCTGTTCTCCACCGATGCTCCGGGTCAGATCAAGCGATCGCCGGTATACTGCCTTCCGCTTGCGACAGGAACAGACGTTAGCAGGCTGCAGAAATCATTGGATACGAAGCAGGTCTTTACTCTGCCAGCTGAGAGTAATCCGTTCGTTCCTGGACAGGCCATGGAGATGGCACTGCTACAGGCATGCAGTGAAGTACTGCCTCAAGGCATTCGTCCGGTCAAACGTGGATTCTGGCTATCGAGTAAAAAGTAATAAAGAGGAAGTGAGAATGTAGATGATTAGAAAACGAACAAGGCAAGTTATTTATGCTGGCATTGTCGGTGCGGGAATCGTCGGAGTTGCCTTTGCAGGGTATGCTATCCATGCTTCCAGCCAATTGGAGCAGATGCGGATATCTATCGCGAAGCAGTATGAGGACGAAATATCGGCCTTAAAGCAGGCTTCGGGTGCTGTTGTCACCGGCTGGACTTTATCACGGGAAATCCCCGCAGGGGAACGCATTACGAGACAGGATCTGGCTTCGATTGACCTGCCCGTGAACAGCGTTCCGGGCGATTGGTTAAAGGCCTCTGAAGATATCATCGGCAAGGCCGCCAAAATTACGGTCGCACCTAATACCCTACTTACCGGCTCCTTGTTATTTGAGGAGGGGGCAGTCTCTGACGATCTTCGTTATCGCGAGATGGGTTTCATCCAACTGCCAGGTGAATTGGAGCAGAAGGATGTCGTCGATATTCGGATTCAGTTCCCAACCGGACAGGATTACATCCTGCTGTCCAAGAAGCGGGTTGAATCACTCGCCCCAGGTGTAGTGACATCGACCCTCAATGAAGAGGAGATTCTGCTGTTGTCCAGCGGGATCGTCGACGCTTATTTACATAAAGCCTCTATTTATGCCCTTAAGTATGTGGAGCCGTATCTACAGCGGGAAGCGATACCGACGTATCCGCCGAGCGATGCGGTGCTTCAGGTGATCCGCAAGGATCCGAACATCATAGATATGGCGGAGCACGCTCTAACTGCTTCGATAAGAGCAGGTCTGGAAGGAGATTTGGCATTGGTGACGTCGCAGCGAGCGGCTGAATTTATGAGTCAGAAATCTTCTTCTACATCCGTTCGCACCTCACAAGAGCGGAGCGATTCATTTGTGCTCGATGCTGGGAAGTAATAGACACCAGTAATCGGTTGAATTGATGGGATATCCAGGTCTATAGGAGGGGATCGGATGAAACGTTGGTTATTTGCCGGGGTGAGTGATAAGCGGGAGCTTATTCTCTACATATGCAAGCTGCTCACTGCGGCCGGACAGCGTGTGTTACTTGTAGATCGAACGGTTGAGAGTAAATATCAATATCTTGCCCGCAATAGGGAGGGGGTTTTACCACTAATTGAGTTCTGTGGCTTCGATATCACAAATGGAGAGCTAGAAGCTTCGGAAGAAGGAACAGGATTGCCGGAAGCCATCCATATTAATGCCGAGAGTTATGATTATTTATTGTATGATTATGAGCTGGATCAGCCAAAGGCGGAAGGACTCTGCTCACAAATGGATCAGATTATATGGGTGACTACTTTTGATCATTATGAGGTGGAACGAAGTGCTGACTGGTTCAGACAATGGCTTCGCTCGGATCCTATACTAGCGGGAGTCCTTGTTCATCCTGTTCTGATAAGAACGGTAGAGAGTTACCTAACCGCAAATTACATGATGAGTCTGACAGAGGATTTACCGATAGAGTGGAATACAGACGTAGCGTGCATTCCCTGGAATGAGCTTAATACAGCCATCCATTATGAGAACGGGCATGAGCATATGCTTCATATTCATAGAATCACCCGCTCTTATAGAAGAGCCCTGATCTCTCTAACCGTACAGTTGACCGGATGGACAAGAAGCGAAGCAAAAAGGGCAATGCGCAGTGCAAGAAGGAGGGCCATATGAGTCGAATTGTTGTTTGGGATTACGGTTATAACGGTGCTGCGGATATTGCTGCCGCCATAGCCATTGTTACTTCGCTCTACCAGAGGCGGCGCATACTGGTGATTAATGAAGATGATATAGGGCAGGGAGTAGAGCAGGGTTTTCCTGTATATGACGAAATAGCTGTTAGAGATGGCTCAAAGATTACAGAGACAGGGACGGAAGCCCTACTGCGGCTACTTATGAATCGGCGCTTATCGCGGTATAACTTCGCGGACTATACTAGACCGCTGATTAACAGCCGTCTTGACCTCATCCCTGGTGCAAGGGGAGGGCTGGGCAAGCAGGCAGACGTTGCGCTGCAGCAGCTATATGCAGTTGCAGAGGATGTATATGAACTTGTATTCCTGCATCGGAGAGGCATAACGCTGCCTGTTGCCGAAACGGAGGAGGCGCTGCTGCTACCTGTACTGCAACAGAATCGAACCGAACTGGACCAATTTTTTGCATATTACCGTTCTTGCTCTGAGGTAGCAAAGAACAAGGTAAAAGGCATCATCCTCCGCCATTACGATCGCCAGGCCAAATGGAATATTGCGAATATCAAACGGTATTATGGCTGTGAAATTCCTCTGCATGGCATCGCTTATGATACCGGGTTCGCTGATGCTTGGAATGAACATGACCTGCTCCGGTATTTCCGCCGAATACAGCTGCCTGGCCGAATGGGGACAAAGCGCGGGACCCTGCTGGAAGCTCTGCAGCAGATTGGTGGCGCAATGGCCGCTGCGTCAGACAGATATATGCCTCCGTCATCGCTATCTGATGATAAGGGGGCCTAGCAATGGATCGACTTACGAACGGGATTGGGATTGCTTTGATCATGCTTCTGGCGCTCCTTCTTGTCTGGCTTAGGGCCAGAGCGGTGTCTGAACATAAATTTACGAGCAAGGTGACCCATGAACGCTATAGCTTGCCCGATCTTATCGCCTATGTGAAGTTTCAGCTGCATGAATTAAGCCGCAACAAGATCAATCAGTGGGGGATGGGAGAGGAGACCTGGGCCCGTAAAGTGAAAGCGAGAACAGAATTGCGCCAGGCGCTGCGGGGATGTACTTATGGGGACCGTAGCGACAAGCGATTCGTTCAATCTTATATCCGCGATTTGCTGCTTGAAGGATACGGGGTTACGGAGGAGAGCATCGAGCATATTATTCCTTTTCATCAGCCCGCCAGGCTGACGCACCAGGATCGGTTCGAGATCATTTTCTATCTTTATCGCCAAAGATACGGTGATGATGCGCTGTCGGTTCTGATTGAGGAATACGAACTCGACGAACCGAAGCAGACGAACGAAGAAGAGGAGGGATATATGTACGAAATTAGCGTCGAGGATATCGATTATTGCTTCGGTAGGGAATACAGACAGCTAAGCTTCGAAGAGAAGCTGGATATCATTGTCCAGCGCATCTATCAGTCGTATAAGGGTTTCTCTGTAGTCGACAGTATACTTGAGCAGCGAATCGACGGAGTAAGCGGCGGAGTAAGTGGAATATCCGAATCGGTTCAGTTTGGTAATGAGCTGGGCGATGTTAACAGAGCCGGGTTTGGAACTGTTCCTAGTGCTCCATTGGACGAAGATGGGCGAGAAGTCTCCCAGGTATGGGAGAGTGTATGGATATTTTATAAAGGCAAGAGCATTAGACTTCCTTTCTTATCCTTCGGCAGCGAGTTCGAGCTCAGGAGGATCTGTCAAAATATATATAAATACAATTTGCCAGGTCAATTGTCAGAGGCCAGCGGATTTAAGGTGAACGATATGAAGGATGGTTCCCGGGTCGTCGTTGTCCGGCCTCCGTTTGCAGAGACATGGGCCTTCTTCGTTCGTAAATTCGATACCCAGGGAGCGGCGCTCGAGCAATTAATACAGGGCCATGGCGCAGAAATTCCTATTCAGCTTCTGAAATATTTAATGAAGGGTAGTCGAATCACTTCAATTACGGGGTCACAGGGCTCAGGCAAAACGACGCTGTTAATGGCGCTGGTTAAACACATCTATGCGTCTTACACACTGCGTGTTCAGGAGATGTCCTTCGAGTTGAATCTGCGGAAGCTGTATAGTGCTAGAAATATACTCAGTTTCCGGGAGACGGAATATGTAAGTGGACAAGCAGGCCTTGACTTGCAGAAGAAGACAGACGGGACGGTGCATATTCTTGGTGAGGTAGCTTCGGATGAGGTCGCTTCCTGGATGATTCAAATGGCACAGGTGGCTAGTCTCTTTACCGTCTTCACACATCATGCCAAGACCTTCCCTGATCTGGTCGATTCTTTACGGAACTCATTATTGAAGACGGGAGTCTTCCGGGATGAACGGGTTGCCGAACTACAGGTCGCCGGGGTTATCGACTTTGACATCCATTTGCGCAGAGATATTCATGGCAATCGCTATATCGAAAGGATTACTGAGTGCAGCCGCCGGAGTGATGGCGAAGCAGATATATTTACCGGGGAGCGAACCTATCAGGCGAGGACGATTGTCGAATATATCGATGGTGGATACCGGATCGTTCAACCGATAACGGATTGTTGCCGTAATGAAATGCAGCGTGAGATGCTACCGGAAGATGCCCTCCGTTTCGAGCAATTTCTGTCTCAGTATTGGGGGGAGCAGATTGGAGCTTAAATCGGTCTTGTTGTGGATCGCATTTATATCATTTCTATTATTTGGCGGCGTTTATTTGATCGCTTTAGAGATTCGCAGGCGTGAAGAGAAGAAGGCAGGAGAGCTCGGAGTAGCAATGGATACAGCGGCTGCAGCGCCAGGATTCTTGTCCAGATTGAAGTCAGTCGTGGCGACTTTACTGTTACGATCCTATGCCATATCGATGAAAGTGCCGCCCTTGAGGTTATATGTGCTTAAGGTTCGTGGTCGTATTTCGCTGCTGAAGACATCGGATGAATTCGAATTAAGGCGCCAGACGATGAAGCTTGTATATTTGCTACTGGGTATATCCGGGATGGCGATTGTCTCGTTGACTTTGATGCATCCGAACGTGCTGTTCTTTCTCACTGTCATAATTACCGTTGCCGTTATTCATGGGCTCATGCTCGAAGGTTATGTAGGAAGGCTGGAGAAGAAGTTGCTGCTGCAAATGCTGCAGTGGTTCACTGCAGTTAGACATGCCTATCATGCTCATGAAATGGTTGCGGATGCGATCGATGAGGCGAATGAGAGCTCGAGTGAGGAAATCGTCAGACATGGGGAGAGGATCTATGACGCCCTGACTTCAGCTGAACCGGATAAGGAGCTTGATCGCTATTATGAGACGGCGCCGAATCGCTTCTTGAAGGGATTTGCTTCGATCTCCCGGCTGATCATGGAATACGGAGACCGCAAGGATGAACAGCAGGGGTCGCTATATTTGCGCGGGATCTCCAGCCTGACCGGGGAGATTCAGCTTGAGCTGATGCGTAGGAATAAGCTTGACTATTTGCTAAAAGGGCTCAGCTTAATTGCATTAGCTCCTATTCTCTTCACGAAGCCGATCGAACTTTGGGCACGGCGGAATTTTCCGCTGATGGATCAGTTTTATTTGAGCAAGCTCGGAATCTCTATTCATATCGGCCTATTTATTATTATATTGCTCAGCTACATCCTTCTGCAGAAATTAAAAAGTGAGGAAGCTACAGCCTATCGCGCCGACTCCGATATTTCCTCTTGGGAGGCGAAGGCCTATCGCTCGAAGGTAGTAAGAATGATTGTGGGCTGGTTCTGTCCACCACCTGGATCAATTCGTTATGATCATATCGCCGAACTACTTAAGGAGACGAATCAGAACCTGCGTGTTGAATTGCTGCAGGTAAGACGAATCGCTATTTTTGTTGGATGTCTGTTCGTCGTAGTGTGCTCGATTAGCTGGACGCATTGGAAGAGTAAGGAATGGATTATCGCTGAGCCGCCAACAAGCTACGTATTTCTTGGCTCCCTCTCGAAAGAAGAAGCGAAGGATGCCAGAGAGATGGTTGAGCTGGACCGGCAGGTCCTGCGGAGTTCAGGGATGTCCGTAGCGGCAGATGATGAAGCTATAGTGCCAATCGTTACTTCGGCAGCGAAGGAGATCGGTCTGAAGCTGGACGAAGGCAAGACGACTGCGATTACGCAGCGTATCATGGACAAGCTGGATCGCTATCAAGCCGAATATTGGAAATGGTGGGAGGTCATGCTTTCCCTTATATTGTCCATGCTCGGATATTACAGTCCGATCTGGACGCTTCGATTCCAGCGCAGATTAAGGCTGACAGATATGAGACATGAGGTGTACCAGTTCCAGACGATGATTATGATTTTAAGAGAGTTCGAACGTATCTCGGTGGAAGCAATATTGGAATGGTTGTACAGCTATGCCGTTATTTTTAAAGCTCCGATTGAGAAATGCTTATCTCATTACAGTGCAGGGGCTCAAGAGGCTCTTCTGGGATTGAAGGATGAGACTGCGTTGGAGGAGTTCCAACGTTTGATCGAGCACTTGATTCAGGCAGAAGAGAAAATACCGATTAAAAAAGCGTTTGATGACCTACAGAGTGAGATGGGCTTTCAGTTTGAGCGAAGACGGCTAGATTATGAGAAGGATTTGGATATGAAGGCCGAAATGGGCCGAATGATCGGTTTTGTGCCGATGTATTCACTGATTTTTGCTTATTTAGTCATTCCGCTAATTTGGATGAGTTTCAAACAGATGGATATCTATTTTCAACAAATTCAAAATTTATAGAGGTTTTGAACCTATATTTATTAGGAGGAATTAAAGTATGAATAACGCTTCATCCGCATTAAAAGTAGCGGCAGGAATCTTCCTGACGATCGCATTGATTACGATTGTCGTTGTCTTGTTCGTCTCGGCGCAAGAGGCAACGAAGACGGCGCAGAACAATTTCTCCGACATTCAGACAGAGCTGTCGCAGGCCTCTTTTACAGTATACGATGATACGACGGTTAGCGGTTCACAGGTAACGAATGCGCTTCGTAAATTTAAGGAACGCGACCAATTCGGGATTCAGGTGCTTACCGGTAAGAACCGCCAAGGGGAATGGTACGGCAATACTCTAAATATTACCGGCAATGCTGATGATTTTGGTTCTGTTATTAATAGGAGCAATGCAGACATTAGCAACTCATGGAATGAGAAATTAAATGAATATGTGAACCCGAGCGGGAAGTTTAAGGCCCGGGTTGTTAAGGATAATTCCAATGTCGTGCGCGGCTTGATCTTTACGCAGACGACAGTGACCCCTTAATGTTCAGTACGCTCAAAGATTTGATGTGGCTGCTCTGTTCCACGGTACTGTGCATGGGTGCACTTATATATACTTTGGATCACAGCGAGCGACAAGCTCTGGTATTGGCAGGGGTGGTTCCCTTTATTCAGAATCAGAAGGTCAGTGTAAATATGCAGACCTGGGCGAATCAAGAGAAACGTACGCAAGACACTTACTCCGGAGCACAGGTTTTATACGGTCTGGTAGATTGGCTAGATCATGGGGTCCACCTTCAGGTTGAAGATATCTCCATCTCAGAGACGGACGACATCTCTTCTTTATTGCTGACTGTCATTAAGCTAGACCGCAGTTATTCCTATGATGCCGAATATGATGACATGGGGAAACTGCGGAGACTTTCCTTTTACAGTGTTACAGGAGGCGTTGCTCCATGAGTAATCCGCTGTCCAAAATAGTTGCGGCGCTGCTAGTAGTTGCCCTCATCGTACTTTTTCCGGCGGTTCAGTCCGCTGAGCGAGCAGAAAATATTTCAGTATTGACCACGTACAATACGATGGTTCAGTTTACGGATGCCGTGCGAAATAAAGGTTACTTGTCTGCTGGCATGTTTGAAGACTTCGTGCGTGAGCTGGCTGTTTCCGGCCAGGTCTATGAGGTGGAGCTGGAGCACAGACATAAGAAATATCATCCTGAATATGATGATCCAGCTGATAGTAGCACGTTCCAGGAACAATTCAGTGTAATCTATGATTCATACTATACGGAAGAACTGCTTGGTCGGTTATTTTCTAATACGGGGGCGATTGGTGATACTGATAGGTTGTACAAGCTGGAAACAGGCGATTTCTTCTCGGTTGCTCTGACGAGGCGTTCGGTATCTCTATATCAAGTGCTAGCTGGATTCCTGCAGGCCTCTTCCACGGCTGGGAGAGGACCACAGACGATGTATTATGGAGGGATGGTTCTGAATGAAGATTACTGATTGGGCCATCATCTTTGTATTAATCGTCGGTCCATTTCTCAGGGCGTTATCTCTGTATTCCACGGATTTGCAGGAGGTCAATCGCCTGCAAATCCGCTATACTACTGCGCTTCGCACGGCGGTACAGGATGCGGGAAACGTGTTGAACCGCAATGAACTTCAGCAATTCGAGATGGGCTACGACTCGAACAAATATATGCGGGCAGATAAAGAACTGGCTCTGTCCGTCCTTCTACAGTCGCTCGCGATCAACTTTGGTATAGCAGAAGATTCGCTAGCTCAAGCCGCATTTATGAAATATATTCCCGCGATTGTAGTCATCGATTATGATGGCTATTGGATTTATGCACTGGATGAATTCAGCAGTGCAAATGGAGAGCCCAGGCTGGAACATCGCTGGCACCCGAAGAAGCCTTACGTATACACGGATGGCTCTAGGAACAGTGTCGATTTTACACTGGATTCTTATATTAGGGTTATTTCTTCAACCACTGGTGAGGAGGTGCGGGGATTGTTAGAAGATCTTGCTCCTGTAACTGCCGTGCCGCTGCTGCAGGATGCGGAAGTATTCGATCAAGTAAGACGTTCCACCATCGTGCGCCAGATCGAAGAGGATTTGCAGCAAGTGATCGCTGTACATAATGAATTTACCGCCCGATTAGGCTTTACTTACACCTTCACGTTACCGACGATCCCTCAGGAGGAGTGGAATAATACATTGGACGATGTCGGAATTATTGCCTTTCTACAGGGGATTCCCGTAGGGAATCATTACTATAACAACTTTGCTCTCGGTGGCGGTAGGCTGCGAAAAGCGGAAAGGATTGAAGGCGGAGTCGATCCGGCAACGGGTATCAGGTACTATTATTTCCCAAAGTGCGAGCTTCCCTACAATACCGAGGAAGTGTTCGCCCGCAAACGGGAAGCGGCAGCACGGGGTTATTATGAAGCGATTTGCAGGCCATAATAGAACAGGCGCCACTCTGATAAGAGTGTGCGCCTGTTTGTGTAGTATGCTATGTTATTTAAAAGAAGCATATCCTTCATCGGCCATAACGACGCTGCCGTTAATAGCGCTTGCGTTCGGTGTGGAGAGAAGGTATACGGTATCCGCGATTTGTTCAGGCATAGTCAGCTTATTGCCCATTACTTTGGACTTCATTGCATCAACTAAGCCTTGATCCTTATAGCCTTGAATAATTGGTGTATCTACGGCACCTGGAGCTACAGCAACAACGCGGATGCCATGAGGAGAGAGTTCAAGAGCTGCAGATTTCGTCATCATAATGACAGCGCCCTTGCTGGCATGATAGGCGAAGGTTCCTGGAGAAGCCAGAAATCCGAATACAGAAGCGGTATTGATAATGACGCCGTGGATTCCCATTTCTCTCATCTTCTTGCCAGCGGCGATAATCCCGTGGGCCACCCCATGTTGGTTTACGTTAATAACGGCATGGTAGTCTTCCAGCTTCTGATCCAGAACAGGGGTCAGACGGCCGATTCCGGCGTTATTGAACATCACGTCAATCCGGCCATAGGTTTTAACGGCTTGGTCAACTAGAGCTTCGACATCTTCATATTTCGATACATCGGTTTTAACGCAAATAGCTTCTCCGCCATTTGCCTTGATCTGATCGACGACGGCTTGTCCGGCTTGTTCGTTAAAGTCAGCAACGACGACGCGATCTCCTTCAGCGGCGAACTTCAATGCGGTTGATTTGCCGATTCCACTTGCACTACCTGTAATAACTGCTACTCTCTTAGTATCCATATGAAAACTCCACCTTTCTTGAAGTTGTAATTTATCTTCGAGCTCATTGTAACAAATGTCATTGTTTAATAAAATTTATATATATTTATCTGCAATTAAATATTACTTAACAATCTCGTTATCAGCGTAGCTGATGAAATTCTATATCGCAAGAAAACCTACTTCTGGATCGCGGTCGCTCATCCATGTATTGGCCTCGATTGGTTTTCTTATAAAAGCGGACTTTTTGACTACCACTAATTGTGAGAGGCGGGTTGTAAATGAATCTGGAGCAGCTGGAGTATATCGTGGATGTGGCTAAGACGAAATCGCTGACCAAGACGGCGCAGCATGCGCATGTTACTTTGTCTGCTGTCAGTCAATCCATTTCTATGCTTGAGTCTGAACTGGATGTCGTACTGTTCCATCGTTCTCGCGGAATCGGAGCGGTTCCAACAGCTGAGGGGCAGGCACTGATAGAGATTGCTGGCGAAATCATGAACCTTGTGAAGCGTCTGAAAGAGGAAGCAGGCAATTATAGTGAGCGATTAAGCGGGGAATTGTTCATTGGGACCATTCCTGGACCCATGCACTTGCTGATGGAGTTGATCGCGGATTTCAAGATTGATTATCCAGATGTGAAGATACAGATCATTGAGAAGGGGCCGAAGGATATTCTTGATGAGCTGCACAACAGTCAGATCGATATCGGATTCATCGCGCTGAATGAGAAGCAGATCAATCAGACCAAGACGCTGCGTTTCGAACGAACCTTTACGGGCAAGATGGTTGTCGGAGTTAGATCCGATTCCCCATTGGCTCTGCGCAAGTCCATTCATCCGCGGGAATTGCTGAAATATACGCTCGTATTGTACGACGACGAATATATCAGATCTTACATCACGGAGTTCGTGGCCAAGTTCGGGGAGCTTGATGTTTTGTTCATTTCTAACAATGTTCCGGCAATTCAGAAGGCCGTATTAGGCGGTCTAGCGCTTACAGTTGGTCTGGATTACTCATTCAACCATCAAGAGCTACCTGATAATATTGTACCGATTGAGCTGGAGAATCATTATCCGGTCTATTATGGCTGGGTAAGCTCTACTCAGAATCAGACCAATCCGATTATTAAGCGATTCATCCAACGGTTGAAGCATGTTTGATGTAGAACGATTTCCGTCGGACTATTTCGATATAACATTGCATGAATTGCTAGGTTACGAACGACGGTTTGTTATGCTACAATAAATTCTTGAATGTCCGCAATCGGACAGATACCATGAAGAATGATATTTTACGGGCAACACTGGATTAAATAATAATGAATTATATGATAAAGGGGTTATTTAGTTTCTATGAGCTTATTGACAGTCGAGAATGTATCTCATAATTTTGGGGATCGCACATTGTTTAAGGAAGTATCCTTTCGCCTGCTGGCCGGAGAGCATGTAGGTCTGGTAGGGGCGAACGGGGTTGGAAAATCTACATTAATGAACATCTTGACCGGGCAGCAGTTGAGGGATTCGGGCAAGGTGGAATGGACGCCAAAGGTTCGCTACGGCTACCTGGATCAGCATTCCAAATTGACGCCAGGAAAGACTGTACGTGATGTGCTGAAGGATGCGTTCCTGCCGCTGCTTGAGTTGGAGAAGGAAATGATGGAGATCACGGAGAAGATGGGTGAGGCCACTCCGGAGGAGTTGGAAGAGCTTCTCATACAGATGGGGGATATTCAGGAGCAGCTCGAAATCGGTGATTTCTATCTGATCGATGTGAAGGTTGAAGAGATGGCTAACGGACTCGGTCTATCGGCGATCGGTCTGGATCGCGACGTATCTGCGCTTAGCGGGGGACAGCGTACTAAGGTGCTGCTTGCCAAGCTGTTGCTGGAGAAACCCAATGTATTGCTGCTTGATGAGCCTACGAACTATTTGGACGTAGAGCATATCCAGTGGCTTACTAACTATTTGCAGAATTATCCGTATGCTTTCATTCTGATCTCGCATGATACGGAGTTTATGAACCAGGTGGTCAATGTCATCTATCATCTGGAGTTCGCCAAGCTGACTCGCTATACCGCAAACTATAACAAGTTCCTGGATATGGCGGACATCAGCAAAAATCAACATATTGATGCGTATGAGAAGCAGCAGGAATTTATTAAGAAACAGGAAGACTTCATCCAGCGCAACAAAGCTAGATATTCGACTTCTGGACGAGCTAAGAGCCGTGAGAAGCAGCTTGATCGTCTGGAACGGATCGACAGGCCGGAGGAGGCGGCTAAGCCTACCTTTGGTTTTAAAGAATCCAGGGCCAGTGGAAAGACGGTATTTGAAGGTATAGACTTTGAAATCGGATATACACATCCGCTGCTGCCGAAAATGTCGATGACGATTGAACGCGGTGAGAAAATCGCTATCGTCGGCTGTAACGGGGTAGGTAAATCAACCTTGCTTAAGACGATTCTAGGTGTGATTCCGCCAGTTAGCGGTAAGACCTATCAAGGGGATTTTCTGTTCCCGAGTTATTTTGAACAAGAGGTGCGTCCTGGCAATTCAACGCCAATCGATGATGTGTGGAACGAGTTCCCGCATCTGAATCAGCATGAGGTGCGTGCTCATCTGGCTCGCTGCGGCCTGAAGAATGATCACATTACGAGACAGCTCCGGGCGCTGAGCGGTGGCGAGCAAGCCAAGGTACGGCTCTGCAAGCTGATGATGCGCGAGACGAACTGGATTCTGTTCGATGAACCGACGAACCACTTGGACGTCGTAGCTAAGGAAGAATTGAAGCGCGCGCTCAAGGAATTCAAGGGTACCGTTCTGCTCGTCTCCCACGAACCCGACTTCTACGAAGATTGGGTTACGAAGGTGTGGGACGTCGAAGCATGGTCTAACAAGTAACTTAAAGTCTCTCTAACGAAACGTGGTATCGCTATTTAGGCCAAAAAGGGCTGATAAAAATTGTAACGAAACTGGGCATCGTTATTATGGCAAATTTAAGTGTAAAAGCCGTGATTTTGCTCGAATAACGATATGGTGTTTCGTTAGATTTTATACACCGCTGTTTTTGTGGAAATAGCGATCCGTAGTTTCGTTAGATTTCTTGCATCGCTGTTTTGTGCAAATAACGATCTGTAGTTTCGTTAGAGGATCATAATAGAAGCGGATTTGCAGTGATCTGGTATAAAGGAGTGGTTCCTGTGCAGGATCGGTATTCGAGGCAGAAGCTGTTCCGGCCTATAGGGACAACGGGTCAGCAGAAGCTCCTTGATGCCAAGGTACTCATTATTGGAGCGGGTGCGCTTGGGACTGGGCTGGCTGAATCCTTGGCCCGTTCCGGGATTGGTCATCTGGTGATAGCGGATCGCGATTATGTAGAATGGAGCAATCTGCAGCGCCAGCAGCTGTTCACAGAGGAAGATGCTGCTTCTCGCAAACCGAAAGCCGTAGCGGTTAAGGAGCGGCTTGCCGCCATCAATTCTGAAGTGAACATCGAAGCGCATGTGCTTGATGTTACTAAGGAAGAACTGGAGGGACTGCTTCCCGGTGTCCAGCTCATTCTTGATGCGACGGATAATTTCGATACCCGCCTGCTGATCAATGATATCTCCCAGAAATACCGTATTCCTTGGATTTACGGCGCATGTGTCGGCAGCTACGGGATGACCTACACGATCCTCCCGGGTGTAACTCCATGTCTGAATTGCCTGCTTGGGATGGTATCGACCGCAGGAGATACGTGCGACACGGTTGGTGTTATCCCTTCCGTGGTACAGACAGTCATTGCACACCAGGTTACAGAAGCTATCAAGCTACTGACGGGTCATGTGTACGCTTTACGTAGAACGCTGCTGACGTTTGATCTGTGGAAGAATGAGCAGTTAACGATCAAGGTTGATTCTGCCCGGCGCAGCGACTGTGCCTCTTGCGGAGAAGCGGCGGATTATCCGTATTTATCTGCTGCTGGCACAAGAAAGACAGAGGTGCTGTGCGGCAGACATACTGTTCAGATCCGTCCTGCGAAGTCAAGGGAATTGAACTTGCCTGAGCTGGCACAGACGCTGGGCAGACTAGATGAAGGACAGGTTGAGCTGAATCCATATCTGCTGTCCTTTTCTATCGGGGATCAAAGAATCGTCTTGTTTGCAGATGGAAGGGCGCTCATTCACGGCACAAAAGAACCGGCTGAAGCCAAAGCCATATATGACCGTTATTTCGGTTAACGACTGATAACATATTTCTAAGATTAATGGCCATTCCCGACTTATACGGGAATGGTTTGTTTATTTTTTGACCACTTTAATAATACGTCATGATTCAAGGATGAACAGAACAGTTTCTTATTCAGTTAGTTTGATGGTACGGAAGGTGGGGGACAACATGAAGGCTAGCTTGGTACTAATCTCGGAGGATAATAATTGGGGGGTGAAGTGGCAGAATGATCTAAAAGGAGTAGGATTCAAGGTTCATTTAGTCCTTGATTCTGAACAACTGGATCGGGAACTCGTCGGAGAGGCGCCAGAAGTTATTTTAATTGCGGGCGAATTGCCTTTTGTCCTCGAGATGATGACTAGACTAGGTGATGAACCAGCATTTCCTGTTATCATATTGCAGCGCTTAGCGAAGACAGCGGATACCGTGATGGCATTTCAATATGGCGCGAATGAGGTTGTGAGCGGAAATATAACCATCGAAGAGCTTAATGCGCGGATAGTCAGCTTGATTAGATTATTTCGCCGCATTATGGATGGTCATTCGGATGAACTGTCCTTCGAGGATTTGCGAATGGAGTTGAAGAGTCGTAAAGTGTTCCGGGCGGGTGAATTGATCCGTCTAACTCCGAAGGAATATGAACTGCTGAGGCATTTGCTCAAAAGAGTAGGCGAGGTTTGTCAGAGAGAGGCGATCTTGCAGGAGGTATGGGGCTATGATTTTGCTACGGGTACAAATGTAGTTGATGTGTATATAAGACATTTGCGTAAGAAGATCGACAAGGGTCGGCCGCGCAAATTGATTCATACCGTAAGAGGAACGGGTTATATAATACAATGAGGGCTGATCCCTGGCCATATGGCACAACGGGAGCAGCCCTCGGTTATTGTTAAGGTGTTTTATGCAAGGTTTGGGTGATCAGTTATAAGGATGTTACAAGGTTTATAAAGCACTATTAAAAATTTAAAATGATTATTGAGTACTAAAGTACACGGCGCGCTTTCAGGTAAGTCTTCTTCCAGTTGCCGGAGTTAAGATCGGAGATCGTTACGCCTGGTTTGCCGTAAGTGTGCAGGATTTTACCGTTGCCCATATAAACTGCGACATGAGTTACGTTCTTGCCGTTAGCACGGCTTCCGCTGGAGAAGAATACAAGGTCTCCAGCCTTCAGATTGCTCTTAGATACGGCTTTGCCGACCTTCGCTTGAGCAGCAGAGGTACGTGGCAGAGTTACGCCATATTTTTTGAAAATATGCTTCATGAAGGAAGAGCAGTCAAATACTTTTGTAGTAGAAGTGGAAGCGCCGAATTTATAAGGGGTTCCCATAAATGTCTTACCAAAGTTGACGACTTGCGTTCCCTTGGATACTGCTGTAGCTTCAGCAGTTGTCTTCGAAGCGGATGCCGAAGCCGCATCAACGCCAGTGACCATGAATCCGCCAAATCCGATTGTAGATGCAAGGCCGACAACCAATAGTTTTTTGGATATGTTGTTCATTTTCATGTTGTAGTTACCTCCAAAGTGTTATAAATAGATTTAGTAGTTTTGGTTAACAGAATCAAGTTAACCGGCTCGAGATAAACTATAACAGAACTTTAATATCCTAATAATTGGTACGGAGTTGCTCAAACTGGATATACCAAGGATTTGATGGTGATTATTAAAATATGATTAAAGTTACAAAATATTAATTTCTTGACAGTTTCATAGTCGTGAAAACAATGAAAAAACCTTGGTCCTCCAAGGTTTTTATTCGATATCATATGAGATTTTCGATGGTTACAATTTTGTATTAATTATATTTCAATCTTTACTTTGAATAATTAATAGTAGACCGCTGCGAATGGAGACCGTTCCTACCTTGTCTTCCAGGCGGTTGCTTACAGCAAGTGATTGACCCATTATTAATGTGGCATTATGTAATGGATATTGAAAGCCTGTCAGATCAATACCTGTTACCTCGGTAGTGACGGGCAATAAAGAGACATAAGTGAAGCCCTGGTCTTGAATCGTAATGCTTGAATCGGTTAAGGTTACATAATTGTTGTGATCCCGGATGGCGCATGGAATATGCTGCTCCAGGCTTTTAACTAACAGGTGAATGTTAGCCAGTGTATGGTCGAGTCTTGAACCGGTAACGCCGAACATGACGATTTGTTCTGGCCGCTGCTTTATAGCGATATCGAAGGCAAGCTCCGTATCAGTCAGATCCTTATTAATTGCGTCGCAAGCCAACATTTGTTCACTGTGCTTAGTAATGTTCTCTAATTCAATGGGACTTACAGAATCGAAGTCGCCGACTGAGAAGTGGGGCCTGACACCATGTTCAACAAGGAATAACGCTCCCCGGTCCGCACCAATAATCAGATCATCTGAATGAATTTCTTCTATAAAAGAGGGATCGATCGATCCTCCGGCAAAAATAAGTACACGTTGTGCTGCCATCCGTACTCTTCCTTTCTATATCACGCTTTGCGCCTTTGTTCAGTATAATTTAAATTTATCCCTTGCACAATTAAAGGAAGCGAGTCTACAATGTATTAAGCAATGAGATGAGACGTGAAGAAAGGGCAGTGAAGTACGGGGCATGGAACTATTTGAGATTTTTAGCGTCATAGGAACGGTTGCTTTCGCGTTGTCTGGCGCTTACGTGGCGATGGAAGAGGAGTACGACATTCTAGGAGTACTTGTATTAGGATTAGTTACGGCTTTCGGCGGAGGAATCGTCCGCAATATCGTCATCGGTGTCCCGGTTACCATGTTATGGTCCCAGGGAGGACTTCTTCTACTGGCAATTATATCGATTGTTATCGCGTTTATCCTGCCTTTATCGTGGATTCACCACTGGAAGAAGACAGAGGCCTGGTTCGATGCCATCGGACTGGCGGCATTCGCAATTCAAGGAGCGCTCTACGCTACTGGCATGAAGCATCCGATTCTGGCCGTGGTTGTTGCCGCGATGCTAACAGGGATCGGAGGCGGGATTATCCGCGATCTGTTGGCCGGACGTAAGCCACTCGTGCTGCGAGAGGAGATTTATGCGGTCTGGTCTATTGTCGCTGGACTTGTGATCGGGCTTGGTGTTGCCAAGTCGACCGTAAGCTTGCTGGTGCTATTCACCCTGGTGGTTTCCTTCCGGATGCTGTCCGTATATTATAAATGGAAGCTGCCGCGCCGTTCACTGAAGTTCGGAACCATGGCGAATAATCCTCCAGTGAATCAAGATAACGTGAATGATCAGACGAAGGCGCAAATGTAGCATGTGTACAATTATATAGTACAGAAATGAAACCCAAAAAAGACAGAGCGAGCTGCAGTGTTTAATCATCCCCGCGGCCCGCTCTTTTTTTATCACCTATTATTTTAAAAAATACATCAATGCTTCAGGCAGTTCTTTCTGCCAAAATCCCCATAGATGCTGGCCATCCTTCTCAAAATATTTCACCTTAGCGCCTCGCTCTTCAAGCAGCTTCTTCGCTTCGCGGTTCAACTCCACGAAATTGTAAGTTCCAAAAGAATTGGTAAACTTGTCTTCTTGTAAGCCGATAATCATATATAGGGAAAGATAGGATAAATCCTGTTCGGCGGCGATTAATTTCAAAGACGGTTCATAGTACGCTCCGGACATGCTGATGATTTTGGAAAACAGTGTGCGGTTTTTCATAGCGATATGTAAAGAGACAGAACCGCCGAGCGAGTCTCCAGCGAGAATGCGCTCCTGTGCTGTACGGCGAACGGGATAATTGCGTTCTACAAAGGGAATAATTTCTTCAATGAAGCAAGCCGTGTAAGCCTCAAACCGATCTCCTTCCGGAGAATATTCCGCGGTACGAACGGAGGTGTCTACTTCTACGCCAACGATAATAAATGGATCCACATCTTCATCTAGAATCAGCTGATTGGCCGTTGTGGCTATGCGTCCGAAGTTGAAGAACTCTTCGCCATCCTGACAGTAAACCACCGGATAACTGATCACTTCATTATAGCCAGGAGGCAAGTAGATACGCAGGGACCGTTTCTCTCCCAGGTGCTTACTATCGATTTCTTCTTTAATTATGGTTCGTTTCAGATAGCGCGAATCTGTCATTTTGCATGTACGCTCCTTCTCTTTTGTTTTGCTTTGCAGATGTATTTAAGTTAACATAACCATTAGGACGAGTGTTACATACATCCGCAAATCATGATCTCTGTTACATAAATTTGATTAATCTGTTATACAAACAAAAATAAATATTTTAGTTATTTAAGCGCATTTCCTTTGACTTAACGACTAAAACAGTTGTATAATAATTCTATAACAGAGATCAATGATATTCAAATCTTTTGTCGAGGTGAAAAAAATGAGCAAGATTCCTTATGAAGTATATACGGAGGATGTCGAAGCTTTGTCTGTGTTGTCGCCTGACGGTGAAATTATAAACAAAGCGAAATCTCCTGACTTAACCGATGATCAATTGAAAGAACTTATGTATCGCATGGTATTTACCCGTACTTGGGACGACCGTGCAGTAAACCTGGGCCGTCAAGGACGCCTGGGCTTCTATGCGCCTGTCTCCGGTCAAGAAGCTACAATGGTAGGTAGTGAATTCGCATTGGACAAGGAAGATTTCGTCTGCCCGGGCTACCGCGATATGCCGCAGCTTGTATGGCACGGACTTCCGCTTTATCAAGCATTCTTGTATTCCCGTGGACATCAACATGGTGGACAAATTCCTGAAGGCGTAAATGTATTGATGCCGCAAATCATTATCGGCGCTCAAGTGCTTCATGCTATGGGTATTGCGATGGGCTTCAAATTGAAGCAGCAGAAGCATGTAGCTATTACTTACACTGGTGACGGTGGTTCTTCCGAAGGTGACTTCTACGAAGCGCTGAACTATGCTGGAGTATTCAATCTTCCGGTTATTTTCTTCGTGCAAAATAACGGCTATGCTATTACAACTCCTTTCGCTAAGCAAACCGCAGCTAAGTCGATCGCTCACAAAGCGGTTGCTGCTGGCATCCGTGGTATCAAAGTTGACGGTATGGACGTATTCGCAGTAATCAGCGCTGTGCGTGAAGCTGCAGATCGTGCTCGCAATGGAGAAGGAGCAACACTGATCGAAGCAGTTACTTACCGTTTCCGTCCACACTCCTTGTCTGACGATACTTCGAAATATCGTACGAAGGAAGAAGAAGGACAATGGAACGAGAAGGATCCAATCGCTCGTCTTGCTAAATATTTGGAGAAGAAGGGCCTCTGGACTGAAGAAGATACAGCTCGTGTCAAAGATGAAGCTAAGGCTAAAGTGAATGAGCAAATCAAGAAAGCTGAACAAACCGAGAAAATGACGGTTTCTGGCTTGATCGACAGCATGTTCGAGACAACTCCTAAACATTTGGAAGCTCAAAAGGCTGAGTTTCAAAAATAATAAATTGATTTGATCATAACCCTAAAGTGCGTGTTTAAAAAGTAGACTTTCAGCACCGAGAAGGTTGGATGAAGCTAGGGGCTGAGGAGCGGAGCGTACGTAGTGAGTACGTGAGCACCGGAAGGCCCGGCTGAATTCAAGATTCGATGTCGATTAAGCTGCCAGTTCTACTTCGTGATCAAAGGGGGACTTTTTAAACAACCTCTATAAGGGATAAATGCTGATTGGTTGTTCTAGTTCTAATGAGGAGGAAATGAAGCAATGGCACAAATGAATATGAAAGAAGCAATTCGCGATGCGATGCGCGTAGAGATGAAACGGGATCCAAACGTACTTATTTTCGGCGAAGACGTTGGTAATGCCGGCGGCGTATTCCGTGTAACAGAAGGTTTGCAGCAAGAATTCGGAGATCAGCGTGTTATCGATACTCCGCTTGCTGAGTCTGCTATCGGCGGTATGGCGGTAGGTCTTGGCGTTCAAGGCTTCCGTCCGATCGCGGAGATCCAATTCGTAGGCTTTATCTTTGAAGCACTTGACCAAATTCTCGTTCAAGCTGCACGTATGCGTTACCGTTCCGGCGGCCGTTATCATTCGCCGATCGTGTTCCGTACTCCTTTTGGCGGCGGGGTAAAAGCAGCTGAGCTGCACACAGACTCCCTTGAAGGCTTGATCGCACAAACTCCAGGTATCAAATTGGTCATTCCTTCGAATCCTTATGATGCAAAAGGTTTGTTGATCTCGGCGATCCGTGACAACGATCCAGTATTCTTCATGGAGCATTTGAACTTGTACCATGCGTTCCGTGATGAAGTTCCTGAAGGTGAATACACAGTAGAGCTTGGCAAGGCTAATGTTGTTCGTGAAGGCTCTGATGTAACGATTCTTTCTTACGGTTTGATGGTTCATACAGCGGTTAAAGCTGCTGAAGAGCTTGAGAAGAACGGCATCAAAGCTGAAGTTATTGACTTGCGTACCCTGGTACCGCTCGATATCGATACGATTCTTGCTTCTGTGAAGAAGACGAACCGCGTTATCATTGTTCAAGAAGCTCAAAAATCGGCTGGTATCGCTGCAGAAGTAATCGCTCAAATTAATGAGCATGCCATTCTGCATTTGGAAGCTCCTGTGCTTCGCGTATCTGCTCCGGATACTGTATATCCGTTCGCTCAAATCGAAGATCAATGGCTTCCAACACCTGCTCGTATTATCGAAGGTGTTAATAAAGTACTCGAATTTTAATTAAAACGTAAGTTATAGGAGGTCCTCCAGGTGGCAAAATTTGAATATCGGTTCCCAGAGCTTGGTGAAGGGTTGCATGAAGGCGAAATTATTAAAATGCACATCAAGCCTGGCGACAAAGTAACTGACGAAGACATTATCATGGAAGTACAAAACGACAAGGCTGTCGTTGAAGTTCCTTGTCCGGTAGAAGGAACAGTTCAAGAAGTGTTCGGTACGGACGGCGCTATTTTCCGCGTAGGTCAAGTGGTTGCTATTATCGATGCAACTGGCGATATTCCTGAGCAAGATACTCCGGCTGAAGAAGAAGCGGCACCAGCTCCAGCGCCAGCGGCTGAAGCAGCACCAGCCCCTGCGGCAGCTCCGGCAGCAGCAGAAGCTCCAGCTGCACCTAACCGTGAAGTGTTGGCAACTCCAAGCGTACGCAAATTTGCTCGTGAGCAAGGCATTGATATTACGCAAGTTACTGGCACAGGCAAAGCTGGCAAGATTACTCGCGAAGACGTTGAAGCATTCAAGAATGGTGGCGCAGCCCCTGCAGCAGCTTCCGCAGACGCTGGTCATGCAGCAGAAGCAGCAGCCCCTGCAGCAGCGGCAGTATCGACTCCAGCTGGCGAAGAAGAACGCGTTCCATTCAAGGGTATCCGTAAGGCGATCGCTAATGCGATGGTTAAATCGGCATACACAGCTCCACACGTTACAATTATGGACGAAGTAGACGTAACGGATCTCGTTGAATTCCGTAAACGTATGAAGCCAGTAGCTGAGAAGAAGGGCATCAAGGTTACTTACCTGCCATTTATCGTGAAGGCACTTGTTGCAGCTTCCCGTAAATTCCCGGCTCTCAACGCTACAATTGATGAAGCTAACAATGAAATTGTATATAAGAAACACTATGACATCGGTATTGCTACAGATACAGACAACGGCTTGATCGTTCCTGTAATCAAAGAAGCAGATCGTAAGAGTATCTGGATGATCGCTGAAGCCATTACTGACTTGGCAACTCGCGGTCGTGAAGGCAAATTGTCCGCTGCAGAAATGAAAGGCAGCACGATCTCGATCACGAATATCGGCTCCGCTGGCGGTATGTTCTTCACTCCAATCATCAACTACCCTGAAGTAGCTATTCTGGGTACTGGCCGTATTACAGAGAAGCCGGTTGTTAAGAACGGAGAGATCGTTGTCGCTCCAGTGATGGCTCTGTCTCTCAGCTTCGACCATCGTCTGATCGACGGTGCAACAGCTCAAAACTTTATGAACTACATCAAACAACTGCTTAGCAACCCTGAGCTGCTTGTTATGGAGGTGTAACAACATGGTAGTAGGAGACGCTTCAATCGATATCGATACACTAGTTGTAGGTGCTGGTCCTGGTGGATATGTAGCGGCAATTCGTGCCGCTCAGCTCGGCCAAAAGGTCATCATCGCTGATAAATCGGAACTCGGTGGCGTGTGCTTGAACCGCGGCTGTATTCCTTCCAAAGCGCTGATCGCGGCTGCTCACTCTTATGAGTCCGCTAAGCATGCTGACGTTTTTGGTGTTACTGCTGAGAATGTAACAGTAGACTTCGCCAAGACACAAGAATTCAAGAACGGCGTTGTTAACAAAATGACTCAAGGCGTTACGGGTCTGCTCAAAGGCAACAAGGTAGAAGTGTTCAAAGGCGAAATCATGTTCATCAATGATTCGGAAGCTCGTGCATTCAATGATCATGAATCTTTGCGCTATCGCTTCAAACACTGTATCCTGGCAACAGGCTCCCGTCCAATCGAATTGAAGCCATTCCCATTCGGCGGACGTATCCTGTCCTCGACAGAAGCTTTGAACCTGCAAGAAATCCCTGGTAGCCTCGTTGTTATCGGCGGCGGCGTTATCGGTGCTGAGCTCGGTCAAATGTTCTCGAAGTTCGGTACGAAGGTAACGATCATTGAAGGCACAGATGCGATCCTTCCCGGCCTGGATAAGGACATGACTCGTCTTGTGGCGAAGGGCATGGAGAAGACAGGTATTGAAATTGTAACGAATGCTATGGCTGAAGGTGCTGAGCAAACGGATAAGAGTGTTACGGTTAAATACTCTGTTAATGGTGAATCCAAAGAAGTTACTGCAGACTACCTGCTTGTAACAGTAGGTCGTCGTCCTAATACAGATGGTGATCTTGGTCTTGATCTGGCTAACATCGAATTAACAGATCGCGGTATGGTGAAAGTAGACCATCAAGGCCGCAGTGTAAGCAACCCTAAAGTATTCGCTATCGGCGATATCGTTCCAGGTCTTGCACTAGCTCATAAAGCTTCGTACGAAGGTAAAGTTGCTGCAGAAGCCATCTCTGGCTTGCCATCTGTAGTTGACTACAAAGGTATGCCAGCTGTAGTATTCTCAGATCCTGAATGCGCAAGCGTGGGCTACACCGAAAAAGAAGCTAAGGAAAAAGGCTTCAAGGTTAAATCCGGCAAATTCCCATTTGCAGCCAACGGACGTGCAACTTCCGTGAATGCTCCTGATGGCTTCATCAAGATTGTAGCTAACGAAGAGAATAACGTTGTACTCGGCGCACAAATCGTCGGTATCGAAGCTTCCAACCTCATCGCTGAGCTTGGTCTTGCGGTTGAAATGGGTGCTACGCTTGAGGATATCTCTTTGACAGTCCACGCTCACCCAACACTTGGTGAGATCGTAATGGAAACGGCTGAACTCGTAGAAGGCCATCCAATTCACATGGTTTCTCGTTAAGACAAGGTTTAACCATTCATCAACTCAGAGTCCTCCTATAGTGCATGTTTTAAAAGTCAGACTTTCAGCACCGAGAAGGTTGGATGAAGCTAGGGCCTGAGGAGCGGAGCGTACGTAGTAGGTACGTGAGCACCGGAAGGCCCGGCTGAATTCAAGATTCGATGCCGAGTAGCTTCATATTTTACTTCGTGATCAAAGGGTGACTTTTTAAACTACCTCTAGCAGGATTTCTCCTAAGCTTATTGTTAAGGCAAGACCGTTATGGTCTTGCCTTCTTTTTTTGCTCAGAATGAGCAGCAATAATGGATACATAATTATCGACGGCGCTCGATCTCTTGTTTATTATGAAATTTTACTACGAAATGGAATGTTTCACTTGAACTATTTGTTTGAATATGGAATGCTATGAAATATAATCTATTCATCACAGTATTCTCTCTATTAATCTAAAATCAAGAGGTTATTCCATGATTAGAAGATTAAGATTACGAACATTAGTAATAGGCGGATGTATCACCTTTTTCTTTATCGTATTGATGATAAGGGTATTCTGGCTGCAGGTGATGGAGACGGAATTCTGGACAGCGTATGCGGAACAACAGTGGTCTAGAAAGCAGACCCTGTACGCGACTCGGGGGACGATCACGGATCGTAACGGCGAGGTCCTGGCTATGATGGCTCCTGCTTATACGGTATCGGTTAATCCGAAGCTGATTAATAGTCTGGACTTGCAGGAAGAAGTAGCTGAAGGTCTCAGTGAAGTGCTTGGCAAGAACAAAGCCGATCTAATCAAACTAGTAAATGCGAAGAATAAAGAAGGCAGCTTCTATGTGCAGCGCGAGGTACGTTATGAGGGCTACAGGATCGATCAGGATCTGAGCGATCAAGTCGAGGTCTTCGCTCGAAATCTGAAGGATAAGCACGAGCTTGACGATGTAGGCATCTATCTGACCAAGGAGCAGAAACGCTTCTATCCATGGAAGAGTCTGGCTGCGCATGTTCTTGGCTATGTAGATCGTGACGGGATTGCCATATCTGGTCTTGAGTCATTATACGATGAGGAATTGAAGGGACAGGACGGCTCTTTTGAATATAAAAGTGATGGCCGGGGAATTACGGTTACAAGGGCGGATGAGATCTACAATCCAGCCAAGAACGGAATGAATATCGAGCTGACGATCGATCATACGATTCAATATTATATTGAAGAAGCGATGAAGGAAGCCTTTAATGAGCTGAAGCCGATTAGCATGACTGTGATTGCCGCGGATCCGAAGACGATGGAAATATTGGGCATGGCCAATTTGCCTACCTATAATCCGAATGAATACTGGCTGGAGGATGATCTGGGCAATTTCTACAATCATGCGATCAAGTCGGTGTATGAGCCAGGTTCGACCTTCAAGATCGTAACGTTAGCTGGGGCGGTACAAGAGGATTTATTTAATCCGAAGGCCAAATATATGTCGGGAAGTATCCGGGTTCCGGGCCAGACATTGCATGATATTAAGCGTTCAGGCTGGGGGAGAATCGACTATCTGGAAGGAGTCATGCGCTCGAGTAATGTGGCCTTCGTTAAGCTTGGCTATGAAATGCTCGGACCAGAGCGATTGAAGCAGTACGTGGATAACTTCGGATTCGGGCAAAAGACAGGCATCGAACTGCCTGGTGAAGCGGCGGGAGTAGTAAGTCCGGAACAGCCCTCCGAATATGCCACCATGTCATATGGGCACGGCAAACTGATGGTTACGCCTCTGCAACAGCTGGCAGCAGTAGGTGCTGTGGCTAACGGGGGAATGCTGCTTAAGCCTCATATCATTAAATCGATTACCGATCCACAATCTGGAGAAGTCATTAAGACGCAGCCGGAGCCTGTTCGTCAAGTGATATCCGCGGACAAGGCCAAGGAGGTTGGAGAATATCTGGAGCAGGTTGTATCTAATAGTGAATACGGAACCGGGCGTAGAGCTTATATTGAAGGCTATCGGATCGCCGGTAAGACCGGTACTGCCGTTAAGCCTTTCAAGGGCAAATATGATTACACCAAGCAGGTCGTGTCTTTTATCGGATATGCGCCAGTCGATGATCCTAAGGTCGTGATGCTGGTTCTGATCGATGAACCGAAGGACTCGGATTTGGGCGGAGGCAAGGCAGCAGCCCCGGTATTCCAGAAAATTATGAAACAGATGCTTCAGTATATGGGTGTGCGGAAGACCATTACAGCGCCTGGGGACAGTGATCTTGCTCAGAATACAGCAATGCTGCGGACTCCTGATTTAAGCAAGCTGTCTTTACAGCAGGCATTAACAGAGCTTCGCAATACGGACATCCCTTATGCATTGCTGGGGAACGGGAAGGAGCTTGTATCGCAATTTCCGAAGCCAGGAAGTTCACTGATGAAGGGACAGCAAGTATATCTTCTGACAGAAGCAGTAAACCATATCAAAATCCCGGATCTCAAGGGACAATCTCTTCGCGATGCGCTTGAATTACTATCCGTGCTGAATATTTATGTTACGTTTGAGGGAGAAGGCTTTGTCGTCTCCCAGACGGTCTTAGAAGACAGCGGGAACAAGCAGGTGAAGCTTGTACTTGAACCCCCGGGCGGAGTGCGCAGCGAGAGTGAAGAAGATGAGGAAGCCATCGATGCGGATGGTGAGGAGAATGGTTAAGGGCGAGCCGTAAGGCTCGCTCTTCTGTTATTTTAGATAGGGTTCAGAAGCAGGATTGAACAGACCATTTGTTTTTGTTAAAATAAAACCGTCTGGACGGTATAGTAAAATTGTGCGTCTATAGCAAATATGGAGGTTACGATAATGGCGAAATCGAAGCGTTCGCTTCTTCTTGAAGCTGCTTCTACAATTATAGTGGAGCAGGGCATCAGCCACTTAACTCTGGATGAGGTTGCAGCCCGGGCGGGAGTAAGCAAGGGCGGCTTGCTATATCATTTTGCAAGCAAGGATGAGCTGATCAAAGGATTAAATGAGGAGACCATTCGGGAATTCCGCGAATTGCTGCAGCAGGAGCTGGAGGAGACAGGCAGTTATACGAAGTCTTATTTATTGGCCACACTACGACAATTGGAAGGCTGCGGTCGTTACAATGCAAGCTCCAGCATGCTGGCGGCGATTGCCACGAATATGGAGATGATCCTGCTCTGGGATGAAGACTACCAGAGGTTCCGCACCGAGATGGTGAAGGAGGGGCTCTCGTTCGAGGCTGGTATGATCATTCGATTGGTTGCCGACGGTTTTCTCTACTCCAAGTTATTCAATAGTGACCCGCTCAGTCAGGAGGAAGGGCGGAGAGTTGTTCAATTATTATTAGACTTCATCGATAAGGAGAAAGATAAATGAGCTACTTGATGTTAGGCCTAGCGATTGTGATGGAAGTTTTCGCTGCTACAATGCTGAAGCTGTCGAACGGCTTCGCCAAATGGGCTCCAATTATCGGCGTCATTGTGGGATACGGGTTGGCATTTTGGCTTATGTCACAAGCGTTGAAGTATCTGCCGTTAGGATTCGTATATGCAACCTGGAGCGGCATCGGAACGGTCCTGACCGTACTGGCCGGAATGTGGATATTCAAAGAGAAAATGAATCGTCAAGCTTGGGTCGGTATGGGCATCCTCATTGCCGGCATTGTCTTGTTGAATGCAGCGAAGTAGAGGGAGGCACTTGTATGTCTGGAGTCTTATATTTAACGTTGGCGATCATCTTCGAAGGTTTCGCCACGACGATGCTGAAGCTATCGGAAGGGTTCACTTTGCTCGGACCGAGTATCGGAGTTGCTGTAGGTTATTTAATCTCCTTCACATCGCTTAACTTTTCCTTGAAGTATATTTCCCTCTCGACCGCATATGCAACCTGGAGCGGAGTAGGAACGGCTTTGTCGGTAGTGATTGGGATCGCCGTCTTCGGAGAACATATTAACCTATTGAAGATCTCCGCGATTGTGCTCGTTATTATCGGTATTGTCGTGATGAACCGTGCCATGGCTGAGAAGACGGAGGGGAAAGCAAGCTCTCAAGGGATGTAGCAAGGTGACGGGGCCGAGCTGATGCATATTGTAAATCATAGACAAACTTAATTCGCACAGCTATACTTTATTAAGTAACTATATTTGTTTTGCGAGTTATTTTATTATGAACTATAATGCATACACAGTTTGGTATTTTTCTATAGGAAGGTTGTGTTCATCATGAGTAAGAAAGTGTACAAAGGAGAAGAAATCGAAGTATATTTTGATGCGGAGAAATGCATTCATTCCGGAATATGTGTGAAGGGAATGCCGGAGGTATTTGATCTGAAGAAGCGGCCATGGGTCAATACAGTAGGCGCATCGGCGGATAAGATCACTGCTCATATTGATACTTGTCCTAGTGGAGCGCTGACCTACAAGTGGCATACCAAACCATCAGATACCGAGACAGAGAAGGAGTGAGATGAATGAGTAAGGTTCAACATCATGCACAGGATCATCAATTTTATATCGAAGATCATGGGGAGATCATTGCTGAAATGACTTATAGCGTATCCAGCGAGACTCTCTATATTATCGATCATACGTATGTGGATGATAAATATCGCGGACAAGGGTTGGCGGAGGATTTGATGTCCAACGTCGCTGATTATGCAAGACGCCATCAGATCAAGCTATTCGGGCTTTGTCCATTCGCCAAGAGACAGTTGGAGACGAAGTCGGAATATGCCGATGTAAAGTATTAATCTATTAGATACAGACTAAGGCGGGTTCTTGTTCACAAGGACCTGTCTTTTTTTACTATGCTAATGCTGCAAAAATGGTTGACCGAGGCTTCTAATCTTGGTATATTTCTTGGAATAATGTGGAGGAGGGGTGTCTTATGAAGCTGGTAATTTTGTTCGGGCCACAAGCCGTCGGCAAAATGACCGTTGGCCATGAGCTTGAGAAAATAACCAATCTGAAGCTGTTCCATAACCATATGACAATTGAACTGGTAACGCCTTTTTTTAGCTATGGTAGCGAAACGGGAAAAAGACTGGTGAACTTGTTCCGTGAGGAAATTTTTGAAGAGGTGTCCAAAAGCGATTTACCGGGGTTGATCTTTACTTATGTGTGGGCTTTTGATCTTGCTGGTGATTGGGAATATATCGATCGAATTAGCAAGAAGTTTGAATCTCGCGGAGCCGAGATCTATTATGTCGAGTTGGAAGCAGATCTGGAAGAACGGCTGGAGCGCAATAAGACACCGCATCGGCTAGAGCATAAACCGACGAAGAGAAATATTACGCGCTCGGAGCAGGACTTAATAAGTACAATGGAGAAATACAGATTGAATTCTCATGTTGGAGAAATTCAAAAGAGTAATTATTTTCGCATTAACAATACGAATCTTAGTGCGAATGAAGTGGCTAAGATTATTAAAGAGAAATTTGAGTTGTAACCTCGTTGGAAATATGCGGGCAAATAGCGAGTCAGTTCAGTGCATCAAGATGAAACCAGATATGGAGGAAAGATACCATGATACCTATTAAGCTGCCGAAGGAACAGAAGCAAGAGATTGTGGAGAGTGTGAAGGAGTATTTTGAAATGGAGCGGTCCGAGAGCATCGGTGATATCGCTGCGGAGCAATTGCTCGATTTCATGCTCAAAGAGCTTGCGCCCTATGTGTATAACAAAGCGATTGAGGATGCCCGGCAGGCCGTAGAGCAGAAGCTAGCATCGATCGAGGAGGAATTGTACTCCTTGAAGAAGCCATTGCGTTAATCGGGAGCGGGGAAGGGAAGAAAGGCTTCCACTGAGGAGACCTCCGCATACGCCTGTGATGCATAGCAGTTAACATAACAAGAAGGGATATGGAAATTCCATACCCCTTAAGCAGGCCATCCGGGCCTATAGGAAGAAAGGAAGCAGAAATAGATCACTAATACCGAAGAACGGTAACCGCCTACGGAAGAAGCGGCGCCGCGGGAAGAATCCGGGATGGAATCCGAACTGTCGTTTGTCCCCCGACATCCCGGCCATCATCTCATCGGTTGGAATGGCGAGAGTGACGAAGTCGTTGTCGACATGGGCGATGAAGCCGTCAAAGCGCTGTCCGTCTTTCATCGTGATGCCGACATATTTATTCATGCAGTTCCAGCAAATTTGTTGATAATCCATAGCAATCCTCCTTACAGGAATGGTTCTCAACCATAGTCTATGGATGATAACCTAGATTGCTCACGACATTCGCCCATCCTGATGAGAAATAGTGCTGAGCAGAATCAGACCCCTAGCTTATTCCAACGAAAAAGACGAGGATACCCACAAAAATGGCTACTCCACCGCTGATCCGAGTGAATGTCAGGTAAGTATCGCTTGGCTCGGAATTTCCGTCTACTTTCCAGCCTTCTTTTAAATACCAGGCGAACTCTGGTTTCGCTAAATTTAGTACACCGATAATAATACATATAATCCCCATAAGAAAATTCATCGGATTCAACTCCTTATGGAATAATTACGCTCGAGTAGAAATAATGTTTCGGTGAAATGAACGTCAAGCCTTAGATGTGACTATAGGGAAAGGAGGATGCAAGATGAGTATTGTAACTAGTAAGATCAGCGGGATTTTTATACCGGTTAAAGACATTACAGCCGCCCGCGATTGGTATTGTTCATTATTAGGCCTTGAACCAGACCTCGAGATTATTTCCGGGCATCTTTGCTGCATTCCTATGGATAACAACGGACTCAATGTGATATTGGACAGTAAGGTTTATGCAGAAGATACTTACGCGCGGACGCCGATGTTTCATTTTGACACCGATGACATTGAGCGGGCCTATCAATATGTACAGCAATTAGGCGCTGAGCTCGTGACATCTATTGAACACGGTCATTGGTTCAATTTTAAAGATCCGGACGGAAATATGCTGATGATCTGCAAATGTAATTAACCTCGGAAGCAAGGGATTAGAGTTTATTAAAAATAAAAGTTGTAAGGTTGGCGTTTATTATCGAAACGAAGTAATTACCCAACGGATTGGGAGGGCCTGATCTCGCTTGGGATACATTTGTTCATGTCGATTATGAGTAATTCGAGCTCCTGGAGCAGCAATTACGTTTTGTGCGGGGCCAAAATACATGGTCCGATTGAAGCAACACATAGCAATGGTATGACCTTCAAAAATATATATGTGCAGGATCCTGATGGATATATTATTGTCTTCAAATAAAATAGAGAGGCTATCCCTCGTCACCAATAACGGAAGGATAGCCTCAGCTTTATTTTATATGAATAAATTGATGCCTGATTGATCGGCTTTGCCGAGATAGTAGCCGACTCCAGCGACCTTAACGCCATCGATTAGCTCCTCGTGCTTGATGCCCATTACGTCCATTGACATTTGGCAAGCGACGATCTCAACTCCTTGCTGGATCGCTGATTGAATCAGCTCTTCTAGGGAGGAGACATTGTTGTTGTTCATCACGGAGCGGATCATTTTTGCTCCCATCCCCATCATGTTCATTCTGGACAGGGACAGCTTCTTGCTGCCACGCGGCATCATCGCTCCGAACATGCGTCCGATCATATTCTTGGAGACGGCAACCTTCTCTGGTTTGCGGATGATGTTCAGTCCCCAGAAGGTGAAGAACATCGTGACCTTCTTGCCGCTAGCTGCTGCGCCATTAGCGATGATAAAAGAAGCGATAGCCTTATCCAGATCGCCGCTGAAGACGATCATTGAGCTTCCATCAGCCGTTGCTTGTGCCGGAGCTGTGGAGACTGCCTCGGTCAAGGGAGCTCCTTTTTCTACATATGCTTCAATCGTGCCGTTCGGATTTTTGCTAACTTGTCTAAGCTGGTTGCCGGACATTTTGACCCAAGCCTGAACATCCTCATAGAAACCGGCATCGGTTGCCGTAACATGCAGGATCTCGCCACTGCTCAGCTCATCCATCTTCATCCTAAGCTGAACCAGCGGTCCTGGGCAGCATAATCCGCATGCGTCCAGCTCAGCTGTAGCTTGAATCATGGTTTCAGCTGTAGAAGCAATCTGTCCCTCGGCTGCAGTACGTTCTTGTTGTAAATTCACTTGATTAGCCTGCTTCCCCGCTGGAGGTGTAGTCACTCTTCCAGGCTTATAGTTTGCCATTTGATAAGTCTTGTAGCCACCAGTCAGGTTGCGCACCTTGAAGCCTTTTTGCTGCAAAATACGGGATGCCGTGTATCCTCTTAATCCTACTTGACAGTACACCCAGATCTCTTTGGATGCATCCAACTCATCAAGACGACTGCGCATTTCATCGACAGGAATGTTCAAGGAGTCAGGAATATGCCCATTCGCATGCTCAAGCTCGGAACGAACGTCGACCAATATCGTATTGGCTGTATCTCTTGTTGCAAGCTGTTGTGCTGTGAACACCTGTGTCCGACCGCTTAGAATGTTCTCGGCGGTGTAGCCCGCCATATTAACTGGGTCCTTCGCAGAGGAGTAAGGTGGCGCATAAGCAAGCTCCAATTCCGTCAAGTCAGTGACGTTACCCCGGAAGCGGATTACGGTAGCAATATCATCGATACGCTTGTCGACACCGTCATAGCCAACGGCCTGGGCACCAAGCACAGTACCTTGATCATCAAACAACAGCTTCAACGATAGTGGAGTTGCTCCCGGATAGTAAGCGGCATGAGAATTCGGATGAACATAGGATACGTGGTAGGGTAATCCCAAACGCTGCAAAGTTTTCTCGTTATTGCCCGTTGCTGCACCCGTTAACCCAAATACTTTGATGATGGAAGTGCCCTGCGAGCCTTTATAGGTCGTCTCAAGACCATACACATTGTCTGCAGCGATCCGTCCTTGCTTGTTGGCCGGTCCTGCCAGCGGAATCGCCGTCTTGCTTCCATTGACGAAATCCACAACTTCAACCGCATCACCGACCGCATACACTTGATCCAGATTAGTCTCTAGACGATCGTTCACGATGATATGGCCACGCGGCCCAAGTTCCAATCCGCTGTTCTTCAGGAAGCCGGTATCCGGAGTAACACCAATGGCAAGAATGACAATTTCGCTAGTTAATGTGCTTCCGTCAGCGGTTTGTACTTGAATCCGGTTGTCCGCCTCCTGGAATGCTGCTACAGTTTGTGACATAAGCAGGTTCACACCACGTTCTTCCAGCTCTTTGGCCAGCACAGCCGACATCTCAGAATCAAACGGAGCCAAAATTTGCGGCCCGCCTTCAATCAAAGTAACATCGAGACCGATATCTCGCAGATTTTCAGCCATCTCTACACCGATGAATCCGCCGCCGATGACGATCGCCGATTGCACCTTCTCTTCGACAACACGCGCTTTGATACGGTCCGTATCTGGGATATTGCGCAGTGTATGGATCCGTGCACTATCGATTCCAGGCAGGTTTGGCCGGATCGGTCTTGCACCCGGGGAGAGGATTACTGCATCATAGCTCTCCTCATATTCGCCGCGCTCCTTGCTGCGTACGAGTACGGTCTTGCTGTCCGGACGAAGCTCCATAACTTCGCTCTCGGTACGAATATCGATATTGAAGCGGCGATACATCGCTTCTGGAGTCTGTACAAGCAGCTTGGAGCGCTCCTTGATGGAATCTCCTATATAATAAGGAAGTCCGCAGTTGGCGAAGGAGATGTAGGCATCCCTTTCGAACATGACAATATGCGCTTCTTCATCCAGTCTCCGCAGCCGTGCTGCCGCGGTTGCGCCCCCGGCGACACCGCCTACGATTAATACTTTTCTACTCATGCTTGTTGTTCCTCCTCAAATAATGCTGTAACCAGCTTCCGAATTTTCTCATCTGCGATACGATAATTGATCTCCAGTCCATTGCGCTCGGCCTCTACGATTCCAGCGCTGCGCAATTTCTGCAAATGCTGCGATACCGTCGATTGCGGTAGATCAAGGCATTCTTGCATATAAGAAACATTGCACTGCTTCTTCTCCATGAGTCCCCGAATAATACAGAGCCGAACAGGATGGGCCAAGGCTTTCAATATTTCCGCTGCCTGGGTATAAGCTTTAAAATTGTTGTCCACAAGGAATTCACCTCGCACTATTTCATAATATCGTAATATTACGATATAGTGATACAGAAGTCAATTCCACATTTTTCGTACAAGCGTGCATATAAATAGGAAGTAATAATGAAAGGTTTTGCTCGATCCAATAAATTGAAAGTAAAAAAGCTGTGCTTGATTTCTTATATAATGAACTGGTAAAGTTGAAACGGGCCAAATTTTAATGAGATAAGAACGAACGCTTTGAAAAGGAGATTAGGCAGGAAATGGACAATATTTTGGACTTTTTGAAATCAGTTATTCTAGGTATCGTAGAAGGGATTACCGAGTTCTTGCCGGTTTCCTCCACAGGCCATCTCGTAATCTTCGAGAACCTGTTAGGTTTTGAGGGTACAACCCCTTCCTTTGTAGAGATGTATACTTATGTGATTCAGCTTGGCGCCATTCTGGCGGTTGTCGTCCTGTATTGGGCCAAAATCAAGGACACGCTCGTGAACTTTTTCCCCAAGAAGGTTGGGTTTGAGCGTTCCGGGTTCAGGTTCTGGCTTATGCTGGCGATCGCATGTATTCCTGGCGGAGTATTCGGTGTTTTGCTGAACGACCTATCTGATAAGTATCTATTCACACCGGTTGTCGTAGCGATTACGCTATTCTTCGGCGGGATTTGGATGATGTATGCTGAATCTAGATTCCGGAATAACAGAGCTCCGGGAATAGGCGGCGATGAACTGAACGTGACGGTCAAGCAAGCGATTATTATCGGTGCCTTCCAGTGTTTGGCTATCATTCCAGGGATGTCCCGTTCCGCTTCCACGATTATTGGGGGCTGGGTCGCTGGATTGTCTACGGTGGCAGCTGCGGAGTTCTCGTTCTTCTTGGCGATTCCAGTTATGGTCGGCATGAGTTTGTTGAAAATTTTGAAAATCGGCGGGTTGACAAGCCTGACTAGCACAGAGATTATTTCACTTATTATCGGCTTTGTCGTATCTTTCATTGTTGCGTTGGCCGTGATCCGGAAATTCATCTCTTACTTGCAGAAGAAGCCGATGAAGGTATTCGCGATTTATCGTATGATCTTTGCAATTTTCGTACTGGTAGCAGGGATAGCGGGGATTTTCCACTAATATAATAGTTGCTTGAAGCCAGGATGCCTGGGCATGAGGGAGTAACCTTTATCGCTCAGGCTTCGTCTTTTTATAGAGGTTCAAGTCAGACAGGTGGGTGAGAATGTGATAATTTGGATTAATGGAGCCTTTGGCTCGGGCAAGACGACCGCGGCATTCGAGTTACAAAGGCGGATTCCTGATTCTGTTGTGTATGATCCTGAGCACGTTGGCTTCTTCATCAGAAAGCAATTGCCAAAGTCTATACATAAAGGGGATTTTCAAGATTATCCGATGTGGCGGGAAATGAATTATGCCATGCTGAAACATTTGAGTGAGGAGTATAGCGGGACCGTTATTGTACCCATGACAATCACGAACCCGGACTATTTTGCCGAGATCGTCGGACGATTACGAGGTGTCGGGACAGACATTTGTCATGTTACTTTGCTTGCTTCCAGGGAAACTTTACTTAAGCGCCTTAAAGGACGGGGGGAGAGGTCGAACTCTTGGCCGATCCAGCAGATAGACCGCTGTCTAGCCAGTCTTGGCACAGAGGTGTTCGCCGAACATGTCTATACCGATGAGTTGACGGCGGAAGATGCTGTTGAACGAATTGCTTCGATCAGCGGTGTTACGCTGCTCCCCGATACAAGAAGCGGCTTCCGGAAGGCGCTCGATCGCAAGCTGATTACGATCCGGCATATTCGCTTTTGATCACGAAGTGAATCAAGAAGTAACCTCGGCATCGAATCTTGAATTCAGCCGGGTCTAAGCAGATGCTTACGAAGTCATGTTTCCTGCGGAAACATCTCAGGTGCTCACGTACCCAAAACGTACGCTTCGCTCCTCAGACCCTAGCTTCATCCAACCTTCTCGGTGCTGAAAAGCGAATTTTTGAGCATATTTTAATCTCAGGGCAGGATCACATTCTACTACTACATTGTAAAATTACAGTCTGTTATAATGAATAAGATATGTTATAAAACGAGTATTTGAGGTGTGCTATAGATGAGAAATTATTTGGATTTACTACAGGATGTAATGGATCACGGAACGGAAAAAGAGGATCGGACAGGCACGGGTACTTATTCGGTTTTTGGCAGACAATTACGCTTTGATCTCAGCAAGGGGTTCCCACTGATGACGACGAAGCGGATTCACTTGAAGTCGGTTGTACACGAACTGCTCTGGTTCCTCAGCGGAGACACCAATATTAGATACTTGAAAGAGAACGGGGTCCGCATTTGGGATGAATGGGCGGATGAGAACGGAGATCTGGGCCCTGTCTATGGCTCGCAATGGCGTTCCTGGCCGACACCGGACGGAAGAAGAATCGACCAGATTGCAGGTGTGATCGAATCGATCAAGAACAATCCGGATTCGCGCCGTCACTTGGTCAGTGCTTGGAACGTAGCTGAAATCGATGAGATGAAGCTGCCGCCTTGTCACTTCGTATATCAGTTCTATGTGGCTGATGGGAAGCTCTCTTGTATGCTGACCATGCGATCTGTCGATACTTTCCTCGGTTTGCCGTTTAATATCGCCAGCTATGCGCTGCTCACGCATATGGTTGCACAGCAATGCGGTCTGGAGGTAGGCGAATTCATCTGGTCAGGCGGAGACGTGCATATTTACAAGAATCATCTTGAACAGGTGAAGACCCAATTGGAGCGTGAGCCGTATCCTTTGCCACAGCTGGTGATTAAGCGCAAGCCGGATTCTGTTTTCGACTATGTCTATGAAGATTTCGAATTTGTCGGCTACCAGCATCATCCTGGCATTAAAGCCCCTGTTGCGATATAGAAGCTAGCCAATGATAGCACTGCCTGTAGAGCGGCTATTTGATGAACGGATTCCAGGAAGGTGGATGTAAAAACATGGGGATAACATTTATTTGGGCTATGGCCAGGGACGGAGTTATTGGTCGGGATAATGATTTGCCTTGGCGTTTGCCAGCGGATATGGCCTTCTTCAAAGCACAAACGACAGGGAAGACCGTACTTATGGGACGTAAAACCTGGGAGTCGATGCGCAGCCGCCCACTGCCGAACCGTCGCAATGTCGTCATGACGAATGATGGCTCGTATCATGCTGAGGGTGCGGAGATCGTACATACGGTTGAAGAGGCGTTAGCTCTGGCGGATGGCGAGGAATTAATGGTGATTGGCGGGGCGGGGATTTTCCAACTGTTGATCCCTTACGCGGATCGCTTGCTGGTGACGAAGATTGATGAAGACATTGCCGGAGATACTTTCTTCCCGTCGATCGATTGGTCCGAGTTCCAGCTGGAGCAGGAGAGCGCAGGAATTCGTGATGAGAAGAACCCTTATAATTACCGGTTTTTGATCTATGTAAGGCGTCATCCGTCTGCATAATAGTGCAAAATATCAATTTATTAATCCATTAATAACGTTCCCCTGGGGTGCTAACATCAAGTTACACGATAACGGGAGGGTTCACTAGCGGTTGCATTTCCGTATGCGCTGCATAGACAAGCCGGATCAGTCGATCCGGCTTGTCTGCTCTCGTTGGCAACGGATGGGGGAAATAAGATGTCTACACCAACTGGATTTATGGAGTTTACCCGTCACCTACCGGGAGACCGCAGTCCGCTGGAGCGAGTAAATGATTGGCAGGAATTTCACAAGCATCTGACTGAACAGGAATTACAGAGACAGGGAGCCCGCTGTATGGACTGCGGAACTCCTTATTGTCATACAGGGATCGAGATGATCGGGGGTACTTCAGGTTGTCCGCTGCACAATCTGATTCCGGAATGGAATCATCTCATCTACCGCGGCTTATGGAGAGATGCGCTGGAGCGCCTGCACAAGACGAATAATTTTCCGGAGTTTACAGGCAGGGTCTGTCCGGCTCCTTGTGAAGGTTCTTGTACAGTAGGGCTCATTGGCCAGCCAGTAACAATCAAGACGATTGAACAAGCGATTGTTGACCGAGGCTTCGAGGAAGGCTGGATTGTAGCGGAGCCGCCTGCGCACTGTACGGGTCATAAGGTTGCGGTCGTCGGCTCCGGTCCGGCGGGGCTGGCCTGTGCAGCGCAATTGAACAAGGCTGGACATGAAGTGACTGTGTATGAACGCGCGGATCGGATCGGCGGTCTATTGATGTACGGCATACCCGCGATGAAGCTGGATAAGAAGATCGTACAGCGTCGTGTCGATCTCCTCGCTGCCGAAGGCGTAAAGTTCGTTACGAATACGGAAATCGGTAAGGACATCATGACACAGCAGCTGATAGATCAATATGATGCGGTTGTGCTATGCGGCGGGGCGACAAGGCCGCGCAAATTCGAGATTGAAGGCAGCCATTTACACGGTGTGCATTATGCGATGCCTTTCCTGAACGGCACGATCAAGAGCTACCTCGATTCCGGGCTACAGGATAGGCAATATATTTCAGCGGCCGGCAAAGATGTAATCGTAATTGGCGGTGGAGATACCGGATCAGATTGTGTCGCTACAGCTCTGCGCCATGGATGCCGTAGCATTACGCAATTTGGCACGCATGTCAAGGCACCGCTGGAGCGGGATTCGCTTGCCAATCCGTGGCCACAATTCCCGAATGTCTATACGCTCGATTATGCTCAGGAAGAGGCCAAAGCGTTGTATGGGGAGGATCCACGGGAATTCTCTATCATGACCACCCGCTTCGTCGGCGACGAGCAGGGGAACTTGAAGGAGCTGCACACGGTTCAAATCAAACGTACAGTCGATGGGGAAGGCCGTAAAACCTATGAGCCTGTTCCCGGGACGGAACGGGTATTCCCAGCCCAACTAGCGCTCGTTGCTATCGGATTTGATGGGCCGGAGACAACGATGATCGATGAGCTGGGGCTTGAGACAGACCGCCGAAGCAATGTCAAAGCGCGTTACGGCAAATATAACACGAATGTTGACAAGGTATTCGCCGCCGGTGATATGCGCCGCGGGCAAAGTCTGGTCGTGTGGGCCATCCAGGAAGGCCGCGAGGCGGCACGGGAAGTCAATAAGTTCCTGACAGGGGACGGAATCCTAGCGTAATGAGGTTGTTAACAAACAGGGGCCACAGTTATTGACTTCTAATATAACGTGGTATCGCTATTTCAACTTAAACGCGCTGCTAGAAATTTTAACGAAACTGGGTATCGTTATTGAAGCGAATTAAGGGCTTTACGACTGAATTTCTTCCAAATAACGATACGGTGTTTCGTTAGATTTCAGTGACTACTATTTCTGAGGAAATAACGGTCTGTAGTTTCGTTAGACGAAAACGTGAAGCGAACGATGTGAAAATATGCTATAATAGATGTTAGCTACAGGGCTGCGCGGAGCGCGGCCCTTTTTATCTGTGGAACTGGAATGCTAGGAAAGAGGGGCGCTTGAAACAATGAAAACGCTCGTAATTGCTGAGAAACCCGATATGGGACGAACGATCGCCGCGGTGATTGAGCCGCGGGCGAAGAATAATCGCTCTTATCTGGAAGGAGAGCAATATATTATTACCTGGGCGATCGGACATCTACTCGGTTTGGCCGAGCCTGACGCCTATGATGACAAGTATAAAAAATGGAATTTTTATGATCTGCCAATCATGCCAGAGCAATTCAAGATTGTGCCGAATCCGAAGACGAAGGATCAATTGAAGACGATCGGCGAGCTGGCCAAGCGTTGCAATGCGGTTGTAAATGCCTGCGACGCCGGGCGCGAAGGACAATATATCTTCGCTTTGATTCAGCAGCGGCTTAAGCTTATGCAGCCGGTCAAGCGTCTGTGGATCTCTGACTTGACCTCCGAGAGTATCGCCAAAGGCTTCGCCGAGCTGCGGAGCAGCGAAGAGTTCGCGAATCTGACGAAGGCAGCGCGGGCGAGAAGTGAGGCCGACTGGCTCGTCGGTATGAATGCCTCACGTGCCTTTACAACAAAGCATAATACGCTGCTCTCGGTCGGCCGGGTGCAGACGCCTGTACTCGCGCTGATTTATGACCGTCAGAAGGAAATCGAGAGCTTTGACTCCTTGACTTATTACGAGATCAAAGCTGAATTTGAACAGGACGAGCGGTTATATATCGGAACCTGGCAAGGGGATCGATTGACAGATGCAGAGAAGGCTCGGTCTTTAGCGGATAAAGTACGCGGCAAGCAAGGCCAGATCGTGGAATATGAGGTTAAGGAGACGAAGGAATATCCTTATAAGCTGTATGACCTGACGCTGCTTCAACGTGATGCGAACGCGAAGTTTGGCTACTCGGCCAAGAAGACGCTTGATTTGGCCCAGGCTTTATACGAACGCCATAAGCTGATTACATATCCGCGTACAAACTCCAATTATGTAACTGAACAAAATATCGAAGGCATGCACAAAACGCTACATATGCTGAAATCTACGGATTATAAGGAACTAGCCGAGGGCGGGAACCAGAAGCGGGTTCATGTGAACAACAAGTCGGTCTGCAATCCTTCTCGTGTGGAGGATCACCATGCCATTCTGCCGACCTTAAGAAGGCCGGGAACGCTTAGTAAGGAAGAGGGGAATATTTATGATCTCGTCGTCCGCCGCTTTTTGTCGCATTTCTATCCGGCAGCTGAATATAAGCAGCACACAGTGATGACGGAAGTTGAGAAGGAATTGTTCAAGACGAATGTTAAGGAACTGCTGTCCTTGGGCTGGAAAGTGTGCTTGCCCGGTGATGACAACAAAGCTTCAAAGCGCGGCAAGAAGAAGGACGAAGAGGAAGACCAAGAGGAAGAGGTCAGTGAGCCGTTCTCTGTTGACCGCAATAAGCCGGTGCTATGTAAGGAAGCTGAGGCGAAGGAGAAAGCCACTCAGCCTCCGAAGTCTTATACCGAAGGCACGCTGCTCAAGGCTATGGAGAGTGCTGGCAAGCAGCTCGAGAATGACGAGCTCCGCGAAGCGATGAAGGATGCGGGGCTTGGAACACCAGCGACCCGGGCCGCAACGATCGAGCGCCTGAAAAGCGTCGGATATATCACGATGCAGGGCAAGCGGATCACGGTGACGCAGAAGGGGCGCACTGCCATCGAATTAATCAGGCATGCTGGAGTAGAGCTGTTAACTTCTCCCGAGATGACAGGGCAGTGGGAGCGCCGACTGTACCAAATCTCTAAAGGAGAGGCGACCAGCGAGAAATTTATGGAGAACGTGAAGAAATTTACGATCTCGATTGTTGAGAAGGTGCGTGTACAGAAGAAAGCGGACGCTTCGCGGTTTGACGGTGGCCCTGAGGAGAAGGGCAAGCGCGGCGGCCGCACAGGCTCTCGCTCCAAAGGAGGCGACTCCACAGCAGGGACCGCTTCCAGGCGAGGAAGCGGCTCATCCGGCAGCGGGCGAACTGCTGGGGGAGCGGCAGCCGGACAAGCCGTTGGCTCCGGGGGTTCGGCGGGCTCGTCTGGCGGCTTCGAAGCGTTGGCGCCGTGCCCGCGCAGCGGCTGTGGCGGTCAGCTGATCGAAGGCCGCAAAGGTTATGGCTGTACTCATTATAAGCAGGGCTGCGGCTTTGTCATTTGGAAAGAGTATGCCGGTAAGAAAATTTCGCGCACGATGCTGCAATCCTTGCTTGAAAAAGGCCATACGCAAATTTTATCCTTCAAGCATTCAGAAGGAGATTACAAAGGCCGAATCACGCTGCTTGATCCCGTGAGCGGGAAGTTAAATGTAGAACGGACAGAGGGTTAATGACAAAAAACTGGGCCGATGGAAAAATCCATCAACCCAGTTTTTTTATATCTATTTTCAGTTCAGTGCATAGCACTATCTGGATCTGTGCGACAATTTCTTAGCGCTGCGGGCTTGCCCGGAGTCGGATATAATGGACGGGATCTCTTCGAGCGAAGCTACCGTATATAAATAGGAATCATTACGCGGCGCCAGCTCGATGAGATTGTAGGACCATTCATCAGGATGCTTGATGTAGATGGCATGGATACCTGCCGTGAGAGCTGGCGAGATATCGGTCCGTAGACTATTCCCGATCATCCATGTGTTTTGACGATGGAACGGACGAGAGCCCAGAATCTCTTCCAATGCATCAATATTTTTATGCTGGCGGATAAAGATACGATCTTGAAAATAATCAGCCAGCTTCATTTGCTCAATTTTCCGTTGTTGGATCACGGTCTCACCGCCGGTGTAAAGGTACAGCTCATGCTGCTGCCGTTGCAGGAAATCGAGCGTGTCTATCATACCTGGATAAGGTTCAATGGATTGTTCATAAACGCTGAGGCCAAGCCGCATAAGCTGCTTTTCTTTAAGTTCCTCGCGGCGCTCGCCGAATTGCTGGCAGAAGTAGCGGTAGGTATCAATCAGCGATTCCGGGAAATGCTGACTGGCGAATCCAATTTGCTGTACTCCGGCCACATCGATTTCGATCTGTTTATCACGGATTTCCTTGATCGGCAGCTGGTATCCGCTGAACCATTCCGATACGAGGTCGGCAAATTGGCCGAGAATCAGTTCGAAATATTTGTTGCAGTAGATCAAAGTGTCATCAAGATCGAAAATGATTTGTTGTTGCACAGTCTGTTTCATCTCTATCACTCCTTCTTGCACTTGCTCTATATCATATTTATCTTAACTTATCAGAGGCAGCAGCAAAAATGCAAATGTTGTTCATCATGCCAGGCCAACCATTAAATGCGAATATAGGACTCGAGGAACATCTGCAGCTCGGAGGCGCCGTCTGGCCGGATGCTGAACTTCTCCTTACTGCGGTCAGTAAGATGAACGCGAAGCATACCCGCAGATCTGAGAATCATCAATTCATGGTGCAATTGCGCCCTCGACTCATTGGTGTCCCGGATCATCTCCTGCATCGACTTCGGCTCATTCGCCAAATAGCGCAGCAGTTGCAGACGTTCCGGCTTGGATAACGCCTGGGTCAGTCGAAGCAGGCAGATTGGCGGCTCGTCCTCATCAGCTTCCGGAATATCGATCGGATATTGGATAAGCAGCTCTTCCTTGAAGAAGCAATACGTATTTATCGGTCTGAAATGAATGGATGGAACGAGAATAATATGCTTCACGGGAAGCTCCTGATCGAGCACAAGCCCACCCGAGGCAAATTCGATGAGCGGCTCGGGATCCATTTTCTCAAGCAGATCCTTCTTCTCCATGGCGTCCTCTTCCATCATGCCCGCGTACAGCTCCTCGACACCTTTAAAGTAATTGTCATGCCAAATATTAAGGAGCGGCGCATAGTTAGTCTGAAGCCGTTCCACATCTTCCAGGGTCGCAGCGGGAACGTACGGAGTAATCCGGGCGAGTAGTGAACCGGTATTACCGTGAGACAACGCCTCCAGATAGCCAAGGATTTGTACGGATGAGTCCCGTTCCAGCGCCAGGGCGTAGAGCAGATCATAATCGCCGAACGGATAGTCAGCCGCCTCAGCGAAGGCTTGCCGTGCTTCCTCACTAAGGTTCTGTTGAATGTCGTGAATCCATTCGCGTCCGATGTCCAGATTGTTAATCCATTTTCGTGTAGTATATAACATGAAGCTGCTGAGCAACTCATAAATCGGTGACACATCGACTTTTACATCATAAGCCATCCGTCAGTCCTCCCAGAACTATAATGCATACCTCTTAATTATGCTTGTGAGAATAGGGCTTGTCTACTATAATGTTTAGGGGTTGTTTTACCGATTAATCTCACTATCACATATGACTTAAAGGGAAAATCGTCATATTGTCATGACGGTTTTCTTTTGTTATGCAGGAAGGAAGGCATCATGACAATAACATCAAATTCTAGTAAATTTCCGATAAGGGTATCGCCATTTTTCTTATTGACATTGGTCATTATTATATCGGGGTTAAGCCAAGGACTGCTTTTACCAGTTCTTGCTATCTTCATGGAAGAGCGGGGAATCCCTTCCTCTGTGAACGGGATGCATGCCGCTGCTCTCTATGTGGGTTCATTTGCCATGACATTGGTTGCCGAGCGCGTGCTTGGACGTACTGGCTTCAAGAAGCTGCTGATCGGCGGCATGATAGCGGTTATGGTCGCTTTGCCGATCTTTCCGTTAGTCTCAAACTTGTCTATATGGTTCGTACTGCGTCTGATTGTCGGAATCGGAGACAGCGCGATTCATTTTACCTCACAGCTTTGGCTGCTCCTGCTGTCACCCAAAGAACGTCGCGGACGGAACCTTTCACTCTATGGTATGTCCTACGGGCTTGGCTTCAGCTTCGGCCCCTTCGGGATCCGATTGTTGAGCTATGGTCAGCTTCTTCCATTTCTACTATTGTCTATTCTTACCGCAGTAGGGGTACTCCTCGTTATACTTCGGATGCCTAATAAGTATCCAGAGAGAGCAGCGGGTAGTGTGAAGGAAACTCGTAAATACGGACGAATTTACAGGCTGGCCTGGTTTGCTCTGTTCACGCCATTATTATATGGATATATGGAATCGACGATGAACAGCAATTTCCCAATTTACGGCCTGCGGATCGGATTAAGTACAGAGCAAATCGCAACGCTGCTTCCTTTCTTCGGAATCGGTGGTCTGATTCTGCAGCTTCCGCTAGGAATGCTGAGCGACCGTTATAGCCGCAAGGTAGTATTAATGATTGCAGGCCTCGGCGGAGGGACGCTGTTCTTGATCGCACCGCTGGCAGGGAATAACTTCTGGGGCTTACTGCTGCTGTTCCTGGGTGCTGGTGGCCTAGTTGGTTCCTTCTTCTCGCTTGGACTTGCTTATGCCGCCGATTTGTTGCCAGCAGCGCTGTTACCGGCTGCGAATGTGATAGCTTCTTTCCATTTCAGCCTTGGAAGTATTCTCGGCCCGAATGTCGGTGGAGCTGCGATGGAATTTATAAGTCCGGGTACGTTATTCATCCTTCTGGGCAGTTTGTATGTGCTATTTACTTTGGCTGGATTCGGCTTTAGAAAACAAACTCTCGAAAAAAATGAAAATATGAACAGGCTGTAATGGATTTTCACGGCTATTTCCAATACACTATAGATTAGAGTGACTTTTGAACTTTTGAACACGAACTTATAGAGGTTGTTCAAAAAGTCCACTTTTGATCACGAAGTCAATCAAGAAGCTATTCGGCATCGAATCTTGAATTCAGCCGGGTCTTCCGGTGCTCACGTACAAACTACGTACGCTCCGCTCCTTTCGACCCTAGCTTTATCCAACCTTCTTGGTGCTGAAAACTGGCCTTTTTGAACACGAACTTATATATAGATATAGGTACAACCAAAGGAGAATCGGACATGATCAAGGTTAGCCACTTAAAAAAATCGGTGGATGGGAATAAGAAGCAAGTACTATGTGATATCAGCACAGAATTCGCTCAAGGGGAACTAGTCGGTATTGTCGGTGCAAGCGGCAGCGGAAAGAGTACGCTGCTCCGCTGTCTAGCGCTTCGTGATTCATGGAACAGCGGAGACTATACATGGAATGAGGACAAGCTGATCGAGGGCGGCGGTAAGGGGTCGCATAAAATGCGCTCCAGATTTGCTTATCTGGAACAGAATCCTTCTCTTTATCCGGAGAGAACGGCGCTCAAGAATGTTCTGATCGGACAAGTCGGTCAAGTATCGGCGATTCGCCGCTTTACCGGTATGGTTCGTTCAGATGATTATATGGGAGCGATGGACGAGCTGGAGAAATTCGGTTTGCTCGATAAGGCCCATGTAAAGGCTGGCAAACTTAGCGGTGGAGAGAAGCAGCGGGTGGCCATTTGCCGAGCACTTGTCCATGGCGCTAAATTTATCGCTGCGGACGAGCCCACGATTGGACTGGATCCCAAATCAGCTGAGAGAGTCATCGAGACCTTCAGCCAACTGTGCAAAACCCAGGGAACGACCGTAGTGACTGCACTCCCGCTTGAATTGGCCGAGAAATATTGCACGCGAATTTGGGGTGTTCAATCGGGGGAACTTAAGATAGACATCGTTGGGAGACGGCTGACTGCTGGGGAGAAACGATTAATCGATTTAGCATGAAAAGAGTGATGAGTTTGAGAGGTAATATGAGACGCTGGCTGACGTTATGCTCTGGATGCTTGCTGCTGCTCTTGCTTAGCGGCTGCAGCATCATTGATGATCCAAAAGCATTAATGCGTACGCCGCAGCTGTCCTCGGACCGGGAATCGCTGTTCAACGTCATTAATGTCGAGACGAAAGGCTCGATTATAGCACCAAAGGATGTGAAGAGCTCAATTCGAACCGCTGATCTGGACAATGACGGCGTGAAGGAAGCGATCGTCTTCTATGAGACCCCTGACGAGACAGTACGTATCCACGGCATGATTCTCAAACAGCAAGGGGATAGTTGGAGCGTTCAGGTTCGCTTTGATGGCGAAGGGCAGAATCTTGAAACTTTCGATTTGAAGGATCTGGCCGGCGATGGTCGCCTGAATATTATCGCAGGCTTTTCCGGCGGGGGAGAGGATGTACAGAAAGGTCTAACCATCTATTCGTATGATGGCGAGAAGGTGGACAATCTGCTGACCCTGCCGTACAGTAATTTCCTAATTGATGACCTTAATCAGGATGGTCAACTGGATATTACAGTCGTGAACTTGAAGCGGGAACAGAATGCAACTGTAACTACTTATCAACTTGATGGAACATCGTTCAAGGAACTGGATCAAATCCAATTGGATGACGCAGTTGAGGAATATTACAACACGGTGAGTGGCAACATTACACCGAAGCTGAGGGGAATTATTCTGGACGCTTCATTCGGGGCCCATTATGCATATTCTCATATGCTTGTGATGAAGAATGGCAAATTTGAGGATCTGGTACCATCCCAGGATTTCACTTTCAAGAACTATCCGGTATACAGTGGCGACGTGGATGGTGATGGCATTCTAGAGGTGGCACGGTCGGAGAAGCCGATTGGCTGGGAGGAACCCCCATATGACATGCCGCTCTTCTCTTACTATCAATGGGATGAGGGCGTCGGCTGGAAGTTCGTCAAGCAGCAGTATATGGACCCTTCAGGTCGATTCTATTTCAACTTCCCGAAGGAATGGACCAATAACGTAACGATCGATCCGAAGTCCAATCCGGATGAACATCTATGGTTCGTCAAGGTGGATAGCGGGGAGACTGTGGCGGAAATACGCTTCTTCTCACTATCTGAGTGGGAGAACTATAAGGATCAATGGGAGCTGCTGGCCTGGGATTATGACAAGGTTATCGGTTTTTATAGTAAGTCGAACATGAAGGTGAATAAGGGCGAACAGGAAATTAAGCGATAGAGGCTGTTTATGATAGAGGGAGGAGACGCGAAGTGAGCAAAGTTTTGATATTGGAAGATGAAGAATCGATCCGCAGTTTTATCGTGATTAACTTGAAGCGGAACGGCTTCGAAGTGTTGGAGGCTGGAGACGGGCACGAGGCGCTTGCGAAGCTGCAGAGCGTGCCGGATATCGATATTGCATTGCTTGATGTGATGGTTCCAGGTATCGATGGCTTTGAGGTGTGTCGCAGAATCCGTGAGACGAACGAGCGGATCGGGATTATTTTTCTGACAGCAAAAGTACAGGAACAGGATAAGGTTTATGCACTGTCCGTCGGAGCGGATGATCATGTAAGCAAGCCGTTCAGTCCGACAGAACTGATCGCCCGCATCCATTCCCTGCTGCGAAGAGTTAACGTATACCGGGAGAGCAGCACCAAAGTTACATTTACTTCCGGGCCATTCACGCTGGATCTGATCTCTAAGCAGTTCAAGCGTGGTGGCCAATTGATAGAACTAACACCAACCGAATTTTCACTGGTACAATATTTCCTGGAGAACGAGAACTCCCCGCTAAGCCGCGATCAATTGCTTGATCATGTGTGGGGAAAAGAATATATGGGCGATCCGAAAATTGTTGACGTCAATATCCGTCGGCTTCGCCAGAAGATCGAGAATAATCCTTCCGAGCCGATGTTCCTCCAGACTGTGTGGGGATTTGGCTATAAATGGAAGGGCGAGGGACAATGATCAAGAAGGGTATCGGACGACAAATCGTAATGCATTATTTTATCGTCGTATTCGTAACTCTGTTCATGGTTGAACTGATCTTCTCATTGGCCATTCGCATGTACTATTACGATACGATCTATAACCATATGTCGAACCATACGACATGGGCGTCCGATTATTTTCAGAAATTCGTAAAGCTGAATGCAGATAATGATCCGCATTATTTTACGGAAATGCTTGATGCCTTTGAATTGAAGGACACAGAGCTTCTGATTCTGAACCGGAAAGGCAATGTCAAGGCAAGCAGTAATCCGTTCCAGGATGAGAAGGCAATCCAGACGAGTGACGTGCTGCAGGCAGCTTCGGGTAGTGTCGGTAAATGGATCGGCAGGCAGCCGTCAACGGGGGAAATGGTCATGGCCGTATCCTCACCGCTTCAGGTACGAGGGGAGAATGCCTACATCGTCCGTTATGTAACTTCGCTTGAGGCGGTTAATTCCAAAATGATGAATCTAACCCTGCTATCCTCAGCGGTATGCGTTGCTGTACTGGCACTCGTTACCTTGTTCAGTATCGGGCTCGCTAATTCGATCGTGAAGCCGATCAATAACATAAGGGCTGTATCCGCCCAGTTAGCGAAGGGGAAATTCGATACGCGTATTGAGGGCGAGTATAGATATGAATTAGGCGAGTTGGCTTCCACGCTGAACTATATGGCTCAGGAGATCGTTCGCAGCAACCAGATCAAGGATGATTTTATCTCGTCCATCTCCCATGAACTTCGTACTCCATTAACGGGCATCAAGGGTTGGAGCGAGACACTAACCTCTGGCGGTTTCGATCCGGATGAGACGAAGATCGGAATGAATATTATCTCCAAGGAGACCGATCGGCTGATCGGACTGGTTGAAGAGATGCTGGACTTCTCCAAGCTGCAGCAGAACGAGATGAAGCTTGTGATCGGTCGTGTCAAGCTGCAGGAATTGCTGAAGGAGATTATGCTGAACGTATGGGCGAAGGCGGAGAAGAAGCAAATCCAGATCAAGCTTGATGATCAAATGGATAAGCCGATTACGGTTATCGGCGATGCCAATCGATTGAAGCAAGTCTTCCTGAATCTGGTTGATAATGCGATTAAGTTCTCGCATGAGAATAGCTGGATTCATCTCGTCATCAATCCAATCTCAGCCGAGCAGGTTCAGATCGAAGTTGTTGATAGCGGGATAGGAATCAGCGAGGAAAATCTGAGCAGAGTCCGAGATCGCTTCTTCCAGGTAAATCATCAAGGCGGCGGAACCGGGCTTGGACTGGCGATCAGCCAGCAGCTCGTTGAACTGCACCATGGTAAAATGGATATCCGTAGTGAGCTTGGTGCTGGTACCACTGTATCTGTCACTTTGCCGATGCCTATTCATGATCCTGAGAACCGGGACGAAGAGGTAGAGCAAATGAACAGTGAGGATCAGAATTAAATATGTTGTTACATCATGAAGGGACTCTCTAAGAATGCTGTACTTTAGAGAGTCCCTTTAATGTATGTTCAAAAGTTCGGTATTCAGCACCGAAGCTTATGCTCCCGATGTGCGTTTTTTCAAAAAAGCTCAGTTGGATGAAGCTAGGGTCTGGGGAGCGCTAAGAAGGCATGCCTTCTGCTCGAAGCCGCGGCGTCTTCTCATAGACTTCCATAAGCAGTCTTGTTGGCTGTGGAATAAGCGCAGGTTTGGCAGTAACGGTCTCGCCGGGACCGACAACCATAATATCGCCTAAGGCCCCTTTGATCATCGCGCCATCCTTAATGACCGCGCCTTCACCGATAATGGCCTTCTCGATCCAGACATTGCGGCCGATCTTGGCACCAGGCATAATGACGCTGTCTTTAATCTTGGTATATCGGCCGATACTCGCCTCACCAAACACAACGGATTGCTCAATCTGCCCTTCCAGTTCGCAACTATGATGTACCAGCGAGTTGCTGATTTGTGTATTACGGGACAGAAGGGACGGAGCACCTGGCAGTCCTTGGGTGAACATCGGCCAGGCCTTATTATTTGTTAGTTTCCAATCTGCGTTCTCGGCCAGTAAATCCATATGTGCTTCCCACAGACTTTGAACCGTGCCTACATCACGCCAATACCCCTTAAATTCATAGACATGCAGCGGCTCTTTGCCAGCCAGCATTTTCGGAATCAAATCTTTGCCAAAGTCATGGCTGCTTCCTACATCCTCTGCATCCTTGATCAAATGTTGCTTCAGAAAGTCCCAATTGAATAAATAAATCCCCATAGAGGCTAGATTGCTGGTCGGATGCTTTGGCTTCTCCGCGAACTCCGTAATTCTATTACGTTGGTCGGTGCACATTACCCCGAAGCGATGTGCTTCCTCCCATGGAACGGGCATGACGGAAATGGTCGCGGTTGCGTTCACAGACAAGTGATAATCAAGCAGCTTGCGGTAATCCATATGATAAATATGGTCGCCCGACAGAATCAGTACCTGATCCGGCTTGAATCGATCCACATACTCGATATTTTTGAATATTGCATCTGCTGTTCCGGCATACTCCTGCACACCGGCGTTATAAGATGGCAGTAGAGAAATACCGCCATGCTCATGCTTCGGGAGGTTCCATGCTTTACCTTCGCCAATATGTTCGTGAAGCGATTCTGCCTCGTATTGAGTAAGTACGCCAATGGTATCGATCCCTGAGTTGACGCAGTTGCTGAGAGGAAAATCGATGATCCGGTAATGGCCGCCGAACGGTACGGCGGGTTTAGCAAGTTTGGAAGTGATCGGGGATAATCTGCGACCTTCACCTCCAGCCAGCAGCATTGCAATACAATTTTTTTTATTCACTTCGTTTTTTCCCTCCCGTGTGGTTTGGACTGTGTTGTTCTTACATACACTAGATATGAATGATGTCGTTGAAATTAAAGGTATGGAAATTATCAGAAATTATTACAAAGAAATTTGTAAAAGAGCATTTTAACTTTCAATATCGGGAGTTAACACAAAAATTATGGATAAATACGTGGTTCAAGCGGTTCAGGCTGTTTATTAGCCTCTATAAAATTATTTGGAGAAGCAGGTGATTATACATTGTCCGAACGAACAGATATGATTTCCAAAGATGATATTTATTTATTTCATGAAGGAACACTGTACCGCAGCTATTTAACCCTAGGTTCGCATCTGGCAGTAGAGGACGGTCAGTCCGGTGTTCGATTTACCGTATGGGCGCCCCACGCGCGGCAAGTATCCATTGCCTCGGATTGGAACCGGTGGAGCGGGGAGAATGATTTATTATATAAGATACCCGATTCGGGATTTTGGACTCGTTTTTTTCCGGATGTAGAGGAAGGAATTTTTTACAAGTATGAAATTACTGGCCAAGATGGTGTCAAAAGTTTGAAGGCCGACCCGTATGCAACCTATGCGGAGGTTCGTCCAGCTACAGCGTCCATTGTCAAATCGATAACGGGCTACACATGGCATGATGAGAATTGGCAGCGTAGCCGCAGAGCGTTGTACCACAGGCCGCTGAACATATATGAACTGCATTTCGGAACATGGCGGCAAAGGAAGGACGGCAGTTTCTATACATACCGTGAGATGACAGACATCCTAATTCCTTATGTTGTAAAAATGGGGTATACGCATATCGAGTTAATGCCACTGGCCGAGTATCCTTATGACCTATCCTGGGGATATCAGATAACTGGCTATTATGCTCCAACAAGCCGTTATGGCAAACCTGAGGACTTGATGTACTTCGTGGATCGCTGCCATCAGGCTGAGATCGGTGTCTTGCTCGATTGGGTGCCGGGTCATTTCACTAAGGATGCGCACGGTCTACGGCGGTTCGACGGTACGGCTCTGTTCGAATATGAGGACGAGGCCAAAGCCGAAAAGACAGGATGGGGGACGCTGAGCTTCGATTTCGGCAAGCCGGAGGTCAGATCCTTTCTTATATCGAATGCTTTGTTCTGGATGGATATGTATCACTTCGACGGCCTGCGGGTCGATGCTGTAACCAGTATGCTGCGCCTAGATTTTGAGAAGCCGTCGGGCCAGCATCCTCTGAATGAGTTCGGGAGTGTGGAGAATCTGGAGGCGATTGAATTCCTGAAGCAGTTAAACCAGGTCATCTTCAAGTATTACCCCTATGCTTTGATGATGGCGGAGGAATCCAGCTCCTGGCCCGGGGTTACAGACCCCGTGGATATAGGCGGGCTTGGCTTCAATTATAAATGGAATATGGGCTGGATGAACGATACGCTCGGTTATATGGAAACTGACTTTGAAGAGCGGCCAAAGAATCATCATTTGCTTACTTTTCCGATCTGGTATGCCTTTACGGATAATTACACACTGCCCTTATCTCATGATGAGGTGGTGCATGGCAAGAAGTCCTTGCTTAGTAAAATGCCAGGAAGCTATGAGCAGAAGTTCGCCGGGTTACGAATATTGCTCGGTTATCTGATGACATCGCCGGGGAAGAAGCTGCTGTTCATGGGCGCGGAATTCGGTCAGTTCATTGAATGGAGAGATCAGGCAGAGCTGGACTGGCTGCTGTTGGATTACGAAATGCATCGCAAAATGCTGGAATATACCCGCTCGTTGAATCATTTCTATTTAAGAGAGCCTGCCTTGTGGGAGAATGATCATAACGGTAGCGGTTATCAGTGGATTAATCCGCATGATCGTACGCAAAGCGTCATCTGCTACTTGCGCAAGGGCAAGCGGATCGAGGACACGCTGCTTATCGTTATTAACTTTCAACCTGTTGAACGGGAGCATTATCAAATCGGTGTACCACAATATGGAGCATACGTAGAGATGTTCAACAGCAATTTGAAGGCTTATGGCGGCGCAGAACAGATTCGCATTGCCCCGCTGCATAGTGAGCCGAAGCGTTGGCATGATTGCCCGTATAGCTTGGAACTGGCGCTTCCACCGCTTAGCTTCATCGTTCTGAAGCCAGCGATTAGAACCGGGCGGAGGGTGAGACCTCGCTTATCGAAGAAGACCAAACCAGGCACTAAATCACCAAGGAGGAAGCATATATGAAAATATTGTTCACTGCTGCCGAGGTCGTCCCTTTCATTAAGACAGGTGGATTGGCTGATGTGATCGGTGCACTCCCAAAGGCGCTGCAAGAGGCAGGTCATGATGTGAGAGTTGTGCTACCTAAATATAAGGACATCCCGTCCTGCTTTACAGACCAGATGACGCATCTGGGTGCGATGGAAGTGCCTGTCGGATGGCGCAGGCAGTATGGCGGCATCGAGTATTTAATTCATGAAGGAATGCCTGTATATTTTATCGATAATGAATATTACTTCAGCCGGGATGGTGTCTACGGTTACCCGGATGATGGAGAACGCTTCGCCTTTCTGAACCGGGCCGTGCTTGATATGCTTCCGCTGATTGAATTTTTGCCAGATATTCTCCATTGTCATGATTGGCATACAGCGATGATTCCGCTGCTTCTTAAGGAGCATTATCAGACCAATAAGGCTTATGGTTACATCCGTACTGTATATACAATCCACAATTTGCTGTACCAGGGCATCTTCCCACGGGAAGTGCTAGGCGATTTACTTGGTTTGCCGGAGTATTATTTTACGGCGGACGCGGTCGAATATTATGGCAATGTGAGCTTTATGAAAGCAGGACTAGTATTTGCCGATCATGTTACGACGGTGAGCCCTACCTATGCTGCAGAAATCCGCACCCCTTACTATGGCTATGGAATGGAAGGATTACTGCGTTCGCTTGGGGATCGCTTGTCAGGGATTGTAAATGGTATTGATGCGAAGCTGTATAATCCGTTGACGGATGAGGATATATACGTCAAATACCGCAGCAGCCTGGCGAAGAAAAGGCAAAATAAGCTGGCGCTGCAGCAGGAATTGGGACTTCCTGAGCAAGCATCCATCCCGCTGATCGGCATGGTGACACGGTTGGTTGAGCCGAAGGGCCTTGATTTAATGACGCGTATTCTGGATGAATGGCTTAACGAGGACGATGTTCAGTTCGTATTACTTGGTACCGGGGATAACAGCTATGAGGAATGGTTCAGGGAAGCGGCCCGGCGCTATCCCCAGAAGCTATCAGCGCAGATTCTGTTCAGCGATCGGCTATCACGCCGGATTTATGCTGGCAGCGATCTGTTTCTGATGCCTTCACGCTTTGAACCCTGTGGAATCAGCCAGCTATTGGCCTTACGCTATGGAAGCATTCCCGTCGTGCGGGAGACGGGAGGGCTCAATGATACAGTGCATGCCTACAACGAATATACGGAGGAGGGGAACGGATTTACCTTTCATGACTTCAATGCTCATGATCTGTTATACACGCTGCGCAGAGCTGTTTCCTTCTATGAACAAGCGGAAATTTGGGAGAGTCTCGTCAAGACAGCGATGTCCGGAGACTATAGTTGGCAGCAATCGGCAAGACAGTATAGCGAAATTTACGCAAGGCTTAAGACTGTATAAAGAAAAGCCGGGACTGGTGAGATCCGCTCGATATGGATCGGTCTACCAGATTACCGGCTTGTTGATGTTCATTTGATGTGTCGGTACAGAATACGGAAGCCATACGGGTCCAGGCTGATGTTCATTGTGCCCGAGTCGGGAGCAACTCTCTCGCCGGTTAAGGCATCCTGCCAATCGCTTGTCTGAATCGGATGCGATAGCACGCACGCTTTATCCGTATTATTCATCCAGACTGTGAAGTGCATACTCTGATCCAGTCGCTCATAAATGATGCAGGGATTGCCGCTTTTGGCTTGTAGAAAGCGAAAGCGCCCCTGTCTAAGCACGACATGTTTCTTGCGCAAGGCGATCATCATTTTATAGAAATCGAGCAACTCACGGTCTTGCTTCAGAGGGTCCCACTCCATACATTTACGGCAATCAGGATCCGTATTCCCTGTTAAGCCGATCTCATCACCATAGAAGATGCAAGGTGTGCCGATATAAGTGAACAAGAAGACGACGCAGAGCTTAAGCTTTCTTTTGTCTCCGCCAACCCGGGTCAAAAGCCGCGGGGTATCATGTGTACAGAGCATATTGAAGATCACTTCGTTCGTCTGTTGGGGATACCGCATAACGAGTGAACCCATCTCATTTGAGAAGTTATAGCCATCCATTCCACCGCAGAAAAATTCAAGTACCTTGTCGGCAAATGGATAGTTCATGACGGAATCGAATTGATCGCCCAGCAGCCAGTTCAGTGAATCGCTCCATACTTCTCCGATAATATAAGCCTCCGGATTTACCCTTTTCACGACATTACGGAAATCACGCCAGAAATGGTGATCGATCTCATTGGCGACATCGAGCCTCCAGCCATCAAGCTTAATCTCCCTGATCCAATATTCGGCTACACCTAGCAGATACTCCTTCACTTCGGGATTAGCCGTATTAAATTTGGGCATATTCCCGAAGAAACCGAAGGTATCATAGGTGGGAACTCCGTCCTTAATCTTCACTGGGAACTCATTGATATGGAACCAGCCCGCATATTTGGAGTTTTGCCCATGCTTCAATACATCCTGGAACGGAGGGAATTGCTCGCCACAATGATTGAAGACTGCATCGAGTACAACGCGAATTCCACGTTCGTGGCAGGCCACGGCGACCTTTTTAAGCAGAGCGTTATCACCGAAATGAGGATCCACCTGCCGATAGTCTGTCGTATCGTACTTATGATAGGATGGCGAAGTGAATAAAGGCGTGAAATAAATCGCATTGATTCCCAAATCGACGAGATGATTTAGATGATCCAATACCCCTTGTAAATCCCCACCAAAGAAATTATCGAATTTTGGGGGGCTTCCCCACTTTTCTACAGGCTTCGAATCATTATCTGGATTCCCGTTAGCGAACCGTTCCGGCATAATCTGATAGAACACAGCTTCCTTGGCCCATTCCGGCACTTTGAATACGTCAATCTCATGAATATAGGAGTATTCGAAGCATTCTCCCGGAGGGGAGGGGGGATCATGCTGTAATCCGGAATCGAGCATATAAATCGTCTCAGTACCAGCAACGAGCTTGAAGGCATAGGATAAGCGCTTGTAGCGGGGGCGGACGTCGACCTCCCAGTAGTCGAACATGCGATCATGAGCTGCCTTCTCCATGGGATATTCCTGATAAGTACCGGCCCAATTATATTTATCCCCAGTCATGGCAATGACCTGTTCGAGGTCATCACGCTTTGTTCTAATCCGCAGATGAATCGTTGAATTATCGTAGGCATAGGCCCATTTGTCTCGTGGAACATGATATAGAGCTTCCAGCAGCATAAGGTTCAACTCCTTTGTCCTATTATGTCCAAGCTCCTTGGAATTGAATAAAAGAGATGAAATAAAATAAGCTGACTTATAAATATTCACTAACGTTTTAACGCGACACAGCATATGAACGTGATTTTATACACTTAGAAATCGCTTTTATGGAATAATCAGGGTTAATTATTGTGATATTGTTAATATCATCAGCTCAGTTTAATTAACCATAGATAAATTAATATCAGAACTTAGATAAGAATCTGTGAATAAATGATGAAGTATCATATTTTACCTTTGCATATATATGCATTATGTTTTATAATTGGCCAAGTAATCAAAGAAAGCACATGACAGGAGAGAGAGAAATGAAAAAGTGGGGAACATTAGTTATAGCTCTATTGATGGTAACCAGCTTGCTTGCAGCATGCGGACAAAATAAAAATAATGACGGGAGCGCGCAAGGTGCAGGGAGCAACGCCAGCAACGCTGGTAAGAAGATTATAACGCTCGGCACTAGCGCGGACTACGCTCCATATGAGTTCCATATTAAAAATGATCAAGGACAAGATGAAATTGTCGGCTTCGATATTGAGATCGCCAAGGAGATTGCCAAGGAACAGGGCGCTGAGCTGCAAATCAAAGATTTGCAATTCGATTCTCTGATGAATGAATTGAACAGCGGACGGATTGATCTCGCTATTTCCGGTTTGAGTCCAACCCCTGATCGTCAGAAGGAAGTAGATATGTCGAAGATTTACTTCACGGCTACACAGGCTGTCGTTACTCGTTCCGGAGAAGAAGGCAACTACAAGACGATGGATGCATTGGTAGGCAAGAAGATCGGTGTCCAGAAGAGTTCGATCCAGGAGGATATCGCCAAGACGATCAAGGATGCCAAGATTACTTCCCTGGGTAAAACTCAAGATATTATGATGCAGCTAAAAACAGGCCGTGTAGACGTAGCGATTATTGAGGGCCCTGTGGCTGAATCGTATGTAAGTAATATCGAAGGTCTGACGATTTCCGAAGCTCAGCCGCCGGTAGAGGATGATGGATACATCGTCGCTGTAAAGAAAGGCAATAAGGAGCTTCTTGATAAGGTTAATGCTACTTTGACTCGTCTCATGGAAGATGGAAGTATCGATAAGTTTATTGTTGAGGCCAGTGAATTGGCTGAGAAATAGGCGTTGCATCTTTAAGGAATTGCTCTAGAAAATAGCGGAGAAGCTTCGCTATTTTCTGCTTTTTAGCAAGTTTTCTGATGAAATTGGAGGAATGATCTGGTTATGAAGTTTTTTACGATGTTTTGGGATTACCGCGATTACTTCTTCACCGGTGTGCAGTATACGCTCTTGCTGGCTGCGATCGGTGTCATCTGCGGTTTTATTCTCGGGCTTGTGGTTGCCTTGGTGCGGATGTCGCCCTTAAAAATCGTCCGTTTCATCGGCCACGCTTGGGTGGAGTTCCTGCGTGGAACGCCGATGATGGTACAACTGTTGATTATTCATTACGGCTTCTCGCAATTATTCGGCGTTAATTTTACTCCGATTCAATCGGGTGCGATTACATTGTCAATCAATAGCTCGGCTTATTTGGCGGAAATCTTCCGTGCAGGTATTCAAGGTGTAGACCGTGGACAAGGGGAGGCGGCGCGATCGCTCGGGATGTCGCAGGGAATGTCGCTGCGCTTCATCATTATTCCGCAGGCGATAAAATCGGTGCTTCCGGCCATCGGCAATGAATTCATAACGATTATAAAAGAGTCCTCTATCGTCTCCATTATCGGTGTGACCGAGTTGATCTTCCAATCCGGCTCAGTCGTTGGCATTACGTATAACGGGATGACACCGTATCTGATCGTTGCAGTGATTTACTTTATTCTGACATTCACACTATCTCGGGTTTTAGGTGTGTTCGAAAGGAAGTTGAAGGCCAGTGATAACCGTTAAAAATTTGCATAAAAAATTCGGCCATCTCCACATTTTGAAGGGGATAGACCTTGAGATCTCGCAAGGGGAGGTTGTCGTTGTAATCGGTCCGAGCGGATCGGGGAAAAGTACGTTCCTGCGTTGTCTTAACATGCTGGAGACCCCATCTGAAGGAGAGATTCTGTTCGAAGGCGAATCGATTACTGCACGTGGGCATAACATTAATATGACTCGTCAGAAGATGGGGATGGTGTTCCAGCAGTTTAACCTGTTTCCACATAAGACGGTGCTCGACAACATCACACTTGCGCCTATACGCGTGAAGAAGATGGAGAAGAACAAGGCAGAAGCCGTAGCGATGGATCTGTTGCAGACCGTCGGTCTACAGGATAAGCGGGATGCCTATCCTTCGCAATTGTCTGGTGGACAGAAGCAGCGGATTGCGATTGCCAGAGCGCTGGCTATGGAGCCGCATGTGATGCTGTTCGATGAACCGACCTCCGCGCTTGACCCCGAAATGGTCGGAGAGGTGCTCGATGTCATGAAGAAGCTGGCCGACAAAGGAATGACGATGGTGATCGTTACGCATGAAATGGGCTTTGCCCGCGAGGTTGGCGATCGCATCATCTTTATGGATCAGGGTCAGGTACTGGAGCAAGGCTCGCCACAGCAGGTATTTGGTGCGCCTAAGGAGCAGCGGACGAAGGAATTCCTGAGCAAAGTACTCTAACTTTCTTATAACCATATCGATTTGTTTGACACCGCACACTGTTTCCAGTGCGCGGTGTTTTTGCTATGAGTACCGATTTTATAGCATACATATTACTCGATCTTGTCATTATTAATCTTAAAAAATACCGTGTCATATCAGGCTTTGTGCGCAAATGGTAACAATTACATGAGCTATTGGTTACAAAGTTGTGATATATTCAATGAGCCGAAACTTACTAGAACAAGTGCGGGGGACGATTTAACGAAAGGCTGATTTGGAATTGAGTCATGACAAATTGGCTATCTTGGGGTGAAGCGTGGTTGAAATAGTAACAAAAATTTAACTATTGTTACTATTCTTGCGTAGGGAAACTTCCTTTTCCCGAATCCGACAACTAACTCCGCAGGCGCATAAAAGGAGGACAACATGAAGAAACAACATACATGGACATTCAAGCGTATTATGAAGACAGCATTTATTTCTGCTGGATTATTTGGAGCGATGACATCCGTTCCTGCGCTGGCTGACTCGTTACATACAGCGAAGGAAGGAGATACATTCTATACACTGTCGAAGCAGTATGGAGTGCCTATGGATAAGCTGATGACAGCGAATCCTTCCGTCAAGGCAACGAATATATATGAAGGTCTTAGCATCACAATCCCTGATGATAAGAGCAATACGATGTCTGCTCTGGAAGTGAAGACCGAGTCTACGGGCAACGCAGCTATTTTACCTACGCTCAGCGTATTTGCCGATCAGAAGGTGGTAGAGGCTTGGGGCAAGAGCTTTAATTATTCCAAGACAATGAATGTAAAGGCGACAGCTTATTCTTCTGCACCAAGCGAGAATGGTGGATACGGGGCTGTAGATTATTATGGCAATGCGCTTAAACTTGGAACGATTGCAGTTGACCCGAAAATCATTCCTCTCGGTACTAAGGTACTTGTAACCGGCCATGATCATGAAGGTCTGCCTAAGAAAGCATTTGTAGCGACAGCAACGGATATTGGTGGCGCCATTAAGGGCAACCGAATTGATATTTTCATTCCAGGCAGCACCTCATTTGTGAATCAGTTTGGCTACCAGGATGTTAAGTTATTTGTATTGAAATAGTAAACTAATAGATTAATAGTGCGTGAATTATTATAGGGCCGTACCGGACAGCTAGCTGTTCCGGTGGGGCCCTATTACTGTTACAATTTATTTTTCTTGGTTTGCAGCATATCGGCTACATTAACGAATTGATACCCTTTGGATTTGAGCTGCTCAATAATCTCAGGAAGAGCTTCGATCGTGCCGCTCAGGTTGGAGCCCGAGCCGCCTCCAGCATGCTGGAGAACGATCGATCCGGGGCCAACCGTCTCAAGCACATTCTGTTTGACCTCATTCTTGTCGAGCCCCTTCCAATCCAGGGAATCGACGTTCCAATTCACAACTCTATAGCTATGCCGCTTTGCCCAACGAACCTGGGCTTCATTAATATCACCGTATGGAGGCCGAATCAACTTCGGACGATAGCCAACGATATTCTGAATCACCTTCTCAGTTCGCAATATTTCGGATTGGAATTCCTGCATCGAGTGCTTCTTGAATTGATTGTGAGTATAGGAGTGGTTGCCGATAATATGACCATCAAGGTGGATTTTCCGAACGAGATCAGGATGTTTCTTTGCCCGGCTGCCAACGACGAAGAATGTAGCTTTGACACCTTCACGCTTCAGTATTTTCAGCACTTGTGGCGTGAATCGGGGGTCTGGCACATCGTCGAACGTAAGGGCGACCTGCTTCACCCGGGGACCACGGAATACAAAAGTCTCGGAATACTTACGCTGCAGCTCGGCTAGATTAAGCGGCTTTTCACTGGTCTCAGTGGATGTAGGTGCCGTGTCCTCCGTACCCGGTGCACCCGGTGACGACCGTTTGGCTTCAATGCTTCCAGAGCTTGGAAACAACATGAGCAGGATGGTACAGACGATCATCCAGTGTTTGAGTTTTGTGGACATAGCATTACCTCTTCTCCAAAATAAATGTCATGATCTGGTATGCCCATTATTATTGAAAAATATGAGGGAATGATTAATTTTTAGGGTAAGCGCTTTACTCGGGTCTCAAAAAGTATTGAAGTGATGTTTGTCACAGACTGATTGATAAGAAAAATTGCATCTTTAGATGAAGTGCATAAAATCAAGCAGGCGTCTATAGAAAGGGGACTGAACAATTTGACGGAAGTCATATCCAATGAGGAAGTAGCACCAGGAGTTTTTCGTCTGGCCGTTGCTGGTCAATTCGACGGTAAGATGGGCCAGTTTTACATGATTCGCGCATGGGACAATTATCCGCTGCTGTCCAGGCCGCTGAGTATTTTCGATATTACGCCTGGACGGATTGAATTTCTTTATCTCGTCGTCGGTGAGGGAACGACCGCATTCTCAAAATTGAAGCAAGGAGATCAGGTGAAGCTGGATGGTCCGTTCGGGAATGGATTTGAAGCTCCGGAAGGCAAGACGGCATTTATTGGCGGGGGAATCGGGATTGCCCCGTTTTATTATGCCCTGCGCCAGGTTCCGAGTGCCGATGTGTATCTCGGCTTCAGTCGCGAGCCTTATATGGTGGAAGAATTCCGCGCAGCGTCGGCTGGACAGACACATGTCAATGTGGGCGGTGTGATTCTCGATGATCTCGATTTTGAAGATTATGATACGATCATTGCCTGCGGACCGCATCCGATGCTGCACGCTGTGCAGCGCAAGCAACAAGCATCATCCGGACGCGCTAAAGTATATGTATCGCTTGAGAACCGGATGGCTTGCGGAGTTGGAGCCTGTCTGGTATGCAGTGTGAAATGTAAAGACAAACGGAAGAAGGCATGTACGGATGGTCCTGTATTTCCGGCAGAGGAGGTTGTATTTGAATGATCGATTTGTCATGTTCTTTCGGTAAGCTGACTTTTAAGAATCCCATCGTCATGGCCTCCGGTACTTTCGGATTTGGACAGGAGTATGGGGCTATCTATGATGTGAATCGCCTTGGTGGAATTTCTGGCAAAGGGCTGACTCTGCATCCGAAGGCCGGCAATGATGGAATAAGAGTCTATGAGACACCGTCCGGATTGCTGAACAGTGTCGGTCTGGAGAATCCGGGAGTCGAAGCCTTCCTACGTGAAGAGTGTCCGCGCTGGGAGCAGCTCGATCTGGTTCGCATCGTGAATCTGGGTGGGAATACGATCCAGGACTATGTGGAGGGAGCTGAACTGATCGAAGCGGATGCGAAGCGAAGGGAGCTTGGTGGTAACCCGGCTGTCGAGATGATCGAACTCAACATTTCCTGTCCAAATGTCAAAGCGGGTGGGATGGCTTATGGCATCCAGACGGAGACGGCACGTGAGGTCGTCAGGAAGGTACGTGCTGCGACTTCGCTGCCGCTGGTCATCAAATTGTCCCCGAACGCGGAGGATATTGTCGGCATGGCTGTCATGTGTGAGCAGGAAGGGGCAGATGGTGTATCCCTCGTGAATACTTTCTCGGCGATGAAGATCGATATATACAAACGCGGCAGCGTATTCAACAATCTCTATGCCGGTTTATCTGGACCTGCGATCAAGCCGATCGCTCTGCGCATGGTGCATCAGGTGAGCAAGGCTGTATCGATCCCGGTGATGGGAATGGGCGGAATTTGCAGCGGAACAGATATTATCGAATTCATTATGGCCGGTGCGGCAGTTACTCAGGTTGGAACCTATAACTTCATGAATTTGCGGGCTGGAGAGGACTTGCTTGATCAAGTGGAGCAATTCATGATCGCTGAGAACATTTCCACCTTGGACGAAATCCGTGGCATCCTATAAAATGGGGGAAGGATGTTCATAGGGGGTTGGAAAATGGCGTTTGAAGACATTAAATTGCAGGCCGTTCCCATAGGGCGCGATCTAGTGATCTTGGTTACCGGTGGGGTCGAACATATAGGGGCTGCTTCAACGGCTTATTGGAATGGTGAAAATATAGAGGTTGAGACCTCCGCAGTACCGGGGCATAAAGAACATGTCTTGACTGTCAATATGGCAAGGGAGGCAGCCCGGAGATTGAAATGTACCGTGACCGTCGTCATGGGCATTCATTATGATCACTTAAGCAAGGCTGAAATTGCCGAAGTGTCGGATCGTACGGAAGCTGTGTTGGGCGATTATCTCAGCTCCTGTTCCGTATAGGAAGGGGAAAAGAGACATGAATAACACAGCAGAAACAAACGAAGATAAATTCCGTCGCCAGGCCGTATCCGTCGAAGCGGCCCAAGCCCGTGTCATGCCATTCATCGTTCCGAGCGGAACAGAGCAAGTGAAGCTTGCTGAATCGATGGGAAGGATTCTGGCTGAGGATGTAGTTGCACCACATCCATATCCGTTCTTCCGCCGTTCGGGCATGGACGGCTATGCGGTCAAGAGCAGCGACACAGAGTATTGCCATGCTGAAGAGCCAGTTCTGCTACAAGTAGTGGATAACATCCCTTGCGGCAGTCTGCCTTCCGTTCCTATTGTTCCTGGCACAGCGGCGCGGATTATGACTGGTGCAAAGGTGCCCGATGAAGCTGATGCGGTTGTTATGCTAGAGATGACGGAGCAAGAGATTCAGGATGGACGAACTTATATTAAGCTAAAACGGCCGATTTCGTCAGGTCTAAATATTACTCCGGTCGGCTTTGAAATTTCCGCAGAGGATAGGCTTCTAGAAAAGGGACGCAAGCTGTCGGCTGGCGAGATCTCGGTACTGGCTACCTTCGGCCTGGCCTCGGTTCCTGTGATGAAGCGTCCACGGGTCGCTGTTCTCTCTACCGGCTCTGAGCTACTAGAGGTGGATGAGCCGCTGCAGGATGGCAAGATCCGCAATAGCAATACCTATATGCTGGCGAGTCAGATCATTGAAGCGGGAGGGGAACCTCATCTGCTTGAAGCGATTCCCGATCAATTGGACAAGGCCCGGCGGATCATCGAGCAGGCTTTGACCGACTATGATATTGTGATAACGACCGGTGGAGTGTCCGTCGGCGATTATGACATTATGGCTGATCTGGTCAAGGGGCCGGATGTAGAAATGCTGTTCAACAAAGTGACGATGCGTCCGGGCAGTGTGACAACAGCGGCAGTTAAGAACGGGAAGCTGCTATTCGCGCTTTCCGGTAATCCTGGTGCTTGCTTCGTCGGCTTCGAGCTATTTGTACGCCCGCTGCTTGGCGGGATGCTTGGCCGAGAGAAGCCATTTCTGGCAGAGATCTGCGCTGAGCTGGGTAGCGATTATATGAAAATTAACAACTTCACTCGGTTCGTAAGAGGAAGGTTGGATCTTTCCTCCGGGAAGGTTATCGCTTATCCAGCCTTACTTGATGAGTCGTCCGTAATGGTCACGATCAAGGACAGCGATGTGCTGATCGTTATACCACCAACGACAACCGGGGTTCAGGCTGGACAGCGGGTTAAGGTGCTGAAGCTGCCTGGCGGGGGATGGTGAACCATGAGTAAGCCGTTCGTCATCCAAATCGTCGGTTATAAGGACAGCGGAAAGACGACGCTGATCGGTAGAGTGCTGTCCTTGTTCAGCAGTATGAATTTGCGAGTAGCGGTGATTAAGCATGATGCTCATGGCTTTGAGATGGATCATAGTGGGACGGATACGTACGCTTATCGCCAACATGGTGCAGTGGCAATCGCGATCACTTCTCCTTACCAGACGGCGTTGATAGAAGAACAGGAGACGCCATTAAAGGAATTAATTGAGCGCTTCGGCGGTTATGATCTGATCTTAGTGGAGGGTCACAAGCAAGAAGTATTTCCGAAGATTGTGATGCTTCGCAGCGGCGAGGATCGGATACTGCTGCAGGAGCTGAATCAGGTGAAGGCCTGTGTAGTGAGGGAAACAGAGACGGTAGAGAATGGAAAAGCGGCGAATGGAGTCCCCCTGACCGAAAGGGCGGAGCACAATCCGTCGCAATCGGCAGGGGCTGGACAAGCCTTGTTAGAAGGAGATTTCACCGCCGCGCCTGTCGTTCATTTTGCAGCAGATGAGATTGAGAAAATAGCTGCCTGGATCCTAAGCGAAGCGGGGCTAACCGCCCTTTGCTAAATAGACGGTGAACTACTCTGCTCGCCGCTCAATCGCCTCGGACATCGTCTTGTCGGTCAAGTGGGCATATACCTCGGTCGTCTCGGTCGAGGCATGGCCAAGCTGCTCCTTTGTCTTATATATGTCATTTTGCAAATAGTAATCGGTAGCAAACGAATGGCGAAGCTTATGTACAGTCAGATAAGGCTTGCCAAAGCGTTTGGCATACTTGATAATCATCGCTTGAATGGCTCTCTTCGTCATTCGCTTGCCTTCGGTCTGACCGTTGGGCAGAGCGACGAAGAGGGCTTTTTCCCGTTTCGGGGTCCGATATCTTGTCTCTCGCAACGTCAAATAATGGACGAGGTCGTCTTTAGACTGTTCACGGAAATAGACCGGGGTCTTGAAGGTCTCGTCATTATTCCCTTTGCGGTATACGTAGAGCAATTTATTGTTCAGATCAAGATCATTCACATTCAGATTAACGACCTCGGACACCCGAAGTCCGGAATTTAGAATGAGGCTGGCAATACAGGCATCCCGTTCTTTATTATGCTCGTGGGCATAGAGCGCCTGTTTATTATTCTCGATGTCATGTCCATATCCTTCGGCAATGTAGCTAATGAATTCGATGAGCTCATCTTCTTCAAGAATTTTCCCCTTCAGCTTGGCCGCGGTATCCTTCGGTTTATGGATTCGTTTTATCTCCACCTTGGCCATAATATTACGCTTCAGCAACGGGTAGAAGTCCTCATCCTCGGCGATTTGACTTAGATAATGAAATAGAGAGCGGAGGGAGGACATTTTGCGCGAGACTGTGATCTTTGAGTTCGTACCCTCTGTTCGGGTCGTTAAATGCAGACGATATCCAACGACACTCTCCATTCGCAAGGTTTCTAGCTCCAGCAGAGTGACCCCGGCGTTATGTTCAGCTACAGATAATCCTTCGGCACGAAGCCAGCCAAAAAATTGTTCGTAATCTCTTATATACTCCAGCAGGGTGGAGGGGGAGAGATCTGGCAGCTTATAATCAATGAATTGCTGTACGAACCAAGGCATGTGAACTACCCGTTCGTCCAACTTTTTGCGATCGACCACTTTTTGTACATTCATTTGTAATTACACCTCCAGCTTGCGTGAGAGAAATATGTAATCCGGTTCCCCACGGGACTGCTCAACCGTAAGCACCTCGACGTTGCCAAAATATTGCTTCATTCGCTCCGCAAATTCGGGCGAAGCGGTGGCGCTCCAGAAAGTAATGCAACCACCGGGCTGAAGCAGCTTATGCAGTTTACAGAAGCTGTTCTCGTGGTAAAGAGAATGATTCTGCTCGAACACTTTCCAATCCGGGCCGTTGTCAATGTCCAGACAGATTAGATCGAATTGCTCATCTGTCGCTTCAATCCACTCGATGAGATCTGTGTGAATGATTCTGGTCTTGGGGTGCTCCAATGCCCGATCAGACACATCTGCCAGTTCCATCTCATTCCACGCAATAATCTTCTGCTCGATTTCTACGACGGTAACTTGTTCTGCACGAGGGTCAAGCAGGGCCTCCTGTAGGGAGAATCCAACGCCAAGTCCGCCAATCAATACATGATGAGGCTGTGAGACATATTGTAAAGCACTGCGCACAAGCAGGCGTTCTGATTCCCCGTTGTAGGTTGCCATGAGAAATGTGCCATTGCTGATGATTTCGTAATCATTTCCCCTACGTTGAAGCTGGATTTCGCCTCGGGGTGTCATCGCCCGCTCGATAATCTCAGCAGGATAGTCGCTATAGTTCATGAGCGCATCTCCTTTGCTAAAAGTATGGTGATGGTGATTAGAATCAGCCGTTATAGCTCTTTAGAGCCTACTTACTATTGTACACGAATACTGCTCGAAAATATCAACAAATCTCATTTATTATAAAATTACATCATATGAAAAATTCATAATAGAAAGAACCAAAAACGAACCTTGTTCCTTCGAGCAATAATGCAAATTTTATATAATTTTAGCTCTAACACCAATCGTAAAAAAGGTGCAGTTGCAAATCCAGTAGAAGAAAAAGGCTCTTTCAATTAAAGGTTCGGTTGAGCTTTTGCAAGAGAGCGCCGAATTGCTCTGCTTCTTCATTGCTCCAATCCTTCAGTAGATTACCGATCCGTTCCTGCCGCGCAGTTCTTGCCTCTTGAAATTTCTGCTGCCCTAGTTCGGTGACCTCCAGAAAATAAGCTCTACCATCAGACGGATCAGGAGTACGCAATACATAGCCTTTCTCCTCTAACGAAGATACCTGTCTGCTGACGGTCGATATATCGAGATGAAACTCATCTGCCAAAGTCTTTACCCCGGCTTTGCCATGCGCCATAATTTGATGAATTAAGATATAGGCTGAACGGTCAAGCACCTCGTGCTTACGGTTAGTAATTCTGCGATATAAGATTGCAAGTTCAAGCTCAATTTTATCGAGATTATGATTGTTCACTTCGACTCACCTCAAATAATTATACAAGCTGTAGTATGTCCACCAATTAATACTAACACATTGAGCAGTGCAATATAAATTCAAAGCAAGTTGATCGAAATTGTATTGACAACACTCCAAGTAGTTGTATAATACAATGATGTAGTTGTATGATGCAATTATATTTTATGGGAAACAGTAGGAGGGAAATGATACATGTCTTCAAAACCAGCGGCACTATCTGCCGAATCAAGTCTATTGGAGCCGGAACAGACAGCAACGAGTTTGCTTAAGCAGCCGAGAGCGGTATGGGCCGTATTCTTCGCCAGTATCGTTGCCTTCATGGGTCTGGGTCTGGTCGATCCGATACTGCCTGCGATTGCAAGAAATTTACATGCCAGCAGCAGTGAGGTATCCTTGCTATTCACTAGCTATAACGCGGTAATGGCGATTGCCATGCTGATTACCGGTGTTATTTCTTCAAGACTAGGAATTAAAAGAACGTTGTTGCTCGGCATCGTTATTATTGCGATATTCTCATTTTTAGGTGGCTACTTCGATAATATATGGGTGATTATCGGTATGCGTGGAGGCTGGGGCCTCGGTAACGCGCTGTTCGTAGCTACCGCATTGTCAGCGATTGTTACTCTCTCCGGCAGCGGTACGACGCAAGCGGTCATTTTGTATGAAGCTGCGGTCGGATTGGGGATTTCCGTCGGCCCACTGCTGGGCGGATGGCTGGGAGCGATCAGTTGGAAAGGACCTTTCTTCGGCGTAGCTTCGCTAATGGTTGTAGCGTTTATCGGCCTTAGCATACTTATGCCTCGGTCTAAGGCTTCCACTTCTGAAGCTGGAAAGTCTGGAACACCATCTAAAACCTCAATTTCAGCACCCTTCCGTGCTTTAAAGCATCGTTCTTTGCTTGTCCTCGGATTGACTGCCTGCTTCTACAATTTTGGATTCTTCACACTTATGGCTTATGCGCCTCTAGTGTTAGGTGAGATGGGCGTTGATGAGCATGGCCTCGGCTATATCTTTCTAGGCTGGGGAATTCTGCTGGCGATCACATCCGTGTTCGTGGCCCCCATTTTGAAGGAAAAATTCGGTACCGTTAAATCGATGAGTGCGATGCTGTTCTTGTTCTCTCTCTGTCTGCTTGCAATGGGGATATGGACAGATTCCAAGCTAGCTATCATTACCTCTGTAGTTGTTGCTGGTGCGTTGTTGGGGAACAATAACACACTGATTACAGCTGCTGTAATGAATGCAGCTCCGGTTGAGCGCTCTACAGCTTCGGCTGCTTATAGCTTCCTGCGTTTTATCGGCGGCGCGATTGCTCCGTATTTGGCGGGAAAATTAGGTGAGAACTTCAATTCGCATGTGCCATTTATCGTGGGATCTGCATTTGTACTCATTGCTGTCTTGTTCGTATTCATGAATCAGCATCATGTTAAGCATGTGGATGATGCGCCAAGCGGACATTAATAGATATAGCTGCTTCGGCGGGATTAAATTTTGCATCCCATCTAATCAATACTCTGGAACGATGGATCACCGACTGGATCCGTTCCAGGGTATTTTCATTTTATGGCACAAGACCTTCTCGACATATTTCGTGATATAATGAGCTATTGTCTGCTACGGTTTTTTCAGATGCGTAAAGGGGTTATTATTTCATGAAATTTACGGTTAATTACTTATCATTCTTCGTTATTCAAGTGGAGGGCAAGTAAGGCCAGACCGTCAAGAATTACAAGCATTAGCGTATCGTAGAGATTAAGCCGGAGATTGAGCTAAAATTCAGAATCGGCGATACGGTCGTCAAGGGGGAACTGGCTGACTTCGGCAACGAGGTTCATATTGCCAAGTTGAATGGCCGCTATGCGGTTATTCTTGAAGGTGAATCTATTTCTTTTGATAAGGCATTCTCTCCGGTTGAGCTGTTGCAGCCAGATTCATTTGAGGTTGTCGCTCAGCGGATCATGGATAAGAAGGTAGAGGACGACGATTTGCCTCCTTTTTAAGCTTTATCAATGAGAAAGATCCTCTAATACTTGAGATTTCGATAGTAATACAACAAGCAACAAGCGCTTATCTGCTGCGGTTATTTTTTTACCCGCCAGATAAGCGCTTTTTCTTATGGTCACAAGCTCCTTTTGCATGATTTGGACAGTTCTGGAAAGACTACATGTTGCGAATATTACGTCGGATTTTGGTAATCTCATGGCTTTGGAGCCGTTAGGATGATGAATATGTGGAAATTCATAGTATCTCATTTTCCGGGCTGGGACGTTGTTTTTCAAGCGATCATGTTATTAGTTCTGCCTGTGGTCTTCTATTTTCTGTCTAATTGGGTGAAATCTAGATTGAGCAATCGAAGCTATGCAAAGAGCAAGGAGGCTAGTACGGCGGGAGCCGTGAGTAACAGTGACGATGAAGAGTTTGCCGGCGAACAGCCGGTAACGGGGAACTATGATCATGATCTCTCGGTGCTTAAGCAACAAGCCGTCAATCATTGCGATATACATATCAGGGAGTTCACAATTGGGAGGGCGAATAGAGCTGCTGTTCTTTATGTAGATGGACTTTATGATAAGAATCTGATGGATACGCAGGTTCTGGAGTCGTTGATGAACAAAGGGGGAGGGGGTACCTCAACCTCTCAGGAAATCCCTATCACGAAAGAGAATTTGGTGAATCAGATTCTTCCGGTCAGTCAAGTCAGTGATACCGGTCAGCTGGATCAGGTCGTGGAGGATATATTGACGGGCGTCGTTGCTCTACTAGTTGAAGGGTTAGAAGAAATATTGATGATTAGTGGCTCAGCTGGGAATAGCAGAGGGATTGAAGAGCCGGTATCGGAAGGGCTATTAAGAGGCCCGCGCGCGGGATTCACCGAAACCTTAAGCGATAATACAGCTTTATTAAGGCGTCATGGGAAGAACGAGAGCTTGCAGATGATCAAGTTCAAGGTTGGGGAGCGTGCTCAAAAGAATCTGATCGTCGCTTATATGAGAGATATCGCCAACTCTGAACTAGTCGATGAGGTCATTCGCCGCATAGAGGCGATCGACATGGATTATTTGCCGGAGTCAGGTTATGTGGAGCAATTGATCGAGGACAATAGCTTGAGCCCGTTCCAACAAGTCCAGAGTACCGAACGTCCGGACCGGGTCATCGGTGCTTTAATGGAAGGTCGAGTGGCCATATTACTTGACGGGACCCCATTTGTGCTTATTGTCCCTGTTACCTTCAGTATGCTGCTCCAGTCTCCGGAAGATTATTATGAGCGATGGATACCGGCTTCGCTGTTGCGGTTGCTGCGGTTCTTTACCGCCTTCTTGGCTGTATTTACTCCTGCTATATACATCTCGTTCATTTCATTTAATCAAGGTCTAATTCCTACCGAATTAGTGGTTACGATTATAGAGTCCAGACTAAGCGTTCCATTCCCTTCGATTATCGAAGCGCTTATTATGGAAGTCTCGATTGAAATACTTAGAGAAGCTGGTATTCGTCTGCCCAAACCTATCGGTCCAGCAATGGGTATCGTTGGAGGTCTGATTATCGGTGATGCTGCAGTAAATGCAGGAATTATTAGTCCTTTCCTCGTTATTGTTGTAGCGGTAACTGCTATTTCATCATTCGCTATACCGTCCTATAGTACGGGAATTACACTACGGATGCTGCGGTTTCTTGCGATGTTCTTCGCTGCTTTCCTCGGTCTATTTGGAACTGTGATGTTCTTTATACTGGTCTGCAGCCATCTGGCGAAGCTGAAGAGCTTCGGCGTAGCATATATTAGTCCATTGTCTCCTTTCCGATGGAATGATTGGAAGGACTTCATTTTCCGCATGCCATTCAAGCTGATGAACCGGCGCCCTATTCTGATGAAGACGAGGGATTCCACCCGCAGAAATAAATGAGGGCGTGATGGAGGAGTGTACTATGTTAACCGAAGATAAGAAAATCACGACATTCCAAACGGCAGTTATCATCAGCAATTGCATGCTTGGCTCTGGGATTCTCACGTTACCTAGGGTACTTGCTGATAGTATGAAAAATTCTGATGGCTGGCTTTCATTGATTATAGGTGGTTTTTTGGTTATGCTGGCCGGATTGTGCATTGTTAAATTATGCCGACGATTCCCCGGGAAGACAATCTTTCAATTTTCTACTGATCTGATGGGGAAGTGGCTGGGGAGCGTGTTCAATGTTGGACTTGCTCTTTTTTATATTTTCATAGCGGCATTTGAATTAAGAGTGATGTTTGAAGTGACGACACTCTACCTGCTTGAGCAGGTTCCCAGATGGACGATCTTGATGGCTTTTATTTGGGTTGGATTATATATAGTCCTGGGGGGGCTTGGGGCGATAGCTCGATTATTCGAGATTATTTTACCCATTACGATTGTGGTATTTGTTATTTCTTTGCTACTGAGCAGTAAAATTTTTGAAATAGACAATTTGCTCCCTGTGCTTGGTGACGGAGTTTTCCCAGTGCTGAAGGGCGTGGGTTCAACCGTGCTCGTCTTCCTAGGACATGAGCTCATGTTCATCCTTACACCAGAAATGCAGCAACCTGAGAAGGCTGGGAAGGCGGTTGTTATGGGGATTACGGTCCCTTTATTTCTGAATCTGATCGCGTTTATTATGGTGATCGGTGGAATGAGTGTGCATGGGGCTATCAGCAGTACCTGGCCGACCGTGGATTTATTGCGTAGCTTCGAGATTAAGGGGCTCTTCTTTGAGAGATTCGATTTTTTCCTGCTTGTGATCTGGATCATGCAAATTCTAACAACCTTCTCTATTTTGCAATACACATCTTCTATCGGGTTTGCACAGACTTTTAGAATCAATAATAAGCCGATCCTATACTTCTCGATGCCTCTTATATTTATAATCGCTTCGGTTCCCCGAGACGTGAATGAGCTCTTAAGTTTCAGTGGTGTGTTTGGAGAAATCGGGGTTTCATTGTTCATGATTCTACCTCCTATAATGCTGCTATATGCAGTTATCTTCAAAAAGGGCGGTGTGAGGTGATATGAGTCGAATGAAGCGGTATGTACTGGTTATTTTCTTGCTCCTGGTGCTGTTGAACCTCACTGGCTGCTGGGGAATCAAAGAAATCGAGGATCAGACAGTGCTTGTGGGGATTGGAATGGACGTGGCTAATCCATCAAATGAGGAGAAGCAACTGGCTGAAAATGGGAATTCATACCCGAAGAAGAATCGGGTTACACTTACATTTCAAATCATCCCTTTTGAAATGAGACAAAGTTCTGGAAAATCGGATAAATCAAGTAATGAGCTGTATTCGAACATTCAGGAAACCGGAGATTCCATGTTCCAAATGCTCCGCAAGATGGCAACACGGAGATCCAAGCCGATGATGGGCCATCATGTCAAAGTGATTGTCATATCAGAAGAGCTTGCGAAGCGTATAGAAATTGACAAGCTGTTGAAGTTCGTACTTAGAGATAACGATATTAGACCGAGCTGCCTTGTATTTATAAGTAATAGCAAAGCGAGCGAGGTGCTCGTTAGTAACAACTCTGGTGAAGTTCCGTCCTTGGAGCTTGCGGGCCTGGCCGAGAATGGGAGCAAAGCCAACAATGTACTGCCTCCTAAAAGTCTGACCAAGCTGGACGGAATTATTAATTCCGGGCAGAGCTTCATCCTGCAAAATCTCTCCAGCTCTAGCGATGAGGTAGCTGTTGCCGGGGCATCCGTCATTAAGGGGAAGAACAGAAAATGGATCGGTTCCTTATCCATTCGGGAGGTTCTTGCGCTATCCTGGATTCGAGGGTCGGTCAAAGGCGGGGTGATTAAAACCTATGACAAGCAAGGGAATGTGCTGACCTACGAAATCATCTCCGCCAAGTCCAAGGTTAAAGCCAAGACCAGCGGAAAAGATATTTCTTTCCAAGTAAGTATCCGGTCGAAAGGAAGACTTATTGAGAACTGGGATACGAAGGAGCCAGCCGATAAGGAAGAATTCATAAAAGAAGCGGAAGGTTATTTCAAGCAGGAACTGATGAATATGATGACGGATACGCTCCATACAATGCAAGATGTACACCAGGTCGATGTCGGAGGGTTCAGGAATCATCTTCGTATTCAGCATCCCAAAGTATGGCGGAAGGTTGAACAGGATTGGGATAGCGTATTTAGCAGATCGGATGTGAAATTTGACGTGGATTTGATCATTGAAGATACAGGCTCTTCCGTCAAATAAAATTCTTGATATGATGTGGACTTCTTTTATCAAAAAAAATAACTATTGACTAAAATTTAGATTTGTGAATATAATATGATCAAGATTTTGAAAAGATTGGCTATGAAGAGGATCAGGTCATGCGGGCGCTTATGTCCAGAGAGCGGTGTATCTGCTGAAATCACCGTCTTAATCCCGAGTACCGACTCACCTCTGAGCTGTTGTCCTGAATCGCTGTTCAGCGTTAGGGAGAGCCGGTTTGCACCCGTTAACGTGCGCAGATCGCGAAGATTTTCGCTCTGCCTGAGGCTGTACGTTTTTAGATGTACAGTGAAGCTGGGTGGTACCACGGAAGTTAACCCCTTTCGTCCCATGGCGCATTTTATGCGCGGGATGAGAGGGGTTTTTTGATTTATTTTTGATTGTTCTGGTGTAAGAATGCCTAAGTATGTGTTTAAACAACCTCTAATCGAATATGGAATGGCTAAGATAAGGACCAGATACGACGGATTATGTCCAGAGAACGGCGAACATGCTGAAATCGCCGCCTTAATCAGCGTATCAACTCGCCTAGGAGCTGCATCTCTGAACGCTGCTGCACTCAGCAGAAGTAAGTCATTAAGAGATGCCGGGTTTTGCCCGTTATTGCATGTTGGATCTGACCATAAAGTGGTTATGATTCAGTTGAGGCCGTAATTACAAATTGGGCTGTTTCAGGGGACCCCTGGAACTTGCTCCGAAGTAGACGGCAAAACAAGGGTGGTACCGCGGAAGTGAACCTCTTTCGCCCCTGCACAGGTTATTAGACCTGTAGCAGAGGCGTGAGAGGTTTTTTAAATATCATTTTGAAGGGATGGAATGAAAGATGAGAAAAATTTATGTGTTTGATACGACACTGCGTGACGGGGAACAATCGCCGGGAGTGAGCCTGACGACGGAGGAAAAGGTAGAGATTGCGATTCAGCTTCAGAAGCTGGGGATCGACCGGATTGAAGCAGGATTCGCGGCAGCCTCGCCGGGAGAGATCGAGAGCATTCGTGCGGTATCGAGACAAGTCAAGAATGCAACGCTGCTGAGTCTGGCCCGTTGTCACGTGAAGGATATTGATGCAGTTGTAGAAGCACTGCGTGATGCCGAGGATCCTTGCCTTCATCTCGTGTTGGCCACATCGCCAATCCACCGGGAGCACAAGCTTCATATGGATAAGGCGAAAATTCTGGAGACAGCTGCATCAGCCATTCGCTATGGCCGGAAGTTCTTTAGCAAGGTTGAATTCTCCGCAGAGGATGCCAGCCGGACGGAGATCGACTTCCTGTGCGAAGTGACCAAGATGGCAATTGATGCCGGAGCCTGCGTTGTTAATCTGCCGGATACAGTGGGCTTCGCTACTCCTGAGCAATTCGGCAATATGTTCAAGATGATCAAATCCAGTGTACCGGGTATTGAGAAGATTCAGCTAAGCACGCACTGCCATGATGATCTGGGGATGGCAACGGCCAACACACTGGCAGCGATCGCGAATGGTGTTGATCAGTTCGAGGGTACCATTAACGGTATTGGCGAGAGAGCGGGTAATACATGCCTGGAGGAAGTCGCCCTGGCACTGGAAACCAGAAGTGATTATTACGGAGCAAAAACATCCCTGAACTTGAGCGAGATCTACCGTACCAGCCGTATGGTTAGCAAATTGACTGGGATGAGTGTGCCTGGCAACAAGGCGATTGTAGGTGTGAACGCATTTGCTCATGAGTCAGGCATCCATCAGGACGGTATGCTGAAGAATCGTAGCACTTATGAGATCATTACGCCGGAGACGATTGGCGCAAGCTCAAGCAAGCTCGTGCTCGGCAAACATTCAGGCCGCCATGCGTTCAAGGAGAAATTAATTGATCTGGGCTATGAGCTTAACGAGGAGCAGCTTAATATTGCTTTTTCCAAGTTCAAGGTATTGGCTGATCGTAAGAAGAATATTCTGTCCGAAGATATCCGGGCCTTGCTGGACGAGAATATGGCAGAAGGACCTAAGCCGCTTACGCTGGACAATATTCAAGTGTCTTATGGGAACAAGACGATGCCTACTGCAGCAGTTCGTATTATGAAAGAGAACGGGGATATGGTGGAAGAGGCCGCGGTGGGCAACGGCTCGGTGGATGCTGTATATCAAGCGATTGCTAAGGCTACTGGCATCATTGCTGAACTGGAAGACTACACGATTCATTCGGTGACACATGGGACGGATGCGCAGGGTGAGGTTCATGTGGTGCTCAGGCAAGGAGAGGCATCCGCTAGCGGCCGCGGTGTGAGCACGGATATCATCGAGGCGAGTGCAAAGGCTTATCTGGAAGCAATGAACCGTCTCATCAGTCGTCAGGACCGTGAGAAGCGTCGTGAAGGAAATATTGTGATTTACTAAAGAGTGGGGTGAATGCATGAGTGATGAATCGGCGAAGAGAAGAGCGGTACTGAATCATTCCGGTGTGATTGACTCGCGAACGCTAGCGGATTCACACAGGCGATTGGCCGAGCTGATCAGACCTGGAATGTATGTACTGGATGTAGGTTGTGGGACCGGAGCAATTACGCGAGGAATTGCAGAGATTACGGGCCCGGAAGGTAGGGTCATCGGAATCGATAACAATCCAGACTGGATTGCCAAAGCGAGGGAAGAGACGCAGGGAATTCCGGGGATCACCTTTGAAATCGGCGACATCTATGATCTTAAACTTGAACAGCAATTCGATATCGTGACTTCTGCCAGGGTATTGCAATGGTTGAGCAGCCCCTACACGGCAATTGAACAGATGGTCAAAAGGGTTAGGAGCGGAGGAAAATTGCTCATACTTGATTATAACCATCATAGAATAGAATGGAGTCCACCCATTCCACCGTCGATGCAAAGCTTCTACGATGCTTTTCTGAGGTGGCGCTCAGATGCCGAAATGGATAATGAAATAACCGACCATTTGGCAGAGCTGATGGAGAAGACCGGTGAACTGACCGATATCGTATCTCTGTCTCAGCTTGATATCACTCAACATCAGGAGCCGGAATTCATCCACAAAGCACTGATCTGGGCTGAGGTCGCCGATTTCAAAGGCAAGCAGATGGCCCTGGACGGTTATATCTCAGAGCAGGATCGGGCCAGAGCGGAAGAGGATTACCGCATCTGGGTCCAGAGCTATGGTGAATCGCAGAAGATGTATCTTCGATCCGTCGAAGCAACCAAAAATTAAATATGAGATTTTATTTAAAAAAGCAGCCAATTCGCAGGTTAACCCGCATGTTGGCTGCTTTTCTTATTTTACAGTTCGAGTTCGGCAATAGCGGCCTTGAGCTTGTTAGCTGAAGCCTGAAATTTCTCAAGTTCTTCATCGTTAAGCTCAAGATTGAGCACTTCACGTACGCCTGTACTGTCTACAATACAAGGTACTCCAAGATATACATCCGATACTCCATTGTAGTCGTTCAACAGGGTAGAGACGTTCAAGACGGAAGCTTCATTCTTCAGAATGGAGACGATGATACGGTCGAGTGCCAGGGCAATTGCATAGAAGGTTGCACCTTTTGCATTAATGATCTCATAAGCAGCATTCTTGGTGCTCTCGAAGATACGCTCGCGCTCTTCATCCGTGAATTCCACATCGATACCGGCCACGTTAGCCAGGCTCCATAACGGCAATTCGGAATCTCCGTGCTCCCCGATAATATGAGCATGGATACTGCGCGGATTAATCTCCTTCGCCTCACCGATCAGGTAGCGGAAGCGTGCGCTGTCAAGCAGAGTACCAGAGCCAATGACCCGGTTGGAAGGGAAGCCACTCTTCTTCAAGGATACATAGGATAAAATATCCACTGGGTTCGTTGCGACAAGGATGATACCATGGGTATTGTACTTCACAATGTTCTGGATGATGCTGTCAAAAATACGGGCATTGCGCTTCAGCAGATCGATTCTTGTCTCACCGGGTTGCTGAGACGCTCCGGCCGCGATAACGATAATGTCGGCGCCAGCGCAATCACTGTAATCGCCCGCCCAGATTTTCATACCGCCTGTAAATGGCAGACCGTGGTTCATATCAAGAGCTTCACCTAACGCTCTTTCTTTGTTTGCGTCGATCAGAACTAGCTCTGATACTCGTTCCCGAAGCAATAAAGTGTAGGCTGTGGTTGCTCCAACGGCACCGGTACCGATAATAACGACTTTACTTGAAGAAACTTTAGGTTCCATTCGCTTCACTCCTTATTGGCTCGAAAAGTAGTACATATATGTATGTACCCGGTAAATCGTACTTCATTCATTGTACATGAAATGGATTGAATTTGAAGCAAAAAGTTATGATTTAAACTACAAAATTTTAATATATGTTGTCGAAAGAAATAATGTCGACATGGGTTCGTTATCCTTGTGATGGTTTATTTATTTCATAATACGACTCATTTTATGCAGGGCTACTCACTAGTGAGTCAGATATTTACTTAGCCGTAATAGATTGTAACCATTCTGTAAGGACGGCGTAGTCTAAATATATTATTCTATTAATATAAATATAAATTAAGATAGGAACAGCGGTGATATGAATGTCTAATTTTAGAAAAACGGAAGATCCAGTCATCATGAGATCAAGAAAATCGAGAAACAAGAGAAAACGTCGAATTAAGCCCATTGTTACTATCGCGATAATTTTGACGTCGGCTGCAATCATTTTATCTGTAGTTGCATCGAAGAGTTTAATGAATGATAAGACAGGTTCATCGGCTACGGTCGTATCTCCTCAATTGGAAAGTCAGAAGGACAATTCCACTTCCTCAGGACCTGAAGCTGTTCAAGAGGGAAATAACCCTTCTGATGATTCATCAAATAAGGATGGAAATTCTGACAAACCTTCCTCTAACACGAATTCTAATGACAACGATGAACAAGCGGAACAAGATCAAGAGGCCCAAGACCCTAAGGATTCCGGTAAGGACGACTCTCAGGTAGATAAAGATAAGAACCAGGCTCCAGTGGATAAGAACAACGATGCCTCGAAGAAGCCGGTCCAGAAGGATGATCAAAATAACGCTGAGAAAGTGGTCTATCTAACGTTTGACGATGGTCCCGGCAAGTTTACATCACAGATTGTCAAAATACTTAATGATAACGGGATTCATGCTACTTTCTTCATGGTTGGCGGTAATTTGTCAGGCAACGAGAAGGCAGTAAAGAAGGCACATGAGGCAGGCAATTATATTGGTATGCATAGTATGTCTCATGATAAGAAGAAATTGTATGATCATGGTAGTAGTCCATTCATTAAGGAGTTCCAGAAGGAACAAGGAATGATGGAGGATATTATTGGAACGCCGCCATGGCTGATCCGTGCTCCATACGGGAGTGCGCCAATGATTGATAAGAAATTCCGTGATGATATCGTTGATGCTGGCTTCAAGATGTGGGACTGGACGGTTGACTCCATGGACTGGAGTTATTCGAAGCATCCTGAGAAAATTCTGCAGCAGGTGAAGAAGCAGGTTCATCGCGATAGAGAAGTAATTCTTATGCATGAACGATCTCAGACCGTCAAGATTTTGCCGGATGTGATCTCCTATTTGAAGAGTAAAGGTTATACCTTTGCCGTCTACAAGCCTGACCAACATTTCTCGGTGAACTTTGCCAAAGATAATAGATTGTAAAGCCGTGACAGCTCTTAAATATAGCTTTTGTGAGGAATGGAAGAGTCATAGAGAGACATCATATAGTAGAATGATAGGAATGGACGAGTATTTGAAAGCGAGGTTTTAGTTCTTGAGAAGGTGGTATACGTTAATCGTGATTATGACAGTAGCGGGTATGCTGCTGACTGCCTGTTCTTCAAAATCACCTGCAGTTGATCCTAAGGATCAAGCGGGTGAGACTTCTGAAGAAGGACAAACCTTGACTGTTATTAACCCGGATTCCGTGGGAAGTAAAACAGCTGCGAATAGTCCTGCTAATGAGACACAAAAATATGAGATCCAGACTAGGTTGACGGATTTTCAGCTGCTGGGGGATTCCACGGGCCTTGCCTGGGGAACGACCCGCAGTGAACTTCGTCTCTATATGACGAATGACAGCGGCGAGACTTGGACCAACATATCTCCAGCGACCTCGGTGCTATTCTCCAGCAACCCTCAGTATGGGAAAGATATTTATTTTGTGAGTCCGACCCACGGCTGGATTATTCGTAATTTTAGCGAGTCCGGCGAGGCCATTGTACTTCGGACGATCGATGGAGGAGCTACCTGGAAGATGACCTCTTTGCCTAAAGCGAATGAGGTTGCTTCCGTATTCTTTATTAATGAGGATCGGGGCTGGATCTTATCGATTGATAACAGTCAAAAGAACGATACGACGAAAACGCTGTATTTAACAAATAATGGCGGGGCAAGTTGGATAAAGGTGATGAGTTCTCCATTATTCCCGACAGGACCCGAGGCAACGAATGCAACACCAATTCAGAGCAACTCTGTATCCATGACATTCTCCAACGAGAAGTTGGGATATATTAGTGCGATCGAGTTCGGACATCCAGAGTTCTATGTGACGAGGAACGGGGGAGTATCCTGGAATAAGAGCGATCAATTCTTCGATATGAGTAAATATAAGAATTGTTCCAGCTTTCTGACGGGTACACCTACTTTCTTCAATAATTCAGATATCGGCTGGATTCCGGTTGGATGCTCGCGGGATGATGCTGTGAAGTATAATGGATATTTTACAAATGATGGCGGGAAGACCTGGGCCTACGCTCCATTTGATATCGATTGGATCACGGAGACGAACAAGGGAGCTGCCCCATTCTTCATCAATAGCTTGGAAGGCTGGAATATCCGTAACGGTGCGGTATACCACACAACGGACCAAGGGAAGACATGGACAGCATTGCCGGTCAACGGGAAGCTGCATGATGTGATGACGAATTTAGCATACAATCAAGTGGTAAAATTACAATTTTACACGGCGAAGTTCGGCTGGCTGCTTGTGGCTAAGAGTGACGGAAAACGCTCTCTGCTCATGCAGACGACGGATGGGGGGAGAAGCTGGCGCGTGCTATAGTACGTGCTGGCTTTTTTTATATGAAAGAGGTTATCAGAGTAGAAAAGAAATTTAATAAAAAAATTTGTGATATATCTAATATTGTGAAAATAATCACATGTGTGTGCAAAACTTTGTGATATATTTAACTTGTAAAGAGAAAAAGAAATAACAAGAGAGAATCTAACGAAAATTAAACTTAGGAGTGAGTAATCATGAAAACAATGAACCAAGAGCAAACTACCCGCAAATATCTGCAATTCTGTTATACTTGTGAAGACGCTCATCTGTGTACTACTGAAGAAGCTTGCCAAGATTGCTGGGCTCAGAAAGGAATGTTGGAAGCAGAACATGACGGTGCCGAAGAAACACGTCAATTACTGCAAATGTACTATGCATAACTCAATAAGCCGAACGATAGAATAGCCTTCGATTCCAATAAGGGATCGGGGGCTTTTACTGTTATTTTAGGACAAGATCTCATATTTTCCTACATTTGCGAATATCAAGTTTTAAATAAGACGGCATATACATAAGAAAAGACAGGGCATCAAATGGCTCGCAAACGCACCGCTCGAGTTGGATCTTAGGAGGGAGAAGAATGGAATCATGGGCTGAAATGCTAGGGGTAATGAATACCGCTTTTCCGATCTTTCTCGTCGTCATCTTTGGGGTGATTCTCCTGACTTCGGCGAGTGGAATTAGACGTTATTTTGCTAATAACCGACAGCCTGTACTATGTGTAACTTCAGTGATCGTAGGCAAGCGGACCGAGGTATCGCACAGGCATGACACTGAGACGTCCGTGAATCGCTCGGATACGAAGTACTTCGTTACTTTTGAGGTTGAGAGCGGGGACCGCCTTGAATTTGTAGTAAGCGGGCAGGAATATGGTCAATGCTCAGACGGAGATGAAGGGAAGCTGACGTTCCAAGGCAGTCGTTACTATGGATTTGAACGTCTTAGTCGAACTTATCGCGGACTGCATGAGTATTAAAAGCTCCATAGTACAAGAAAACTAAGAGCTGTCCAGGGCGGACAGCTCTTTTTGCATACATTTATAAAATAGATGTGAGTTGATTAGTGCGCTAAAGATTCAGTTCGGGATAAGAGCAGCTTGGCTACCGTCCTGCCGCTGGAGAAGGCACGTTCTGCCAGTTCACCCTTGCCCTCGCATCCGTCGCCGCAGAAGAAGAAAGGAACATCCGGAAGCTGAAGCGGTAGCAATCGATTCGTAACGATATTCTTGACGCTCGATACCATGGCTTTCTTCGACATCCGTTTGACTTCGGTGACTTCACGCCAGCCCGGATAATACGTATCAAACAGCCTTTCCATCTGTTGAACCTTGTTATCCAGGTACTGCTTCTTCTCGTCATCGCTTAAGGAGTCATCATTTAGATAAGCGATGCCTTGCAGTAACTGCCCACCGGATGGAGCCACGGTATGGTCGGTGGCCGACACATCACTGATGAACAGCTTGTTGTCCATATCACTAATATAATGGAACGGTCGCGATACCACTTTGGAGAGGCCTATATCATATACGAGTACCTCATTTGCCGTATTGTTCTTGTACGGCTCGAATGCTTGATTCCAGGACGTTGTCTCGAGCAGTTTGGCAACTTGTTGAACCGGCATCGCCATGACGACTCGGTCGAACTCAAGTGCTTCACGGCTCTTGGTGTTCAGAATGTACTTGCCATTCTCTATCCGAATGGATTCAACAGGCTCTTTGAGAGCGATATCCCACTTCTCATTCGCTTCAACTTTACTGCGAAGCTGATTGGTGATAGTGGACCAACTGCCGAGAATGTAGCTTACCGGCCTGCCGGAGAGGAATAAGTTGTGATAATAATCAGCGATGACTTCACCGGATACTTGGCGGGCATCCTCTGGACTGATGAAGAAGTTGGAGCAGACCAGATGCTCCCATAGTTCCTTGACGTCCTGGGATGCATTCGTATGATCCAGATACTCTCCCAATGTGCGGTGGTTCTTCAATTGATGGAGATGCCCGATTACGGCAGCAACTTCAGTAATGAATCTGACCTTCTCCCTCTTGCTGAGTACATCAGTCTTCATAATATTAACAAAGTCGAGTGGAGCCGGCGTAAGGGCTTCATGCTTGGCATACACTACTTTGCGCTTATCGACCTGTTTGCTCTGGAACTGAAGACCCAGCTCGTTCTCCATATTATGCAGCGTGTGTCTGTCGATTCCATAAACCGCATGTGCCCCAAAATTCAATGTAAAACCCAATTTCTCATAAGTGAACGCTCGTCCGCCGATTTGCGGGCTGCGTTCGAACACCGTACCTTCGGTGTCTGGACTGTTGGATAAGTAAGCGGCGGCAGTTAAGCCGGCAAGTCCACCGCCAATGATCGCGATTTTCATGTGAGAACCTCCTAAAAGGTGTTATGGAAGGAGCTCTGGGTGAGTACGCATATGAAGTGCTGTATTTTATCCATATTCATTTACAGTATATGCTATTCATGTAAGCGCGTCCATAGAAATAGACACTAAATATTCAAAATTGAAATCGCATACAGAACTGATGCGGTTTTTGGCTGATCCATGTCTTCGCCATCATATTATTCTTCGTTATTGTTGCACCAATATAGGCTACTGCACATACGATATAGCGTTAAGAAGTGAGGAGAGGGGAACGGTACATGGCAGTTATAAAAACGAACTCCTCAGATGTCAGTCTGTTGGCAAGATTAATTCGCGCTGAGGCTGAAGGCGAAGGCGAGCTCGGAATGCTCATGGTAGGTAACGTAGGCGTGAATCGGATTCTTGGAAATTGCCTTGATTTCAAGAATATCCGCAGTATGGACGATATGGTGTTTCAGTCTCCTGGCGGCTTCGAAGCAACGCAAAAAGGCTACTTCTATCAAAGAGCACGCGATCGTGATATTCGTCTGGCCCAGAGGGCGATTAACGGCGAGAGGACTTGGCCAGCCAGCAACGCATTATGGTTCTTCAGACCGGCCGGAGATTGCCCGGCTACCTGGTATAACCAGCAAAATACCGGAAGATTCAAAGCCCACTGCTTCTTTGCTCCTTCCGGCGAAGATTGTCCAAGTGTATATTAGTGCTTTGCTGTAATTTCATTTTAAGGAGGAAATTGATTCATGTTCACACAACCTTATCGCCCAGCCGGTTATAATGCCGGATATGCAGTTCCTCGTAGCTATTCGTCGATGTCTACAGGAACTACCCAGACTTCTACAATGCCGCCGCAGGTTCCAGTAGGCAGTCCGATGACTTCGACGGGAACCGTCGTACCTACCCAGACGCCAGCCTTCGAGCAATCCTATATCGAAAATATCTTGCGTCTTAATCTGGGAAAGATCGGCACATTCTATATGACCTATGAGAACAACTCGGAATGGAACGCAAAAATCTTCAAGGGCGTGCTGGAAGCAGCCGGTCGAGATCATATTATTATTAGTGATCCGAAAACAGGGGTAAGAACGATGCTCCTGATGGTTAATTTCGACTACGCTACCTTTGATGAGCCGCTGAAATATTCATATCCATATGCATCAGGCAGTGTACCTCCAACAAGAGGCTGCTGCTAGAGGCAGTAAGCGAAATATACAAGGAGCTGTCTAGAAAACCAGCGTGAACGTACTTATCAAGCGGTCAAAGATGACCGTTAGAGCAAGAAAAAACAACTACGTTCTTCTAACGGACACTTTTGACCATTAGAAGCAAAAAATGTGGGTTTTCGCGACATTTCCCTCTTGTAATGGACATAATCGTCCGTTACAAGGGCAGAATGCCAAAGCATCAACGCTAACGGTCAATAATGTCCGAGTGATCAGGGGCATCTCAAAGTCGATAAATCGACTTTCGAGACAGCTCCTTTTTCCTGTGGTTCTGCACATTGTGGAATCTTGAGAATAGAATGGATATTTTTCATAAAAAACGCTTGTACTCCAGTCATACACTATGGTTTGACTGTGTAGTGTATAATAATATAATTATAGATGTAACGTACTTAAAATGAGTGTTCCAAAAGTTCGGTTTTCAGCATCGAGAAGGTTGGATGAAGCCAGGGTCTGAGGAGCGGAGCGTACGTAGTTTGTACGTGAGCACCGGAAGACCCGGGTGAATTCAAGATTCGATGCCGAATTACTTCATGATTCACTTCGTGATCAAAAGCGGACTTTTTGAACTACCTCTTATAAGGGGAGATGAGTTCATTGGGGAGTTGACGATATATAACCGTAATAAACAACAATATTATTTTATACCGCGAAGGAGGTGCACCTATTCTCCGTAATAAGCGGGAATAGGATACGTCTTGACTGACCCTTTACCGAGTCTTTTTTCATTAGGACTAATGTTGTTATTGGTCTTGCTTAACGGTTTTTTCGTGTCGGCCGAGTTTGCGATCGTCAAAATCAGGAGCGGCCGGATTGACGCTTTGGTCGAAGAAGGACGCAAGAGTGCTATAACTGCCAAGCACTTGTTAAATCATCTGGAAGGCTATTTATCTGCCTGCCAGCTCGGAATTACATTATGCTCGCTGGGGCTTGGGTTCCTTGGTGAACCGGTTGTGGCCCGGATTCTAATGCCTATATTCGTATGGGCAGGAATGGGCGAGAGCTCGGTTCATGCGGCTTCATTAACGCTGGCTTTTGTGCTTATCGCTATATTTCATATTGTGCTCGGGGAGCTTGCTCCGAAGACAATCGCGGTGCGCAAGGCCGAAACAGTAACTTTATTGTCTGTTCCGCCGATGAAGATATTTTATAAAATTATGTATCCGGCCGTGTGGTTGCTTAACTCGATGTCCGCGGGTCTGTTGAGACTATTCGGTATTACGCCAGTCTCCGGAATGGAATCATTGCATACGGAGGAAGAGATCCGTGTGATGATGAAGGAGAGCAGCGAGAGTGGACTGATTGATAGCACGGAGATGTCGCTGGTTGACAATATTTTTGAATTTGCCGATACAACGGCAAGAGAGATTATGATTCCACGTACCGAGATGATCTGTCTCTACACCCAAAATTCGATGGATGAGAATTTACAGATTGCTCTGGAGGGTACTCGCACTCGTTATCCTGTATGTAATCAAGATAAAGACCATATTATTGGTTTCATTCATATTAAAGATTTGATACGCTCTAATACAGATGATTATCATCATTTGATTCGTCCGATTATGGCTGTTCCTGAGTCGATGCCAATTAGCAATTTGATGAAGCAGATGCAGCGCGGCAAATGTCAGATTGCGATTCTGATTGATGAATACGGTGGAACCTCCGGTCTTGTCACACTGGAAGACATCATTGAGGAGATCATTGGGGAAATCCAGGATGAATTTGATGAGGAACGACCAGGTATTGAACAAATCGAGGAGGATGTGTTCTCCATTGACGGTCTGATGCTGATCGATTCCGTAAATGATCGCTTCGGATTAGAACTGGACTCTGACGATTATGATACGATTGGTGGATGGCTCTATTCAAGAATTGAAATATTGCCGCCTCAGGTCGGTCAAACTGTGGAATATGATGGTTGTATATACATCGTAGAGGAAACTGACAACAAGAGAATTTCACGCGTCAAATTGCTGAAGCAGGAATTTATTCCATTGGAAGAAGCAGGCGCTTAGACCATAGATAAATGAAGGGCACGGTGATCATTTCATCGTGTCCTTCGTTTACCGAAAACGATTACATCTAATAAATAGGATTCTATCAGAATATAAGATCTAACTATGAATGTAAGTTCAAAAAGTCAAACTTTCAGCACCGAGAAGGTTGGATGAAGCTAGGGACTGAGAAGCGGAGCGTACGTTTGAGTACGTGAGCATCGGAAGCCCGGCTGAATTCAAGATTCGATGTCGAATATGCCTTCAGTGTTATTCCGTGATCAAAGGGGGACTTTTTGAACAACCTCTAAGGGAGTGTGAAAAGGTGTCATACCATTTAGACATACAATATAGTCGCAAATTCGAATTCATCAGCAGCCTACATAGCTATATATGCCGCAAATCGCACAAAAAAATTGATCTGACACCGAACTGGGCTCAAAAAATTAAACAACAGCTTACTCCCGATTTATCCGTGATGCTTGATGAGTTAGAGGTGAATGGAGACTGGAAGTTCTCTTATCTAGTCATTTTGCTCTCAAAGGGAATGAATGAGATCAAAGAGGTGATTGCTTGGCTGCAGAACATGTCTGTCGGGGAGCTCTATGAATTGTTTGCGCCATATGGCAATCAGTTTCCGGCGAACATGGGGGAGTTCCAGCAGAGGATGATCACGGTATTCAGCGAATGGAACCGGCAATACTTTGAACTATCTGATCCGGCAATTCACGATGCGCTGCTCGTCCATCTAGAAGAGAGACGGACAGCTATGGGACATATGAAGCAGGAAGCATTTATTGATGACACGACGAATGGCTTGGTGTTTGAGCCTGTCTCCGGAGTGGACAAGCTGCTTCTCGTCCCGCAGTACCATTTCCAACCGATGAATGTAATCATCCAGTACGGAGATGTGCTGTTCTGCCACTATTCGTCTAGGACGGATATCGGAGAAGAGGATTTTATGCCAATGCATGATTTTCGTACGATCCGTGCGTTATCGGAGAAGAGTCGCTTAAGGATACTTCGTTATTTGCATCATGGACCTCGCAGTTTCATCGAAATTGTACGTGAAATGAATCTATCCAAAGGGATTACCCATGATCATATTGCCAAACTACGTAGCGCCGGGCTGATTTATGTTCATTTTCAGGGCGAGACCGTGACAGAATATAGCTTGCGCCGCAAAGCGCTTAACGAAATTCAGAGTAAATTACTCGATTATATTGAAAAATAATAGACAGCCTTTTTCTCGTAGATATCGAGAGAGAGGCTATTTTTTTACTTTTAATTCTTTAAGTTTCGTTATTATAAGAAATCTTTATCAGTTCTCTCTTTACAGAACCGATCAACGTACTTATAATAAACACTAACAGTTTCAAAGCATAGTTAGTCTGTCGGAATAATCGAAATTCTACATATGCTTAATATTTAAGGGATTTACAAAATTATATTTTCAAGAGGGGCAGGAGAGGTCTCATGAGAAAAAGTGCAATTTTGTTAACTTCATTAATACTAGCGGGTTCATTGCTATTGTCGGCATGCTCGAGCGATAATGCGGGGAATACGGCAAATACCGGATCCACCAACGTATCTAGCAATTCTAGTGCAGCGAACAGTGCTGTAGATGCGGATCAGCCGATTGCAGCGAGCGATATGGCAAAATTGCCAGCGCTGGCACAGAAGCGTACAGATACGATCATTGTTGGTTTGACCAATCCAAGCGGTGCATTCACGCCTTACTTCCAACAAAGCGGTTATGACGGCAACGTATCTTCGCTGTTGTACTCCAGACTCGTCACACAGGATGACAAGGGGCTTGCTGTTCCAGAACTTGCAGAGAGCTGGGATATTTCCGACGATCAACTTACTTACACCTTCCATCTGCGTAAGGATCTGAAATTTAGCGATGGATCTCCAATGACCGCGGATGACGTAGCATTTACCTGGACTTTACTATATGACAAAGCCTATGATGGCGATTCGATCATTCCTTCGATCGGGATTAAGGGCGGGCAAGATTACAAGGAGGGCAAGGCAACCTCTATCGAGGGGATTAAGGTCAGTGATCCGCTTACTGTATCCGTCACTCTGGAGAAGCCAATTGCCACAGCACCGATCATACTCGGCGGCGAGGTTCTGTCCAAAGCGTATTACGGCAAAGATTATAAATTCGGTGATCTGGAATACATCAAGAAATTGCATGAGAATCCGGTTGGCAACGGCCCTTACAAGCTGGAGAAATTCATTCCAGGCCAGGAAGTTCGTATGGTAGCCAATGAATACTTCTACCTGGGCAAGCCGAAGACGGAGCATTTCATTTATAAAACCTCTGAGGGAGATACCTGGCAGTACCTGGAGACCGGGGAAGTAGACTATGGTTCCTTTACTGCAACACAGGACAATCTGAAAAAGTTGAAAGATATGGGGTACTTGAATATCGTTCCTTACACTCCAAGTGTATATGGCTATTTGGGTGTCAATCTGGATCATGAAGCTTATAAGGATAAAAATGTGCGTCAAGCGCTCGCCTACGGACTGGATCGTCAGGGAATCTATGTCGATGCCAACCAAGGAGCAGGCCAGGTGGCGAACATTCCGACAGCTCCAATCTCTTGGTCCTACACCGAAGATGGAATCAACCCGTATGCTTATGATCCAGAAAAAGCGAAGCAAATCCTAGATGATGCTGGCTGGACCGTTGGCTCGGATGGAATTCGCGAGAAGGACGGCAAGAAGTTGACCTTGCACTTCCTAGGCAGCAAGAGCCCAGCTACCGATATCTTCATTGCTGTCGCTACAGAGAACTTCAAGGAGATCGGCATCAATTTCCAACCTGAGGTATTCGCGGACTTCAACGCACTGGTTGCTAAGTACGAAAGCGGCGACTACGATCTCGTATCCTTCTCAACGCCAATTCTGAGCGATCCTTCCGACGGCGTGCAGCAGTTCATCAATGGAGAGATCAAGGGATACGACAATCCGAAGGTGAAGGAACTTTATTATGAAGCACTCTCCACAAGCGATACGGAGCAGCGGAAGCAATACTATGCTGAAATGTACAAAATTCTGAACGACGAACTGCCGGTTATTTTTACAAGCTATAGAAAGAGCTATTATGCGTACAATGGCCGGCTGGACGGGGTTATCAACAATCCGTTCGCAGGATTCCAGGATGTTAATAATTGGACTCTGAAATAAATTATTAATCCACTCATCCCCTATACTGTATGACAGTGTGGGGGATGCATCATAAGGAGCCGATCATGAGCACATATCTTGTTAAACGTCTCACTTATATGATTATCATTCTGTTTGCCGCGTCGCTGCTCATTTTTTGCTTGTACGCTTTTACGCCTGGCGATTTCATCAGCGGCAATATGAAGCTTAGCCCTGAGCGCAAGGAGGAGCTTCGTCAAATATACGGGTTGAACAAACCGGTTCTCGAACGATATGCGATTTGGATGAAGAATGCCTTCCACGGAGACTTTGGATATTCTCTCGCGCAGCAGAAGCCGATTCTTCAGCTTTTTAATGAATATATATGGAACTCCTTCTTGCTGGCGATCGTCTCGACCTTCTTCACTTGGCTGATCTCAGTCATCATCGGCGTGATCGCAGCATACAAGCAATATTCCTGGTTCGATTCGCTTATTATGGTCGTCATCTTTGCCGCCATGTCGATCCCGTCCTTCTTCATCGGACTGCTCCTGATTAAGGGCTTCGCCGTCGATTTGAAGTGGCTGCCTCCCGGAGGCATGACAACGACTGGGAGCAATGCGACTGGGTTTGCTTATGTGAAGGAAGTCATTCAACATATGACCCTGCCGGTTGTGGTTATGACGCTGCTTAGTCTTGGATCATTAACCCGTTACTTCCGCAGCAATATGATCGATGTGATCAAGCAGGATTATATCCGTACGGCCCGCGCCAAAGGGCTTAAGGAGCGTAAAGTGTTGTTCACACACGCCTTGCGCAATGCCTTGCTTCCGGCGATCACGCTGGTCGGCTTCGAGCTGCCGGCATTGTTCGGTGGTTCCTTGATCATCGAGAAAATCTTCAACTGGCCCGGGATCGGACAGCTCTATATGTCATCCTTCTCATCGCGGGATTATCCGCTGCTGATGGGATTCACGATGTTCATTGCAATCCTGACCGTTATCGGCACATTGTTGTCGGATCTGCTCTACAAATTGGCTGATCCACGAGTGAAACTATAAGGAGGTCGTACACCCTATGTCAGCTATGAGTGGTAATCTGGCCTCCGGAGGGGCGAAGACACCCGTCAAAGCAACTGCCGTGAAGTCTTCGCTGTGGAGGCAGTCCATTAAACGTCTTATGAGGAACAAGCTCGCGGTTAGCGGGTTTGTCATTGTTATTTTTATGATTCTGTTTTGCTTTATTGGCCCGCTCTTCTCGCCATATTCGGGCAATCATAACAATCTGGCAATGATGAATAAGGCGCCAAGCGCCAAGCACTGGCTGGGAACGGACCAGCTTGGCCGCGATGTTCTGACCCGCGTTATGTTAGCGGGCCGCATCTCCTTAACCGTTGGCTTCGCATCGATGGTACTGTCGGTATTTATCGGCTCTTTGCTGGGGGCGATTGCTGGGTATTACCGCGGGGTCGTTGATCAAATCATTATGCGAATCGCCGATCTGCTGTTGACGATTCCAAGCCTGCCGCTGCTGTTCATCGCCGGTGCGATGTTGTCCGCCTGGAAGGTCCCGACCGACTATCGGATGTACATCGTTATGATCATGCTCAGCTTCGTTGGCTGGCCGGGTCTGGCCAGGTTAGTCAGGGGCGAGATGCTCAGCTTGCGCGAACGTGAGTACATGCAGGCAACCATTGTTCTTGGTTTGCGGGACCGCCGCAAGCTGTTCCATCACTTGCTGCCGAATATTACACCGTTATTGATCGTTATTGCAACATTAAATATCGGGGGATCGATCCTGATGGAATCGGTGCTGAGCTTCTTCGGATTGGGTGTCATTCAGCCGACTCCAACTTGGGGGAATATGATCGATTCAGCCAACAATCTGATCGACTTCCAGGAGAGACCTTGGCTGTGGATTCCGCCAGGCTTGTGTATTTTCATCACCGTAATCGCCATCAATATTTTTGGTGACGGACTTCGAGATGTATTGGACCCCAAAAATAAAAGGTAGGTGGCTGTCATCATGGCAAATCATTTGCTCGATATTGAACATTTAAGCACTTATTTCTATACAGAGGAAGGCACTGTGAAGGCGGTTGATGATGTCAGCCTGCAAGTACGTAAGGGAGAGACGGTCTGTATCGTCGGTGAGTCCGGCTGCGGAAAGAGTATAACAGCGATGTCGGTTATGGGGCTGATCCAGGGTCCGAATGGGAAGGTTGTGGGTGGCAAGATCGATCTGGACGGAACGGATCTACTTCAATTGAACAAGAATGAGCGCCGGGTTATTCGGGGCAAAGAAATCGGGATGATCTTCCAGGAGCCAATGTCGTCACTGAATCCGGTGCTGACAATCGGACGGCAGATTATGGAGCCGCTGGTCGAACATCTGCGGATGAGCAAGAAAGAGGCTCGCAAGCGGGCGATTGAATTGATCGAGCAGGTGGGCATTTCGCGTGCGGAACAGATTGCGGACTCTTATCCGCATGAGCTTAGTGGCGGTATGCTGCAGCGGATTATGATCGCTATCGCGATCTCATGTCAGCCGAAATTATTGATCGCTGATGAGCCGACTACGGCGCTGGATGTTACGATTCAAGCGCAAATCCTCGATATTTTGCGTAATTTCCGGGAAGAGACCGGCATGTCGATCCTGCTTATCACACATGATCTGGGTGTTGTTGCAGAGATGGCCGATTATGTCATCGTTATGTATTCCGGTAAGGTCGTAGAGGAAGGCGAAGTTACCGAATTATTCGCTAATCCGAAGCATCCGTACACCCAAGGTTTGCTGCGTGCCAAGCCGATTCTGAATCAGCGGCAGGATGAGCTGTACTCGATTCCGGGGCAGGTGCCTAATCCGCTGGAGCTGACGGAATCCTGCTATTTCCATGATCGCTGTGAGCATTGCATGGAGATCTGCAAAGTCCGCAGACCTGAGCTGAGAGAGCTTGGTACGGAGCAGAAGGTCGCTTGCTGGCTGTACGAAAAGGAGGCGGCGCTTCATGTCTAGGCCGTTATTAGAAGTTAATCATCTGAAGAAGTATTTTCCAATAAAATCAGGTCTGTTGAACCGTACCGTCGGTCATGTGCGGGCAGTTGATGATATAAGTATTGCGATTAATCCGGGCGAGACCTTCGGGCTGGTGGGGGAATCCGGCAGCGGGAAGAGTACGGTGGGCAAGAGCATCGTACGTTTGATGGAAAAGACGTCAGGGGACATCATCTTCAAGGGGCAGGACCTATATGACTTATCTCCGCAGGAAATGCGTAAAATTCGCCCACAGCTGCAGCTGATCTTCCAGGACCCGTACAGCTCGTTGAACCCACGGGTACGTGTCGGCGATGCGATTGGCGAGGCGCTAATCGATCATGGTCTTGTACCGACGGAAGAGGTGAGGGAGCGAGTAGAGGAGGTACTAGCCTCCTGTGGCTTGTCATCCTATCATATCAACCGTTTCCCGCATGAATTCTCCGGCGGCCAGCGGCAGCGGATCGGGATCGCTCGTGCGCTCGTGCTGAATCCGGATCTGATTATTGCTGATGAACCCGTATCAGCGCTCGATGTCTCGATTCAGGCTCAGATCATTAATCTGTTCCGGAATTTGCAGGAGACACGCGGCTTAACCTATTTGTTCATCTCGCATGATCTGAGTGTAGTAGAGCATCTATGCACACGGATCGGCGTGATGTACCTCGGTACGATGATGGAGACAGCACCACGAGATGAGCTGTTCAAGAACCCGCTGCACCCATACACGAAGGCTTTGCTGTCAGCGGTGCCTATTCCGATTCCGAAGCTGAAGCGGGAGAGAATCGTGTTGAAGGGTGACATTCCGAGTCCGGCCAATCCGCCTGCCGGCTGTAAATTCCATACTCGCTGCCCATTCGCCGTAGAACGCTGCAAATCCGAAGTTCCGGAATTCCGCAATGTTGGCAGCGAGCATCATGTGGCTTGCCATTTGGTCTAAGCTTCGGTGGCATTGAGTTAGTTCAGTGCATGCTGAGCGAGATTCTAAGGCGTGTTAGTGGCATGTGGAATGTAGGAGTGTTGCTGAGATGTGGGGTACTGTAATTAGAAGAAAGCTAAGTACAAAAGCTTAAAGTAGAGGCTAGGTGCAGAGCTTAGAGTAGCAGTTAAGTGCAGAGGTTAGAGTAGAAACTGAAGTCAGTAGCTAGGTATTGAGGTTAGAGTAGAGGCCGAAGTGCAGAAGCTAGGTGCAGAGGTTAAAGTAGAAGCTGAAACGCAGAAGTTAGGTGTAGAAGTTAGAGTAGAAGCTGAAGTGTAGAAGAGCTTAGAGTAGAAACAAATTGTAGAAACAAGGTGCAACGGCAAGGTGTTAAAACTGGAGCATTAAGAAGTAAGTTCGGAGTGCTAACGGAAATGTAAGCCGCTATATGGCTGAAATCAATAGGTTACAAATCCTAACGGAAATGAGGGACGTTATTCGGCTAAATCCGAGTAATGTCTCTCTTTTTTGCTCCAATAACGTCTCCTAGTTCCGTTAGAAATTCAAATGGCCTTATTTTACCGAAATAAGGGCTGTGATTTCCGTTAGCCGCATAATGAAATTAAGCAAGTTTATGCGCAGGAATCTTGGAATTACCGTTATCGCAGTTACCGCACTTACCGACTTTTTGCACCCATAGCACTTATGGCACCCATCGCACCTATCAAACGTACCAAGCGGTCAAAACTGACCGTTAGAGCAAGAAAAAAGTAACTTCGCTCTTCTAACAGACAGTTCTGACCATTAGAAGCCAAAAATGCGGTTATTCGCGACATTACCCTCTTGTAATGGACATGATTGTCCGTTACAAGGGCAACGTACCTGAGAAACGATGCTAACGGTCAAAAATGTCCGGGTGATCCGGCGTAACATGGGGATGTCCCCGATTTACCCCCGTTTTTGACGCGAAAAAGGGGCGTCTCCAAGTCGGATAATCGACTTTGAAGACAGCCCCTTCCTGCTGCGCGCCATGTGATGCACGGCTAAGGATCACTATTAAAACGCCCAAGCGCCTTGCTTGAAGACCGGTTCTTCTTGGCCGTCTTCGGTTACTCCGAAGATGTCCATCTCACCGGAGCCCACCATGAAGTCTTCATGAGCGAAGCTGGAATTCAATCCGGCTTCAAAAAGCTCATCCTTGCTCATCGCTTTGCCACCTTCCAGATTGAAGGCATAAGCGTTACCGATTGCTAGATGGTTCGAAGCATTTTCGTCGAACAGTGTGTTATAGAACAGGATGCCGGATTGGGAAATTGGCGAACCATGAGGTACCAGCGCCACTTCACCAAGGTAATGTGAGCCTTCGTCCAGCTCAATCAGATGCTTCAGCACGGACTCGCCAACTTTGGCAGAGCTGTCGATGATCCGGCCGTTCTCAAATGTTAATTTGAAGCCGTCGATAATGTTGCCGTTGTAGCTTAGCGGTTTCGTACTTGATACGGTGCCGTTAACACCATCTCTTTGCGGAGCGGTGAACACTTCTTCTGTCGGCATATTGGCCAGGAACGTATTGCCCTGAGCATTGATGCTCTCGGCAGCAACCCACAGATGTCCTTTTGGCAGCTCGATTGTCAGGTCTGTTCCTGGTGCGATATAGTGTAATTTCTTATATTTCTTACTGTTCAGATAATCAGCTTTCTCAGACAATGTCTTGATATGCTCGCGCCATGCTGCGACGGGGTCAGGCTGATCGAGGCGAACCGTGCGGAAGATTGCTTCCCACAGCGCTTCAACCTGCTTGTCCTCCGGCAAGTTTGGGAATACCTTAGCGGCCCAAGCTTGGGAAGGTACAGCAACGATGGACCAGCTGAATTTATCCGCCATCTGTAATGCACGGTACTTGCTCATTGCAGCTCCGTAGGTCTTCTGATGGTTTGTAATCCGTGTAGTTGATACGCCGTTAAGAAGGTCCGGATCAGAGGAGATGACGTGAAGCACAGCAGCGCCGTTCTCTACGAGTTCAAGCATTTCGCCAGCGTACCATTTAGGGTCGTCCAGGAACGATTCTTCAGCGGCCATGTCGTAACGAAGGCGGGTAATCGTATCATCGCTCCAGTTCACTTTGACTGTTCTGGCCCCTGCTTCATAGGCCTGTTCCACGATAATACGCACAAGTTCTGCAGAATCAATAGTAGCATTGACGACCAGGGCCTGGCCCTTCTGCACATTTACACCGATTTTGACAGCTAGCTCGGCATACTTCTGCAGTTTCTCTTGAAAATTCTCAATAGCCATAGTTACTCCTCCAATTAAAAAAGGGTTATTCTGTTATCATACTACGAATTACCGTTACTATCCAACAAGAAACGCGATTTATTTAACCAATGGTAATTTTCCCTTCCGGATAGCGCAAGAGATCCTTCTTAGACTTCGGCCTTATCGCGTAGGCTAGTGTCAAAGGTCCAATCCGTCCGATGAACATGACGAAGCAGAGTATAATTTTGCTAATCATGGTTAGCTTTGGCGTCAGATCGAGACTAAGTCCCGTCGTTGCGAAGGCGGAGGTCGTCTCGAACAGAAGGGGAAGAAGCTCCCGGTCCTCCAGTGCAGACAATACCATCGATACGGAAATGACCAGAGACAGGGCCATCAACGTCTGCGTAATAGCACGCAGAATAGACTCTTGGGGCAATCGCTTTTTGAAGAAGACGATGTCCTGCTTGCCACGGATCATGGAATATACCGCCCCGAGCAGAATCGCAAAGACGGTGACTTTAATCCCGCCTCCAGTCGAACCTGGTGCCGTACCGATAAACATAAGTAGCACGATGAAGAATTGAGTAGAGTGGCTCATGCTGCTGACATCTACCGTACTAACCCCGCCGGATCTGGAACTGATTGAGTGGAAGAAGGCTGCCGATATTTGCTGACCTAGCGGTAATTCTCCCAGGGTAGCAGGATTGAATATCTCGATTGCGAAAATAACGAGCGCGCCGATCGCGATCAGACAACCCGACATTGTTAATACAATCTTCGAATGCAGAGATAACTTTTTGGATTTAGGATACTGCAGCAGATCATGAATGACGATAAACCCTATACCACCGAGGAAAATGAGCATCATTACAACGATATTGATATATAGATCATTGCGAAAGTTGCCAAAACCGCTGGAGCTGTAATAGGAGCCGAATAGATCAAATCCACCGTTGTTGAATACCGATATACTGTGGAAGATACCGAAATATATGGCCTTGCCGAGCGGCATCTCCATAGCCCATCTGGCCGCCAGCAACAGAGCCCCGGTTCCTTCAATCGTGATCGTATAGTAGATGACACGGCGAATCAGTGCGAGCAGGCCGTCCATGGAATTGTAATTGATTGCTTCCTGTAGCACGAGTCGGTCCTTGAGTGTAATTCGTCGGTTCAGGGCAAGAGCAATTAACGTTCCGAAGGTCATAAAGCCCAGCCCACCCAGTTGGGTAAGCAAGAGGATTACGATCTGACCGAACAATGTAAAATGGACGCCAGTATCTACAACAGCTAGTCCGGTTACACAGGTTGCCGAGGTAGCTGTGAAGAAGGCGTCTACCAAATTCAACTTATGCCCGTTCACGGAGGAAATAGGCAGAGACAGCAGGAATGCGCCAATGATAATAATAACGCCGAAGCCGTAGGATAAGATTTCCGCCGGTGTCAGAGAGCGCGGTGCTTTTTTTCGCTGTGGCAATGAAACTTCACCTCATCATCGTGGTTATTGCTATTGGACAAAAAAATGTTACGATATTGCAGTAAGGAGGTGCTTCTACCTCGAATTATGATTATAATTGAAAACTATGGGAATATCGAATCCAATGAATAAAGGAGCAAAACCATAATGAATTTTAAAATACTACAATCCGAGATGCGTAAGGATGAAGATAGGGCTTATGTAGGTAAGACGATTTTTCAGGTCGACTCACATAAGGCGAATTATGAAATCACTTTTTTCAGTAAAAATAGCCGGGACTGGGACTACAGTCTTCATTATGCGAAAGAGTCGGGAGTTGAAGAAGAGCTCCTAGCGGTAGATGAACGGATTGAGCAGGATGACGAATGGTTCGATGGCTTACTAGACGCAGCCTGGAATACATATTCAGTAGAAGAATAGGGTAATTCTGCGAAAGGACTGAGGTGACAGCCCTTGATGGATAAACCGTACTACCGAAGAAGTCTCGGTATTATTATGGCGCTAACGATCATTTATTTATTATCCAAGGTCAGTTTTATATTTAATCCAATTGTAACCTTGGTTCAAATTCTGATCGTACCGCTGACGATTTCTGCTTTCTTGTATTATCTGCTGCGCCCGATCGTTATCTATTTGGAAGAGAAACGCATGAATCGGATTCTATCGATTCTGCTGATCTACCTCATGTTCGCGGGCGTAATTACGGTCTTTCTGGTCGTTGTCTGGCCACCGTTAGAACATCAGATTACCGAGTTCATTAATAATGTGCCGAAGCTCATTAACGGACTACAGGCACAGATGAACGAGATCCAGGAGAATCGTTATTTCTCCATGTTCAATGAGTCGGATCTATCGATCACGAACAAGCTGATGGAGTATGCCAACTCAGCGATTCAAGCAGCCAGCGGCTACATATCGCATGTTTTTAGCTTCTTAAATGACTTTGTTATCGTAGTCGGAACGGTACCGATTATGTTGTATTACATGTTGAAGGAAGATCGTCGGGTTAGACCGATGCTGGTCAGTGCGCTTCCAACCAAGTATCGTGAAGATGGAGACCAGGTTCTGCAGGAAATTGATGGCATGCTGCGAGGCTTTATTGCAGGACGAATGATCGACGCTGTAGTTCTTACCGTGATGAGCCTAATTGGGTTCTGGATTATTGGCCTGCCTTATCCACTAATGCTCTCGTTAGTCATGGGCCTATTTAGCTTTATTCCTTATTTTGGAACATTGCTGGGAGCAATACCTAGCGTCATTGTTGCCTTCACTATTTCCCCCGCTATGGTGATATGGGTCATTGTAGTCGTAGTTGTGTCTCATCAGATCGAGGCGAATTTGATCTCGCCCTATATTTACGGCAGGACCATTAATATCCATCCGTTGACAACGATTATTCTGTTGCTGATTGCCGGTGATTTTGCCGGAATTCTAGGGATGCTGCTGGCCATACCGGTATATATGATGATGAAAATAATTGCTATTCGTACCTTTAAAGTGTACAACATCCATAAAACATAAATCAGGTGTGAGCTTTTTATCATGTAACCGTGATCAATATCATATCTCCATCCCCGCATCATAAGAGATGATTAATTTACTAAATAGTAGGTGTTCAAAAGCGAACGATTTTGAACTAACTCTTAATCGAATTATCTCTCGGGGGGATGATAATTATGGCGATTACCGCCAAAGCGGGGAAGTATTTCTACGCCTGGAGCAAAATACTCCCTGACGGCTCCTTCTGTCTGTCGGATCAAGCCCTGCAGGAATATTATATTACTACTGAATCCAACGTCATTCTAATGTCTGGCCGGAATACGCTGAAAGGCTTCAGCGTACTCTGCAAGGAGAGAATCTCTAATTCTCCGCTCGCTGCAATTTTTAATAATGTGCCACAGGTACAGAATTTTACAATTCCTGCGGGTGAGGCTATTACATTTAAGCATCGGCTGTTCTGCTGGGCGTATCTGGACAAGGATCGGTATATACGCCTGCCGGAGGAGACATGGAAGCAATTCGGCGTTACTCCAGGGGATCGGTTATTAAGCTTGCGGGCCAACCATCTCGGATTTGATAATTTATCCGAGGGACCGTTCATTGATTTAGCCAAGCAACTCCGTGATATGATTGTCTACGAATAATTGTTCACTTCAACAATGGAAGCTATGTGTATAGATCGGATCAAAGAGTACTATCGCCTATTGGACGGGGCGTGATGTGCTCTTTTTTTCTGGGGACAAGCTGGTTAATGTAGAATGCTGCTGCACAATGTATAATAGGAAGGATGGAGAACTGCGGGACGGAAGGCGTCTCAATTAGAGAGGGAGTCGTTGCATAAAATGTTTGACCCGACGATATTTGAGAATTTGAAGGTTGTGCTGGAGGGTGCCGTATATGATCTAGACCTGAGTGGACAGGTTCTGGTGATTGGTCGACATGATCGCATAGAATTGTCTACGATGTCACGCTATTACTCACTGCGATTCTGTCTGCCGGAGAAGAAGCATATTCATGCGGAGCTTCGTTTGTGGGCCGATACAGCGGATTTAGCTAGCGAAATCCTGGAGCTGAACAGTCATAAACCGGGATGCTCGATACAGCCTGTATTCTTTATTCCGATACATGATCCTGAAGAAGAATGCATGCAGATAGCCCGCCTGGTCGAGGAGATATGGGGCACTCGCTACCAGCCGAAGCTAGAGATCAGAACGACCTATGGGGATAAGCAAGCTCCACAACTATTGAAGTTGTCGCTTCAATTCCACCGCAAATTCGGTGAGGAGATCGCGGGCGACTTTGCTTCCTTGCTAGAGCATATGATGATTTTACTGGATCGACTATAATAGTCGAATATCCATGAGGATGATTGTTGCGTTTTACAACAAACTATTGACATTTTCACGTTAGTGTAACTATCATTGTTACAATGGATGACAAAAGGGGGAGATACACTATGACGATCAGTTCAAGATTTGCTGTGGCTATTCATATATTGTCACTGCTCGAGCTGAACAAAGATGGCGTCTCTACTTCAGAATATATTTCCGGTAGTGTTAACACCAATCCAGTCGTTATTCGCCGTATTATGAGCATGCTTAGCAAGGCCGGTCTCGCCAATGTGCGCCCGGGCGTAGCCGGAGCTAAATTAGCCCGTGATATCTCGGAAATCACGCTGCTTGACGTATACCGGGCCGTGCATGTCGTGGAAGAGGATGGCCTATTCTCAGTGCATGAGAAGCCCAATCCCGAATGCCCGGTGGGTAGGAATATCCAGACATCGATCGAGCCGATCTTCTCGGCAGCACAGAAGGCGATGGAGGATACTTTGGCCAAGGTGACGCTACAGGATATCGTTGAGGATATCGGTGGGAAGGAAACTAATGTCTGTGATTGATAAATGAAGGAACGATAATATTCAATTATTAGAATTATTATAAATCCTCAGCCTCCTGCGACAGGAGTGTATTAGAATTAATCTTTATAACCGGGGTGGCTTAGGCTTCGCCGGTTATTCCATATGTTGGATTTATACCTCTCCGGGCCTTCAGTGAAGAGAAAGGAGATAACTTAATGGCAAAAGTATTGATTATCGAGGATGAAGAATCCATTCGAGAAGAGTTAGAGATTTTGCTGAAAAATACAGGGTACGAAGTTGTTCGCACAGAAAATTTTATAAATGCAGTAGGTGATGTAGAAGCCCATAATCCTGATTTAATACTGCTTGATGTCAACCTTCAAGATTATAGCGGGTTTTCGATATGCACGGGGATTCGTAAGTTTTCAAATGTCCCCATTATTTTCATTACCGGAAGAAATACTTCCATTGATGAACTGCAGGCCTTTTCCTTGGGAGGCGACGACTACATAACCAAGCCCTATCACCCCTCCGTGCTTCTGGCTAGAATATCTACCATCTTAAAACGTACAAAAAACAGTGAGCGAGCCGAGGAGCAGATTCTCATACATAAAGGACTGACACTGGATCTCCGATCATACAAGTTCATATATGATGGCAAATCGGAAGAACTGTCCAAGAACGAGTTCAAACTGTTGCATTACCTGTTCCAACGAAAAGGCGAGGTCGTTCCTAGATTGGATATTATCGAATATCTGTGGGATAACGATGTGTTTATCGATGACAATGCCCTGAGTGTGAATGTAACTAGAGTCAGAAGCAAGTTGGAGCAATTGGGAGTGTCTGACTTTATCGAGACAAAAAGAGGGGTAGGATATCGGATATGAGCTTCGGAAAATATCTGAAAGATAAAATCATCTTGATTCTCATGAATGGGATAGGAGTGTTTCTTCTGTCCCTTTACCTATTTGCAGTTGGAAACAACTCAGTTACTCTATCTCTTATTGTTGTCACATGGGGGATTATCTTTCTGATTTGGATCGTGGTGAACTATGTGGAGCGGAAGCGCTATTTTGACAAGATAGATGCATTAATGGAGGGACTTGATCAGCCCTATCTTATGCAGGAATTCATGGATCATTCATGGCGTCTAGAGGACCAGCTTTATCGGGAAATACTCAGAAGATCCAACCGCGCAGTGGTGGAGCGAATCTATCAGCTGGAGAATGAGCAGCAAGATTATCGTGAATTTATCGAAGGCTGGATTCATGAGGTTAAACTTCCGATCACCGGAATACGACTTGCCTGCCATAATCAAGAACAGGATAACAGTAGGCGCATAGAAAGATATTTAACCGAACTGGATAACGATGTAGAACAGGCATTATTCTATGCCAGGTCGGACCAGGTATACAAAGATTACATCATCAAGGAAACGGAATTAGAGGCTGTAATATTGAATGTGCTGAAGAAAAATAAGTACTTAATGATACAGAATCAAATGAGCGCCAAGGTAGAATGTGATCGCATTACTGTATTTTCCGATGGCAAATGGTTGGAATTTATTTTGGGACAAATTCTGCTCAATGCTATGAAATATAAGAATGAAAACGGCGGAATGATATCATTTCAGGCCGAGACGATAAATAGCGGAATCAAATTGACGGTTCGGGATAATGGAATAGGCATACCCGAAGGAGACAAGGCGCGTATTTTTGAGAAAGGCTTTACCGGCTCCAACGGGCGGAACAGAGGTAAATCCACGGGAATCGGACTGTATCTTTGCAAGAAGCTCTGCAATAAACTAGGACTTGAAATCAGCGCCCAATCTCAAGAAGGAGAATTTACGGAGGTCATTCTGCTCTTTCCCAAACACTCTTTTCTTTCAAAACTGAAAGGTTAGTGAAAGATAACGACATACAACCCAAGAATGCTAAAGACTATAGTTGTGTTATCCGTTACGAAAGGAATGAGATACAGGTGAGTGGATTGATTAAGGTGTGTGATGTAGAGAAATATTACGGGACCAAGGCGAACATTACAAAAGTTCTGAATCGAGTCAGCTTTGATATCAATTCCGGCGAATTTATTGGAATTATGGGTCCTTCAGGCTCAGGCAAAACAACTTTGCTGAACATGCTCTCAACGATTGACACGGTGACCTCCGGACATATTTATTTTGAGAACCAGGACATAACGACGCTGAACGAAGAGAAGCTAGCGGAATTTCGCAAACATAATCTTGGTTTTGTATTTCAGGATTTTAATCTTCTAGATACCCTGACGATTGAAGAAAACATTGTCCTGGCCATGTCATTACAAGGAAAAGGAAAAAAAGAAATTCATATAAAATCGAAGCAAACGATGGAACAACTAGGTATTTATCAAATCAGGGATAAATTTCCATATGAAGTGTCAGGCGGACAGAAACAGCGTTGCGCCTGTGCCAGAGCTTTGGTCAATGAACCGAAGCTGATACTCGCAGATGAACCAACAGGAGCGCTTGATTCCAAATCCGCTACGATGTTGTTAGACACTTTTACAACGATGAATGAACGTATGAATGCTACCATTTTGATGGTTACGCATGATTCATTTTCTGCCAGCTATTGCAAGCGTATTTTGTTCCTGAAGGATGGTGAAATCTTTCATGAACTAGTCAAAGGTAATGATTCAAGACGCGAGTTCCTAAATAAAATTCTGGATGTCCTCTCCCTTACAGGAGGTGACGTTTCAGATGCTGAGTAAACTCACTCTACGTAATGTCAAGAGGTCCTCGAAAGACTACATTATTTACATCGTGACCATGGCTATTGTAGCTTCGCTTATGTTTGCTTTCAATGGCATGATTTTCTCCCAAGATATGAAAGATCTCTATCAAGAATTTGGTATATTTATTGCCTTTGTTGGCTTGGCATCCTTTTTTATCGTCATCATCGTCATATGGCTGGTTCACTACATGGTTCACTTTATGATGGAAAAACGCAGCAGAGAATTTGGAACGTATTTGCTTCTAGGCATGAATAAGAAACAGATCGCTTCTATTTTCCGTAGGGAGAATATGATTCTTGGGTTCATTTCTTTGCTTGCCGGTGTCATTCCAGGGATGTTTTTTCAGATTGCATTTACAAATATTTTCTATTCCATTGTAGATGTTGAATATCACATTTCGCCTGACTTCAGTCCCTGGAACCTGCTATTGACCTTCGGTTTGTTCTTATCTGCTTATGTATTGGCTTTATTCAGAGTAAAACGGAAATTCAAGAAGATGACGATTAACAGCTTGATATCCATGGATAAACATAATGAGCTCGTCAAAAATGAAAAAAGCACGTGGAAAAAGCTGCTCGTATTCATCTCTGTTGCCTATATCATTCTGTTTAACGTGCTTGCACTTACTTCCAACATGAGTTTAGGGTCAGTATGGTTTTATATTGCTGGCCTGGTTGCAGCGATCTATCTGTTGTATATAGGGTTATCCTCGTTCTTTCTCAGTTACATTAAAAAACAGCACAAGGGGATATACAAAGAGGCAAACATTTTTGTGTTTCGGCAGTTGTCTTCAAAAATTAAAACGATGCGTTTTACGATGGGAACGTTGACGATCCTGTTTACAACAGCGTTGCTTGCATGGATGGTCGTCATGATGTTTACCGATTATCAGAACAAAGAGCTAGGGAAAAGCCTGGCATTCGATGTGTTGGTTTTCAATGAGGATCCAAATTATGACTTCCGTGATGAACTAAACATCATCTCAGAAGATTCAGTAATCGAAGATCAGCATAGTTATAATATATATGAGAATGGTACAGATCACATCAACCAGTATCTTTATGAACATGTAGACGGGACATGGAGAAATGATTTGGGAAGTTCATATTTTAGTTATGATACTTATATTGGCATCAGTGACTATAATTATATTCGGTCCATGCTCGGTTATGAAACCGTGGATCTAGAGGATCATGGATATTTGATTCATAGTATTGAGAGAGTAAGGCCATATTTGGAGCAGCTCGCCGCAAGTGGTTCAGTCATTGACAACAATGCCCTTACTTATAAAGGGGCGTTCTCCGACCCTCTCACTCAAAATGGAATGAACGGAGCAGACTATCTTATTGTTGTTCCCGACCCATATTTGAAGTCGATGGACCCTTATTATTCCTTATTGGCTGTAAGTATTAAGGACCAAGCACCAGCCGGTTTAAGCGAGCGGCTGCATTCTATTCGACCATCATTTTTGAGCGAAATTGGAGGATTTAACTCTACATTTCAACATGGACAAGGCAGTAATAATATCATAAGCTATTCCTCACTCGTATTAGTAAGGGATAACGATATTGTAGAGGTAGGATTAGCTCTAGTATCTATCGCATTTGTATTGGCTTACGTCGGGATTGTTTTTCTATGTGCTGCTTTGACCATTCTAGCTGTCCAGCAGCTTAGTGATTCATCGAAGTATAAATTCCGTTATTCCATTTTGAAGCAGCTGGGATTGAGCAGAAAAGAGACGGATCGGGTTGTTCTGAAGCAATTGGGCGTATATTATTTGTGTCCGTTCGTGATATCCATTGTACTTAGCATGTTCATCGGCTTATTTGCCAGCGAACGGTTTGTTTATTACACAGGTATTCAAGCGGGGATTTTCTGGTATTATCTTCTAGCCGTATTCGTGTTTGCGGTTTTATACGCTGTTTACTTCATCGTGACCTATGTGGGTTTCTTGAGAAATATATATCACTAATTGTTAACCTATATTAAGAAGGAACTGAAATAGCGCCGCTATAAGGTTCCTCTTTTTTTGTATTGTTCTATTGATATTCGTTCAAATTAATGATTGACAATAAAAACAGTTGTAACTATAATGATTACAGGTGTTGTAACCAATGTGATTACATTAAATAATTATAAATAGAAGGAGGGATAGAAATGAAAGCAACGATTGATCCTAAGGCAGAGATCGGAATTGTAAGATTGAAGATCACGAATTTAGAGCGTTCGCTGCGTTTCTATCAGGAAGTGATCGGGCTCCAGTTGCTGCGCCGAGAGGGGCATCTCGCTGAGCTTACCGCTGATGGGAAGACGGTTCTGCTTGTTCTGGAAGAGAGTGAGCAATTCCATGTACTGCAAGGCAGAAGTGTATCTGGTTTATATCATTTTGCTATTCTCGTTCCGGATCGGGTGTCCCTGGGACTGGCTCTGCGGAACTTGATTAAGCATCAAATTCCGGTCGGCCAAGGGGATCATCTTGTCAGCGAAGCATTATATCTGAACGATCCAGACCGTAATGGAATTGAGATTTATGCCGATCGGCCGCGCGAGACGTGGCCAAAAGACGAACAGGGTGAGTATAAGATGACTACGGATCCTGTTGATATTGAAGGATTACTGAACATATCGCAGCAGGCCGAGTGGAGTGGATTGCCGGCAGGAACTAAGATCGGACATGTCCATTTTCATGTTGGTGATCTGAACCAGGCCAGACAGTTCTATACGGAGGTTCTGGGCTTCGATATTGTAGCCCATTATGGACAAGATGCATTATTTATTTCGGCTGGTGGGTATCATCACCATATCGGGTTAAATATATGGGCTGGCGTCGGGGCGCCTCCGAATCCAGAGGATGCCACGGGACTGCGCTTTTTCACCATAACGCTTCCTGATCAGGAAGCTGTTGAAGATATTGTGAGACGCCTGCATGATGCCGATGTCGCACATCAGCATGGTGCTGGGTTCGTTGAACTTACTGATCCATTTGGAATCGGTATGCGTCTCGTTGTGAAGTCATGATCTTAAGCATCGCTGGTTGGAACTTACTATATAAATCATGAATAATGGAGGTAATTATAATGGCTAAGATCGCAATCGTAGGAGCAACAGGTAAAGCAGGTAG